>PBLG01000008.1 GCA_002722315.1 Lysobacterales bacterium | reverse complement strand
TCCCGTCGGTAAAGAGTCGGAACCCCGGCTCCGGAACAAGCCGAACCCGAATTCCACGCACGCCAATCCTGGCAACTCGGCCATGGAATGGACGTGGACAGGCACTACTCAGAGAACCAGAGAGAACCTGGACAGGCACTACTCAGAGAACCACCAAACCCTGATTCACGGCGCCAGTCGTCCACCAGCCCCGAAGAAATCTCTTTCCCGTCGGTAAAGAGTCGGAACCCCGGCTCCGGAACAAGCCGAACCCGAATTCCACGCACGCCAATCCTGGCAACTCGGCCATTGACGAATGACCGAGACACCCATATCCAAAGGGAAACTACGCCCCCTTCTTTTCGGTTTCAGGCCGCCTGATCGAGAGTGCTCGAAAACCTCCGCTAGCCCTACAAATTGATCAATTCTTGACCACTCCTCTGAATTTCAGACACGCCGAATCTGGCCTTCCGACCATCCGGGATTTTTTAGATCGGGCGGGCGGCTAGCCCGGACTGAACAACGCCGCGGCTGCGGCTTGGCCCTTCACGAAGGACCGTCCGAAATCCTCGGCAAGACTTCGCATCGATTTGACGCTGCCGATGAAGCCGTGGAACCGACTTTTCTGGGTTCGGTTGATGAACCGGACGTAATTGTCGGGATCGATCTTCAGGCGTTCCAGTATTGGTGGAAGGTCGTCCGGGATATTGCCGCGTTTGCCTTCGACGATCACGCGGCCGGACCAGTCGACAAGCTCGAGATAGTCCTGACTCTGGTAAGGGATACAGCGCTCAGGGTCATTGAGCGTTTGATCGGAAAACGGCATCAGTCGACCGATCGCCGAGCGCAGGTCTTCCGGCAGCGCCTCAATCGACGCCTGCTCCCTGGCAGCAAGCTTGGGGTCCTGCTCAAGCACTCGCTGCTGGATCGAGGTGTAATCCGATTCTTCTGGCGTTTCAGCCATGCCGGCCCGAATCGGGTTGAGATCCACGTAAGCCATGGCTGCGATAACTGCCGCCTCGTCCAGCAGCGCCTGGCTCTTGAACCGTCCCTCCCAGAAGCGCCCGGTCACGTTGTCTTCCGCGTTGGCGGCTCGAGCGATGGGCTCGTTGAGACAGCGCATGAACCAGGAAATACTGAACAGGCGTTCGCGGTACTTGTCGATCCAGGACGCAACCGCGCTTGATTGTGCGTCGGAGAGTCTCTCACCGGCCGCGAAGCTGCGTAGCAGGGGTTTGCCGCCGAACAGCTCGAGCCAGTGCTCCGCCACCTCCCGCTCGTCCCAGTTCAGCGCAACATCCTGCTGCACATTCAAGACCAAGTGCACGTGATTGGATATCACGGCGTAGGCGCAGACATCGATGGCGAAGATTGCCTGAAGCTCGAATATCCGGGACCGAATCCAGTCGCGGCGATGCGAGAAATCCCTTCCGGTAAGCGGGTCCTTGCCACAAAGGAAATGCCGCCGGACGCATCGTGAGATGCAGTGGTACGTGGACGTCGCATCCAGCGATATCTGATTTTTTCGGGCCTGTGGCATGCCGCGCCAATTTCGGAGATTGGAAACAGGCTACGTTGCGAAACCCTCCTGCACAATCGGAAAATGCCCCGAATCCTTGTAGGAAAATTCCTACTCGATGGGTGTCCGGACTCGATGCGCAAGAAGCAAGACCTGACGCCAAGCCTCTTCCGCAGGGCCCGCTCGGGGCTGTAGGTCAAGATTCCGGATCAAGTCCGGGACGACGGGAAGTTTCTCGATACGAGTATTCGGGACCCTGAAACCCGAATAACGGCTACCGCCGCTTCCAACCGATGTCGGTCGCCGTTTCATGGCCTACGATCGTCCGGTCGAGTCGCTCGGCCTGCTCCGCCCTGCCGGGCGCCACCGGGATCCGCCCGGCCATGAGTTCTGCCATCGTCTGGGGGTGGCGCGGCCGGCGGTCCGGGTCGGCGTAGCCTTCCGGGTACTCGGGCAGGCCGNTGGCGGGGTCGTAGAGGTCGCTGGCGCCGACGGTGTGCAGCAGTTCGTGGGCCAGGACGACGTCGTTCAGTCCTTGGCTGGACTCGCCGGCGACCAGGTTCGCCACGGCGAGGTTCATTTCGGGAATGCCCAGGGAGTGAAGCCTGCCGCGATTGCCACCACCATTGTCATCACCATCGTCACCACCGTCCTCGGCCCGGCGATAGCGGGCGATCAGCGTGATGTCGGGTGCCCGACCCTGATCGTCGAAGGTCCAGTACCAGAGCCTCAGGCGNAGCCCCCATTGCAGGTAAGCCCGGAAGCTTCGGTAATCCGGCGCGGTCGGCGCGCCGGTGATCGGATCGGCCAGCTCCAGGATGAAGGGCCTTTCAATCGCAAGATCGTAGCGGCCGGCCTGCTTGGACATGTAATTCTCCACGGCCCGGAAGCGGTCGGAATCCAACGCCTGAATGTGCGCCCGAACCTGCTCGCTGCCGTCGGCGTTTTCAGGGTATATCACCACTTTCAGCGGCCGCTCCCAGTCAGGTGGGCCGGCGTCGCGGGTGAAATGGTAGGCCGCAATTGCGGCGGCGACGGCGAGCAGGGTCAGCAGGCGGACGGTGCGCGGGCGCATGGCTCGATTGTTGTCGATCGGGGCGCGGGAGTCCAGTCGGGCGAGCCCGATGAAGCACAGCGAAAAGACGCTGGGTCCCGGATCAGGTCCGGGACGACGGAACCGGGTCGAGAGCGAGGGCTTATCGGAAACAGCTGACCTTTGAACGCTGCCTACGCGGCAATATTGCGGATATCTTCCAGCTCGGTTCCGAGCTTCCGGTGCGCCTGCTCCAGGTCGTGATCGTCCTGAAGGCCCAGCCAGAACCGTTCGGATGTACCGAGGGCCCGGGCCAGCCGAGTGGCTGTATCTGCCGTGATTCGACGTTTTCCCAGCACGATTTCGTTGATTCTCCGCGGCGGCACTTTAATGGCGCGGGCCAGCGCGTTCTGGCTCAACCCCAACGGCTTCAGGAATTCTTCCAGCAGCACTTCGCCGGGATGAATTTCAGGAAGTCTGCTGGCAAAACTCCGTGTCATTGTGTGAATATAACGTCGTGCGTTATACCCTGCAAGTCGAGACACCGGACGGTTCAATCCGCAGGATGACCGTCGGAAGTGAGAGCCCATTATGGCAGGACGACGACGTTGAACTCAGCAGACAAACGATCCAAGGTTTACTAATAGCAAACCCCTCGGTATACTGCTTTTGTGTACTCGGTTGCCTTCAAGAAAACTGCGATCAAGGGGCTACGCCGAATGCCGCGCCAGATTTCGGGTCGAATGCTCGACGAGCTGGAGCAGATCGCTGCCGACCCGCCGAATTATTCGGGCGATTGGAAAAAAATGACCGGTTCCGGGTACTGGCGGTTGCGGATCGGCCGATATCGCGCCATCTGCGACATTCGCGGCGATGAACTTGTTCTGCTGGTAATCAATGCCGGGCCCAGAGGTGATATTTACAAATGAACACGAATATCCAGGTCATCGAAAAAGACGGTATCGAGGAATACGCGATCGTACCGATCGACGAATGGCGGCGCATCTGTGCCCTGGCCGAGGATGCCGAAGACATCCGGGCCGCCGACAGCTCCGTGCGTGAGCTGGCTGCGGGTTACGACGAGACCGTGCCCATGGAAATCGTCCGCCGGCTGCTGGAGGGCGCACATCCGCTGTCGGTCTGGCGCAAATACCGGGGCATGACGCAACAGGAGCTGGCCGAGGCCGCGGGCATGGGCAAGTCGTACGTCTCTCAGATCGAATCGGGCGCAAAAAGCGGGTCGGTAAAAAGTCTGCAGCGGCTTTCCGAGGTGCTTCGGGTCGATATCGACGATCTGATCGTCGATGACGATTCGTGAATCAGGCGGGTATGATTACCGCATTCCAAACCACGAGCACCTGCAATGCCCAGTTTTGATGTCGTTTCCGAAGTCGATCACCACGAAATCGCCAATGCCGTGGACCAGGCCAACCGCGAGGTCTCCACGCGATTCGATTTCAAGGGCACCGCGTCGATGTTCGAACTGGACGGCAACCGGATCGCTCTGAAGACCGAGTCCGAGTTCCAGCTATCCCAGATGCTCGACATCCTCTACGGCAAGCTTTCCAAGCGCGGCGTGGACCTGGACTGTGTCGACACCGACGAGCCGGAGGTGATGGCCAAGACCGCGACCCAGAACGTGACCATCCAGGAAGGCATCGAAACCGAGATGGCAAAGAAAATCGTGAAGCTGATCAAGGGCTCCAAGCTCAAGGTGCAGGCAGCGATCCAGGGCGAACAGGTGCGCGTGACCGGCAAGAAGCGCGACGACCTGCAACAGGCCATGGCGCTGATGCGCGAGGCCGAGCTGGGCCAGCCGCTGCAGTTCAAGAACTTTCGCGATTAGTTTTCGTCGGCGATGCAACGCCGACTTGCAGCTGGCAAGACGCTGGGCCCCGGCTCAAGGCCGGGGCGACAGTGTTTGCAGGCCGAACCCCTCCGGTCAGCCGATTGTCGACAACCGGAGCCCGGGGATGTCGCGGAAGTCGCGTTGGTTGCGGGTCAGAAAATGCAGGTCGTGCTGTATGGCCTGGGCGGCGAGCCATAGATCCTGGGTTCGGTGTCGATGCCCGGCGCCCGGTTGCCGGACAGCTTGCAGAATGGCCGCAGCGATTTCGCCGAAGACTTCGCTGGTGCCGCCGTCGATCTGCAGAATCGGCTTTCGCAGCATGCGCCGAAAGGTGACCTGCCGTTGCTGGCGGATGGCCGGGTCGGTGCAGATCTCGACGCCGAGTTTCAACTCGGCCAGGGTGACCGGAGACAGGAATACCGGGGCTTCGCCGGTGACGCCGGCGATGTCCGACGGGCCCAGGCGGCCCTGCTCCACGTCGATCCAGATGCAGGTATCGATCAAATAGCCGCGAATCACGTGTGATCAGCCCAGGGATCGCGCAGGTCATCGTCGAGCTTGCCCCCCGCCTTCCTGGCGTCTTCCTCCCAGTTCGCTGCAGCGCCCGCCGGGAGGCGCTGATACAGGTCTCCCATGGCTTCCAGCGCGTTCTGCTCGCGCACACCGGGCACGACCCGTGCGACCACCTGCCGATTGCGCTCGATCGAGTATTCGCTGCCGGTTTCGGCGACCCGGTCGAGCACCTTGCGCAGGTTTCTTGCGAGTTCGGTGGCGGTAATGGTCTTCATGGGGAGGGCCGGCTCGAATATGATTGAATCATATTTTACGCATTTCCTGCAGGAGCGCAAGAAAACGGGCGTCATTTCGGAACCGATCCTACGAAATGCGACCGGGTTCCGCGGGGCGTGGTTTCAGGAAGTCGTACTCGCTCTCCATCACGTCGGTGCCCATGAGCTTGTCCCAGAATCGGAAGTAGAGCCCATAGTTGGTGCGCGGGTTCTTGTGATGCAGGTCGTGGTGCGCGGCGGTGATCAGGTGGCGACCGGGCGGGCCCCGCAGCCACCATTTGGGGAAGATCTCCCAGCCGCAGTGATTGAATACCGCCGCCATGGTCATCAGGGTGAGGATGAACAGTACCGCGCCGACGTGGATGGGGATGAAAAGCGCCAGCAGCGGCGGAAAGACGGCGCCGACGATCGATTCATACGGGTGAAACGAGAATGCCGCCCAGGGCGTGGGCGGGCGCGATTCGTGGTGGACGCGGTGCATGGTGCGGAACAGCGCCGGATGGTGCATCGCCCGGTGCGTCCAGTAAAAATAGGTGTCCTGGAGGAACAGGTAGACGAACACGCTGACCGGAATCCACCACAGCGGGTAGGCGTCGATGTCGGTATACACGGCGGTGACGCCCAGTTTCCAGAGTTCGATGACCACCGCGGCAGGTGCGGCGTAGATGAACGACGACAGCAGCGACCACTCGATCTCGCGCCTTACCGCGCCGGGGCCGGGCGTGCCTTTCATCAGCTTGATCGCCCGCACCTTCTCCGGCGCCCTGCCCCACAGCAGCCAGTAGAACAGCCCCGAGATCATTGCGTAGCGCAGCGCGATGATGGCCGTCAGCGCAAGAAAGGTGACGGTCAGGCTCGACAGCGGAATCTGGGCGAGTTGGTTCATCTGGCGATTGTACGGGAGCGCTTCGCGCTGCGTCGTCAACGGCGAACACGTGCCGTCGGCTTTCCGGTCACGCGTATCCGGCGTCGGGCTCGCTGATTTTTTCGGGGCGGCTATTCGCGCGAAGCCAGTCCGCCAGCTCCGACTCGGCGAGATGGCCGGCGGCCAGGTCGATCATGGTGGTGTAGCGGTCGGGCATCCGGGCCACGAGCTCCCAGCCGTTCAAGACCAGAAACAACCGCATTACGACATAAGCGGTTCGCTTGTTGCCGTCCACAAACGCATGATTGCGCGCAATCCCGTAACCATAAGCTGCGGCAAGCGCTGAAATGTCGACATCCTCATCGCCGTAGGCGTACAGCTGCCGCGGCTTCGCCAGTGCCGACTCAAGCAAACCGCGATCGCGAATCCCGGCGCCTCCGCCGTGCTCGGCGATCTGGCGCTCATGAACCGCCTCGACAAGTTCGGCGGAAACCCAGACCGGATCACCCGCAATCATTCCGCCAACTTCCTGAGCAGGTCTCGATCCTCACGCATGATGCGCTCGGCAATTTCCATTTGCCGGCTGAACTCGGGATCAAATGCCGTGAGCTTGATGCCGTCGGGCGTCTCGAGCACCATCAGTTCATCACCGCGGCTTACACGAAGGCGTTCGAGCAGGTCCTTGGGCAGGATCACGCCGGTGGAATTGCCGATGGCGGTCAGTTTCAGCTTGCGGGTCATTGGGGCATCTCCTGGGCGTCTTCTGGTATCGATAGTGGTATCGATACTGAATAATAACATTTGTTATAACTTTGATCCGATCCGGGACTCCAATCGCCGGCAAGGCCGGCTCCCACACCCGTAGCGGGCTGCAGTGCCGAGGTTCGGTGTGGGGCTTCGAGCCCCGATCGGTGAGAACGTCATCGGCGCAGGATGCGCCTCCCACAGCCAACCAACCAACAACCAACCAACCAACAACCAACCAACCAACCAGCCAACCACCTAACCAGCTAACCTAAATCCTTCCTTGCCACGAAATGCCGCATCACGCCTTGCGACCTGTAGTGATCGCGTTCGATGCAGAAGCCTGCATTTTCGACGATTTTTTCGGTATCCCGGTTGGGATGGCAGCCGCCGGTGATCAGCGTCCACGGCGGCTGGAGCGTGTCGAGCAGCCAGCGTCCGACGCGGTTTCGGGCGTGGACGTGCTCGAGCATCAGGAGGCGGCCGTCGGGCTTGAGCACGCGGTGAATCTCGGCCAGGCCGCGGGCCGGATCCGGGACGCTGCAGAAGACCAGCCCGGAGACGACGGAATCGAATGATGCATTGGGGAAAGGCAGGTGCTCGGCGCTGCCGACCATCAAGCCGGCCTCCGGCGAGCGGCGCCTTGCCCGGTCCAGCGCTGCGCGGTTGGGATCGAGCGCGAAGACCGCGACCGGATCGGGATACAGCGGCAGCATCCGGCCAGTGCCGCAGCCGACCTCCAGCACCCGACCGCGGGCCAGCGCGGCCAGCGAGCGCCGCCAGCGCTGCATGCCGGGCATCAACGCCATGGACAGGTCGTACAGCCACGGGATTTGCTCTACGCCGCGCATCGGGGCCCTTTCGGCGGATTAGGATGAAAGATACCATCCCGCCCGTGTCGGCCGAGGCTGTGGGAGGCCCTTCCACAGGAGAGCGCTTCGGGCTGGAGGCCCTACCCCGGAAACGAGCTACGGGCTGGACGCCGGCGCGCAGGAAAGAGCTCGGGGCCGAAAGCCCTTCCCACCGGAAAGGGCTTCGGGGCCGGGCGCCCTCGCAGGGCCTGCCGACTTCAGATGAGCTTTTCGAGCTCCGGGACGATCTCGAACAGGTCGCCGACCAGGCCGTAGTCGGCCACTTCGAAGATCGGCGCTTCGGCGTCCTTGTTGATGGCCACGATGGTGCCGGCGTCCTTGATCCCGGTCAGGTGCTGGATGGCGCCCGAGATGCCGATCGCGAAATACAGTTCCGGCGCGATGATCTTGCCGGTCTGGCCGACCTGCAGTTCGTTGGGCACGTAGCCGGCGTCGACCGCGGCGCGCGATGCGCCGACCGCCGCGCCCAGCTTCTTGGCGAAGCTGTAGATCACGTCGAAGCCTTCCGACGAACCCATGGCGCGTCCCCCCGAGACCACGCGGTCGGCGGTCTGCAGGTCCGGCCCGTCGCCGCCGCCGGTTTCCAGGTTGACGAAGCGGGTATGGCCGGGATCCGATGCCGCGGCCTCGCGCGTCTCGACTTCACATGCGGAATCACCTTCCGCGGCGGCCGAATAGGACGCCGAGCGGATAGTGGCGACCACGGTCTGATCGGCCGGCGCCTTGACCGTGACGATGGCGTTGCCGGCATAGATCGGGCGCTTGAAGGTATGGCTGTCGAGCACTTCCTGGACGTCGGACACCTGGCCGACGCCGATCAACGCCGCGGCGCGCGGCATCAGGTCGCGGCCGAAGGTGGTCGACGGGCCGAGAATGTGGCTGTAGTCGTCGGCCAACGCCTTGATTTCCGGCGCAATCCGCGCGGCGGTCGGATGAGCGAAATCGGCGTGTTCGATCATGAGCACCCGGGTCACGCCGTCGAGCCTGGAGGCCTGCTGCGCCACCCCGGCGCCGCTTTCGGCGAACACCGCGATGTCGATATCGGCTATGCCCAGGCCCTTGGCGCCGGCAAGTGTCTTGGCCGTGGCCGGGTTGAGCGCGCCGTCTTCGTGTTGAGCGATGATGAGTACGCGTGCCATTACAGGAGTCCCTTGTTTTTCAGTTCGTCGACCAGCTCCTGGGCCGATTCCAGGATTCTTCCGCCCGAACGGGTCGGCGGCGGCTCGTGGGCGGTCACCTCGAGCTGGGCGGCGGCCTCGACGCCGAGGTCGTCCAGCGCAATTTCATCCAGCGGCTTGCGCTTGGCCTTCATGATGTCGGGCAGCTTGACGAAACGCGGCTCGTTGAGCCGCAGGTCGGAGGTCAGCACCGCCGGCAGGTCCACTTCCAGCGTTTCCAGCCCGGCGTCGACCTCGCGGGTGACCTTCGCCGTGCCGTCGGAGAGCTCGACCTTCGAGGCGAACGTGGCCTGGGGCCTGTCCCAGAGGGCTGCCAGCATCTGGCCGGTCTGGCTGTTGTCGTCGTCGATCGCCTGCTTGCCCAGGAAAACGATGCCGGGGCTTTCCTTTTCGATCAGCTTGAGGAAAATCCGGGCGGCCGCCAGCGGCTGCACGGCGGTGTCGGTGACAACGTGGATGGCGCGATCCGCGCCCATGGCCAGGCCTGTGCGGAGCTGCTGCTGGCAATCCTTGCTGCCTATCGAGCAGACCACGACCTCTTCGGCGTTGCCGGCTTCCTTGATCCGCAGCGCTTCTTCCAGCGCGATTTCGTCGAACGGGTTGATCGACATCTTCACGCCTTCGGTCTCGACGCCCGAACCGTCGGACTTGACGCGGACGCGGACGTTGTAATCGACCACGCGCTTGATCGGAACCAGAATTTTCATCGTATGTTGGCTCTCTGGGTTGCTAAACAACCCATTGTAACGAGTCTGGCGTCAAAAACGGCCCCGGACCCGCTTGCACGTGTGTGTAGGCGCGAATCAAGCCCGCCGCGGCAAGGCCGCGCCGATTTGCTGCAGGTCGGGCGACCGCTGCTACGACATTTCGCGGCCTGGAGACCGCTCCTACGAAACCCGTTGCCATTTTCGTAGGAGGCGTCTCCAGGCGCCGACCCGCTTCGGCGTGCGTGTAGGCGCGAATCAAGCCCACCGCGGCAAGGCCGCGCCGATTTGCTGCAGGTCGGGCGACCGCTGCTACGACATTTCGCGGCCTGGAGACCGCTCCTACGAAACCCGTATCCATATTCTTAGAAGATTCATCGCGGGCTGGAGACCACTCCTACAAGAACCTGGGGGACGGGGGAATACCGGTATCATCTTCGAGAACACTCACGACTTGCCGCCCATGCCCGACCAGCCCCGCGACCTCGCCGAATCGATTCACGACGCCGCCGCAACCGGCCGGATCCTGGTCATGGGCATCGTCAATGTCACGCCCGATTCGTTCTCCGACGGCGGGCGGTTCGATTCGCTGGAAACGGCGCTGGCGCACGCGCGGCGGCTTGCCTCGGAAGGCGCCGACATCCTCGACATCGGCGGCGAATCCACCCGCCCCGGCGCCGAGCCGGTCGACGCCCGGGCCGAGATCCAGCGCGTGGTGCCGGTCATCAAGGCGGTTCGCGCCGAGATCGACTTGCCAGTCTCCATCGATACCATGAAGGGCGAGGTCATGCGCGCGGCGGTCGCGGCCGGCGCCGGGATGATCAACGACGTCAACGGCCTGCGCGACCCCGACGCGCTCCTGGCGGCGGTCGAGACCTGCGTGCCGACTTGCATCATGCACATGCAGGGCGAGCCGCGCACCATGCAACTGCAACCGAAATACGACGACGTTGTCGAAGAATTGCGGCTTTTCTTCCGCGAACGCATCGATACATGCCTGGCGGCCGGAATGAGCGAGCGCAACCTCGTGCTGGACCCGGGTTTCGGGTTCGGCAAGTCGCTGCACCACAATCTCGACCTGCTCGACCGCTTCGCCCGCTTCGGCGAATTCGGCCTGCCGCTGCTGGCCGGCATTTCACGCAAGTCGATGCTCGGCAGGATCACCGGTCGGGAAGCTGCGGACGACCGGGTTGCGGCCTCGGTGGCCGCCGGCGTGCTGGCGGCCGAGCGCGGCGCCAATATCCTGCGCGTGCACGACGTGGCCGAGACCGTCGACGCCGTCAGCGTCATTCACGCGATGCGGGAGAATCGGAAACCGTAATCCAGTCAAGTCAAGCCGACTCACGCAACGCGCGAACATTTCAACGCATTCACAAGGAACATGATCATGAACACGAAAACGATATGGGCTTCAGCATGTCTTGCCGCATTGCTTGTGGCTTCCGCGATGCCCGCCGCCGCGCAACACGCCGGGCAGCCGGGCGGACAGGGACAGGCCGGGCACCAGGGACGCGGTCATGAAGCGATGCAGGCGCGCGAATTCCGCAACCTGCAGCAGGGTCGCGGCATGGGCATGGCGCGGGCGGCCGAAACCAACGGCTATCCCGGCCCGATGCACGTGCTCGAACACGCAGAGGCGCTGGAGCTTACCGACGGGCAGATCGAGCGGACCCGCGAACTCATTGTCCGGGTCAAGACCCGCGCGCCGGAACTCGGCAAACAGGTGGTGGATGCTGAAAAGCGCCTGCAAGCGATGTTCGCCGAAGGCGATGTCAACGCGGCAACAATGGATTCGCTGCTGCTGGAAATCGCCGAGCTGCGCGCGCACCTGCGCTCGCTCCACCTGACCGCTCACCTCGACCAGGCGGCGGTCCTGACCGAAGCCCAGATCGCCAAATACAAGGAATTGCGCAGCGCCGACGGCGAAGCACGCCGCCCGATGCGGCGAATGGGCGAGATGAAGCGCGCAGACTCCAGCGACGGGTGAACGAACCCAAGGGTTTTTTGTGGGAGCCGCGTCTCCCACAGCACTGGTCGAAAGTGGTGGGGTGAGCGCGCCTTATCCTGCTGCAGGTGTGCGAGCCAGGCATGCTCGCGAAGGGCTTCATCGATGAGGTGGTGGCAGGTTCATCGCCGGCGAGGCCGGCTCCCACACCCGTAGAGAAGTCCCGGCCGAATTCGGCGCCGTATCTTGCTTACAGGTGTGGGAGCTTGCCTTGCAAGCGATGTTTTTGCGACTTCCGACTTCCGACCACCGGCTTCCTGTCGCGGCCGGGAGACCTCTCCTACGCGCAGACCAGGGTTGCGCGCCCTGGAGACGTCCGCCGCTACAGGTTCGAGTAATTCGGTCCCGACCCGCCCTCGGGCGTGACCCAGTTGATCACCTGGTAGGGATCGGCGATGTCGCAGGTCTTGCAGTGCACGCAGTTGGCGGCGTTGATCTGGATACGTTTGCCGTCTTCGTCCTCGACCTTCTCGTAGACGTTGGCCGGGCAGAAGCGCGTACACGGATTGCCGTACTCTTCCTCGCAGCGGGTGAAGCACACATCCGGCTCGACGATCTTAAGGTGAACCGGCTGGTCTTCGTCGTGCTCGGTCGAGGCGAAATACACCGAGGCCAGCCGATCGCGCGGCGGCAGGTCGCGCTCGACGAAGTCGTAGTCGAACTGGTGACCGTTGCGCTTGCGGTACTGCTGGTAGTCGGCGTGGTTGGACAGCGTGCGCGGCAGCTTGCCGGCGGTCACGGTCTCGATGCCTGCGGTGATGACGCCGCGCCACAGGCCCTTGTGGAATCCGGGCCGGATATTCCGAACCTTCTTGAGCTCGGCCATGATGTCGGACGCGCGCAGGCGGGCGTCGAAACCCTCGCTGGACTTCTTCTCGACGATATGCTCGGCGGCCAGCATGCCGGACTTCATCGCCTGGTGCGTGCCCTTGATCTTGGGCACGTTGAGCAGGCCGGCCGAATCGCCGATCAGCAGCGCGCCGGGCATTTCCACCTTCGGCAGCGACTGGTAACCGCCTTCCACGATCGCCCGCGCCCCGGCCGACAGGATTTCACCGCCTTCGAGAAGTTCGCGCATGCTCGGGTGGTGCTTGAACTGCTGGAACGCCTCGAACGGCGTAAAGTCCGGATCCTTGTAATCCAGCGCGCAGACGAAGCCGACCGCCACTCTGTCCTTGTCCAGGTGGTAGACGAAGCTGCCGCCGTAGATCTGGTTGGGCAGCGGCCAGCCGATGGTGTGCTGTATGTGACCGGGCCTGACCCGCCCCTCGGGCAGCTTCCAGAGCTCCTTCATGCCGATGCCGTAGGCCTGGGGATCGCTGTCGGCAGCCAGGTCGTACTTCTTGATCGCGCGCTTGGTCAGATGCCCGCGCGCGCCCTCGCCCAGCACCGTGATGGGCGCCCGGATCTCGATGCCCTGGACGTAGGTGTCCTTCTCGTTGCCTTCTCGATCGACGCCCATGTCGCCGATGATCACGCCCTGCACCGCGCCGTTGTCGTCACAGGACAGGTCGGCCGCGGCGAAGCCGGGAAACAGGTCCACGCCCAGTTCCTCAGCCTTCGGCGCCAGCCAGGCGCACATGGCGCCCAGCGAGACGATGAAGTTGCCGTGGTTCTTCTGCTGCGGCGGGGTCGGCAGCTTGCGCGAGCCGGACTTGCTCAGGAACACGAAATCGTCGCTGGTCGCCGGCACGCATATCGGCGGCGGATCGTCGCGCCAGCCCTCGACGAGTCGGTCCAGCGGCCCGGGCTCGATGACTGCGCCGGAAAGAATGTGCCCGCCGATTTCGGCGGCCTTTTCGATGACGCAGACGTTGAGATTGGCGTCGAGCTGCTTGAGCCGCATCGCGCACGAAAGCCCGGCCGGGCCGGCGCCGACGACGATGACGTCGTATTCCATGATTTCGCGTTCGGACATGCCTGAATTCGATCGGCTTGAATTGAATTCGAGTATACCGTCGATACCGGCGCGTATCGTGGATGTCCCGGCCCAATGTCGTCCGTCCGATTCAAGGGGGTGGAAATTTCCGGGCCCGGTTTGGTAGGATTTCAGGCCGGCTTGTAGGGAGTTGGAAAATGAAGAGATTCGCTTCTGTCGGTCTGTTCGCATTCGCGCTTGTCGGCCTCGGCCTTGCGTTCGCGCACGCATCGTCGGCGCGTGCGTCGGACGGCGACACCTGGCACGAAGTCCGCACCGAGCATTTCGTGGTGCGCACCAATGCCGAGCGCGATCGCGCGATCGCGCTGGCCACCGACCTCGAGAAATACCGCTTCACGGTGGGCTACCTCTCCGGGCTGAATACCCGCGACGTGCCGTCGGTGCCGGTCACGGTGTATGCCTATGACAGCGCCGACGAGTACCTCGATGCAACCAAGGCCTACGGTACGGCGGGCTTCTACACTGCGCGCCCGGCCGGCCCGATCTCGGTGCTGTCGCTCGAGGACGGCGACGAGGACTGGCAGCTTTCCGGAAAGCGCGTGCTGTTCCACGAGTACACGCATCACATCCTGCACCAGTACAGCCCGATCGAATACCCGCGCTGGTACGACGAGGGCTTTGCCGAATTCATGGCCACGATGGAGTTCGACGACGGCTACGCCCTGATCGGCAAGCCGGCGCTGCACCGCGTGCCCTACCTCAAGCGCGTCAGCGACTGGATCCCGTCGTTCGAATTGATTGATTCGAAGGGACGCTACATGGGCCATATCGGCAGCAGCCTGACCCGCGACCCGCTGCGCGGCAAGGGCGGCCGCTCGCTGCAATACGCCCAGGGCTGGCTGATGGTGCACTACCTCCACAGCAACGCTCGGCTGCAGCAGGGCATCGCGCAGTACCTGCAGGAAATCAACCGGGCCGACGTCGACGACGAAAAGGCCTTCCGCAGGGCGTTCGGCATAAGCTACAAGCGATTCGACAAGGAACTGATTCGCTACTGGGACGACAAGGAGTTCGCCAGCGGCCGGGGCGAAATCGCTTCGCGCCTGCCCGATATCGAGCCGGAGGTGCGCGAGATGCCGGCCGTCGAAGCCGCCGCAATCGACTACGAAGCCGTGGTCGTCGCGGGCGGCAGCGACAGGGTCAGCACGCAGAATGCCGCCAGGGCATTCAAGGAATGTCTCGACCAGGGCATCCGGCCGCTTGACATGCGGCTCGGACTGTTCACCCTGGCGCTCGAGGAAGAGGACTGGCCGGAGGCCCGGGCGCAGGTGGACGCGCTTTTGGCCGAGAACCCGAAAAGCCCCGAAGGGCTGACCGCAAGCGTCGCCCTGGCGCGAGAGCAAAACGAAGGTGAACTGCCGCGAGAAAAGGCGCTGGAACTGCGCGCCACGGCCAAGCGCGCCATCCTGGCCGACCCCACTTACGTGCCGGCGCTGATCCAGTTCGCCGACCTGACCTTCGAGCACGACCTGGAGGTGGACGGCAACGTGACCAGCGTGATCGACTCGATACGCTTCCTGGCGCCCGACCTGGGCGAGGGGAAGGTGTTCGAGGCGCGGCTGTTCGCCCACCAGGGCGCGCTGGACGAGGCCCTGTCGATGCTCGACGAGATGATCAAGTGGTCGGCCAGCACCGGCCAGGAACTGCAATACAAGGAAATCAGGAAGGAGCTCGCGGAGTCGTCGTAACGGGCAAGGGTGTCGCACGACGACGTCGGCAACGGCTGCGCAGAGGGGATAAGCGCCAGCGCATCCACCTTTCTCCGGCCTGATTGGTGGATGCGCTTCGCTCATCCATCCAGCGCTCGGGCAAG
Organism: Lysobacterales bacterium; assembly: GCA_002722315.1. GTDB lineage: Bacteria > Pseudomonadota > Gammaproteobacteria > Xanthomonadales > Wenzhouxiangellaceae. The sequence continues at coordinate 57,710 of PBLG01000008.1, read as the reverse complement.
ACTCAGGCGGAATCACGCATGAGTTCGTCGTATCGGTTGCCGGTCGCCGTTCCAGTGTCTATAGTTGCAGCAGTTTCACGAACGCAGGTGGGTCGGCCGGCATGATCGACAAACTCGAGCAACGCACTTTCCTGATCGCGCTGGCGCTGGTGACCGTCGCGTTTGTCTTTCTGCTCAAACCATTCTTCGCACCGATTCTCTGGGCTTGCATCATCGCGGTGCTGTTTCACCCGGTCCAGGTCTGGCTGGAGAACAAATGGGGCAATCGGCCCAACCTGACCGCGCTGACCACGCTGACCGCCTGCGTGGTGCTGGTGGTGATTCCTGTCCTGTTGCTGCTGACGTCCTTCGTCCAGCAGGGCGTGACGATCTACCAGCAGATCGAGGCCCAGGAAATCCAGCCGGGCAAGTACATCGACCAGGTCCGAAACGCGTTTCCGGCGATCCAGGCGCTGTTCGACCGCCTGGACATCGACATGAGCGCGGTGCGCGAGCGCGCGGCCAGCGCGGCGGTGACCGCAAGCCAGTTCATCGCCCAGAACGCGCTGGCGGTCGGCCAGGGCACGTTTTCGTTCGTTCTCAAGCTGGCGCTGATGCTCTACGTGGCCTATTTCCTGCTGCGCGACGGCCGGGCGCTGGTCGAAAAGCTGGTCGCCGCCCTGCCCCTGGGCGACGAACGCGAGCGCCTGCTGTTCCAGAAATTCGCCGAGGTGGCGCGCGCCACGGTCAAGGGCAACCTGGTGGTCGCCATGGTGCAGGGCACCCTGGGCGGCCTCATCTTCTGGATCCTCGGGCTGCCGGCGCCCCTACTCTGGGGCGTGGTCATGACCGTGCTTTCGCTGATCCCGGCCGTCGGCGCCGGACTGGTCTGGCTGCCGGCCGCCATCTACCTGTATGCGGTGGGCGAGTGGGTATCGGCCACGGTGCTGGTCCTGTTCGGCCTGATCATCATCGGCCTGGCCGACAATATCCTGCGCCCGATCCTCGTGGGCCGCGATACCAAGCTGCCGGACTGGATGGTGCTGCTGTCGACGCTGGGCGGGCTGGCGCTGTTCGGCATCAACGGCTTCGTGGTCGGCCCGCTGATCGCGGTGTTGTTCATTGCCTTCTGGCAGATCTTCGGCCGCGAGTTCCACGCCGATACCGGCGACGGAAACACGTCCGATGAAAAGGCCCCGCCGCAACAAGCCCCTGCCGGGAACGAGTCCGAAAACGCATGATGGTTCGCGTCACGGCGATGCTCGGCGCGATACTGCTGGCGGCAGGTTGCGCCGGGTCGGCGCCGGCCCCCGCGCCGCTCACCGTCCGCGGCGAATTGACCTACCGCGAACGCATCGCGTTGCCGGCCGAGGCCACGGCACGGATAGAGATTCGCGAGTACACGGCGAACGGATCCAGCCTCGTGGCCGAACGGCGGATCGATCTGGCGGGACGCCAGGTGCCCATCCCCTTCGAACTCGAAGTCGACCGGCGGGCGATCGATCCGGGAGCCCTGCACGAATTGCGGGGGGTCGTGAGCCACGGCGGCTTTGCCAGGCGGGCGACGGAACCGAAAGTGCTGAATCTCGCGTCCGGCGACGTCCGAACCGGCGAGCTGCATTTGCGTCCGCTGGACCGGATCGCATTCGGCACGGCTTACCTGTGCGGCGACGTGCCGGTCCGGCTGGGCCGGCTGGACGACGCGCCGCGGCTCGTGATCGACGGCCGGACGTTTCGGATGCGGACCGAAACCGCCGGATCGATCGAGCGGCTGGTCGCGGTCGATGACCCGGCCACGATCGTGCGGCGCGACGGCGAAAGCGTGACGGTTCGCTTGAGCGGGCGGGAATTGCCCGAATGCAGCATCGACAATCCCGCGCCCTTGCCGCTTTCGGCGGGCGGAAACGAACCCGGCTGGCACGTCGAGCTGAACGCCGCGGACATGAAACTGGTGACGGACTACGGCGAATCGACCCGCGAGATGAAGCTTCTGGGCCGTGAGACGGAAGGCGACACGACCCGGTTTCGCGCGGCATCGGATGGAAATGCCGCCCTGGTCTCGGCCACCGCAACCATCTGTCGCGACTCCGCCACCGGCATGCCGCATCCCTACGCGGTCGTCGTGCAGACCCGCGACGGCAGGCATGTCGGTTGCGGCGGCAAACCTTCCAGTCTTCTTGCCGGGCGCGAATGGGTGGTCGAAGACCTTGACGGCCGCGGCATCATCGACAGCTCGCGGATCACGCTGGAATTCGATTCGGATGGCCGCGTTTCGGGCGGCGCTTCGTGCAACCGCTTTACCGCGCAGTACACGTTGACCGGAGAGGCGCTGACCATCGAATCGGCAGCAACCACCAGGATGGCCTGCCCTGAAGCGCTGATGAACCAGGAGCGACGATTCCTCGAGATCCTCGAGGGTGTCGTCCACTTCGACCTCGATACCTCGGGTGCTCTGGTTCTGCAGGGGACAGCGGGATCGTTGGTCGCGCGCTGAAGGTGCTGGGCGAACGGTCGTGCGCGCGCTGCGGTTATTCGGACGACATGACGCGATTGCGGCCGGCGTCCTTGGCCCGGTAGAGCGCCCGGTCTACCCTGCGCATCAGCTCGCTCGACGACTCGCCCCTGCGCCGCAGCCCGGTGCCTATGCTGATCGTCACGCGGGTCTTGTCGTCACCGTTCAGCGAAGCCACGCGCTGGCGGAAAGACTCTGCGAATTGCTCGATCTCGGACTGCGAAGCATCGCCCATCAGCACCGCGAACTCCTCGCCGCCGAGCCGGAAGATCTCCCCGCGCTCCGCGCAGTGCCGTTGCAGCAGGTCGGCGATTCCGCGCAGGACCAGGTCGCCGATGTCATGACCGAACTTGTCGTTGATGGTCTTGAAGTGATCCAGGTCCATCAGCATCAGCGCGAAAATGTCCTGTCCCTTCGCCGCGATCGACTTCTGGAACATGCGCCGATTGCACAGGCCGGTCAGGGAATCGTGGAAACTCAGGAACTCGAGCTCCTGGAGCATCGCCGAGCTGTGCCGGATCAGCGCGATCAGCCCGAGGGTGACCACGAACATCCCGACAACCCTGGCACTGTCCTCGCCGTAGACCGAAATCCACAACGGCTGGCGTAGAAACTCGTCCATCAGGTCGGCGGTCTGGGAAATCAGCCAGATCCCGAGCCCGACCGACAGCAGCCAGTAGATTCGCTCGGGCAGGCGCTGGGTCTGGACCGCGACGAGAACGCTTGCAAGCAACAGCCAGATCGCGATCTCGGCCAGGCCGCCGAGGCTGAGCAGGCGCATGTTCTCGATATAGGGCAGCCAGGTCCAGTGAAGCAGGACTTCGACTGAAAGGATGACCGCGATGAGCGTTACGACAACCAGGCGGCGCTTCGAAAACTTTTCTCCACCGGCGGTCGCTGGGGCCTCGGACAACACTGGAATGATTTCCGACTGGATTGAATGCGCTTTATAGCAGGTTTTCACCGTCGAACGGAGGCAATGCGACCGATGCGAGACTATGCTAATGGTGCGGCGATTTGTCTTATAGTCGACGCCGTCGGGCGCATCGGGGTGACACGATTGCACGGCCCGTCGGGATGCGAACGCGGCGGCTCGGCCTGCCAGGCCTGGCGACCGCACACACTGTTCGTCGAGGAATCTGAATGCGTGCAGCAATGCTTGATCGAGGACCAAAGACCGGCCTGATCGCCGCGACGGCCCTGATCGCCTGGTTTTTCTGCCTGCCGGCCCAGGCACAACCAGGCACACCAGTGCGCATAGGTATTTATCAGAACGCCCCGAAACTCCACGTCGACGAGTCCGGCAACCCGGCCGGCTTTTTCATCGACCTGATCCAGTTGATCGCCCGGGACCAGGACTGGCGGACCGAATACGTGGAATGCCGCTGGGCCGAATGCCTGGAACTGCTGCGCACCGGCGACATCGACCTGATGCCGGACGTGGCGCTGACCGAGTCCCGCCGGCGACAGTTCGCATTCCACCGGATCCCGGTCGTACAGTCCTGGAGCCAGGTCTACTGCCTGCCGCAGAACGACTTCAAGAGCCTGGCGGACCTGGCGGGGGCCACTGTTGCAGTCCTCGAGGGGTCGGTGCAGCATGATTTCCTGCGCGAACTCCAGCGCCAGTCGGACCTGGCATTCGAACTTCGGACGGTCGATGCGTTGCCCGCGGCGTTCGAGCTGGCGCGGTCGGGCGAAGCCGACGTCGCGGTGGCCAACCACTTCTTCGGCCAGCGCAATGCTTTCGACTACGACCTGGTCGAGACGCCGATCACCTTCAACCAGGCCAGCCTGTTCTTCGCCGCATCTCCGGCTGCACGCAGCCTGCTCCCGCCGATCGATCGGGCGCTGAGCGAATGGAAGAAAGACGCCGACTCGCCCTACTTCGCTGCGCTGAACCGGACTTATGCCGCACCGAGAAACGGCGCATGGCCCGACTGGCTGATGCCCGCCCTGGTCATCGGCATCGCGGTTGTCATCATGCTCGGCGCAGGGCTTTTGCTGCTGCGATGGCGTGTGCAGTCTGCCACGGCACGCCTGGAACAGACGAACCAGCGCCTGAACCATCTCCTGGAGAGCGCCCCGGTGGTGCTCTATGCCTTGAAATTTCCGGAGATGACGGTCGAATGGGTCAGCCCGACCGTCGAGCGCGTGACCGGATTTCCGCTGTCCGAGGCCAGTCGTGATGAATGGTGGCCGGAGCATGTTCACCCCGACGACAAGGACCGGATCGAGGCCGAAAACCTGACGATCAGGCCGCATCAGACGCTGGTACAGGAATACCGCGTACTTGGGCGCGACGGCGAAACCCTGGCCGTGCGAGACGAGAAGAGACTCATTCCGAACGACGATGGCGGTACCAGCGGCACCATCATCGGCAGCTGGAACAACGTCACCGCGGCCCGTCGCCAGGCCCGGCAGGTCGATTTCCTGAGCCATCACGACCGCCTGACCTCGCTGCCCAACCGGAGCCGGCTGGATTGGCTTCTGGAAAAGGCACTGGCGAGCGCCGAGCGCAGCCGCACCGGTTGCCATGTCATTCTGCTCGATCTCGACCGGTTCAAATCGATCAACGAGACGCTCGGCGTTGCCGCCGGAGACCGCATCCTTAGGCTGGTCACGTCGCGGTTGCTGACCTGGGCGCACGACGACGACGTGGTCGCGCGCTTCGGCAACGATGAGTTCTGCATGGTCACCACCGGGCTGGCCAGGGCGGAAGTACAGGATCGCCTGGACCGGCTGGTTGCCGAAATCGCCACCCCGACCCCGGTGGCCGGACGCGACCTGCTGCTGACCGCCAGCGTCGGCGTCGCCGTATATCCGCGCGACGGCACACGACCGGAGACGCTGTTGCAGCGCGCCAGCCAGGCGCTTCAATCCTCGCGCGTTCAGGGCGGCAATCGATGGCAGGAATTCGACCCTTCGCTGGAAGGCCGGATCGAGACCAGCCCCTTCCTGGAAAGCGATCTTCGTCACGCGATCCAGAACCAGGACCTGACGCTGTATTTCCAGCCCCAATTCGAGCTGTCGACAAACCGCGCCGTCGGCGTCGAGGCCCTGGTCCGCTGGGTCCACCCGGAACACGGGATGCTCCTGCCGGCGTCCTTCATCCCCATGGCCGAGCAGACCGGGCTGATCGAAGCCATGGACCTGTGGGTCATACGCGAGACCTGTCGCCAGCTTGCCGAGTGGCGCGGCCCCGGCCAACCCGTGGTGCGCGCGTCGGTCAACCTGTCGGCGCGTGAGCTTTACAACGAAGACCTTCCTCGCTACATCGGCGACTGCCTTGCCGAATTCGATCTGCCGCCGTTGTCGCTGACGCTGGAACTGACCGAAACCATGCTGATGGAGTCGCCCGAGCGAGCGCGCCAGGTACTCGAGCAGATCAAGGCATTGGGGGTCAGAATCGCCATGGACGACTTCGGTACCGGCTATTCGAACCTTGCCTATCTTGCCCAGCTGCCGATAGACGAAGTCAAGCTCGACCAATCGCTGGTTCGCGAACTCGACAATTCGAAAGAAATGAAGACGCTGCTGCGCGGCATGATCAGCCTGTTCGAGCGTCTGGGCCTGGCGCTGGTCGCCGAGGGCATCGAGACCGACGAGCAGCTCAGGTTCCTGGTCGAAGCCGGCTGTCCGACCGGCCAGGGCTATCTGCTGGGCAGGCCGGCCCCGGCCGAAAAGCTTTTCGAGCGCAGCGCGGAATGCTGACCCGGTCGTGGCGGGCGACGGCGTTGCGTTAAAGTGCCGGTTCTCCCGACGGTCCCGGCGCGCGCCGCGATAAACGCATGATGAAATTGATCGCAAACCGGCGCTTCGGCCCGTTTTTCGCCGTCCAGGCGCTGGGCGCGCTCAACGACAACATCTTCCGCAATGCGCTGGCCACGCTGATCGTGTTCGGGATAGGCGTCGAAGCCGGCTGGGACGCCAGCGGACTGGTCAACCTGGCGGCACTGCTGTTCATCCTGCCCTATTTCCTGTTTTCCGCCGTATTCGGCCAGCTGGCCGACCGCTTCGAGAAATCGCGCATGATCCGGCTGATCAAGCTGTTCGAAGTGGCCATCTGCCTGTTCGCGGGCGTCGCGCTCTACATGGGCAACATCGTGGCCCTGATGTCGGTGGTGTTTCTGCTCGGCTTTCAGTCCACCCTGTTCGGCCCGATCAAGTATTCGATCATCCCGCAGCTGCTCGAGAAGCATCAACTGACCGGCGGCAACGGGCTGGTCGCGGCCGGCACCTACATTGCCATCCTGGGCGGCACGATCATCGGCCCGATCGTGGCCGGCGTGCCGCTGGCCTGGCCCTGGGCGGTATTCGCCGCCACGCTGGCAGTCGCCCTCGCCGGCTACCTGGCCGCGCTGGGCGTGCCCAGGGTGGCCGTGGGCGATGATGGGCTGGTCCTGAACCTCAACCCGATCACGGCCTCCTGGACCAACATCAAGCTGATCGGTCGCGACCGAAGCCTGCTTCACGGCGTGCTGGGCATTTCCTGGTTCTGGTTCTACGGCACGATCTTCCTGGTCCAGATCCCGGCCTGGACCCAGGGCGTGCTTGGCGGCGACGAATCGACGCTGGCCGGGCTGCTAGCGCTTTTCATCGTCGGCATTTCCACCGGTGCGCTGCTGTGCGAGAAGCTCTCGCGCGGTAATGTCGAAATCGGCCTGGTGCCGGTCGGCGCGCTGGGCATGACGCTGTTCGGGCTGGACCTGATGTTCGCAAGCCCGGCCCGGCCGCTGGCCGACGCCGGGATCGGCGATCTTCTCGCAATGGACGGCAGCTGGCGAATCGTCGCCGATCTGCTGCTGATCGGGGTCAGCGGCGGCCTTTTCATCGTACCGCTGTACGCGCTGATCCAGAGCCTTTCGGAGAATGCCGAACGGGCACGCGTGATCGCCGGCATGAACATTCTCAACGCGCTGTTCATGGTGCTGGCCAGCGTCATGGCCATCGTGCTGCTGAGCGTGCTCGGCTTTTCCATCCCGCAGCTGTTCGGCATCGTCGCAGTGATCAATCTCGTCGTGGCCGCCTACGTGTTCACGCTGGTGCCTGCTTTCGCGATCAGGTTCCTGATGTGGCTGCTCAGCCGGCTGATCTACCGAGTCCGGGTGACCGGCCACAGCGCGGATCGCCTCCCCGAAACCGGGCCGGCGCTGGTCGTCTGCAATCACCTCAGCTTCATGGATCCGCTGATCATAGGCGGGAGTGTCCAGCGTCCGATCCGTTTCGTGATGACTCACAAGATCTACAACATTCAGGGCCTGCGATGGCTGTTCCGGCTGGCCGGCGCCATCCCGGTCGCTCCGATGAAGGTCGACCCCGAATGCCTCCGGCGCGCCTTCGACAGCGTCGACGAAGCGCTGGCCAGGGGCGAGCTGGTGGGCATATTCCCCGAGGGCGGGCTGAGCCCGGACGGCAATGTCCAGCCGTTTCGCTCGGGCATTACCGAAATACTTCAGCGGCGACCGGTGCCGGTCATCCCGATGGCCATAGAAGGCCTGTGGGGCGGTGTCTTCAGCCGCGCGCCGGGGCGCTGGCACCGCCGGGAGCGCGGCTTCTTCAGCCGCGTGCAGCTCAGGATCCTCGAGCCCGTGCCGGCCGGTCGGGCCGACCGCGAAGAGCTGGAGCACGCGGTGCGCTGCACCTACGAGGAACTGCGGGCGGTCAAGGTTAAGGGTTAACCCTTCACTCCTTCACCTTTCACCTCACGACTTTCGCGCAAATACGTACATCCGCTCCGATTCGAAATCGTAGGGCGTGCCCTCGAGGTCGCCGTCGATGGCTTCGAGTTCCAGCCCGGCAGCTTCGACCAGCCGGGCGATTTCACCGGCCGACCAGACCCGGTGCGAGAACATCGCCCGGTCCGCGCGATTGCCCCGGACCAGGATCCACTCGTTCTCCAGCCGGGTGTTGTGATCGACCAGCACCGGGCGCTCGATCAGCAGGCTGCCGTCTGCGTTCTCGGTCAGGTGGACCGGCTCCAGCGTTCGGCAAAGCGTCTCGAGCCCGAGCAGATCGAGCACCAGCACGCCGCCGGGCGCGAGGACGTCGACGACGTTGTCCAGTACACAGTCGTGGTCGGCTTCGGCTTCGAAGTAACCGAACGACGTCCACATCACGAATACCGCATCGAAAGGGCCAATATCGGAGATATCGTTGAAATCGCGCATATCGGCCTGCCTGATGTCGATTTCGAGGTTCTCGTCGCCGGCGCGGCGCCGCAACTCGTCGAGCAGCTGCGCGCTGGTGTCCATCGCGGTCACTTCGAGCCCTGCGCGGGCCAGAGGCAGCGCGTGGCGTCCGGGCCCGCAGCCGAGGTCCAGCACCGCGCCCGCCTTCAGCTCGATTCGCGCCAGCAGGGCGGACACTTGTTCGGCCGCCTCGCTAAACTGCTCGTCTGAGAACATCAGCGGCCCGAACTTGCGCCAGAAGTCTTCATCGGTATACCAGTCGGTCATGATCGTTGCCCTGTGCGGCCTGCTGCTCGCGGCCGGCGGTTGCGCCACGCTGGGCTGGTACGGCCAGGCCGCGCGCGGTCAGATGGAATTGCTGCTCAAGCGCAAGGATATTGAAAAACTGATCGCTTCGCCGGAAACACCCGAAGAAAAAAGACAGAAACTCGAACTCGTGCTCGAGATTCGGGACTTCGCCGGCGAACAGCTGGGCCTGCCCGACAACGGCAGCTACGCCGGTTTCGTCAAGCTCGAACGCGATGCGGTGGTGTACAACGTGATCGCCGCCCCGGAATTCAGCGTGGAGCCGAAGACCTGGTGTTATCCGCTGGTCGGCTGCCTGGCCTATCGCGGTTATTTCAACCGCGAGGCCGCCGAGCGCAGGGCTCGCTCGTTGAGCAAACAGGGGCTCGACACCCTGGTCTCGCCGGTGGCGGCCTATTCAACGCTCGGCCGGTTCAACGATCCGGTGACCAGCCCGATGCTGGCGTTCGGCGACCGCCGGCTTGCCGGGCTGCTTTTTCATGAACTGGCCCACCAGCGTGTGTTCGTCAAGGGAGAGACGGATTTCAACGAAGCCTACGCCACCGCGGTCGAGCGCGCCGGCGTCAGGCGCTGGCTGGAACTGGACCAGGGCTCCAGCGCCCTGAAGGCATGGGCAAGATCGCGACGACTGGAAGCCGAATTCACCGCGTTGCTGCTCGAGACGCGCAGCCGGCTCCAGGCGCTTTACGCCACCGAGCTGCCGCCGCCGAGGATGCGCGAAGCCAAGCAGGCGGTATTCGACGACCTCCGGCTTCGCTACGCCGAATTCAGCCAGGTGACCGGCGACAGGCGCTTCGATGCATGGATGGAACGGGACCTGAACAACGCGCATCTTGCGTTGCTGGCCACCTACGAGGCCGGAGCCGACGCGTTCGCCGATCTTCTGGCAGAATATGACGGCGATTTCGAGCGCTTCCACCAGGCCGTTGAACGGCTGGCCGCGGCCGGTCGGAACGTGCGCGCCGCCTTTTTGAACCGATGCCGGACCGACAACTGCCCGTGACCCCTGCCGAGTACCTGCCCCGCCCCCGCCGGCCCGCCCGTGTCGCATGGGCATTGCTGGGCGCCGCGCTGGCAGTGCTCGCCGCAGATGCCGCGGCCCAGCAGGCCAGCGGCGAATCGGAAGCACCCGCAATGCAGTGCCAGCAGCCGGGAACGATACCCGACCGCGGCCGTATCGAGCGTTCGGCCAGCCTCCCGATGGATATACGGGCCGACGACATGGACGCCCCGGGCAACGCCCCCATGCGCTTCAGCGACAACGTCAGGCTGGTCTATGGCGACCAGAACCTCGAAACCGACGAACTGATATACGACCCGGAAACCGGCGAGGTCATGGTGCCGGGGTGGCTGGAGTACTCCGACGCACTGCTGCGCCTGGAGGCCTCGAGCGCGCGCTACAACACCGAGTCGTCCACCGGCCGGTTCGAGCAGGTGCGCTACTACATCGCCGGCGCCGCCGGGGCCGGCAACGCCGGCCTGGTGCAAATGACCGACCAGACGCACGCCCGGGTCAAGCGCTTCGACTTCACCACCTGCGACGTCGAGGACCCCGACTGGCAACTCAAGGCCGGCGACGTCGACCTTGACTTCGAACGCGGGGTCGGTACCGCGCGCAACGCCCGCCTCGAGTTCAAGGGCGTGCCCATCCTGTACTCGCCCTGGCTGAGCTTCCCGCTCAACGACGAACGCAAATCCGGATTTCTCTATCCGCAGTTCGGTTCCAGCAGCGACAACGGCATCGACCTTGCCGTGCCCTGGTACTGGAACATCGCGCCCAACCAGGATGCAACCTTCACGCCGCGGCTGATCGGCGATCGCGGCGTGATGCTCGGTTCGGAATACCGTTTTCTGACGCGCCGCCAGGCCGGCACGTTCAACCTGGACTACCTGCCCGACGACAATGAAGACGACCGTGATCGCTGGCTCGGGCGCATCCGCCACCAGGCGCGTCTTGCTCCGAACTGGACCAGCCGGCTGAACTTCAACCGGGTCAGCGACGAGGATTATTTCCTCGACCTGGGCAACGACCTGGAGTCGAGTTCGATCCAGTTCCTGCGCTCGGACTTCTCGATCGCCGGTCGCGGCCAGTTCTGGCAGATGCAGACCACCTTCGACACCTTCCAGGTGCTGGACCGCGACGTCCGCGAGGATCGCGAGCCCTACGACCGGCTGCCGCGCGTGGAATTCGACGGCGACTGGCCGCTTCCGGCCGGGCTCGCTTTTCGCCTGAACAGCGAGGCGGTCTACTTCGAGCGCAGCGAAGGCGTGACCGGCCTCCGACTGGACGCCCTGCCGGAGCTGGCGCTGCGCGTCGTCCGGCCCGGCTGGTTCTTCGAGCCCGCGGTGGGGCTTCGCGGTACGGCCTACAGCCTGGAAGACTCCGAGTCCGGCGACGACAACCCGGCCCGGATGCAGCCGATCCTGAGCATGGACGGTGGACTGGTGTTCGAGCGGCGCACCGCGTCGGGGCGCCTGCAGACCCTGGAACCACGGGCCTTCTACCTGTACGTGCCCGGTCGCGAGCAGGAGGACCTGCCGCTGTTCGACACCCGGGAACTGACCTTCAGCTTCGCCCAGCTGTTCCAGACCAACCGGTTCTCCGGCGCCGACCGCCAGACCGACGCCAACCAGGTCACGCTGGCATTGACCAGCCGGCTGCTGGATGACAGCAACGGTCGAAGCATCGTCGACGCAAGCATCGGCCAGATCCTGTTTCTCGACGATCCCAGCGTAGGTCTGAACAACACGCCCGAAGAGGGCCGCTCGGTCTCCGCTTCGGTGGGCGAAATCAACTGGCGGCCGACCGATCGATTCCTGGTCAGCGCCGGATTGCAGTGGGATCCCGAAGAAAATGAAACCGACGTGGCCGCATTCGGTCTGAGATGGCAGGGCGAGGATGCTCGCCAGGTTCAGCTCGGCTACCGGTTCCGGCGCGACAGCGTCGATCAGGTCGACGTCAGGGCCCGGTACCCGCTGACCGGGAACCTGAACCTGATCAGCCGGGTCAATTACTCGTTCAAGGATTCGACCGCGCTGGAGCTCCTGGGCGGCATCGAGTACGAAAGCTGCTGCTGGGCGATCCGGGCGTCGATCAGGCGCTACATTCGCGACCGGGAGTCGGAAAAACGCACGGCGTTCTTCATCGAGCTCCATCTGAAGGGATTGGGCAGCCTGGGCCGCCGACCCTACAACCTCTTTACACGATAAGTTCAGGAACAAGGATTCGTTATGAGCCAAGCCGCAATTCGATTTTCCGCAATGGTTCTGGCACTGTTTCTGCCGCTGCTTGCCGGCGCGCAGACCTACCAGAAGATGGACGAGATCGTCGCAATCGTCGACGAGGGCGTCATCCTGCGCTCGGAGCTCGAGTCGACGATGGACAGCGTGCTGAGACAGATCCAGCAGCGAGGCGAGCGCCAGCCGCCGCCGCAGGTACTCGAAGAGCAGGTGCTGGAGCGCCTGATCATGAACCAGGTCCAGGTCCAGCGCGCAGAACAGACCGGCATACGCGTGACCGACCAGGAGGTCGACCGTTCGCTGGCCGACGTGGCGCGCCAGAACCAGCTCACGCTGATCGAGCTGCGCCAGGCCATCGAGGCCGACGGCCTGGACTTCAACGAGTTCCGCGAGGACGTGCGCAACCAGCTGCTGACCTCCAAGCTCACCCAGCGAATCGTCGAGAGCATGGACCAGGTCACCGATACCGAGGTCGACATGCTGCTGGATTCCGAGACGTTCGGCAGCGACGAATATCACCTGTCGCAGATCGCGATCCAGCTGTCGCCGTCGGCCACGCCGGCCGAGCTTCGCGAAGCCGAGCAGCGCATCACCGAGATCCGCCAGCAGATCGTCGACGGGATGGATTTCGCCGAAGCCGCGGTGAACTTCTCCGATTCGCCCGACGCGCTGGACGGCGGTGAAGTGGGCTGGCGCAACCTCAACACCATGCCGCGCCAGCTCGCCGACCGCATCCGCGACATGGAAGCCGGCGAAATCTCCGAGCCCATGCTCGGCAACGGCAGCCTGATGCTGGTCAAGGTCAACGAGCGGCGCCCGCGCGGGGATATCATCATCGACGAGTTCCAGGTGCGCCACATCATGGTCCAGCCGTCCGAACTGGTGTCCCCCGACGATGCCCGCCGGCTGATCGAAGACCTGCACGCCCGTATCCAGGACGGGGCGGAATTCGCCGCGCTGGCGCGCGAATTCTCCGACGACGAGCGCACCGCCAACATCGGCGGCCTGATGGACTGGTTTCCCGAGGGCGCCTACGGGCAGACCTTCCAGGCGGTCTGCCACAGTCTCGAGCCCGGCCAGGTCAGCCAGCCGTTCCAGACCGGCGACGGGTGGCACCTGGTCATGCTCGAGGGCGAGCGCCAGGCCGACCGCACCGAGGAAGCACTGCGGGCCGAAGCGCGCGACCTGATCGTGCAACAGCGCTCCGACGAAGAGATCGACCGGGTGCTGAGGCAGATGCGCGACGAGGCCTACGTCGAAATCCTTCTCTGAGAAGGAACCGAGAAAACCCTGATGGACACGATGCCGGTGCTGATCACGGCGGGCGAGCCGGCCGGTATCGGTCCCGAGCTTGCCGTGGCGGCGGCCGAGGGCCGGGCAGACCTCGTCGTGGTCGCCGACCCGCAGCTGCTCGCCGATGTCGCAAGGCGGCAGCAAAAAGATATTCACATCGAGACGTGGCAGCCCGGCCGGGGCGACGGGACGGCCGACCCGCGAACGGTCCGCTGTCTGCCCGTGACGCTGGCCGCTACCAGTTTTCCGGGTCGCCTCAACCCCGACAACGCCGGGTATGTGCTGGAAACCCTCGAGCTGGCCGCCGAAGTTGTCATGCGCGGCGATGCCGCCGCCCTGGTGACCGCCCCGGTCCACAAGGGCGTGATCAACGACGCCGGGCATGCGTTCTCCGGGCATACCGAGTTCCTGGCCGCACTGGCCGGCGTCGAGCGCGTCGTGATGATGCTGGTGGCCGACCGGCTGCGGGTCGCGCTTGCCACGACCCACCTCCCGCTGCGCGATGTGCCAGACGCCATCACGCGCGAAGAACTGCGCCGGACCCTGACGATCATGCAGCGCGCCCTGGTCGACAGATTCGACCTGGCCAACCCTCGAATTGCCGTCCTGGGCCTCAATCCCCACGCCGGCGAAGGGGGCCACCTGGGGCGCGAGGAAATCGAGATCATCGAGCCGGTCATCGCCGAATTGCGCGACCGCGGCATGCAGCTCGAAGGCCCGCTGCCGGCCGATACCGCTTTCGTGCCGCGCCATCTCGAACGCTGCGACGCGGTGCTGGCGATGTACCACGACCAGGGCCTGCCGGTCCTCAAGTACGCCGGCTTCGGCCACGCCGTCAATGTCACGCTCGGTCTCCCGTTCATCCGTACCTCGGTCGACCACGGCACCGCGCTGGACCTGGCGGGAACGGGCAAGGCCGATTCGGGCAGCATGGCGGCGGCGATCGAACTGGCGCGGAAGCTTGCGGACAACCGGGGGCGGTAAGGATTCCGGTAGTCGGTAGTCGGTAGTCGGTAGTCGGTAGTCGGAAAATCATCGCTTGCAAGGCAAGCTCCCACAACTGTGAGCATGATACGGCGCCGGGTTCGGCCGGGAGTTCTCTACGGGTGTGGGAGCCGGCCTGCCGGCGATGAAGCCACCCGCATCATCATTCGAAAGCTTCTGACCGCGATTCCGTGTTGCACCCGGTTTTTCCCCACCTGCGGTACTCTTTACCTTGACCTTGCCATCCGGTATCGCATGACGCATCGCGCCCGAAAACGCTTCGGCCAGAACTTCCTGCACAGCGAATCGGTGATCCGCCGGATCGTCGGGTCCATCGCGCCTGCGCGCGCCGACCGGATCGTCGAGATTGGGCCCGGCATGGGCGCGCTGACCGGGCCGATGCTCGAGCGGGTGGACCGGCTCGACGTGGTGGAGCTCGATCGCGACCTCGTGGCCGAGCTTCCGGAAAGGCTGGGCCGTCCCGGCAACCTGGTCGTTCACCAGGCCGACGCGCTGTCGTTCGATTTCCGCGAACTGGCCGGCGACGGTTGTCGTGACAATCCTGATGACAATCGTCACGACAATCGTCATGACCATCGCCTTCGGATCATCGGCAACCTGCCCTACAACATATCCACGCCGCTGCTGTTTCACCTGCTGGACCAGTCCGATGTCGTCAGCGACATGCATTTCATGCTGCAGAAGGAAGTCGTCGACCGGCTGGCGGCGTCGCCGGGCAGCAAGGCCTGGGGCCGGCTGGGGGTGATGACCCAGGCGCGCGCAGACGTCGACATGCTTTTCCGCGTGCCGCCCGGCGCGTTCACGCCCGTGCCGAAGGTCGAATCGGCCATCGTGCGCATCGTGCCGAGGGTGCTGACGGAACATCAGCGCGCAATGCTGCCGTTTCTCGAGAAAGTCGTTCGAGCCGCGTTCGGCCAGCGGCGCAAGACGCTGAAGAACACGCTGAAGGCGTGCTCGACGAGCAGGAACTCCGAAACCTGGACATCGACCCCGTCCGCCGCGCCGAAACGCTGTCGCTGGCCGAATTCGACCGCATGGCCGAGCGGGTCAGGCAACGGGAAGACAATCCGTGAGCCGACGCCGGGACATCTACATCGGCGATATCCAGGGGTTCTGGGAGCCTCTCGAGCGGTTATTGGACAAGCTCGCCTTCGACCCGGCAGCCGACCGCCTTTGCCTGGCCGGGGACCTGGTCAATCGCGGCGGCAAGTCGCTGAAGGTACTGCGCAGGATCATCGCCCTGGGCGAGCCGCACTTTTCGGTGCTGGGCAACCACGACCTGCACCTGCTGGCGTACGCGCACATGCACCCCAACGTTCGCAAGCCCAATCCGGAGTTCGAGAAGATCCTGAACCACGCCGACGGCGACCGGGTGCTTGAATGGCTGCGCGCCCAGCCGCTGCTGTGGCTCAACGAGACCGACCGGATAGCGCTGGTGCACGCCGGCATCGACCCGCGCTGGGATCCCGAGCAGGCCCGCAAGAGCGCGGCCGAGGTCGAGCAGGCGCTGGTCGGCAAGAAGTTCGGCAAGTTCATCGACAACATGTACGGCAACGAGCCGGATCGCTGGTTGCCGGAACAGAAGCGTTTCGTCCGCCTTCGAACCACCACCAATGTGCTGACCCGGATGCGCTTCGCGAAATCAGACGGCCGGCTTGATTTCAAGTCGTCGGGCGACATGAAGAACCCGCCCAGGGGCTACCGTCCGTGGTTCGAGCTGCTGGACGAGTCGTGGCGCGACTGGACGATCGTGTTCGGCCACTGGTCGATGCTTGGTTATCATGACCACAACAATGGCCAGGCCATCTGCCTGGATTCCGGCTGCGTCTGGGGCGGCTGCCTCACCGCGCTGGTGATCGAAGACGGCGAACGTTCGATCGTGCAGGTCGAGTGCCAAAATCCGTAGGATGGATAAGCGAAGCGCATCTACCATTCGAGCCTGAACCTTTCCCACTTGTCGCCCCGGACTCGATCCAGGGTCCAGTGGATTCGAAGGGTTGGCAGGCGAGGTCAATCCTCCCTTAACTGCGCAGCCGGCGCAATCGCCGCGGCGCGCCTGGCCGGCGCCAGCGAGGTCAAAACCAGAAGCGCGGCCAGCGCCAGGACCACGAACACGACGATGCCAAGCGCGGGAACCGAGTCGGGCAGGAACTCCGGCTTGAGCGCGGCCAGCACCAGGTAGCCCAGCGGCCCCGCGAACACCAGCCCCGGAAGCCCGAGCAGCAGGCCCGTGCCGATCACCCGCCTGCGCAGTCGCTTCGGGCCGGCGCCGATCGCCGCCAGGATCGCGAATTCGCGCCGTCCGGCATCGACCAGGAAGCGCTGGATGCCGTAGAAGCCGAACAGCGCCAGCGCGAGTGCGGTGGCCGCGGCCGCCATGCTCAGGTATAGACGGCCGCGGTCGGGCGCGAGCAGTTCCCGGAAGCGATCGCGCGGGCGATACAGGTGCTCGATTTCGATCTCCAGCTCGCCCGCCTCAATCAACCGGTCCAGTTCGCGGCGGAGCGTGTCCAGCGGCTGACGGGTCTCGAGCAGGATTCGGTCGTTGCCGCTGAGGAACGTGCTCTCGCTGTAGATCCTCGGATCGTCGGGCTTTTCCGGATGCGCGAAGAACACGTTCTCGACAACGGCGGCCACCGGTTTCGGCTCCGACATTCCGGGCCCCTGCAGCGCCGGCAGCACTTCTCCGACCACGTCTGCATGACCGAACACGGCCTCGGCGAGCGCCCGACTGATCACCTGGCCCGCAGCCTCCCCGGCATCCGGCCAGTGCCCGTGCAGCACGCGCAGGTCCAGCAAATCGGGATACGCCGAGTCGGCCGATGCAAATGCAACGCTGATCTCCTGGTCGGGACGATCGGGCGGCGAAAGTCGAAACGAAAAAGTCATGCCGACCTGTCCGGCGGGTACCGGGGCCCCGAACGCGACCGCTTCGACGCCGGGGATCTGCATCAGCACCTGGCGCTGGCGTTCCCGCCGCACGCGGGTGCGCTCGGCATCGGCGGGATCGGAACTGAAGACCGTACCGTCGAACGACGGCCCGATGACGACCAGGTCTTCCGTCGAATAACCCAGATCGCGCGAGCGCAGATCCTGCAAGTGGACCACGAACCCCAGCGCAACGCAGGCGACCACGCCGGCAATGGCGATCTGCAGCGCGCCGCCGAAGCCCTGAAAAGCTCCAGGTCGGGCGCGCACCTGACGCGTCGCGCCAATCACGCCCAGCCGCTTCAGCCCCGCGATCGGCGCCAGCGAAACCAGCGACGTGGCGAGCGCAGCCACCCCCGCCACACCGGCCAGCACCCGCCAGTCGAACAACGATACGCTGCTGAATCGCGCGCGCTCGAGAAATGCGAGGTCCTGGAACCAGACCATCAGCCAGAGCGCCAACACGATCCCGACCAGCGTCGCCGCAGCCACCAGCAGCGCCGATTCAACCAGCAACTGCCGTCGCAGCCGCTTCATCGGCGCGCCGACCGCCAGGCGAATCCCCAACTCGCGCCTGCGACCGGGCGCGCGCGCCAGCAGGAACAAGCCCACGTTTGCACCGGCGACAACCACCACCAGCAACCCGACCAGCGCAAACAGGCCGACCTGCCGCCGCGCTTCGGCCTGCCGGCCCGGATCCTGCGTCACGCCGGGATACAGCAGCATTCGAACATCATCCTGCGGTATGCCCATGCCGTCGAATGCCCCGTCGGCATGCGCCGCGGCCAGCTCGCGCCCGGCCGATTCCAGGCTGCGATCCGGTGCGAGGCGCACCAGCGCCCGGAACATCGAAAAGTTGCCCAGGCCGACACTGGCCAGGCGTCCGGTCAGAAGTTTCGGGTAGAACTGCTCGGCCGGCAGCCAGAGATCCGCGTTGTCGCCGAAGGTGCCGTCCATGTCCGGATGCGTCACCCCGATGATCCGGTAGCCGCCGACGTCGACCGGCTCGTCGGCGTTCGTAGCCATGGCTTCGGCGAGAAGATCGATCTCGCTGCCGATCACATCGGCCCGGCCACCGAACCGCTGCTGCCAAAGCGCGTAAGAGATCACCGCCACCGACGCGCCTTCCTCGCTGTGATCCTCGGCGGCGATACCGTTCCCGAGCGCAAGCCTGGCGCCCAGACCGTCGAAGAACCCGCGCGTGACCATCTCGGCCGACAACGGCTCCAGCCGGGCGCCGTCGCGCCACTGAATCTCGTTGTCGTTCACGCCGGCCACGGCGGCGAAGCCGGAAATCTCCCCGCCCGCGCGCTCGAGGAACCGGGTATTGACCGGATTGGCATGCTCGGGCATCTGAACGACCAGCGTGGCAACGCCGTCGGCGTCTTCGAAACCGCGATGCGGCTGCGGCAGCAGGTCGCTGAACAGCGAAAGAAACGCGGTCATGAAGCCCAGCGCAATCCCCAGCACAAAGACGGCAATCGAACTGGCCGCCGGCGTTGCGCGATGGACCCGCCAGGCGTGGACGAGATCAGGGAGCAGCGCCTTCATGCCGCGGATGCAGCGCTCGTGCGAAGCCGTCCGTCCAGCATCGCGATCCTGCGCCCGGCGTGGGCCGCATATTCGGGATTGTGGGTGACCGTCACCAGCGTCGCCCCGGCCCGATTCAGCTCGGCCAGCAGCGCCATGATCTGCTCACCGTTCTCGTGGTCCAGGTTGCCGGTGGGCTCGTCGGCCAGGATCAGCGACGGCGCGCCGACCAGCGCCCGGGCGATCGCGACGCGCTGCTGCTGGCCGCCGGAGAGCTGATTGGGGCGATGATCGGCGCGCGCGGCCATGCCGACCTGCTCCAGGACTTCGTCGGCGCGCTTGCGGCGCTCGCCGGCACCGACGCCGTCACGATAGACCAACGGCAGCGCAACGTTTTCCAGCACGCTCATTTCCGGAATCAGGTTGAAGCTCTGGAATACGAAGCCGATTTCACGATTGCGCAGCCGGGCACGCTCCTCGGCGTCGATCTCGGTGGTGGGCACGCCGGCCAGCCGGTACTCGCCGCCGTCGATCTCGTCGAGCAGGCCCAGCACCGACAGCAGCGTGGACTTGCCGCAGCCCGACGGCCCCTCGATGGTGACGTATTCCCCGGAAGCGATTTCCAGGTCGATGCCATCAAGCGCGTGAGTTTCAAGCGTTTCGGTGGCAAAAACGCGCTCGACGCCATCAAGCACGATCAACGGAGATTGGTTGGTCATGGGCTAAAGATTCCTTTTTGCTTTTCCTTGTTGCAATTCTTGCCCGCCCGGGTTCGACTACGTAGCGGTCAGCGGATCCGGATCCGTTCCTCGTCCAGCCAGCCGCTCATGTCGGCCAGGATGATTCGATTGCCCGGCTGCAGCCCCCGAATGATTTCGACTTCCCGCATCGACGCGCGGCCCAGTTCGACTTCCACCCTGCTGGCCCTTGTCCCGTCGGCATCGAGTCGGAACAGCTGCACCGAGCCCGGCGACTCGGGCATCCGGGCCGGCCGGTCGACCTTGAGCGTGTCGTCGATGCGGTCCAGTTCGATCCGGGCGTTCACGCTCAGATCGGGCCTGAGATCGAGGTCTCCGGTGTCGTCGGGCAGCGCGACGTCGACCTTGACCAGCCGGTTCTCCACGCCCGGATCCACGCGCAGCACCTCGCCGGTCAGCCGCTTCCGGCCCAGTTCCAGCGATACCGGCAAGTCTGGCTGCACGCTGGCGGCCGATCGCTCGTCGACCGACACCCGGGCGATCAGCCGGTCCGGATTGACCAGCCGCGCCACCGCGGTCCCGGCCGCGAGCTGCTCGCCTTCTTCCGGCGTGATTTCCAGCACAACGCCCGACATGCTCGCCTTGACGTTCAGATCCTCGCGCAGCGCTTTCAGCCGTGCAACCCGATCCTTGATCGCGGCCAGCTGCGCCTCGGCGGCCTCGCGCTCGGCCTTCTGCACTTCGTCGTAGCGGTCCAGGCGCGCGCGCTCTGCGAGCATGCGCTTTTCGAGCTGGGCGGCCTTCAGTCGCGTGCGCTGGACTTCCAGTGCGGAAAACACCTGACCCTCGCCCAGCTGTTCCTGGGCTTCGAGTTCCATTTTTGTGCTTGTGTAGTCAGCCTCGGCGCTGGCGACCTGGGCCTCCAGGTCCAGCAGACGGTTCTGCGATTCGACCCGGGCCAGCGCCTGGTCGGCGCGGGTTCCTGCCAGTTCCCAGCGGGCCGCGGCGAGATCTTCGTCGATGCCCGGCGAGGTCATGACCAGCAGAACGTCGCCGGCCTCGACCCGGTCCCCGGGCAGAACCATCAACTGCTCGACCACGCCCGAACTGCTATTGGTCACTGCGCGCACGTCGGTGGCGACCAGCCGGCCGGGCGCGACCACTTCGTGAACCAATTCGCCGCGCGTGACTTCGCCGGTCCAGATGCTGTCGCCATCGATCGCCGGCGGCCGCTGGCCCATCCACACTGCCCCTGCAACCAACGCGAGGAAGGCGCCCCCGATGCCCGCCAGCAGCACCGTTCGCTTCCGGCGCTGTGTATTCGAGACCTTGCGTTGAATATCCATTAATTGCCTTCCAAAGCCTGATCCGACGATCGATCATGAGCTGCATGCGGTCATCGGCAGAAACGCCTTGTTCTTCCACCAACGCTCGCCTTTGTCAGGTTCAACCGGTGCCGACGACATTCACGGATGAGATCAAGCTGAATTTCGGCTGTCCAACTAGCTCACCGGCAATGATCCGATGCGGGCGAACGACATGAAAGCCTGTTATTCGGACCCCGGGATCGACGCCATGTTCCATCGCCGGCGCCGGCATCATGTTTGTCGCAATGTGCTGCCTGCGAAATGGCTGCCTCACCGCGCTGGTGGTCGAGGGTGATTCGCGACGGATTATCCAGGAAGAATGCGCTTCTCCTTGATGCCGCTATTCATCCGGCCATGACAGCCCCTTCATCGGGGGAAACTCGCAGTCGGCCCCACGTACGAATGCAGTCTGCGTCCCGATCGTTCGAATCGGAATGCGATCCGGATTGGTAGCTGTTGGATCGTAGCGAAATTGCCCCTGCATCGCGGCAAAGTAGCGGGCGGCCGCTTCGTTCGGCCACGCGTCGACGATTTCAACATCGAATACGCTTCCATTCGAATCGACCGTGTAGGCCAGTACGGCTCGACGGCATTCATACGAAGTTGCAGGCGCTCCGATTGCACGGCGCGCATCCACCTGGGACCGGCGATCCAACGTCCAGTAGTTCGAGCTCTCATCAAGCGAGACGTTCACAAGCGGCGCGTTGAATTCAGGCTCGACCGAGGTCGACGGCGACGTCGAACAAGCTGTGAACAAGAGTAAAGACAGACCGGCCAACACGGCTCTATCCATGAACATCGGCATACTCCAAATTTTGAATGATGACGAGTGAATGGAGGCAATACCGGCCAATCGACATGAGCGAATGAAATCCGATTCCGCTCGCTGCACCGCCACGCCATTGCCCCGCCGACGACAGGCTAGCCCAGCAGTCGGGCGAATTCAAGTCTCCGGGGAGCTAAGTCCGGCGTAACGTTAGAATGAACGCCAACGCCAACCAGAATTCGACCATGGCCAGCAAACGAACCATCCGAGCGCCGCGCGGCCCGGAGAAAACCTGCAAGACCTGGGCCGCCGAGGCGGCCATGCGCATGCTGATGAACAACCTCGACCCGGAAGTGGCCGAGGATCCGGATAACCTGATCGTCTACGGTGGGCGCGGCCAGGCGGCACGCTCGTGGCCGGCGTTCGACGCGATCGTCGAAACACTGAAACGGCTGGAGGCGGACGAGACGTTGCTGGTGCAGTCCGGCGAGCCGGTGGGCGTGGTCCGGACCCACCCCGACGCGCCGCGGGTGCTGATCGCCAACTCCAACCTGGTGCCGGCCTGGGCCACCCAGGACCACTTCGACGAGCTTGCCGCGAAGGGCCTGATCATGTATGGCCAGATGACCGCCGGGTCGTGGATCTACATCTCCACCCAGGGCATCCTGCAGGGAACGTTCGAGACCTTCGCCGAGTGCGCGCGCCAGCATTTCGATGGAACACTTGACGGGACGCTGAACGTCACCGCCGGCTGCGGCGGCATGGGCGGCGCACAGCCGCTGGCCATCACGATGAACGGCGGTACCTGCCTGATCGCCGACGTCGATGCCTCGCGCCTGGAGCGACGAAAAGCGAAGCGCTACCTCGACGAACTGCATCACGACCTCGATGCCGCGATCGAGCGCGCACTCGAGCTCAAGCAGCAAAAATCGGGAACCAGCGTGGGCGTCGTCGCCAACGCGGTCGACCTGCTCGAACGTCTGATAGTGCACAACATTACCCCCGACACGCTGACCGACCAGACCAGCGCCCACGACCCACTCAACGGTTACGTGCCGGCGGGCTACAGTTTCGAGCAGGCCAACGAGTTCCGCGATCGCGATCCGAAGGGCTATGTAAAACAGAGCCTGGCCAGCATGAAACGCCACGTAGAGGCGATGGTCAGGCTGCAGGACGCCGGCGCGGTCACGTTCGATTACGGCAACAACATCCGCCAGCGCGCGTTCGACGAGGGATTCGAGAAAGCGTTCGACTTTCCCGGCTTCGTGCCGGCGTTCATCCGGCCGCAGTTCTGCGTCGGAAGAGGCCCGTTCCGCTGGGCCGCGCTTTCGGGTGATCCCGAGGACATCTATCGCACCGATGCCGCGCTGCTCGAAGCCTTTCCCGAACACGAAGGCCTGAAACGCTGGCTGACCATGGCCAGGGAACGGGTCGAGTTCGAGGGCCTGCCGGCCCGCATCTGCTGGCTCGGCCAGGGCGAGCGAGACAAGGCCGGGCTGATCTTCAACGACCTGGTCGCGAAAGGAGAGGTTTCGGCGCCCATAGTGATCGGCCGCGACCACCTGGACTGCGGCTCGGTCGCCTCGCCCAACCGCGAAACCGAGGGCATGAAGGACGGATCGGACGCGATATCGGATTGGCCGTTGCTCAATGCCATGGTCAACGTCGCCTCCGGCGCGTCGTGGGTGAGCTTCCACCACGGCGGCGGCGTCGGCATCGGCTATTCCCAGCACGCCGGACAGGTGATCGTCGCCGACGGCACGCCGGAAGCGGCGGAACGGTTGAAGCGCGTCCTGACCAACGACCCTGCCATGGGCGTGTTCCGCCACGTCTCCGCGGGCTACGATGAAGCCCGGACATGCGCTGAAGAACAAGGGCTGGATATTCCGTTCGATCGGTGGTGAATGACAGCAAACCGGCCCGCGCGCCCTCCAACCTTTGACCATGAGCCAAATGCCTGAAAAAATCCGCCATTTACTCAGCGCCGGTGCCTGGCCCGAGTGCAAACCGGGTCGATTCGCCGCCCGCATCGTCGACCTGCACCGCGAAGCGGATGCACTCGATCGATTGCAGAAGACCCGCTTCAACGCGGCCGGCCATGACTTTCGCGCCCTGGGCCTGCTGGGGCTAGCCGACGACCACGGCGTGCGACTCAACGGCGGCCGACCGGGTGCGGCCGAAGGTCCCGACGCGTTTCGCGCGGCGCTGGCCGGCTACGGTGCGGCAGACTCGGTGGCGCTTGGAGGTTTTGCGATCCCCGTCATCGACCTTGGCAATATCGTCCCCGGCGATTCGCTGGCCGAGACCCATGCCCACGTTACCGAGACCGTGAGCGCAATGCTGGACGCCGGCCTGATGCCGGTCGGTATCGGCGGCGGTCACGACATGACGTTTCCGGAGGTCCGCGCCGTGATCGATCTCCTGATCCGGCCGAAAGACCTGAGGCTTGACGGCGTGTACTTCGATGCCCACCTGGACGTGCGCGAAGACGAAGGCTCGGGCATGCCGTTCCGGCGCCTGATCGAACACGGCGGCATCGGCACGCTGCAGCTGTTCGGTTTCGACCCGCTTTCCAACACGCCGGCGCACCTGGAATGGTTCCGGGCCCACGGCGGCGAGCTGGCCGACTGGCCGCCGACACAATGGCCGCCTTCCGATGCCCGGTTCGTCTCGATCTGCCTGGACGTCATCGACATGGCCCAGGCGCCCGGCGTCAGCGCGCCCCACCCGGCCGGCTGGCCGGCGCAGAAGGTTGCAGACTACGCCGAAGCCGCCGGGCGGATGCCGTCGGTGTGCTGCTTCGACATCATGGAGCTGTCGCCGCCGTTTGATGAGAACGGGCGCACCGCGCGGCTGGCCGCGCACTTGTTTCTGCGCT
Source organism: Lysobacterales bacterium (assembly GCA_002722315.1). Lineage (GTDB taxonomy): Bacteria > Pseudomonadota > Gammaproteobacteria > Xanthomonadales > Wenzhouxiangellaceae. The sequence goes on along the minus strand of PBLG01000008.1, from coordinate 33,020 downwards.
TCCTTGCCGGGCTGAATCGGCGGCCTTCATCGTGACTGGAACGCGCATCGTCAACGCGCTCGTCAATGGCGAGCTCGCCGATATTGTCGTGGCCGACGGGGTCATTGCCGGCATTTCCGACGCAGGGTCCGGGTCGGCCGCAGAGGCCGCATTCGATGCCGGTGGCCGCGCCGTGCTGCCCGGCTTTGTCGACTGCCACACCCACGCCTGCTTCGCCGGGACGCGCCTGGACGAATGGGAACGCAAGCTGGCCGGCGTGTCGTACCTGGATCTGCTGGAACAGGGCGGCGGCATCATGGCCACGGTCCGCGCCACGCGGGAAGCCTCGGAGACCGAGCTGACCGAGTTGCTGCTGGCGCGGCTGACCCGGATGCTGGCCCACGGCTCGACGACCGTCGAAGTCAAGTCGGGCTACGGACTGGATACCGAAAGCGAGTTGAAGATGCTGCGCGCCATCGCACGTGCCGGTGAATCGTTTGCCGGCACCGTCGTGCCGACCGCGTGCATCGGTCATGCGATCGATCCGGAGGTCGAGCATGGCCGCTTCGTTCGCCGCACCATCGACGAAACCCTGCCGGCGGTCACCGCCGAATTTCCCGGGATCGCGCTGGACGCTTACTGCGAGAAGGGCGCCTGGTCGCTGGACGACTGCCTGGCGCTGTTCGCCGCCGGGCAGGCTGCAGGCCATCCGATCCGCGTCCACGCCGACCAGTTCAACGCGCTGGGCATGATCGAGGCCGCGGTCGAGCTCGGGTTCGCCAGCGTCGATCACCTCGAGGCGACCGGCATCGAAGGGCTGGACCGACTGGCGACCTCGACGGCGTTCGGCGTGATGCTGCCGGCGTCCGGGTTTCATCTCGACGAGCGCTACGGCGACGGCCGCGCATTCCTCGACGCCGGCGGCAGGCTGGCGCTGGGCACCAACTACAACCCCGGCTCGGCGCCGTGCTGGTCCATGCCGTTCGTTGTCGCGCTTGCCGTGCGCAAGCTCGGCCTCACCCCGGCCGAGGCCGTTCATGCCTCGACGGCCGCCGGCGCCGAACTGCTCGGGCTGTCCGATCGCGGGAAGATCGAACCCGGCATGCGCGCCGACCTGGTCGTGCTCGACGCTACGGACGCTCGCGAGCTGGCCTTCGAATTCGGCGGCAACCCGGTCGCACGGGTCATGGCTGGCGGGCAGGGGACAAGATGAATGAATTCGACTTGATAGCTGAGATCAAGGCACGCACGCCGGCCGGTTCCGGGGTAGTGCTGGGCATAGCCGACGATGCTGCCGTGCTGCAGCCGACGGCCGGCATGCAGCTGGTCGCAACCACCGATAACCTGGTCGCCGGACGGCACTTCATCGATTCCGGCGAAAACCGGGCGACGACCGAGGAAATCGGCCACCTGGCGCTGGCGGTCAACCTGAGCGACCTGGCGGCCATGGGCGCAACCCCGCGCTGGTGCCTGCTGACGCTGACCCTGCCGGAAGCCGATTCGAGCTGGCTTCGCGGGTTCCTCGACGGGTTCCTGGCGCTGGCGGCCGAACACGGCTGCTCGCTGGTCGGCGGCAACGTCACGCGCGGGCCGCTGAACATCGGCGTGACCGCACTGGGCGAGGTACCGTCCGGGCAGTACGCCACCCGCGAGGGGGCTTCCGTCGGCCAGCGCATCGTGGTCACGGGGACGCTCGGCGACGCTGCCGCCGGCCTGAAGCTCGAAAAGCCCCCGGGTGATCCGCTGCGGAAAAGACTGTTGAAACCCGCACCGCGAATTGCCGCGGGACTGGAACTGGCCGGAATGGCCGACGCCATGATCGATATTTCAGACGGGCTGCTCGGCGACCTGGCGCACATGGTCGGCAAACTCGGTGCCGAAATCCGGTGCGACCAACTGCCGACGTCGATTGCGCTGGCCGAAGCCTCACCCGACCGTCGAGAGCGCTGTTCGCTGCAATTCGCCGGCGGTGATTACGAACTGCTCGCGCTGGTTGCCGAAGGCACGGAATTGCCCGATTCCGCAGGTGGCGTCAGACTGACCGAAATCGGCCGCGTCACCGATTCGGGCCGGATCGTATGCCTGGACGCAGGTGGCCGGCCACTGGAGACGAACGAATCCGGCTGGGACCACTTCCGCTGACCGGTCCGGCAGTTTTGCCCCACGACGCCGGGCGTCGCCGTCACTCGACTCGACAGGACTGATGAACGCATGCACGAAAAGATCGAGCTGGACAGGAAAACGCTCAGGCTGACCGCGACCGGAACCGCGTCCGGCTTCCTCGCCTTTGGTCTGGGCTCGGGACTCAGCCCGAAGGCCCCCGGCACGCTCGGCACCGTGGCCGGCATGCTGCTGGCGTTTCCGTTGACGGGTCTGCCGGTCTGGGCCGGGCTGCTGTTCGTGACTGCGGCTTTCCTGGCCGGAATCCCGATCTGCGACAGGGCATCGAAACGGCTCGGCGTGCACGATCACGGCGGCATCGTATGGGACGAATTCGTCGGCATCTGGCTGGTGCTGGTGCTGGTGCCGTTCGTCGGGGACGGCGCCCCGACCTACGCCTGGTGGCTGGCGGCATTCGTCGCCTTTCGCCTGTTCGACATCGTCAAGCCGTGGCCGATCGGCTGGCTGGATCGGAGAGTGCACGGCGGGTTCGGGATCATGCTCGACGATCTGATCGCGGCGGTCTATGCGGTGGCGGTGCTCGGGATTGTCGGCTGGTTAGCTGGTTAGCTGGTTAGCTGGTTGAAGGACTACGCTTTACGGTTGGACGCTTTACGCTTTACGCAAGCGGTGCACGCGGCGATCTCAGCGTTTGTTTCTCATTCATGGCTTCGTGCGCAAAAGAAAAACCCGGTACTTCAAGATCGGCACACAAGCGAATTTTCCGTAAACCGTAAAGCGTCCAACCGTAAACCGTCGCGCTTCGGCGCGACTAGACCTCGAACGCATGCCGGATCCAGGCCATCTCCCCGGTGTCGCCCTCGATGCCGACAACGTCGAATCGGCACGGGCGATCCTGCCACGCCGCGTTCTTGACCAGGAACATGGCTGCGGCCTGGGCCAGCTTGCGCTGCTTGTGACAGTCGACGCTTTCGGCGCTGTTGGCGAAGCCTCGGGGGGTTCTCAGGCGCACTTCGACGAACACCAGGTATTCGCCGTCGAACATCACCAGGTCGATCTCGCCGTGCCGGCAGTGCCAGTTACGCGCGACGAACTTCAACCCGTTGCGCTTGAGAAACTGCTCGGCCTTGCGCTCGCCCGCATCACCGGCCCGGCGCTTGAACATCAGTCCGCCGGCGCAGGCTCGTAACGAACCGGGCGGCCGTCCTCGATGCGCGCCCACGGCAGGTCGCGTTCCAGCACGATGCCGTTGGCCAGCCGGAGCCGGCCGACGTTGCCGGCCAGGTAGAGCATGGGGTCGCGCTTCATCATGCTCATCCAGGGGACCAGCGCGAGCGCATCGCGGCCCAGGGCGTGCAGCTCGCTCAAGGTCGGGTCGCCGACCAGCCCGGGATACAGACGCTCGGCGCGCAGTCGCTGCCGGGCCGGCTCACCCTCTTGCAGCATCCAGGGCGCTACGGGTAACTGGATGCCGTCGAGGTCGCCGCCCACGTTGCCGCCGGGCCAGATATCGGAGGTTGCGTAGACCGGACGTGGCTCGACCCCGAGGAAGCGAAGCTGGGGCATGATCTGGCGGCCGTCGCCGCCGCGTGCGGCGAGAAAGACCAGGTCGAAGTCGGTCCGGCGCCGCGGCTCCGATGCGACGTCGGAACCAAGGACCTGCTCCAGCCGCGCGATGCGTTCGCGCGACCGGTCGATTTCCAGCAGCGCCTCCAGTGTCTCGGTATGGTCGAACTCGCCGGCCGCGTATTCGGTGCGTGCGATCACCTGCCCGCCGCCCAGCCGGAACGTCTCACCGAAATGGTCGGCGACGCGCCGGCCGAAGTCGCTTTGCTGCGCCACCACCACGGCACGATCGAACTCGTTGACCAGCGCGCGCACGGCTGCCAGCTCGGCTTCTTCTTCCGGCGGGAGCGCCAGCATCGCGATCGGGCGGTCCGGGGCGGGCAACGCGCCGTCCTCGACGGGCCTGTTGAGCAGCAGCGTCGGCACCGTGAGGTCGGGCAACGCAAGCAGGGCGCCGACCTGGTTGCGCGCAAGCGGGCCGATCACGAAATCGGTGCCCCGCTCGCGCGCTTCGAACCAGGCGCCGACGGCGGCGTCCGGCTCGTTGTCCAGGTAATGAAAATCGAGTCGTGGCCGACGATCCCGCGGCATCTGCAGCCAGCCCGCCAGCAGCCCTTCGCGCAGCACCTCGCCGGCGCGGGCCAGCGGGCCGTCGCCCGGCAACAGTACCGCCACGCTCTCCGGCATCGGCAGCGTCTGCCGCCAGGCCGCGATCCATCGATACAGGTCATCGGCGACTTCCGCCTCCAGCCCATGGCGCTGCCGCCACTCGGCCAGCGCACGCTGCAGCTCGGGATCGTCGATCAACCGCGCCCGCGCCGAAACAGCGAGATCCAGCCAGGGGGCCAGCGCAGGCCGGTTTTCATGTTCGGACTGCAGGTTGCGGAGCGTCTCCAGCGGCAGTTCCAGCAGCAGCGCCAGCGCCATCTCGGGCCGGAACTCGGGCTCGCGCAGCGCCTCGGCCAACGCCTCCACGCGCGCGGCGGGGGAATTCGGGTTGGCCTCGGCCAGGCGTTCGTTCAACGCGTCGAAGCGCGAGCGAAGCGATTCCGGCACCTGGTCGCGCGGCAACGAAAGAATCCGGCCGGCGGTCGTGAAATCGCGCTCGGCCAGCGCGATTTCAGCGCCCAGAAGCGCCACTTCGAAATCCAGGTCGGGCGCGAGCCGTTCCAGTCGCAAATCCGCGACGAGCGCCCTCGCCTCGTCGGGCCGGCCGGCTGCCAGCCATTGCCGGGCGGCGGCGATTCGCGCCTCGACGGCACGCGCCGGCTGTTCTTCGGCCAGCTCGAGCCAGGCCTGCGCGGCATCGACGTATCGCCCACGCTCGGCCAGTCGGTCCGGATCGCGGGTCTGCTGATCGGGGCGGATATCGGGGCCTGAAGGGGCGCAGGCGGCCAGTACCAAGGCCAGCAGCAGGCAGGCCGGCGCCTTGCTATCGATTCGATTCATGGGTGCCATAATAACGTCGTTATTCGCAACGGAAAGAGTCTTTGACCCGAACATCGGCCGAACCCGGGACGCTGTGGATCGTCGCCACCCCGCTGGGCAACCTCGACGACCTTTCGCCCCGAGCGCGGGACGTGCTGGCCGAGGCCGACGTGATCGCCGCCGAGGACACCCGCGTGAGTCGGAAGCTGCTGCCGCCGCGCGAGAAACCGCCGCGCTGGGTGGCGCTGCACGATCACAACGAATCGCGCGCGGTCGAGGAGCTAATCGAGCTGATGATCGGTGGACGAGATGTGGCGCTGGTCTCCGACGCGGGCACGCCGCTGATTTCCGATCCCGGCTACCGGCTGGTCGACCGCGCCCATGCGGCGGGAATCCGCGTCTCCCCGGTACCCGGGCCCTGCGCCGCCATCGCGGCTCTTTCGGCGGCCGGCCTGGCCTGCGACCGGTTCTGCTTCGAAGGTTTTCTACCGGCAAAAGCCGGCCAGCGCCGCAAGCGGCTGGAGTCACTTTCGCGCGAGCGCGCCACGCTGATGTTCTACGTGCCGGCGCGCGACCTTGTTCCGGTCCTGACGGACGCCGCCGCCGCGCTGGGCGCGAATCGGCTGGCGGCCGTGGGGCGGGAGTTGACCAAGCGCTTCGAAACCATTCGCCGCGATCGCCTCGAGGCACTCGCGGCCTGGGTCCAGGGCGACCCGGACCAGCAACGCGGCGAGGCTGTCTTGCTCATCGAGGGCGCCACGGACGAAGCCCTGGCTCGAAGCCTGGACACCACGCTGCTCGCCCGCGAACTGGCCGCGGAGCTGCCGCCGGCGCGCGCCGCGCGGATACTTGCCAGGGTCGGCGGCATGGACCGCCGCGAGGCATTCGCCCTGGTCGAATCGTTCAGAGACGCCTGACAGATGCACATCATTCTCGGAATCGTCCTGCTGCTGGGCGTCGTGGTCCTGCCCGGCTGGTGGGTGCAGCGCGTCATGAAGCGTTATTCACAGCCCGCCGACCGCTATCCGGGCACCGGCGGTCAGCTGGCGCGCCACCTGCTCGATAGATCGGGTCTCGAATCGGTGGCGGTCGAGCAGACCGAACAGGGCGACCATTACGATCCTGAAGCGCGCGTGGTCCGTCTGAGTCCGGCCAATTACGGCACGGCCTCGCTGACCGCGGTCACGGTGGCGGCGCACGAAGTGGGCCACGCGATACAGCACGCCGACGGCTACCAGCCGCTGATCGCACGCACCCGAATGGTCAAATCGGTGCAGAAATTCCAGAAGCTGGGCATGGTGCTGATCGCGCTGATGCCGGTGGCGCTGATCGCGCTGAAGATTCCCAGCGCCGGCCTGACCCTTTTGCTGGTCGGCCTTGCCGCGCTGGCCTCGGGCATCCTGGTCCACCTGGTCACCCTGCCGACCGAGCTGGACGCGAGCTTTCGCCGCGCCCTGCCCATCCTCACCCAGGGCGGCTACCTCAAGCAGGAGGATCGGGGCGCGGCGCGCAAGATCCTGACTGCGGCCGCGTTCACCTACGTGGCCGCATCCATGATGGGGCTGGTCAACTTCTGGTGGTGGCTCAGGATTCTGCGTCCTTGAATCCCGCTCCAGTGCTTCAGTGGTGCTCGGTCACCTCGCCTTCCTTGAACAGGAACTTGCGAAGCTGCTCGTCGAAATCGTCGTCGTTGCGCCGCAGCCACTCCAGCACCATTGCCGCGTGCTCGATTTCCTCGCGCATGTTGTGCAGGAGGATGTCCTTGAGCGCCTCGTCCTCGCAGTCGTCGGCGCGCTGACGATACCAGTCGGCCGCCTCCAGTTCCTCCATCAGCGACACGATGGCGTGGTGCATCGCCAGGGTTTTCTTGCTCAAGCGCTCGCGCGGCGCATGCAGACCTTCACTGGACATGATTCCGGACTCCTTGTGGCGGGTTATCGAAACTGAATTAGAGATGCTGCCGCCCAAGAATAATTCAAGCGCCGACGCAGCGGGGAACGCCCATTTACCGGAAGCCCATGAGCATTCAGGTCACATTCATCTCGTATCTAGCTAAAATGAATAGACTTTTTGCTCTTGCAAACCGTATTGATTCGGTGCATAGTATTGAATGTAGGGAACCGGAGAAAGCGCAAAGCCCCGTTCATGGACTCGAGAGCCCTTTCAATCTGCCTGATGCTGCTCTGCCTGGCCGGCTCGCTGGTCGCCGGCGAGGTCGAAAACGTGCGCGTCTGGGCCGGTCCCGACAAGACCCGGGTGGTGCTCGATCTCGACCGCGAAGTGGAGTACAAGGTCTTCGCGCTGGAAGGTCCGGACCGGCTTGTCGTCGACATCGATCGCACCAGCATGGCGCTGGAACCCGAAATCGACCCCGAAGTCAGCGGCGTGGTGCGCAAGGTGCGCCACGGCATTCGCGACGGCGACGACCTGCGTGTGGTGCTCGACCTTGCCGACGCTTCCCGCGTCAAGAGTTTCCTCCTCGCGCCGACCGGTCGTTACGGCCACCGGCTGGGGCTCGACCTGTTTCCCAGGAATGCCACGTCGGCCGAGGAACGCGTCCGATCGGTCGCCCGCAGCCTGCCCGAAGACAATCGCGACATGATCGTGGCCATCGACGCCGGCCACGGCGGCGAGGATCCCGGCGCCATCGGTCCCAGCGGCATGTACGAGAAGAACATCGTGCTCGCGCTGGCCGCCGAACTGGAACGGCAGATCGAGGATGCGCCCGGCATGCACCCGGTGATGATCCGCACCGGCGACTACTACGTACCGCTCAACGAGCGATTCGAACGCGCCCGCGAGGCGCGCGCCGACCTTTTCGTCTCTCTGCACGCCGACGCCTTCCGCGATCGCCGCGTCAGGGGCAGTTCCGTATACGTGCTTTCGCGCAGCGGCGCCTCCAGCCAGGCGGCGAGACTGCTGGCGCAGAGCGAAAACGAGGCCGACCTGATCGGCGGCGTCGACCTGGAACAGAGCGACGACATGCTGCGATCGGTGCTGCTGGACCTGTCTCAGAACGCCTCGATGGAATACAGCCAGACCGCGGCAGGCAAGATCCTGGACGAACTCGGCGCGGTCGGGCGCAACCACCGCAAGCAGGTCGAAAGCGCCAACTTCGTCGTACTGCGCTCCCCGGACGTCCCCAGCGTGCTGGTGGAAGTCGGTTTCATCAGCAACCCCAGCGACGAAGCCAACCTGGGCTCGCGCCGGCACCGGGCCGAACTGGCCACGGCGATCCGGCGCGGCATCGAACAGCATTTTCGCCAGACCGCGCCGCGCGGCACCTGGTTTGCCGCCAATCGCGGCGACCCGGCGCGCTACGTGGTGCAGCGGGGCGACACGCTGGGCACCATCGCCCAGCGATATTCGGTCAGCCTGAACCGGCTGCGCCAGGCCAACGCCATACAGGGCGACGTGATCCATCCCGGCGCCGTGCTGGAGATCCCGACCGGCTAAGGAACCTCTGAACAAGTCTGCGCGGGCGCGCCGGTGCAGACTTGTTCAGAGGTTCCTCCCGCCTTATTCACAACCCTTCCTGCTGCGGTGCCGTCAGGCCCCTCGCGACGGGAGGGCGGCAAACAAGGCGGGCCAGGTTACGCCCGGCGACAAAAACCGCCAAGGGGCTTGCCTGGCGCTCGGAAATCTAGTAACATTCCCGCTCTTTACTGAACCCGTGTTCCGATTTTCTGGGGCAAAGAAATAATCATGAAAACTTTCAGCGCAAAACCGCATGAAGTCCGCCGCGAATGGCTTGTCGTCGACGCTGCCGGAAAGAACCTCGGCCGCCTGTCGAGCGAAATCGCCCGGCGACTGCGCGGCAAGCACAAGCCGGAATTCACGCCGCACGTCGACACCGGTGACTACGTCGTCGTGATCAACGCCGAGAAGATCGCCGTGACCGGTCGCAAGATGACCGACAAGATGTACCACCACCACACGGGCTACATCGGCAATCTCAAGTCGATCAACCTCGAGAAGCTTCTGGACAAGCACCCCGAGCGGGTCATCCAGCAGTCGGTCAAGGGCATGATGCCGAAGAACCCGCTGGGTCGCGCGATGCTCAAGAAGCTCAAGGTCTACGCCGGCGATCAGCACCCGCACTCGGCACAGCAGCCGCGCGCGCTGGAACTGTAAGCGGAACGCAATAGAAAACCAGGATCAAGCAATGTCCAACGAACAGTTTTACGGAACCGGTCGCCGCAAGACCTCCACCGCGCGGGTTTTCCTGCGCCGCGGCACCGGCCAGATCATCGTCAACAAGAAGCCGATCGATGAGTTCTTCGGCCGCGAAACCGCGCGCATGATCGCGCGCCAGCCGCTGGAACTCATCAAGCTCGCCGACAAGTTCGACATCCACGCCACGGTTTCCGGCGGCGGCACCACCGGTCAGGCCGGCGCGCTGCGCCTGGGACTGGCCCGTGCGCTGACCGAGTACGACGAGAACCTTCGCGGCGAAATGCGCACGGCCGGCTTCCTGACCCGCGACGCGCGCGCCGTGGAGCGGAAGAAGATTGGTTTGCACAAGGCACGTAAAGCCACCCAATACTCCAAGCGCTGATCTGGCGGCGACCTTTCGCTGCTGGCTGCGTTTGGGTTGGCTACGGAATGCTCATGTACACAATACGTACACTGCGCTTCCTTCGCCGACCCAAGCCTTCCCAGCAACGAAATCTCGCTCGCCAGACGGATGTAGCCGGGTTCGGTTCGACAAGCATCCGGCCTCGGCGCAACACAACGGTCTCATGGGGGATCGTCTAGTGGTAGGACTACGGACTCTGACTCCGTCAGCGGGGGTTCGAATCCCTCTCCCCCAGCCAAATAAAAAAGGCCCGGCCGAAAGCCGGGCCTTTTTTATTTGGCTGGGGGAGAGGGATCGATGCGAAGCGCAAAGCGCGTAGCTACCCGAGCGCAGCGAGGGCAAGCGCCAACGGCGCGCAGTCCATCCCGGAGCATGCCGGCCCGCAGTCCTGAACGACCAGCACGCACCGAGAACGCGCGAAAAGGAACAGCCCGGCTCTGCCGGGCTTTTTTTATGGCTGGGGGAGAGGGATCGATGCGAAGCGCAAAGCGCGTAGCTACCCGAGCGCAGCGAGGGCAAGCGCCAACGGCGCGCAGTCAATCCTGGAACTAGCCGGCCCGCAGGCCTGAGCGACCAGCACGCGCCGAGAACCTGCAAATAAAATCACCGCGGCCGAAAAGCCGGGCCTTTTTTATTTGGCTGGGGGAGAGGGATCGATGCGAAGCGCAAAGCGCGGCGGGGACGCGACCCTGACCCACGAACTCTGTCTTTCCAGCTTTTCGCAGGAGGCGTCTCCTGGCGCCGATAGCTTTATCCCAATCGCGGCCTGGAGACCGCTCCTACAAGACATTTCGGGCAACTTCATCATGCCCGCCACCGGGCAAGAACACCGACCGCAACCAGGCCCGCACAAGCCCTCACCGCCCCAAGTTGGAACCCACTTCAGCATCCCCAACAGACGCGTGTGAGCACGATCGAGATGACCCCGCTCCGATAACCATCGAAGCCGGAATCCCGTCGCCGCCCGCAAGCCAAGATGCACATGACGATCGGGCAAAAAGATCTCCAGCCAATGCCGCAATCAAACACCTAACCCCCGGTCCGACCAACCCGCACCGCAACCCTCTGCCGCCTGTAAAAAGCGCTTTTGCCTACTTTTGTCGCGACTGACAAAAGTAGGTCGCCCGCAAGCGCGCAGCGCGGGGCGAAATGCAGTTGAAGTTGAAGTTGAAGTTGAAGTTGAAGTTGAAGTTGAAGTTGCAGTTAGAGCTTGGAAGTCAAAAGCCATAGATTGGAATCGAAAGCCCGACGGCCTTCCGGCCCCGCATGCGCAAAGCGGCACAAAGCCGCTCACCGAATCAACATCGCATCCCCGTAACTGAAGAACCGATACCGCTGCTCCACCGCGTGCCGGTACGCGGCAAGAATGCGATCGCGGCTCGAAAACGCCGATACCAGCATCATCAGCGTCGATCCCGGCAGGTGAAAGTTGGTGATCAGGGCATCGACCACCTGGAACCGGTAACCGGGATAGATGAATATCCGGCTGTCGCCGGCAAACGGCTTGAGTTCGCCTTCGGCCGCGGCGGTCTCCAATGCGCGCACTGCGGTGGTGCCCACGGCAACGACCCGGTTGCCGGCCGCTCGGGTGGCGGCGATTCGCTCGACCAGGGATTGGTCGACCCGAATCCACTCCGGATGCATGCGATGTTCCTCGACCTCTTCCACTCGTACCGGCTGGAAGGTCCCGGCCCCGACGTGCAGCGTGCAGAACGCCCGGTGGATGCCGCGCCGATCGAGTCGTGCGAACAACGCGTCGTCGAAATGCAGCCCGGCGGTCGGGGCCGCGACGGCGCCGGGTTCCTGGGCGTAGACCGTCTGGTAACGTTCACGGTCCTCCGGGAGATCCCGGCGCTGGATATAGGGCGGCAACGGCATGTGACCGGCGCGCTCGAGCAGCGCCAGCCAGTCTCCGGTTTCGGAATCCAGGCGCAGATGCCAGAACTCGTCCTGCCGACCCTCCACCCGGATGCGTGCACCGGTTTCCGATTCGATCAGCGCCGATCCCGGCGCCGGCTTGCGGTTGATACCGATCTGCGCGAGCGCCGATCGTGAATCCAGAACGCGCTCGATCAGCAGTTCGGCCCTGCCGCCGGTTTCCTTCTTCGCATGCAAGCGCGCCGGGATGACGCGGGTGTTGTTGAATACCAGCAGATCGCCGGGATCGAGCAGTTCATCGAGCTCGGAGAAGCTTCGATCATCCAGGCCATCATGTTCCCGGCCCATGACCAGCAGGCGGCTGGCGCTGCGCTCGGGCAAAGGCGCCTGGGCGATCAACTCTTCGGGAAGATCGAACGTGAAATCGGAGACTTTCAATGAGGTTCGCCGGCGGCCGTCGGAAAGACCGACATTCTACGCAAGTCGGAGCTCGGGACGTTCAAGCGGCCCCGGCCCGCGATTCGCTCGCAAGGTGAGCACTCGAATCTGGCAACATGTCCAGATCGCATTCGCACTGGAAACAACGACAATGAAACCGGCACAGTTCCGTCACCGTTTCGCCTTCCCCCGCCACGGCGATGGGCATGGCGAGAACGGCCAGAAAATCTACTTCTGCGGCAATTCCCTGGGCCTGATGCCCGACACTGCCCGCACGCGGGTCGAGCACGAACTCGAACGCTGGGCGGAACTGGCGGTCGACGGGCACTTCAACGGCGATCCGGCCTGGCTGGGCTACCACCGCACGCTCGAGGACGCACTCATGCGCCTGGCCGGCGCGAAAGCCGGCGAAGTCGTGGCCATGGGCGCGTTGACGATGAACCTGCACCTGCTGATGACCAGTTTCTACCGTCCGAAGGGCGCCCGGCGCAAGATCCTCATCGAGAAAGGCGCTTTCCCGTCCGATCGCTACGCGGTGGCATCACAGATTCTTCTGCACGGTCTGGACCCGAGCGACGACCTGGTCGAATTCGAGCCGGGCGCGGATGGCCTGATCGACGATGTCGCGGTGGCGGATTTCATTGCAGAGCACGCCGACGAACTGGCGCTGGTGATGTGGCCGGGCGTGCAGTACGCCACCGGCCAGCGCTTCGACATGGCCAGGATATGCCGGGCCGCGCGCGACAACGACGTCCCAGTCGGACTGGATCTGGCGCACGCCATGGGCAACGTGCCGCTGGCGCTGCATGAATGGGGCGCGGACTTCGCCGCCTGGTGCAGCTACAAGTATCTGAACGCGGGCCCGGGGGCGGTTGCCGGCATATTCGTCCACGAACGACATGCCGAATTTTCCGGCCCGCGCCTGGCCGGCTGGTGGGGCCATGACGAATCGACCCGTTTCCTGATGGGCCCCGACTTCGAGCCGATTCGCGGCGCCGAGGGCTGGCAGGTCTCGGGGGCGCCGGTGCTGAACCTGGCCGCGCTCGCCGGGGCGCTGGACATTTACCGGGAAGCCGATATCGACAGTCTCCAGGACAGCGAAACCGACCTGGCCGAGCGCATTGCCGGGATCGTCGACGCCCTGCCCGGCGAGCCGCTGGAGATCGTCACCCCGCTGGAAAGATCGCGCCGCGGGTGCCAGCTTTCGCTGCGCGTGCGGGCCGGACGTGAGCAGGGCCGGGCGGCTTTCGAAGCGCTGCAGGCCGCCGGCGTGGTCGGCGACTGGCGCGAACCCGACATCATCCGCGTCGCACCCAATCCGCTTTACAACTCCATCGAAGACGTCGACCGGTTCGGAGCAATACTGGAACGGTCACTGGGCCGCAGCTGAAGGTGAAACCGGATCGCCCGACCCTGCTGGTATGGGGCCTGACGGCGCTGCTGCTCGCGGCCAGTGCATTCGGGGCCTGGATGCTGTCGGGCGAGAACATCGATGGACTGCTCGCGCTGATCGAACGCCTCGAGTACCGGAGTGAATTCAGGCCGCTGTCCACCGCGGCGGTATTCGCGCTGATCTTCGCCCTGACCACGGGCCTGACCCTGCCCACGGCGACGCTGCTGTGCCTTGCCGCGGGTTACCTTTTCGGCCTGACCGTCGGCAGCGTCGTGTCCATGGCGGGCGCCCTGGGCGGCGCCCTGATGACGTTCGTCGGCATGCGCTTCATCGCTGGCGAACGCGTGCGCAGCTTTCTTCTGCGCGGCCGCACGCGGGGTCTTGTACAACTGCTGGAGCGTGACGCTTTTTTTTATCTGCTGGCTTTGCGGGTGGTTCCGGTCGCGCCGTTTTTCGCGATCAACGCCGCCGGCGCAATGATCCGGATTTCCCTGCAAAGGTTCCTGCTGGCCACGGCGCTGGGGCTCATCCCGCTGGTGCTCGTCTACGTCAGCGTCGGCGCCGGTCTGGAAACACTGCTGGAGGCCGGGCGCGTCAATGGCCCCGAGGTTCTGTTGCGTCCGCGCGTCTTCCTGCCGTTGCTGGCGCTTGTGCTGGTACTCGTGCTGGGCATCCTGGTACGCAGCATCGTGCTGCGCCGGCGTCGCCGCCGGGAAGAATACACAGCTCAGGAATGATAAAGACCGTGCTTGCGAATGTAGGCCAGTACCGTCGAGGGCAGCAGGAAGCGCGGGTTGCGCCCTTTTGCAATCTGCTGGCGGATATCGGTTGAAGATATCGCCAGCCGGGTCACGTTGACGTTGCAAAGGCAGCCGGCGGCGCGGTCCATCAGCGATCCAGGGCTTTCGACGAAGCGCCCTTCCAGGTGAGCGGCCAGGGATTCTGAATAGCCGGGCTCGGCATCCGGTCGAGTCATCACGACCAGGTGGGCCAGATCGAGCAGTCGCCGCCATTCATGCCATTGATCGAGATGATTGGCCGCGTCCTGCCCCAGGCACAGCATTACAGGCAAATCGCCCGCCTCGTCCCGAATGCTGGCAAGCGTGTCGGCCATGTAGGACGGTCCGCCGCGCTGCACTTCGCGGTCGTCGACGGACAGGTCGGCGTGCGGCGCCAGCGCCAGTTCCAGCATTGCCATGCGATGGCGGGCCTCGGCCCAGGTGCCTTGCCTATGGGGCGGCTGACCGGCCGGGAGCAGGCGAAAATCGCTCACGCCCAGTTGCTCCGAGACCTCGGCCGCGGCGCGCAGATGGCCGTAATGCACGGGGTCGAAAGTGCCGCCGAAGATCGCGATGGCGCGCTTGGTCATGGCCTGCCCGGCGCGCTGGCCAGCCCCGCGCACAGCTGTTCCAGCTCCAGCCAGAACTCGCCGTGGGCCTGCCCCTTGGACAGCAGGTCCAGGCGGCTGAGTCGGCCGATCGCGGCCTCCAGCCTGCGCGGCCCGTTGCGACGGATGCAGGCCTCGATCGGCGGCTGCCGTGATTGCCAGACCTTCAGGTCCGCGAATACGCGCTGCGGCGACTCGCGGCGCGATCGACGCGCCACGATCAGGGCGATCTCGAGCTCGCGGCCCAGCGCCCAAAGCACGGCCGGCTCCGGGCTGTCGGATTCGCGCAAGCCCCTGATGCAGCGAAGTGCCGAGCCGGCATGGCCGGTCATGACCAGCTCGGCGAGCCGGAACGCGTCGAAGCGGGCACTGTCGGCGACCGCCTTGCGCCCCTCGTCGAGCTCGAGACGACTTCCCGGGAACAACAACGCGAGCCGATCGACTTCCTGCGCGGCGGCCAGCAGATTGCCTTCCAGCCGCTCGGCGAGGAAATCGCAGACGTCGTTGTCGGCCTGCAGTCCCTTGCTGCGAATTCGCTGCGCGATCCAGCGCGGCAGCTGGGCCGGCTTGATGCTCCACGCCGGTACGTACACGCCCGCCTTTTCGATCGCCTTGACCCAGGCCGATCGCTCCTGCTGCATGTCCCACTGGTCGCAGAGAATCAGCAGCACGTCCTCGTGCCGATCGTCGACCCATTGGCGGATCGTCTTGCCGCCCTCGGCGCCCGGCTTGCCGGTCGGTAGCCGCAACTCCACCAGCCGGCGGCTGGCGAACAGCGAACCGGTTTCCGTCGACTGCCCCAGTTCGTCCCATTTGAAGCTGCGGTCGACGCTCAATCGGATGCGTTCGTCGATCTGCTGCGCGCGACAGGCCTTCCTCACTTCGTCGGCGGCTTCCTCGACGATAAGGCGCTCGGGACCCGCGATCAGGTAGACCGGTGCGATCTGGCGCGATAACTGCTCCGGCAGGCGTTCGGCGTAGAGCTTCATCTCAGGCGCCGCTCATGTGCGGCCGAAAGCTTCCAGTCGGCGAATCAGGGCCGCGGCCATGCTGCGCCGGAGATCTTCCCGCAGCAGTTCCTCTTCGGTCGTCGCGCCCAGTATTTCCTGCTCGTCGAACTGGAAATCGCGTTCCAGCCGCAGCGATTCGGGCCCAAGCAGCACGTCCCCCGATGCGTCGACGAGACTGAACTGCAGGTCGAAGACCAGCTCGAACTCCCGCACCCGCGCGTCTCCGGAAATGGTCAGCGCGCGACGCGTGATCCGCTCGCGCGTGATGCGAAGCTCGGCGACGCCCTCGCCGGGCCCTTCGGCAAGCGTCACGCCGTTGCCGCGCAGCAGCAATTCCAGTTCCCGGGCGAATGCGCTGGTCGAATCGGGAATGTTTACCCAGGTGGTCGACATTTCTTCCGGCAGATTCGCCGCCCCGCGCAGCTGGAACCCGCAACCCGCCAGCACCAGTACCAGCATTACCGCGGCCAATGCCGGCAGACGTCGGTACCCTGCGCGCGGAAATGGCCGTGAGGCGTAGCGAGCGGGCGTCTGCCGGTGGGCGTCGGAGCGCAGCAACCGCAGTGTGTATGCGGATACATGAGGATTGCGAGCACCGCCGAACGCCGGCAGACGCCCGCGCAGTAGCCTCACGGCCATTTCCAGGATCATGCGGCCACCACGATGTTGACCAGCTTGTCGGGGATGACGATGATCTTGCGTATCTCCTTGTCTGCGACGAATCTCGATACGTTTTCCTCGGCCAGGGCCTGTTGCTGGAGCGCGTCCCTGGCGGTCCCGGGCGCGGCCTCGATGCGGCCGCGCACCTTGCCGTTGACCTGCACCACCACGGTGAGCTTTTGCTGGACCAGCGCCGATTCATCGACCTCCGGCCAGCCCGCGTCAAGAATATCATCGTCGTGTCCCAGCGCCGCCCAGAGCGCCTGGGAGATATGCGGCGTGACCGGTGCGATCAGTCGGACCAGCGAGGTCCATCCCTCTCGCGCCACGGCCAGTTCGGCCTCGCCTTCGACCTCGAACCGCGAAAGGTGATTGCTGCATTCCATCACTGCCGCGATGGCGGTGTTGAACGTGTAGCGGCGGCCGAAATCGTCGCCGACCTTGCTGATCGTCTCGTGGATGCGGCGACGCATTTCCAGCGCCTGGTCGGAAAGCCCGTCGGTTGCCAGCGCTCCCGGCGTACCCGCGGCAATGTGGTCGTGAACCTGCTGCCACAGCCGCTTGAGGAAACGCCACGCGCCCTCGACCCCGGCCTCGGACCATTCCAGGCTCTGCTCGGGGGGCGCGGCGAACATCGAGAACAATCGGACGGTGTCGGCGCCGTATTGCGCAACCAGGGCGGCCGGATCGACGCCGTTGTTTTTCGACTTGGCCATCTTTTCGATACCGCCGAAGTGCACCGGCTGTCCGTCGGCGGCCAGCCGCGCCGAGGCGATGCGTCCCTTCGCATCGCGCTCGACGTCTACGTCCGAGGGGTTGAACCAGGTCTTGCGGCCCTTCTCGTCTTCCCGGTACCAGGTTTCGGCCAGCACCATGCCCTGGGTCAGCAGGTTGGAAAACGGCTCGCGCACCTTGACCAGGTCGAGCTCGTTCATCACCCGGGTCCAGAACCGCGCATAGAGCAGGTGCAGGATGGCGTGCTCGATGCCGCCGATGTACTGGTCCACCGGCATCCACGCGTCGGTGCGCGCATCCACCATTGCCGAGTCGTTGTCCACGCTCGGGTAGCGCATGAAATACCAGCTCGAGTCGACGAATGTATCCATGGTGTCGGTTTCGCGCCGCGCCGGCTTGCCGCACTTCGGGCATTCGCAGGCCAGGAAAGCCTCGCTTCTGGCCAGCGGACTGCCCGAGCCGTCCGGCACCAGGTCTTCCGGCAATTCGACCGGCAGGTCCTTTTCCGGGACGGGCACGTCGCCGCAATCGTCGCAATGGATGATGGGAATCGGGCAGCCCCAGTAACGCTGCCTGGATATGCCCCAGTCGCGCAAGCGAAACTGGGTGCGTCGCCTGCCCAGCCCCTTGAGTTCCAGCGCCTCGGCGATGGCGTCGAAGCCGGCACGGAAATCCAGGCCGTCGTACGCGCCGGAATTGACCAGGCGCACGTTCTCCTTTGCCGTATACCAGTCGTGCCACTGGGCGCTGTCGTATTCGTGACCGTCCGCCTCGGGCTGGATCACCTGGGTGATCGGCAGGCCGTACTTGTTGGCGAATTCGAAATCGCGTTCGTCGTGGGCGGGCACCGCCATGATGGCGCCTTCGCCGTAGCCCATGAGCACGTAATTGGCGATCCAGACCGGCAATTCCCGTCCGGTCAGCGGATGCTCGACGCTGAACCCGGTCGCGATTCCGCGCTTCTCCTGGACCGCCAGCTCGGCTTCCGAGACACCGCCTGTGGAACAGGAGCGGATGAACCCGGCAACTTCCTGGTCGCGTTCGGCCGCCGCGCGCGCCAGCGGGTGCTCCGGCGCCACCGCCATCCAGGTCGCGCCCATCAGGGTATCCGGACGCGTCGTGAAAACCTTCAGTTCGCCGCCGTCGTAGGGAAATACGACCTCCATCCCGACGCTCTTGCCGATCCAGTTGGCCTGCATGGCGCGCACCCGCTCGGGCCAGCCGTCCAGGTCGTCCAGCGCCGCCAGCAGGTCCTCCGCGTAGTCGGTGATGCGCAGGTAGTACATCGGGATCTCGCGCTTTTCGACCACCGCGCCCGTGCGCCAGCCCTTGCCGTCGATGACCTGCTCGTTGGCCAGCACGGTCTGATCGACGGGGTCCCAGTTGACGGTGCCGGTCTTCTTGTAGGCAATGCCGCGCTCCAGCATCTTGAGAAACAGCCACTGATTCCAGCGGTAATAGTCGGGATTGCAGGTGGCCAGTTCACGATCCCAGTCGATCGCGAAACCCAGCTCCTTGAGCTGCGTGCGCATGTGGGCGATGTTGTCGCGGGTCCACTTTGCCGGCGGCACGCCGCGCGCGATGGCCGCGTTCTCGGCCGGCAGGCCGAACGCGTCCCAGCCCATGGGCTGGAGCACCGGCCGCCCGTTCATCCGGTGAAACCGGGTGATGACGTCGGAAATGGTGTAGTTGCGCATGTGCCCCATGTGAAGGTGCCCGGACGGGTACGGGAACATGCTCAGACAGTAGAAAGCGTCCGCGCCGGGTTCGTCAGGCGCGCGGAAACAGTTCGAGGTTTCCCAGCGCTCGCGAATCGGGGGTTCGATCGCGGCTGGATTGTAGGGTTCGGTCACGGTGGCATCGGGCGTCGGAGATATCTGACGAAATGGTAACCGGAAACCCGCGCCCGGATGAGACGGGCGCCAATGCAGGGAAACGACCGCGGCCGGAAGGCCGGCCGCAGTCGGTTTTCATCCGTCGATCAGGTGTCGGAAGACTGGTCGCCGTCCGATTGGGACTCGGTGCCCTCGGTCAATTCGTTCCATGCCTGACCGGCCTCGTCCATGACCGCCTGAGCCCTGGCGCTGAAAGAATCCCATTGCTCGCCCGAGTATTCCCGCGCATCTTCCAGCGCCTGCCTGGCCTGCTCGCGAGCTTCCCGGGTCTCTTCCATTGCTTCATCCCAGGCCTCGCTGCCGCGCTCCATGCCCGAGTTCATCATGCTGCGGGCCTTCATGTTGGCCTCGTTAGCCAATTGAACCGCTTTCTGCCAAGCCTTCTGCGCTTCCGACTGGGCCGCGCCCATCATGTCCTCGGCGCTCTCGCCGGCTTCCTCGGCAGTTTCCGAGGCGCTTTCCATCGTGTCGTTGTAGACCTCCTCGGCAGCTTCGGAAGATTCCTCAGCGGCTTCCTCGATCGCCTGCCGCGCTTCCTCGACCTCGCCGGCGTCGTCTTCCGATTGACACGCGGCAAGCACCACCGCGGCGAACAGCGCCATGAGAATGGTCAGTATCGAATTTTTCATGTTTTTGCTCCTCCTGAAACCAGGGATTGATCCTTAACGTACCATATGGAGGGCCGCGGGCAGCATTCAAGCCGCGCGGCGCCGATGTCGATCAAACTACCGTCCGCCGAAGGCCAGGACCCGCCGATCTTGTCCCGCAAACAGAACAAGCTGCCTTTCGTTGCCCGGACGCTGATGCCGCGCGAAATCCAGATCAACGCGCTCATGGCAGTCACGCTGGGCGCACTGGAAGGCGGACTGCTGGGGGTTATCGTCAAGGTCGGATTTTCCGACGTGGCCGCCCCGGCGCTGGTCAATCTTGCGGTCGCCATGGTCACCGGCGCGCCGGCTTTTGCCAACGTCGCCAGCCTGGCGTTCGCCAACCTCGCGCACGGCAGACACAAGACCCGCTGGGTGTCGGCACTGATGGCGGCATGCGCCGGCTCCGCCCTGATGATCTCGATGGCGCCGGTCAGCGCCGTCGGCCTGGTGTGGCTGGTTTTCTGGATGATCGCCGCCCGGCTGAGCTGGGCCGGGGTGATCACCCTGCGTGCGGCGATATGGCGAGCCAACTTTCCGCGGCACGTGCGAGCCACGATAACCGGCCGCATCGCGGTGACCTATTCGCTGCTGATTGCCGTGACCGCGGCAGGCATCGGCATCTCGATGGAAGTCCACGACCAGGCCTGGCGCGTGACGTTCCCGCTGACCGCGATACTGGGCCTGGTCGCCGCGTGGCGCTACAGGCGCTTTACCGTGCGCGGCCAGGGCCGCCTGCTGCGCGAGGAAACGGACGCGCGCGGCGCCGGGCGGGTCCGCCTGTCCGATGCCATAGAGGTGCTCCGAACGGATCTTTGGTATCGACGCTACATGGCGACCATGTTCGTGTTCGGTTCCGGCAACCTCATGGTGATCGCGCTGCTGGTCGTGATTCTGACCGAGCAGCTCGGGGTATCCCGCTTGATGCAGGTATTGATCACGACCACCATTCCCCTGCTCGCGCTGGCCGCCCTGACCCCGGTCTGGGCGCGCTTTCTGGACAAGGTTCACATCCTCGACTACCGCGCCCGGCATTCCTGGATGTTCGTCGCCACCATGGCGCTGTTCGTGCCCGGCGCGATTCTCGGCCAACTCTGGCTTTTCGGCCTGGGCGCACTGGTCATGGGCGCGGCGTTTGCGGGCGGCAGGCTCGGCTGGAACCTCGGCCACAACGACTTCGCCAGCGACGGACGCTCCACCCTTTACATGAGCATCCACGTCACCCTGACCGGCATCCGCGGCCTCATTGCACCACTTGTCGGGGTCGGCCTGTACCAGTGGCTGGAAAGCACCGAGCCCGGCCGCGGTCGGTTCGTGCTGGTGTTTCCGTTCACGCTCACGCTGGCCGGCGCGGTCACCTTCGTGGTGCTCGCCCGGCTGAAGCGCATGGAGACATGACCGTAACGCGTCGACTACCAGCGCCCGCCAGGACGCGGAAACGTCAGGCCTCCGGCGCCATCCCGTCAGTCGGACGCTGCCTGGTTTGTACCAGCGCAACGCCACATGCCACGATGCCAAGTCCAGCAAGATCGTTCGACGTCACGGTGTCGCCGAACGCCAGCCAGGACATCAGCATCGTCACCGGCGGTCCAAGGTAGAACAAGCTGGCCACCCGGGTCGCGTCCGTGCGTTCGATCAACATCCACATCAACGCGTACGCGGCCAGTGAAACGCCGACGACCAGCCACGCCATCGCGGCAATGAACGCAGGATTCGGCTCGGCGTGGAACCCTTCGAGGGCAAACGCCGGCACAGCGAAGACCATGGCGGTTGCAAGCGCCTGGTAGAACAACGCGAGCGTCATCGGCATCCGGCTTGGACTCTCATCGCGAAGCGTGGCACGACGCTCCAGGAGGCTTGCCAGCGTGATCGACAACGCTGCTCCGAACGGCAACAGATACGCCACGATCGATGCCCCGTCACTCGTATCGACCCGCGCAGTAACGGCGAGCGCCACGCCCGCAAACGCCACCAGCAGGCCGATCCAGCGACGCCACGACACCGATTCCCCGGTTAAGAGACCGGATAGCGCACCGGTCGCCATCGGCTGCAAGGCGACTACAAGCGCAACGATGCCCGCCGGTACGCCACGTTCAAGCGCAATGATTACGCAGGCCAGCCATGCGCCGTGGGCAAGCAAGCCGATCGCGGATTCGAACATTGCGGTCGCCACGCCGGGCCAGCGCAGTCGATTCCGCAGCATCAGAAAGAGGACCAGCAACAGTGCGAGCAACGAGTAGCGCCAGAACATCAACGAAAACACGCCGATGTACGGGAGCACGAACTCGGCGCCGATGAAACCGGAATTCCAGAGCAGCACGAATGCCAACGCCATGCCGAGACCGGTGGGGCTCACCCAGACAGTGCCGGCGCATCATGCCCGGCGGGCCGGTAGCGCGCCGAAGGGCAGAAAGACCTCGCGCCCGATTCAACGCCGTTGGAAAGCCGCTTGTATCGCGGGCTTGTCATCCCGAGAGTCTAGCGCACCCTGCCATGCAGATCGCGGCGACAACCGAAAGGCAGGTCACGGGGCAAGGTACAGAAGACGAAACACCGGGCAACGCGAAGACAGGAGCGGCCGAGTGACTCGGGGAGCGGTGCTGCCGAGGAATACGAATCCTCAGCCGTCCGGGTCTTGCGGCGGCGGGTCGCCCCAGAGCTGTTCCAGGCGCTGATCCCGGCCGCAGCGCCAGCGGTAGTACTTGTAGCTGACCGAGCTCTTCTGATAATAGTCCTGGTGATAATCCTCTGCCGGCCAGAACGCCTTGGCGTTTTCGATCGGGACGATCACCGGCTGGTTGAAACGGCCTGAGTCGATCACCCCCTGCTTCGATGCCTCGGCCAGTTCACGCTGGCGCTCGGAATGCACGAAGATCACCGGGCGATAACTCTCGCCTGCATCGCAGAACTGGCGGTTGTCCGTCAGCGGATCGACGTTGACCCAGTAGACATCCAGCAGTTCCTCGAAGCCGATCACGGTGGGATCGTACTCGACCTGCACCACCTCGACGTGGCCGGTCCCGCCGCGCGTGACCTGCTCGTAAGTCGGGTTGGAGACGTCGCCGCCCATGTAGCCGGAGGTGGTCGAAATGACGCCCTCGAGCTTGTCGTAGGGCGGCTCCATGCACCAGAAGCAGCCGCCGCCGAACGTTGCCACGCGCGTATCGGCCCTCGCCTCGTCGTCCGCGGCCGCAAGCGACGCGATCGAAACCAGGCTCGCGAACAGCACCGCCGTCAGCCGCATGCGTCGCCCGTGGCTCACGCCCGCAGCTCCGGCAGCTCGTCGCCCTCGACGACGAATTCAAGCGCCAGACCGTTGTTGCACCAACGCTGGCCAGTGGGCTGCGGGCCGTCGTCGAAAACGTGGCCCTGGTGGCCGCTGCAGTTCGAGCAGTGATACTCGGTGCGCGGCCAGATCAGCTTGAAATCCTTCTTGGTATCTATGGCCTCGTCGTTGATCGGGCGGGTAAAGCTGGGCCAGCCCGTGCCCGAATCGAACTTGTCTTCGCTCGAAAACAGCGGTTGATAGC
This sequence comes from Lysobacterales bacterium, assembly GCA_002722315.1. Classification (GTDB taxonomy): domain Bacteria; phylum Pseudomonadota; class Gammaproteobacteria; order Xanthomonadales; family Wenzhouxiangellaceae. Next base: position 9,774 of record PBLG01000008.1, on the reverse strand, counting down.
ATGCCGCGCAGATATAGGTGCCGGCGCGCTTCTCGTCGTTGAGCGGGCTGGTCCACGCCGGCTCGGTCTTTTCCCTGAACAGGATGTCGAACCGTTCCTTCGGCAGGATCTGCTTCCACTCTTCCATCGTCTTGCCGCTCATGGCGTCCTCGCTTCCGTCCTGGGGGGAATCGGCCGCGTCCTGGGCCCCGGCGCGCAGCACCAGGCCGCCGCCGATCACGCTCAAGCCGATTCCGGTCAAAAGATTTCTTCGCTTCATGCCTGATTTCCTCTGGGCTTGCGTATTGCATTCTGACGCGATACATGTTCAGAACCCGTGATGGGGCGGAATGTTCCGCGTTCAGGGAGGCCAAGCGCAAAAAACCCGGGTGGAGGACCACCCGGGCGTTCGGAGCGTTCAGCTGTCGTCCAGGCCTGGCACACTTGCGTGTGGCGGGAGCAGGCCGGAGACGAAGCCGGCGACTACTCCATGCTACTGGTACGCGTACCGCCTCTCAGGGGATCGCCGGTCCAGCCTAGCGCATCCCATTCGACGTACTCGTTGCCGGGATCATGGCAGTCCATGCAGCCGTCGATGATTCCACCATAGCCCAGCGCCTGGTCGGCCGGGGCGATCTGGTGATTCACGGTCAGGAACATCGTGGTGTCGACGAATTCATATGTCCCGCTGTATTCCTGGCCGGTGTAGAGCGCTCCGTCTTCAAGCGCGAGATTCCAGTCGAACTTGCCCCAGTAGGGATTCGGCCCGCCGGCGGCTCCGAACAGGTGCGGCACCGAAACCGTCTTGGTGACCGGATCCACGGCCTGGTTGCCGACCATCAGCTTGAACGGGCGGATCATGGCGTTGGGGTCGCTTCGATCGCCCAGCGGGTTGGCCAGCGGAATCGGTACTTCATCGTACTTGTCGTTGACCACGACCACCTTGCGGTCCCATTTGCCGTTGTACCAGCGAAGTACCGGGCGCACGTTGAATTCCCAGTTGAAAGTGCCCTTCTTCTTGTCGTAGGCCTCGCGCCCGGTGTCCGGGTCGATCGGGATCGGGCTGATGTTCTGGCCGGCATCGGACCAGTACCACTCGGTCTTGGTCGAAACCGCCTTGGCGAAGGCCGGAATGTGGCAGGTCTGGCAGGCAAGTCGCTCGTGCCAGTCGGCAAAGAACAGGGTGTGCTCGACGGCGGTTCCATCGTGAACGACTTCCTGGGAGCCGTGGCAGTCGGTGCATTCCTTCATCTCCCCTTCGTGAACCGAATGGAGTTCCTGACCGGCAATGCCGTGATTGACCGCGCCGGTCTTCGGATCGTGGTTGGCCCCATGACAGGCCACGCATTCGAAGTTGGCACCGTCGGTTCCCATGTGCACGTCGAGGTCGGCACTCGGGTTGACCATCGCACTGGAAATGTCGCCGTGCTTGACGTTGTCGCCGCCGCCGGCGAAAGCGTGGCAACCGATGCAGTTCTTGCGCTTCGGCACGGAATCGACCTTGATGCTCATTGCCACGAGATTGAGATCGACACTCGGGTCCGGCAGGCCGGCCGTGGTCGGTGCCTTCTTGTACGTACCGGACTGGTCATGGCAGACCAGGCAATCGACGTTTTCAGGATTCGAGAAATCGTAGCTGTTGTCCTTCCAGCCGTAGCCGACATGGCATTGCGTGCAGCGCCCTTCGTTCGTGTCCGTGGCGATGCAGAAATTGTTGATCAGATCGCGCTTGCCGAGGATCATGCCTTCCAGGCCATCGATGTTCTCGACCTTGCCGGCCCACTTGAAGTGCCCGGAGTCAAGCATCTGGGTGCCGGCTTCCTCGTGGCACTGCAGACAGGATGCGGTGCCCTCGTATGGCTGCTCGCTGAAGAACTGCTCGTGCAGATCGACGCCGTTCTGCTCTGCCTGCCGGATGATGCTTTCAACGTCCAGTCCGGACTCGGCCGAGGCATTCGCGGCGGATGCGCCGACCGGTGACAGGATCAGCATGAACAGACCGAAGGTCAGGACGCGCAGAGAGATAAAGCGATGAGGCGGGAAATCGAGTGAATGTACGTCGTTCATGACTACTCCTTTGCATGCGACGTGGAGGGAGGGAGTGTCCCAAGGGACGGAACCGATTATTCAACATTTCCCTAAATTAGAATTTGATAGATATCAGTTTCTACTACTTTAGTTAATATGCATATTAAATGCGCTTTTTCGAATTGCATTCGATTGATGGGGAACGCTGTTGATCCTCGTTTTATAATGTTATAACATTACTTTTTCAAACCAAGAATCGAGTAACCGCCACATGAAACGTTCCGCACTCTCAAATTCCATTTCGCTGGCGCTTGCCGGCGCCTGGCTGTTCTCAACGTCTGTCGCCGCCCAACAGGCCGAGCCCGAAGTCGTCGAACTCGAGGCGATGGAGGTCAAGGTGCTGCCCCAGGGCGGCACGCCACTGGATTCGACGCGACCGGTGCAGCTACTCACCGGTGAGTACCTGGACGATCGCAAGGAGGCCACGCTGGGCGAGACGCTCCAGGCCGAGCCCGGTATTCACAGCACCTACTTCGGCCCGGGCGCCGGCCGGCCGATCATCCGCGGCCTGGGGGGTTCGCGGGTTCGGATCACCGAGGACGGCCTGAATTCGCTGGACGCCTCGGCGCTCAGCCCGGACCATGCAGTGTCCGCGGAGCCGCTGCTGATCGATCGCATCGAGATCCTGCGCGGTCCGTCCAACCTGCTCTACGGATCCACCGCCAGCGGCGGAGTGGTGAACCTGATCGACAACCGCATTCCCGAACAGCGCCAGACATTCGGCGGTGCAGTCGAATTGCGCGCCGGGACCGTCTCGGACGAACTCGCGGGCGTGGCTCGCATCGACGGCGGCTTCGATGCCTTCCAGTTCCACTTCGACGGCTTCAAGCGCGATACCAACGACTACGAGATCCCCGGCTTCGCGCTCAGCCCGGAACTGCTGGCCGAACTCGACCCCGAAGAGCGCGAAGAGCAGGTGCGCGGTCGACTGGCCAACAGCGCCCAGGAAAGCGAAGGCGGATCGGTCGGCTTCTCGCTGGTCGGAGACTGGGGGTTCGCGGGAGTGGCCTACAAGCGCTTCGACACCGATTACGGCATCCCCGGCGGCGGTCATGCGCACGAGGAAGAACATGCAGAAGAGCATGAGGACGACCACGGCGATGAGCACGAAGGCGGGGAAGAGGAAGAAAGCGTCAGCATCGGGCTTGAGCAGGAGCGCTACGAGTTCAAGGCCGGCCTGTATCAGCCCGTATCCGGCATCGAAGAGTTCAACTTCAAGCTGGTGAAAAACGATTACCAGCACATCGAGTTCGAGGGCGACGAGGTCGGCACGACCTTCAACATCGAGGCCACCGAGTGGCGCGCCGAGGCCAGGCATCGCCAGTTCGGCCGGCTTTCCGGCGTTGTCGGCGTCCAGTACGAGGACAACGATCTCGAAGCCATCGGCGACGAAGCATTCGTGCCGCCGGCCAACACCGAATCGCTGGGCATCTTCCTGGTCGAGGAATACGACCTGGATCCGGTCAGGCTATCGGCCGGCCTGCGCTACCAGAACGACGAGGTCAGCCTGGCCGACGGTCTTGCAGTAGACGGCATCTCCAGCCGCGACTTCAGTTCGTTCTCGGTCAGCGCCGGCACAGTGTGGCGGGTAACCGACGACTGGCAGACCAGCCTGAACTGGCAGCGTTCGCAGCGCAGCCCGACCCAGGAAGAACTTTTCGCCAACGGACCGCATATCGCGACCCAGGCCTTCGAGATCGGCGATCCGACGCTGGGCAAGGAAACCTCCAACAACATCGACTTCGGCATCCACAAGCACAGCGGTCGATTCCACGTCCGCCTGGACCTGTTCTACAACAACATCGACGACTTCGTCTACCTGGCCAATACCGGCGACATCGAAGACGAGCTGCCGGTACAGGTCTGGAGCCAGGCCGACGCCAACTTCTGGGGCGCCGAATTCGAGGCCAGCATGCTCTTCGAGGGCACCGCGGTGGGCGACCTGGAATGGCGCTTCTTCGCCGATTCGGTCGAGGCGGACCTGAAAGCGGGCAACGGCGAAGTACCGCGGCTCTCCCCCGGACGCGTCGGTACCGGCCTCGACTGGCACCGCGGCAACCTCCGGGCCAACATCAACTATCATCGCGTCTTCGGAGTCGACGAGGTTGCCGAATTCGAAACCCGGACCGGCGCATACGACTCGCTCGGCGCGAACCTGGCCTACCGCCTGATGGTCGACTCCAGCGAGATCGAATTCTTCATCAAGGGCGACAACCTGCTCGACCAGACCCAGCGCGTGCACACCTCTTTCCTGAAGGATTTCGCCCCGCGCCCGGGGCTCAACGTCACCGGGGGGGTCCGGGTACGCTTCTGACCGGCAAGTCGATCCTGACAGCATCGGGCGGCCTCAGGGCCGCCCTTTTTTTCACCCCCGGTACACTAGACTCCTCGAATGGCAAGAGTTCGAGCGGTACGCATTCCCGAACTGCGCACGGCGCCAGGCGTGCATGCGCGCGCCGGGAGCGTCGAGGAACTCGCCCGCTTCCTCGCCGACCATCGGAGAATCGTCGTGCTGACCGGCGCCGGATGCTCGACAGGATCCGGCATTCCTGCCTACCGCGACGAATCCGGCCGATGGCGACGGCGCCAGCCGATCTTCTATCAGGACTTTCTCGCCGACCAGGTCATGCGGCGCCGCTACTGGGCGCGCAGTTTCTTCGGATGGAAGGTGATGCAGCGCGCCGCTCCGGGCCCGACCCATTCGGCACTGGCAACGCTGGCCGGCCTGGGGCGCGTGTCCGGACTGGTCACCCAGAACGTCGACGGGCTGCACCAGCGGGCCGGCCACGCAGAGGTCATCGAACTCCACGGGGGCCTGGACCGGGTGCTTTGCCTCGATTGCGGCCTGGGCAGCACGCGAGATGAACTGCAGCAGCGCCTGGAATTCCTCAATCCCGACTGGGCGCCCGAGGTGCTCGGAATCAACCCGGACGGGGACGCCGAACTCGACGACAAGGCCTACCCGGGCTTTCGCATCGCCGGCTGCAGCGACTGCGGCGGCACCCTCAAACCGGACGTGGTGTTCTTCGGCGAGTCGGTGCCGCGGTCACGCCTGGCGGCCGCGGACCGCACGGTCGAATCTGCCGACGCGATGCTGATCGTCGGAACATCCCTGGTGGTCTGGTCCGGCTACCGCCTGGCGCGGCTGGCGGCCCAGCGCGGCATTCCGCTGGCTGCGGTCAACAACGGCCTTACGCGAGCCGACGGCATGCTCGAGTTCAAGCTGGAGGGGGACTGCGGTACGGTTCTCGGACAGGCCCTGAGCACCTTTTCGTCCCAGGGAAGCTCTGACCAACCCTGATCAGACGTCGTTTTCGAAATCGACCAGTTCCGTCTTCAGCCAGGCGCGTGCACGCGTCAGGTCGCGAGTGACCGTGCGACTGGAGATTTCCATGATTTCGGCGATCTCGTCGATCGAATAGCCGGCGAAGAAACGCGCAGTGATCACCTCGGCCATGCGCGGATTGCTCAGACGTATGTCGTCCAGTATCCGCTCGATCGCCAGGATGAGGTCGGCATCATGCGTTTCGGCCACCGGCACCTGGTGATCGTCGAGGCTTGCGTGCGGTTGACCGCCGCCGCGCTTGGCCGACTGCTGGCGACGCGCGTAATCGAAGATCAACTGGCGCATCACCATCGCCGCCAGTCGCTTTAGATGCAGCCGGTTCTCCACGTCCCGACCGGCATGATCGCGCAGTTTCAGGCACGCCTCGTGCACCAGCGCGGTGGTCTGCATGGTCATTCCTGCACCCAGCTGGCGACGCTGATTGTGCCCGATCCGCTTGAGGTCGTCGTAGACCAGCGGCAACACCTTGTCGAACAACTCGGGCGTTTCGCGGACCTCGTTGAGCAGGCGCGTCACTTCGTGCTCGGGGACGGGCTCGAACGCAGATTCTGATGATTTTTGCTTCTGGCTTTCGCTCATGCTCGCTGCAGTCGTGGCCCGTTCGACGAAGCATATCAGGATAACCCTTGCGTCCCGGGAACCTCTGAACAACTCTGAGCGGAGCCGGGCCCTGCAACCGTGACGCACATCGCAGAAGAAATCGGACGAACTTGCTATATTGCCGACCGAATCGGAACCAATATGAATTCAAGGGGTGCGGGAACGTGCTCGCAACACCGGCACGTCCGCCGGTCGCGAGCCTCCTTGCCCGAGCCGTGGGAGCCGCGAGTGCCTGAAATAATCCTGGAACTTTCCCTGAACCGGTCGTCCGGCGTGCTCGCCGGCATCGTTGCGTCGCTGGCACAGGCCGGTATCGAGCTGCAAAGCCAGAAGCTGCAGCGCGCCACCGAAGGCCGCGGCGGCTGGCTGACCATCGTCGGTTCAGGTGATTCGCCGGATCCGGCCATGCTGGCCGAGCGTTTCAACGGCACCCGGGGCGTCGAAAAGCTGATGCGCGTGATCGTCGACGGCGAAGCCGTACTGGCCGAAGGCAAGCCGCTGGAAGACCAGATCCAGCACGACGACCTGGCAGAACTCTCGGCCGGCAGCGGAACCCGGCCCGACCAGGACCTCGAGTCGCCGGAACCGCCATTGGCCCCGAACCCGGAGCGACAAGAGCAGGCCGGCGGACAGGACATAGAAGACCTGCCGATTCTCTCCGAACCCGAGGGCACGGCGGTTTCTCCGCACGAGCCGGAGCCGGAGCGCGCATCGGACCCCGAACCCGAACCCGAATCCGAATCGGTCCGCCCGGCGGATGAGCCTGAAATCATTGCCGACCCTGTCGAGCAGGATCTCGAGGCGGCGCCGGGCTCGATCGACGACGAAGGGGACGATCCGGAGACCCCGGAATTCGCCGCCGAGCCGACCGCGGAAAGCGATCTCGCCGCCGCGATGGACGGCGGCGACGAAACCGACCGGGCCGATGAAGCGTTCACACAAGGCGAAGACGAAGTGGAAGGCAGCGGTGCCGCACAGGTCGGGGCGGTACTCAGGCGACGACGCCGTCGCCGGCGCTGAGCCGACGACCCCGGGACAGCGAACTTCGACCACTCGATCGGGGTAGACTTGCGCGATCAATTTGTCGGATCGCCGCCTTGAACCCAGAACGATATCCGCACCTTTTCCAGCCGCTGGACCTCGGTTTCACGACCCTGCCGAACCGCCTCCTGATGGGTTCCATGCACACCGGTCTCGAGGATCGGGTCTGGAACTACGACAAGCTCACCGCCTATTTCGTCGAGCGCGCGCGCGGCCAGGTCGGCTTGATGGTGACCGGCGGGATCGCGCCCAACCGGCGGGGCTCGCTGGCGCCGCTGGCCTCGAAGCTGACCAATCGCTGGGAGGTGCTGCGCCATCGCAAGCTCACCGCGGCCGTGCACGAGGCCGGCGGACGCATCTGCATGCAGATCCTGCACGCCGGCCGCTATTCCTACCATCCCTTCTCGGTTGCGCCCAGCACCATCCAGGCCCCGATCAATCCGTTCAAGCCAAAGGCGCTCTCGGCTTCCGGCGTCGAGAAACAGATCGGCGACTTCGTGCGTTGCGCGAGACTGGCGCAGCGGGCCGGCTACGACGGCGTCGAGGTGATGGGCTCGGAAGGCTACTTCATCAACCAGTTTCTCGTGCCTCGCACCAATCACCGCAGCGACGAGTGGGGCGGATCGTTCGAGAATCGCATGCGCGTTCCCGTCGAGATCGTCAAACGTACGCGCGAAGCGGTCGGCCGCGAATTCATCATCATCTACCGCCTTTCCATGCTCGACATGCTGGCCGACGGCAACAGCTTCGAAGAGGTGGTGAGGCTCGGGAAGGCCATCGAGCAGGCCGGCGCGACCATCATCAATACCGGCATCGGCTGGCACGAAACGCGCATTCCCACCATCGCCACCTCGGTGCCGCGCGCGGCGTTTACCTGGGTGACGCGCAAGATGCGCGACGAGGTTTCGATTCCGCTGGTGACCACCAACCGCATCAACATGCCGGAGACGGCCGAAAAGGTGCTTGCCGACGGCGACGCCGACATGATCTCCATGGCCAGACCCTTCCTGGCCGACCCCGACTGGGTGGTCAAGGCCCGGACCGGCCGGGTCGACGAGATCAATACCTGCATCGCCTGCAACCAGGCCTGCCTGGATCACGTATTCGAAAACAGGAAAGCCAGCTGTCTGGTCAACCCGCGCGCCGGTCGCGAAACCGAGCTGGTGATTGCACCGGCCGCCGAGGCGAAGAAGATCGCGGTCGTCGGCGCCGGTCCCGCCGGTCTCGCCGCGGCCACCACGGCGGCGCAGCGCGGTCACAAGGTCACCTTGTTCGACGCCGATGAACGAATCGGCGGCCAGTTCAACATGGCCAAGCGAATCCCGGGCAAGGAGGAGTTCGTCGAAACGCTGCGCTATTTCAATCGGTTGATCGAACTGCACGGCGTGGAAGTCCGGCTCGGGACCCGGGTCGAACAGGACGAACTCGCCGCCGGCGGGTTCGACGAGATCGTCATCGCCACCGGCGTGCTGCCGCGCGACCCGAAGATCGACGGTCAGGACAACCCGATGGTGCTCAGCTACCTCGACGTACTCAAGGGCGACCGGCCGGTGGGCCGGCGGGTCGCGGTCATCGGCGCCGGCGGGATCGGCTTCGACGTATCGGAATTCCTGCTGCACGAAAACGTCCCGGCCGAGCCGGACCCCGATGCCGTCGACGTCAAGCGCTTCTTCGACGAATGGGGCGTGGACATGGACTTCGAATCGCGCGGCGGCGTCGAGGGCGTCAAACCCGATCGACCCACCCCGCCGCGCAAGATCTGGATGACCCAGCGGTCCAGGGGCAAGCCCGGCGCCGGCCTGGGCAAGACCACCGGCTGGATCCACCGCACCACGCTCAAGAACCACGGCGTCGAGATGCTCTCCAACGTGTCTTACGACCGCATCGACGACGCCGGCCTGCACCTGGTGATCAACAGCAAGGACGGCAGCGGGGAAAAACGCCTGCTCGAAGTCGACAACGTCGTGCTGTGCACCGGCCAGGTCTCCGAGAACGCGCTCTACGAGACGCTGAAGGCGCGCGGCCAGCCGGTGCACCTGATCGGCGGCGCGAAGCTGGCCGCCGAGCTCGATGCCAAGCGGGCCATCGACGAGGGCACGCGACTGGCGGCCGTCTTGTAGGTTTTGTGTGGCCGTGTGCCGGCGGCTTCTCTAACTCAAATTCGACTTCAACTTCAACTGCGTTTCGCCCCGCGATGATGAGGGCACCATGGCCGGGTGCGGGCGGCTCTTCCAACCCAGAATCAACTTCAAAAGCCGTTTCGCCGCCAGCTGCGCTGGCTGATGCGAGTGACTTTTTTCGGTTGCAAAAAAAGTAACCAAAAATGCGCTTTACAGGCGGCAGCTGTTCGAGGTGCGGGTCGGAGGGGGCCTGGGGGTTGGGTGTGTGGCATCGGGTTTTGTTTCGAGATCTTCTTGCCCGTGCGGAGTGGTCTCTCGGCTTGCGGGTGACGACGGGATTCCGGCTTCGATGGCTATCGGAGCGGGGTCGTCTCGATTGTGCTGATAACGGTCTGTCGTGGGATGCTGAAGCGGGTTCCAGTGTGGGGCGGTGAGAGCTGGTGGTGGCCTGGTCGCGGTCGGTGTTCTTGCCCGGTGGCGGGCACGGTGACGATGCTCGAAGTGTCGTGTAGGAAATGAAATGGACCCCTCCCAACCTTTCCCCGAGGTTGGGGGAAAATCAACGGTTCTCGAAAACCAGACGATCAGGAGAGGTCCATG
>PBLG01000007.1 GCA_002722315.1 Lysobacterales bacterium | reverse complement strand
CGGTTCAAGGCAGCAATCTACTTCCACTTGGGCGGTCTCGATCTCTACCCGGCGGCGGTGCGGAAATGAACGCTACCCACACGATTCAGTGAAGAGCCGGTTTTGAGAAGGAGGTAGCAACTATGCCGGTCCGAAGTGTTATCGAGATCCTAGCAGAAAGCTCTGAGGTAGTGATCGATCAAGGCTTGAGAGATGGTCTTCTGAAGGATATACCCGTTGTTGGGTTCGTTGCGAAGTCGATTGATGTGGTCAGCAGCATAAGAGACAAGCTGTTCGCATCCAAGATTGTCCGATTTCTGGAAGCGATTGAGGAGATCGGCGAAGAGGAAAAGAGCAAGCTCAGAGAAAAGATGAGTAATTCACCCCAAGAGGCAGGAAAAGTCGGCGAAGTCGTAATACTTACAATCGAACAGGCAACCGATTCAGACAAAAGCGACCTCGTGGCGAACGTGTTTCTAGCGTATGTAAGTGGCATAATTACCGCCAACGAACTACGCCGAATGTGCGATGTTGTAGATAAGTCGTTTGTTGATGATTTGTTAGATTTTACAGCAATTCATAATATGGGGAAAAAGACTGAACATCCGGCACTAACTAGGTTGCGAAATACGCCTCTGGTTGACATGTTTGGCGGAGACAAAATCGATGATATTGGGAAGCAATATGCGCGCGCCTCAAAATTTGGGAAAAAATTCGTCAATGCGCATCTTCACGGAAAAGCGTTGAGGCAAAGACAATAATCGAAAACGCAGACAGAGTCAGATATTGATGTCTCCCCTAGTAAAAACCACATGGACATCCACTCAAAAAAGAAATCGGCCAGAAATGCGTGCGGGGCGATCTGCTTGGGCTGTTCATCAGCTGTGATACGGGCCGCGGTCGTGAATTGGTCAGTCATTGACCAAATCACTGAATCGCACGTACGCCGAACCTGGCCCTGCGACCAATGCCGGCGGTCTCGGAAAAAGAGCCTTGGGGTCAGGTCTTGATTCATGCATGGATGCGAAAGAGCCTTGGGGTCAGGTCTTGTTTCATGCATGAACGCGGATTGGGGTTGTGAACTGCTCTGGTGGCGTCGTCAGGACGGCGCGCCGGTCGGCATCGCAAGGCGGCGGCTTTTCTTGAGGTTCTCGAGAAATGGCCTGCGCTCGGCCAGCGCCGCCATGCTGCGTTCGAAGGTTTCCACCGACTTGATCGACGGGAAGGCAAGCCGACGGTTGAGCAGGGAATAGCTCGCGGCGAGATTGAAGTAATTGTAGTAGAGGATCAGCGTCTGGAACGCGTCCGTGGGCCGTTTTTCCAGGCCCAGCTTCGCGGCGCTTCTTTCGTTCAGGATATAGCTGGTCGTTCGCACCTTTAGGTCGCCCCGGTCCGCCTGTTCGTGGTCCTCGATCAGGTTGATCAGGCCCTCGATCATCCCGCCCATCGCCAGCCTTTTCCGCTCACTTGCCGACATGTCCTTTCGAAACAGGAACCAGGAATCGAACAGCGTTCCGGCGTGCAATACCAGCGTTGAATTCCGCTCGGCCTCGCCGAGCAGGAACGGAGAGTAGTAGCGCAGCTTGCCGGCCCTGACCATGGCGGGGACATCCAGGAACGGGGCGATGATGCTCAGCACGAGTGCAAACACGAGAAAGATCAGCGGCCAAAGACCGGCCAGGTAGAGCAGGGCGCCGATGGCGCCGATGAACAGCAGCGAAACCAGTACGAGCGTTGCTTGAAAACGCCTCTGTTCTCTGCGGGACTTCTGGAAAAAGGGATGCTGGTGCGTCACGTTCTTGAGCCTGCGGGTACCAGGCGTCCGATGCAATGCTTCCGACGGTATCACTTGCACGACCGCCATGCAGATCGATGCGCCGCCCAGCCCTTGGGCGGCGCCCCCACAGCCAGCCGTTCCTAGAACACCGACAGGTCGTATGCAAACGCGAAGGCGCTCAGGGCCAGCCCGCTGGCGCCGACCAGGAGCAGGCCGGTGAGTGCGCCGATACGTACCGGGCCCGACATGCGGCGACGCACTACGGTGATCAGCAGGACGAGGCCGAGCAGCCCGCATACGAGCGAAAGCCACGGCGCGGCCGATGCGGCGGGGTGCAGGCCGGCGATGACGGCGATCTCGGAGATTTCGCTTGCCGCGTAGAGGCCATAGCCGGCCAGCGCGGCGAAGCCGACGCCGGAGACTGCGGTCAGGAAGCCGAGCCAGCGTGGGGCGGCGAGATCGGCATTCAGCTTTCCGGCGGGCTGGCCGTCGATTCGCCGGGCGATCAGGCCCGCCGGGATCAGGAACAGGGCGATGAGCAATATCAGCACGGGCACGCCTGCCCATATACCAGGCGCGATGAGATTCTTCGGGTCGTCATCGGCTTTTGCGCCGAAGATGACCGGTGCGCGCGTGGGCGTGAAGGCCAGGTACTGCGGGGCGTCGACACCGGCTTCCAGGCAGCTGGCGTCCAGCGCTGCCGGATCGGGGTTGTCGAAGAAGGCGTTGAGCACCGGTCCGGCGCAGTCGGACATGGAGCGCGTCGGCCCGTGGCCGGCGAAGGGCACTTCGATATAGCGCCCGTTGGAAAAGCCCGGTGCGATGTATCGGGCAAGCGGCGGCGGCGTGACCGGATCCCAGCCGCCGTTGACGACCAGGGTCGGGATGGCGCTCTCCACGAAGCGGTAGTCGGACCGGTCGCGCGGCGCCAGTCCCTCTTCCTCGCACATGCGCGCGGCATAGGCGGCGCCGGCGGGCGTCGAAAGGCCTTCGAAGCGCGGATTCTCGGCCAGGTCCTCGGCGGCCACGTCTTCGGTGGCGTGGACGTAACCGTCGTTGCACCGGATCGCCGCGCTCATGCCCTCGCTCATCGAATAGTCGCCCGGCCCGTCGCCCATGCCGGCCGCCAGCCGGAAGAACGCCGGATCCCGGGTCTCGAAATAGCCGACGATTGCATCGACGACCGCCGGAATCGCGGGATGCTCGTCCTGTTCGTAGGCCATCATGAACGGCGCGAACGCCAGGATCAGCCCGTTGACCTGCAGTTCGCCTTCGGGGTAGAGCTCGGTGTCCTCCATCGTCACGGTGACCGGATTGCCGCGCACGCTTTCGAGCGCGGCGTCGAGCCGGGCCTCGAGCCCGTCGCAGGCGGCCAGGTCGGTGCAGGTCGAAAAGACGTTGTCCAGCACCAGGTTCGCCCAGCGCCCGATCCGCATGAGGTCGGTCAGGTCGTTGGGCACGATGGCGTCGATCACCAGCGCGCGCACGCCGTCGGGATCCTGCAGCGCCAGCATCTGGCCCAGGTGCGAGCCGTAGGAAATGCCCCAGACGTTCCATTGCTCGAAGCCCAGCGCCTGGCGCAGCGCCTTGACGTCGCGGGCATTTTCCACCGTGTTGTAGCCGGAAAGATCGATCCCGGCGGCCTGTGCGGCCTGGAAACAGTTGCGGGTGACTTCGGTGCTGTTCCTTTGGGCTTCCTCCACGTCGCCGGAATGCACCAGCGCGCGCTCGGTCAGCCCATAGTGCGGGCACAGGTTGCCGCTGGCGCCGATGCCGCGCTGCTCGAGGATATAGAGATCGCGCTGCTCAAGAATGTCGTGCTCGCGCAGGCGTTCGGCGTACATGTTCACGCCCACGCCCGGGCCGCCGGTGAGGTAGATCACCGGATCGGCGCGGTACTCGGATTCATCGCCGGTCGCGGCGATCCTGACGAAGTGCAGGCGTATGGTGCGGCTGTCCGGGTTCTCGCGGTTTTCCGGAACCGCGATGAAGCCGCAGCTGATCTCGCCGGGTTCGTAATCGAACTCGCCCTTGAATGGGCAGACGAAGTCGACCGGCTCGGGCACCGGCCAGTCGGGCATGACCGAAATGGTCTCTTCCATCGGTGCTGTCGACGCTGCGTCCAGTGCCTCCGGCGCATTTTCCTGTGCAGCGACAAGACCCATGAAGGCCGCGGCAGCGGTGAGACCCAGATGTTTGATCATGATCGATTCCCTTGACGACGGCGAGCAGAAGAACCTGCCCGGAGGTCGAAGGGGCAAGGCGCGAAGGAGATCGCGCGCCGGGAAGTATAAGCGTCCCGTCCTTTGGCATCCAGCAGCATGAACAGGCTTCTTTCCGGTTGACTGCAACGAGCGCTATTTCTTGCCAGAATATTGGGGTCGTGGGGCGTTGGTATCCGACGGATCTATCCTCGGACGATGGAACGATGACGAACCGACCGGCGAACAGGAGCACGATGCGAGACAAGGTCAAAAATCGGGTTCTTTTCCAGTCGAGGCGCTTCAGCATCTACCTGGTGCGCTATTCGGCGGGCCACAGGATCGTGCCGCACGTGGACATGGTGTCGGCGGGCAAGCTGACCAAGTTCAATTGGGTGCTGGTCAAGCCCCGAGCGGGTGGTGAATTCATCTGCGAGAAAACCATCTTCAACCTGTTCGGGCGGTTCATCCTGTTCCGGCCGGACCTGTACCGGCACGAGGTCTCGGAAATCGAAAACGGGACCCGCTGGCTGCTGAGTTTTGCCCTGAATCATTGAACCCAGACGGGTTGATCGGCAATGGCCGCGCCTTCGCGCCTTTGCAGGGTTACTCAGGGTTCCTCAACACCGATCCCGGCACGACCACGCTGAGCGCGGTGGCATGAATCGAGCCGCGATTCACATAGGAATGCGGCTGGGCCCCGGGGAAGGCCAGCACCGATCCGGTCGGCACTGCAAACATCCTGCCGCTGACCACCACCGTGACCGTGCCCGCGGTCACGTGCAGGTATTCCTTGGTGCCGGTGACGTGCGGTGTTCCCCGCATGCTTCCGCCCGCCTCCAGTTCCATGCGTTCGATATGCAGCCCCTTGATCCGCTCCGGGAGCAGTTCGTGGACGCGTACCTTGCCCCGGCCGTATTTGCGCACCGGAATCCGGTCTTGCGGAATCAGGACGCATTCGTCGCGCGGCTCGGCGATCAGTTCCTCGATGCCGACGCCCAGGGCCGCCGACAGCCGCACGAGATTGTCCAGCGACGGATTGGCGGCGCCGGACTCGATGTTGGTGATGGTCGACCGGGGAATCCCGGCCATGTCGGCCAGTTGCTGCTGGCTCGCGCCGTGGGCGCCGCGCAACGCGACCACGTTCAGCGCCAGGTTGCGGGAAGGATTGTTCGGCATCGGTGGAGTCCGTTGGCAAGGCGGCAATATATGGGCATTTTAGACGAATTGCTGGCGTAGATCCTTAAGCTGGGCCTCGAATTCAACGCATCGAGGTTACAAGCATGAGTCGTTTTCCAGAGTCCGGAAAGTTCAGCAACGAGGGCAGCACGCTGGTCGAAGTGATGGGCCGCTACCTGGAACGCAGGCGGCGCGACCGGCCGGGAAAGGGCAAGGCCATCGAGGGCCCGACTCGACCCCGAAAGGTCGCGGACAAGTCGCCCGCATGACGCGATCCGCGCATGCACGCTCGCGAAGTCGGGTCGCGCAACGCCGCGGCCAATGGCGCTGGCTATCCCCGGAGGGGCTTAAGGCTGGCGACCCGGACGAGGTCGAACAAGACCCGTCCGGGTGGAAGTCACGAAACCGTCATCTCGAAATCGGAGACTCGAGGGCCCCGGTATCGCCAACGCCTCCATCGACGCATCGGCGAGAACCGGATGTCCATACTCAGAACAGGAGCAATCATGAAAAGCTACGTCGTGCCCGCGGTCGCAATCCTGCTGATTACCGTCGTCCTTGTCGTCATCAATGAACTCACCGAGACGACTTTCATCCAGGACTATGCCCTCCTGTTCATCGTTGCCGCAATGCTTTTCGGCGTCTGGCTGGGCAAGCGGCGGTAGGGGCCCATACGCCGGGGTCGACAGGCACGCCGAATCCGTAGTTGGCCGGCCTAGGGTGATCGCTCTAAAAACTCCCGCTAGCTTGGTTTGACGGCCCATCCTGGAGGGAGCCCGAAAATGGCTCGATTGATCAAGACGCTTTTTGTCCCCTATATCGGTTCGTGGCTTTTTCTCTTGTCCGTCCAGCAACTGGCCGCCCAGCAATCTTTCGAGGTGCCGATCGATTCGATCCCGGTCGCCGACCTGGGCCTGGAGGACAGGGTGCCGTCGGCCTTCGACCTGGTCGGGGCCGAAGACGGACCGGCGGAGCAGAATCGCGCCGCGCTGGTCCAGCGGCTGCAGTGCTGGATCGACGGGAACGAAGGCTGTGCGGTGGCCGATCCGAACGACCCGCGTGTTCGAGCGATTCGGCGCTTCCTGGCGACCGGCCCGGCCGACCGCCACGGAATGTTGGTCGTCGACTTCCCCGACCAGACCCGGGTCGACGTGCGGTTGGCGCGCGCTCCTGCCACAGACCCGAATGACTGGGATCAGCCCGTCTACGAGCCGGTCGTTCTCCTGGACACCGTGAAGGGGCCGGGGCCTGCGCAGGGCCAGCGCAACTGAAGTCACGTGGGCTGCACTTGTCGTTTGGTTGATTGCCCCGGGGGCTTTTGACGCCGTCACCGGGATGTCGCATACTCGGAAGCCCTGGCCGGCGGATCCCTGGCGCTGCGCTTTCGCCATTGGAGCATTCCGATCATGAAAAGACTTTGCTGCCTTGCCGGCCTCCTGTTGCTGTCTGCATCATCTTCGGGCGCCGAGGCTGATGAATGGCGCAGCAGCGCACAAATGGCTCGCGCCGCGAAGGACCTGCTGGAAACCCTCGAACCGAATCAGCGCGAAGCCGTGCGCTTTCCGCTGGAAGCGGGCGAACGCGCCAACTGGTCCAACCTGCCGATCATGATCGTGGACCCGTCGGGCCTGTTGCTGAAAGACATGAACGATACACAGCGCAAGGCCGTACAGGCTTTGCTGCGGGCGTCGATGTCCAGCCAGGGTTACGCCAAGTTCAGCGGCGTGATGCGGCTCGAGGAGCTGTTACGCGAATTGGCCCAGGCGCAATGGGAAGCGACCGCCGAAGTCGAGCGAACACCGTTTCGGAAGGCCCTGCTCGAAACACGTGATCCGACCAAATACGCGGTCGCCGTGTTCGGCGAGCCGGGGTCCGCCAACTGGGGCTGGAAACTGGTCGGCCACCATGCCGCTGCCAACTTCACCGTCTCCGACGGGCGCGTCGCATTCACGCCGACCTTCCTGGGAAGTTCGCCCATGGTCGTTGAATCCGGCCCGTACGCGGGCACCATGGTGCTGCCGCACGAAGGCGCTCGCGGCATCGACCTGATGGAAGCGCTTACGCCGGCACAGCAGGCCAAAGCCCGGGTCGACGAGAATCCCGCCGGCGGCATCTTCGACGGCCCCGGCCGACAGGCCAGCGTGTCGGAGTACGAGGGATTGGCGGCCAGTGAATTCAATGCCGACCAGAAGCGACTGCTGCGCGTGCTGGTCGAGGAATATGTGCGGAATGCGGACTTCGATGCGGCCGATGCGCAGTTGAAAGCCATCGCGGATGCCGGCTGGGATGCCCTGTGGTTTTCTTGGCGCGGGCCCATCGATGCCGACGGCCGCTTCTATTACCGCGTTCACGGCCCCCGCCTGCTCATCGAGTACAACCGCCAGGACGAAAATCACGACCACATGATCGTCCGCGACCCGCAGAACGACTACGGCGCCGACTGGCTGGGAAAGCACCTGGAAGAACATCACCCGACGGGTGAGCAGATCCGGGAGACGATGCAGGAACGGTTCGGGCCGCCACCCGACTGAGCGTCGGTGCATTTTTCGCCGGTGTCGGCGATACGGGAAAATCCGCGATCGCTTCAGCCGCCGTCAGTCAGAAAGAAGACGTCCTCCAGCGGAACGTCGAAATAGCGCGCGATCTTCAGCGATATGACGGTGGACGGCACGAACCGGCCGACCTCGATGGTGCTGATGGTCTTTCGCGATACGCCGATCGCGTCGGCAAGGTCCGCCTGGCTGAGCTTGTACTCGGCGCGGAAAACCCGAATCCTGTTGCCGAGTTCGTCACTCATCGCTGCTGCTCGTCCGCGTGAACGACACAAACGCGATGCTGAACAGCAGCAGCATGATGGCCAGAACGCCCTGGATGACGATTTCCAGCGGCATGTACGGAAGCCGGTCGAGTATCAGGTTATCCAGCGCCTGCAATACAACAAGCACAACGAAGCTCAACATCCATGACTTGGCCATGGCGTTGCGGAACGCTATCTGGAGAAAGCCGTCTTCAGCCAGGTGTCGCCGGCGCTGGTCGGAGCTCATCGGGCGAAATTTCCAGAAGTAAAGCAGCGCCATCAGCCCAAGGATGACGACCCCCAGAAACTTGACGGCGATGTCGATGATCGCCGCGGTCGACTCGCTTGCGAAGAATTCGGCGACCGACAGGCAGAACACGAGGGCGACCGCGAACATCGAGCAGGCCAGCAGCTGAACCGTGCGATCGGCGAGCTCGGCGGGGGACGGCGTTGTTTGTGCGTTCATGATTGTTTTCCTGTGGGTTGCGTGGTGTCCAAAGGTGTCATAAATAAACCTTTAAGTTACTAAATGATACCCTGAGGTCACATTATGACAGATTGTCAGTGTTTGTCAATCATGGTGTTTCCGGCTTGTCCGGATTCCGGGCGCCCCACCCGTCGCCTGGTCGGGATAGTCAACCGACGGGTTACAATTTCGTCCTGCCTACCGATCGATCCGCCGAGGAGTGAACGATGAATCCACGCATTCTGACCGGCCTGCTGGCCGCCGCTTTTCTCACCAATGCCGCGCTGGCCGACGATGCCGTCATTCGACTGTCGGAGCCGGTGAGCACGACCGAAACCCACGAAGACTTCGGCACTGAACTGCCCGAAAGCGATACGTTGCATTCGTTGGGCTCAGCCATTTCGAAGCTCGACCAGTTGACGGGACAATCGTTATTGATCGAAACCGAGATTCAGCAGGTGTGCCAGAAAAAGGGGTGTTTCTTCATCGCTCGCGACGGCGATGCGGTGGCCCGCGTCCGCTTCCAGGATTACGGCTTCTTCATCCCCACCGATTCGGCCGGCAAGACCGTGAAGCTCGCCGGCACACTCGAGCGCGTGGAGCTGACCCCCGAACAGTCGGCGCATTTTGCCGAGGACCTCGGGCAGGATGCCGAAGCCGGCGGGATGGCCGAATTCGAATACCAGATCATGGCGACCTCGGTCCGAATCCCGCGGGCCTGACCCATGACGTCGACCGTCACGATAGGCACGCCGTTTTCCGAGACCGCTACCCGGGTAATGCTTTGCGGCGGGGGCGAGCTTGGCAAGGAAGTGGTGATCGAGTTGAAGCGGCTGGGCTGCGAGGTGATCGTGCTCGATCGCTACGAGAACGCGCCGGCGATGCAGGTGGCCGATCGAAGTTACTGCATTTCGATGCTTGACGGCGAGGCGCTGAAGGAGATAGCGCAGAAGGAAAAGCCGGCTTTCATCGTGCCCGAGATCGAGGCCATCGCGACCGGCGCGCTTGTCGAACTGGAACAGCAGGGTTTCAACGTTGTGCCCAGCGCCCGGGCGGCGCAGTTGACGATGAACCGCGAAGGCATTCGCCGGCTGGCCGCCGAAGAACTGGCGTTGCCGACCTCGAAATACGAATTCGCCGACGAGTGGGATGACTTCGTCGCGGCCGCCCGAAAGATCGGTTTCCCGAACATCGTTAAGCCGATCATGAGTTCTTCGGGCAAGGGCCAGTCGTTGCTGAAAAACGAGGACGATCTCGAGCGTGCCTGGACGTATGCGCAGGAAGGCGGGCGCGCCGGCAAGGGCAAGGTGATCGTCGAGTCGCTTGTGGAGTTCGATTACGAGATTACCCTGCTGACGATCCGTCACGTCGGCGGGACGTCGTTCTGCGAGCCGATCGGTCACCGGCAGGAAGACGGCGACTACCGCGAGTCGTGGCAGCCTCAGGCGATGAGCGAGCGCGCGTTGGCGCGCGCGAAGGAAATCGCCGCGAAGGTCACCGAGGCGCTGGGCGGCCTTGGGCTGTTCGGCGTCGAGTTGTTCATCAAGGGCGACGAGGTGTATTTCAGCGAAGTCTCGCCGCGACCGCACGATACCGGCATGGTCACGCTGATCTCCCAGCACCTGTCCGAGTTCGCCCTGCACGCGCGCGCCTTCCTGGGTCTGCCCATCCCCGATATCGCCTTCCACGGTCCTTCCGCTTCGACGGCGCTGCTGGTAGAGGGCGACTCCGACAAGGTCGAATTCAGCGGTTTGTCCGAAGCGCTGGCGAATCCCCATACCGACCTGAAGCTGTTCGGCAAGCCCGAAGTCAAGGGCCAGCGGCGTATGGGCGTGGCACTGGCACGCGGCGAAACGGTCGAGAACGCCGTGGAACTTTCGATCAAGGTCGCCCAGGCGATCAAGACCCGGCTCTGAGTTCCCCCGTTTCTTCGCCTTGACCCGGGCAAGCTCTGGGCGCCCGGCGCTTGTCCGCGCGAGCGCCGGACCCTCCCGATCCCGCTTCGATCGCCGATGTGCGGTTGCACAGCCTTGCGGCATTGAAACAACGAAATCAATGCCGACGGCGTGTACGCCCGCCCCTTGACCGGGTGCGCACCACGTTCTCGGTGCGGCTCGAACACAGGATGAATCCATGAAGCGACTTACGATATCCCTTGTCCTGATCTCGGCAATCATCGCGTCGGCCCTCGGTCATGCCGCCACGATCCGCGTGAACACCGCCGGCGACCTGTTCGGCGACAACCCGGTCTGCTCGCTGCGCGAGGCAATCATCGCGGCCAACCAGGACGCCGATTTCCAGGGTTGCGTGGCCAGCGATCTGCCCTACGGCACCGACCGGATCGTGTTCGCGTCCGGCCTTGCCGGGCAGGCGCACGTAATGACGCGGGCGGGTGCCGGCGAAGCCGCCGCCGAAACCGGCGATCTCGACATCACGGACGACCTGCACATCGTCGGCGACCCGGCCGGCACCGTCATCGACGGCAACCAGACCGACCGGGTGTTCGACATCGGTACCGCCGGCATCACCGTCACCTTCGACCGCCTGCAGATCGTCGGCGGCAACCCCCCGCCGACCGATTTCCTGGAAGCCCAAGGCGGCGGAATACGCATGAACGTCGACGCGACCCTGGTCCTGAACGACACGATCGTGACCCTGAACGAGATCAGTGGCGGCATCGAAACCCTGCTTGGCGGGGGGGTCCAGAGTTCGGGCACGCTGATTCTTCACCGGAGCGAAGTGACACGGAACACCCTGTCGGGAACGAGCCCGCTGATCGGCGCAGGGATTTCATCCGTCGCCGGCGACCTGCAGGTGTTCGACTCGCGGGTCAGCGACAACCTGGCCACGCACAGCGCCGGCTCTTTCGCGCGTGGCGGAGGCATTGCAGCCGAGAACGGCGGCAGCGTCTCGCTGGTCCGGTCGGAAGTGGCCTTGAACCGGGTCTACAGTGCCGACGGCAACGTCCAGGGCGGCGGCTTGCGGGCCAGCGGCGAAACAAGCGTGACGATCACCAACAGCACCTTCAGCGGCAACGAGGTGCAGACCGACGCGGGATCGGGGTCGGTCGCCACCGGTGCCGGGTTGTTCATCAACGTGAACGGCGTGGCCGAGCTGAACATCAACAGCTCCACGATTGTTCAGAACACGACCACGGCCGACAACGGTGCATCCACCTTCTTCGCCGGTCTGACCGCCTCGGCCGCCGCGATTCGACTGGCCAACACCATCATCGCCGGCAACCTGGCCGGCGGGTCGGCGTCGGACTGCAACGGAGGCTTCGACTTTACCTCGCTCGGCTACAACATCGTCGAAGACAATTGCGGCATATCCGCGGCTTCGGGTGACGTGTTCGGCGCCGATCCGGCGCTGGGACCCCTGGGCGACCACGGCGGGGCCAATCCGCTGACTGCCAATCCGTGGACCCATATTCCCCAGCCCGGCAGCCCGGCCATCGACGCCGGCAACCCCGGACCGCCGACGGGACTCCCGGCCTGTCCACCGCTCGACCAGCGCGGATTCGTGCGCCCCGACAGCAACGGCCAGCAGCGCTGTGACATCGGCGCGCACGAAGTCGGCAGCCCGGGCCTGGATTCGCTGTTTTCGGACAGCTTCGAGCAGGTTCCATAGCGAAGCCGGCATGTCCCCGGGCGCGGCCCGCCCGGAATGCTATAGTTTCCGCGGGCAACTTGCGGGAATAGCGCTCACCGGTGGATGAAGAAACCGTCAATCAGCTGGTCGAACGAGCGCAGGCTTTCTACGAGCTGACGCTGGCCTACCTGAGCTCGCCCGCAATACTTTTCCAGCTCGGCATCATCGTCGTCGCGGTCGTGGCCGCCTGGTTCCTGTCCGGCTTCGTCGAAAAGAAGATCGAAGGAGCAGTGCGGCGCATCCACGGCATGCGCGGCCTGCTTCGCATCATCGTCGCGTTCCTGCGTCGGCTGCAGTGGTTCTTCATCGCGCTGCTGCTGGGCATTGCCTACGTTGCCACCCGCATCGCAGGCTGGCCAGAGAGCAACTACCTGATCTACGCCCTGATGGTGCTTTCCGCCGCCTGGCTGGTCATTTCCGCGGTCTCCCGCATCATCCGCCAGAGGACTATCGCGAAGCTGTTTGCGGTCCTGGCCTGGATCTATGTGGCGGCCAAGCTGCTCGGCGTGACCGACGATATCCAGGCGATTCTCGAAGGCGCGACGATCCCAGTACTGGAAATTTCCCTGTGGCAGGTCATGACCGCGCTGATCGCGGTCGGCATCCTGCTCTGGGTCGCGCTGAAGCTGGGCAACATCCTGGACTCGCGTATCCAGAAGACCGACGACCTCACGCCGTCGCTCCGGGTGCTCCTCGGCAAGATCACCCGGATTTCGCTGATGGTCTTCGCGGTGTTCATCGGCATGCAACTGCTCAACATCAACCTGACCGCGCTGACCGTGCTGTCCGGTGCGGTCGGCGTCGGTATCGGCTTCGGACTGCAGAAGGTCGTGTCCAACTTCATTTCCGGCATCATCATCCTGCTCGATCAGTCGATCAAGCCGGGCGACACCATCACGCTGGGCGACACGTTCGGCTGGATTCGCGAACTGCGCGCCCGCTTCGTCTCGGTCATCACCCGCGACGGCCGCGAATACCTGATCCCGAACGAGGACTTCATCACCACCCAGGTCGTCAACTGGTCGTTTTCCGACAAGTACGTCCGGCTCGATGTGCCGTTCGGGGTGTCCTACGAGTCCGACCCGCACGAGGTGATCCGGCTCGCCACGGAAGCGGCCGCCGAAGTCGACCGTGTCGATTCGAAGTACAAGCCGCCGGTCTGCTGGATGACGGAGTTCGGCGACAGTTCGATCAACTTCCTGCTGCGTTTCTGGATCGACGATCCGCAGCGCGGCATGACGAATATCCGCGGCACGGTGCTGCTGGCCCTGTGGGACACCTTCAAGGAACACGGCATCAACATCCCGTTCCCGCATCGCGAAGTGATCATGCGCACGCCGGTGACCGTGCAGCAGGCCAGGGAAGACGATTCGGGGTAGGCAGCTACTGGTTCCACCGCAAAAGTTGCTGGGCCCCGGATCAGGTCCGGGGCGACATGGATAAAGATCTTCGTTGCATGTCTCGCAAGTCGTCCCGGACCTGATCCGGTGCAATATTTATGGCGAGTTTCTTTGCCTGTCGTCCCGGACCTGATCCGGGACCCAGTGATGTTGCCCGCGCGTTGTTCATGAGTACCGGTAGACGATGCGAGTCAGGATGACAAAAAGGTGTCGATCGCGGCGGGCATCCAGCACTGAATAGCGGCTACAGTACGCCGACATGCTCCACATCGCACTGCATTTCATCTTTCCGCTGATGGTGGCGCTGGCGTTCTATCGCGACCGTTGGCGAAACGCGGCGCTGCTGATGGTGGCCACGATGCTGGTCGACATCGACCACCTGCTGGCCGATCCGATCTACGACCCGGACCGGTGCTCGATCGGATTCCATCCCCTGCACACGCTGCCCGCGGTCACGCTTTATGCGGTGCTGTTCGCAGCGCCACTGCTGCTGGCGGACCGAAGAGCCACCGGGCGCGGGCGGCGGTCCGCCGCGCGCACGGTACACCTGGTCGGCCTGGGGCTGCTGATCCACATGGCGCTCGACGGGGTCGACTGCGTGCTGTAGCGTGCATGGCCGATCGCGATGCCCGGACGCCGTCGCGGCCCGACGTTTTTACGTCGTTTGCAACGTTCGGGCACGAATTCGCAACCGCCGGCCATTCCCCGAGACCCTCCGCTGACTCAAGCTGACCGGGACCACTGAACCGGAGCCTGGCCGTGGGCCGAAAAGACCTGATCCCTTTCCGCTGGACGCATATCCTGCTGATCATCATGCTGGCCGCGCCGTGGTCTGCCCATTCGCGAACCGCGCCGCCGCTGGTCGAGCCGCTGCTCGAGGTGCAAGAACGGGCCGCCTGGGTCGATCTTGCCGGAGACGGCGCCGACTCCGGGCGCGCCGCGACCGGGCCGCCGGTGTTCACGCGCGCCTCGCTCGAGGCGCTGCCGTTCGACCGGGGCCGGATCCGCATCGACTCGACGGCGCGCACGCTGGAGCTGGCCGAACCGGTCTCGGAGCTGGTGATTCGGGTTGATATCGAACGCGTGGACGCGGTGATCGAGATGGTCGCGCTGCGCGGCGAGCACCCGATCGGTTCGCTGCTGTTCGGGTTCGACGGCGGGAAACGCCAGGGCCTGTTCGACGCGGCCGACGGTCGGATCGGGATTCGAACGCGCGAGCCGTTCGACCGGGTGGAGTTGCGCACGGCGCACGCGCCGGCGGGCGGTTCGGGGTTCACGATCGAGTCGGCCTGGGCCGGTTCGGGCTCCGCCAGCCGCTCAACCCGCGGCAGTACCGGCAACGATTTCGCGATTCTCTGCCAGACGCCGCTGGGGATCGCGCACAACGTGGCCTTCGGCGCGTCGCTGGTGCCCGGTGCCGGCCTGCTGGCGCAGGGCACGGCGTATGCCACCAACCTGGGGCTCAAGTGGTGCCTGACCTGGATCGAGCCGCCGGCCAGTCGCGACATCCGTGTGCCGCCCGGGGTCTGCGAGGCGACCTTCGAGCAGCCGCACATGGCCGCCGGCTACGAGAACGTGCTCGGGTGGAGCCCGGGCTACAACAGCAACTGGGGCGACCTGGGCTCGCCGACGGTGTTCCACCACAACACCGAGGTCGACGTCGTGCTGCTGTACAACACGTCGACGCCCGCGATCGCGCCGAGTCTGGACCTGGGCTTCTGGGCCGAGACCGGCTCGTTCGAAGCCACCGACCGGATCTACGCGGACTGCCGCGACGACGGCTCGGTGCGCTTCAGCCAGCTCGACGGGGCCGGGCCGATGTACGAGTGTCCGTACGTGGAAGGCCGCGAGCTGTCTTTCCCGATCGGCGAGCGGCTGCTGCGCTGGCGGGTCAACGCGCGAATGTCGGCGCTGGACCTGTTCGCGCCGCTGATTCCCGGCATTCCGCCGGGCGCCAAGGGGCAGCCGTGGAAAGGCCTGCTGATCAACGTGATCCGCGAGGCGATCCTGATCGCCAACGACACGGTGTTCTTCGCCGGCTGGCGGATCGACAATCATCGCGACGTCTTCCAGCTGATCCGGATTTACGACGAGATCCCGCCCACGATCACGCCGCAACCGTTCTCCGACGAGCGGGTTACCGCCCAACTGGTTGGCAACGAGATCCACGTCACCATCGAGGCCGACGAAGCCGGCGGCGTCTCGCGTCGGCGCTACGAGCCGCTGCTGCGCTCGATGTACGCGCTGGCCGATGCCTGCGGCCGGCGCGTGTCGTTCTCGCCCGGCTATCCCGACGAGGCGCTCAGGAGCTTCTGGCCGGTCAGCACGACGGCGCAGTCCAACGCCTTCGAGATCACCTGGACGGCGCGCGATCCGGGCCCGAACCTGGCGCTGCAGCAGAACGAAGTCACGACCACGATGCGGGTCGAGGTGGTCGATACCCGGCCGCCGGTGATCGTGCCGCCCGACGATATCGTCGAGGTGGACACCGGTTCGGTCAGCGACCTCGGCCAGCCGCTGGTGTTCGACTTCGTCGACCTGAATCCTACGGTGACGAACGACGCGATGCTGCCGATCGGCTTCGGCCTGACGCTGGTCAACTGGACCGTGACCGATGCGTCCGGCAACAGCGACTCGGCGGTGCAGATCGTCAACGTCAAGGCCTCGAACCTGGCGCCGAGCGCGATCGCACAGACCGGGCCAGACCGCATCGAGGCGGTGTCGTTCGAACCCACGCCGATCCGCCTGCAGGCCACCGATCCGGACGGCGACCCGCTGCGCTTCTTCATCGATGAGGCGCCGACCGACGGCTTTTTCGTCGCGCCGCTGTACCCGTACTTCGTCGAGGACTTCCGCATCGAGCAGAGCCTGACCGACCCTGAAGTGCTGGCGATCTGCACCAACGGCCAGGGCAGCGACCGCAATTTCCACCTCGACTTCCCCTCCGAGCCGCGCCACCTGAGCAGCACCGACGACGGCCGCACCTACGTGGTCGACCGCGGCTACATCGACTGCCGTGGCGGCGCGCCGGTGAGCTTCGATCGCGAAGGCCGGATCGCGGTATTCGGCAACGACGGCGCCTACATCGACGGCGTGCCGGTCAACGACAACGAACTGCGCGACGTGGTGCTGGACATCAACCAGGGCCGGCTGTTCCTGGCCTCGCACGCCAGCGGCGGCCAGTCGTCGCTGCGGGTCTACGACCTGGACCTGAATCAGATCGTCAGCTACCGACTGGCCAACCTGCGCGACCGCGACGGCAATAACGTGAGCCTGCAGCAACCCGGCGGCGGCAACACGCTGAACGATGCCAGCAGCGGCGTGGTCGACGCCAACGGACTGCTGTACGTGATGAGCCGGTACTCGGTGATCCATGTGCTCGACGGCACGCTGCCGCCGGGCTTCGACTGTTCGGTCAACTGCACCCACACCCCTGCCTACCTCGGCGCCCTGAGCGATGACGGCCAGGCCTTCGAAGGCTCGGGCAGGGAGCTGCAGCTCGATGCCGACGGCTACATCGTCGCCGGTCGCCGCAGCCGACTGTATCGGTACACGCCGTCCTGGATCGCTGGCGACGGGCTGGCGTATCCGGGCACGCTCGAGGGCTGGCTCGGCCGCTGCGACATCGACCTCGCCCCGGGCGACCAGGCGGTCTGCGACGTCGGCAACCGCCGCACGCTGGGCTTCTCGTGCACCGACGCGACCTGCGAAGTCGACGAGGCCTTCAACCCCGAAGAGCAGGCGATCTGCGGCGCTCTGGGCATCGGCGGACAACCCACCTGGGGCTGTCGGCCGGGGCAGTTCCGCGGCGTGCCGGCGCTGGACATCGACCCGCAGGGCACGATCTACGTGGCCGATTCGGGCAACGCGCGCATCCAGCGCTTTTCCACCGACGGCTTCTTTGCCGGCCAGGCGGAGTCGACCTGCGACGGCAGCTGCTTCGTGCTCGGCGACTTCGGCAACCCGCAGAACGTGACCGTCAACTCCAGCCGATTCTTCGTCCTCGACCCGGCCACCAACCTGCTGCACATCTCGCTGCTCACGCCGTTCATCGAGATCGGCCCGGACTACGCCGATCTCGAGTACCAGTCGACGAATGAATTCGGCTGCATCGACCCCGCCGACTGCATCGACGGCTTCAGCTTCCAGGTCAGCGACGGCGTGCGCGACCCGGCGACCGGGCGGACGATCCGTTCGGCGCCGGCCGAGGTCGAGATCGGCGTGGTGCGCAACTTCCGGCCACCGTTCGCCACGCCCGGCATCGCAATCGTGCTCGACGAAGACACGCCGACCGCGATCACGCTGGACGGCAGCGATCCCGATCCGCTGGATACCTTGACGTTCTCCGTGCAGGATCCGCCAGCCTACGGCACGGTGCAGATCGCGGGCAACCAGGCGACCTACACACCGGACCCGGATTTCTTCGGCGCGGACAGCTTTTCCTTCGTCGCCGACGACGGGGTGTTTGCGTCCGAGGCCGAGGAGGTCATGGTGACGGTGGCCGAGGTCAACGACCCGGCCGAGCTCCGGGTGCCAGATCCGGCGACCGTCGGCGTCGGCGTCGGCTTCGTCTACCGCCTGAACGCCGAGTTCCTCGACCCCGATCCCGACGAGCAGCATCGGCTGCGCGTCGACTGGGGCGACGGCACGGTCGAATTCGAGACCGCGACCGACGGCGGCGGCCCGGAGGTCGGGCAGTCCGGCAACGGCGTCGGCACGATCACCGGCGAGCACATCTATTCCGCACCGGGCAGCTACACCGTCGAACTCTGCCTCGACGACCGGGTGACCGGCGACGACGGCAGCGAAGTCACCACCTCCGACTCGCTGACCGGCTGCGGCAGCTTCGCGGTCACCGCGATCGACGGCCTGGACCTTGTGATGTCGGCGCTGCCGTCGACCGAACGCGCGCTGCCTAATCAGTTGATCAGCATCCTGTTCCACGCGCTGAACGATCCGCCGGCCGCCGGGCCGCCGACCACGGCGACCGGCGTCGAACTGGTCGTCGACCTGCCCGAGGGCCTGGCGCCCGGATCGATCACGGTCTCCGGCGCGGGCTGCTCGCTGGAGGGTCTGCAGGTGACCTGCAACGTCGGCACGCTGAATCCGGGCTTCGCCGGCAGTGTCGAGATCACCGCCCGGGTCGACGGCTCGGCCGCACCGGGAACGTTGCTTGCGTTCACCGCGCGCGCCTCGGCCAACGAGACCGACGTCAATCCCGACAACGAGGTCTCGCACGTGATCAGCGTCGTCCCGCCGGCCGACATCTACGTCGACGCACTCGCCGATGCCTTCCTCGACAAGTCCGACACCGATCCCGGTGACGGCCTCTGCCGGAGCGAGGACGGCGTGTGCACGCTGCGGGCGGCGATCGAGGAAGCCAACGCCCAGCCCGGATTGCGGGTGGTGTCGGTCGGCACCGGGGTCTATACGCTGGACGCAGGACCCCCCATCCAGGTCACCGACGACCTCGTGCTGATCGGTACCGGGGCGGCCAACAGCATCATCGACGGCAGCGACGGCGGTACGGCAATGTTCATCAGTGACCCGAACGTGACGCTGCGCATCGAGGACCTGACGGTGTCGCGCGGCAGGCTGGTTGCCTCGTCCGGCGACCTGGTCGTGCGCCGGTCCCGGTTCACCGGCGGTGTGGCCGACGGGTTCGTCGGCGGCGCGATCCAGGCCAGCAACGGGATCGACATTCGCGACACGGTGTTCGACAATAATCGCGCGGTCAGCGGCGGTGCGGTCTGGGCGCAGGCGTCCAGCAGCGGCATCTTCGAGAACGTGACCATCACCGGCAACCAGGGCGGCGGGCTGTATCTCGGGGGCTCCGACTACACGCTCAACCACGTCACGATCACCGGCAACTCGGGCGACACCGGCGGCGCCAGCGGCGTCTCCGGCGGTGCACTGACCGTCCGCAACGGTGCGCAGGTCACCATCACCGGTTCGGTGCTGGCCGGCAACTACCGTCCGCCGGGGCCTCCGGCACTGCTCGACGTCCCGATCAACTGCGCCGTCGAAGCGCCGGGGCAACTGATCTCCGGTGG
The DNA here is from genome assembly GCA_002722315.1 of Lysobacterales bacterium. Classification (GTDB taxonomy): domain Bacteria; phylum Pseudomonadota; class Gammaproteobacteria; order Xanthomonadales; family Wenzhouxiangellaceae. The sequence goes on along the minus strand of PBLG01000007.1, from coordinate 149,294 downwards.
CGACAACCTGTTCGGCGACCTGGCCGGCTGCGGATTGACCCCGACGGCGGCCGATCTCGTGATCGCGGATCGCGACGCCAGACTCCGGCCGGTCCGCTTTTCCGATGCTCCGCTGCCGTTCATCGCGCCATTTGACGACTCGCCGGCCGTCGACGCCATGCTCGGACCCGATTGCCCGCCGGTCGACGCGATCGGCACCGAGCGACCTGTCGACGGCGACAACGACGGCTTCGCCGATTGCGACATCGGCGCGATCGAGCTGGTGCCCGACCTCACCCCGCCGCAGCTCGACGTCTCGGATGGCGAAATCGACTTCGGCGAAGTGGCGCCCGGCAGCTCTTCGGCCCCGCGCACGGTCACGCTGAGCAACGCCGGCGAGCAGGATCTGGCGATCGACGGGATTGCGTTAACCGGTCCTGCGGCGGTCGACTTCAGCGTGTCGGCGTCCAACAACACCTGCGGCAGTGCGATGCTTTCCACCGGCCAGTCGTGCGGCTTCGAGCTGATGTTCACGCCGCAGCAGGACGGCGTCAGGAACGCGAGCGTGGAGATCCGCTCCAGCGATCCGGGCGGTGCGCGCACCATCGACCTCACCGGCACTAGCGGCGTGTTGTTCGCCGACGAGTTCGAAAGCGACTGACGGTCGCCCTGGAACATGTCGGATCACCTTGCCCGGGTGAATGCACTCGAGTAGCCCGGGTAAGCGAAGCGCACCCGGGGAAAAGGGTTCTGCTGGCTCCGCCCCCGGGTGCGGCCTGCGGCCTTACTCGCCCGGGCTACGCCAGGGCTCGGCCTTTTGTTCGTGCCCCGGGTCAGTCGGCGCCGACCGGGCTGACAACCTGGCCGTCCAGGTCCTTGCCGGCAGCGTCATCAGTGCGCTCCGGGCCGGACGAGTTGGCGATGATCAGCGCCAGGATGATCTGGGCGGCGGCCAGGAACAATGCGCGCCGAAGCGATATGCGGGGTCCGCAGAATCTTGTGCATTTCATGAGTCTCTTCTCCTTGACGAGTTCCGTCGAGTGGTGTGCGACCGGCAAGCCGCTCCCTCGGCCCGTTGTAGCGGGCCTGAAATAGTTGAATCGGTGTTGCTTCCGGCGCGGGGCCGGTGATTGATCAGGCGGTGTCGTCGCGACTTCGGATTCGCACCAATGCGATCACCGTAAACACGACGGCAATGCCGTAGACGCCGAGACCGACAACCCTGGCGAATGCCATGGGCACGCTGAGCCAGACCACCAGCGCCACCAGGCCGGTGACGACGAAGGTCCAGCCCAGCAGCCGCTGGATGGCCAGGCCCCGGGTTCGCGAACAGCCGGGCTCGATCTTCTTCGGCAGTCCGTTGCCGATCACGATCAGCACCAGGGCCGAGGCAATCATGCCGAACCGGGTCGACCAGTCTTCGGGGATCGCCTCCAGCGTGGTCGCGCTCGTGACGATCAATGCGCCGGCCACCAGGGCGCCGGCACCCACCAGGCTGTTGTAGATATGGCGTCGGGCGTCCGGGCGATCCGGCCCGGGCAGCGCGCCTGTAACGGCGGCCAGCGCCCACGCCACGGGCAGCGTGAGCATGCCGGTCAGCCAGACCAGTGCGCCCTCGGGCCGCTGGCTCCACGCGATGGCGCCGAAGAGCACGCTCAGCAGAATGAGAACTTGCAGCGCAATCTTGCGCAGGGTGATCGGGTCGAATCCAGCGTTCATGATTTGTGTTCCTCTTGATCCTGTTCCTGGTCGTCGCGGCGCACGTCCATGTCGAACGCCTGGGCAAAACCCATCAGCGCCTCTTCGAGCACCGACATCTTCAGCGAGTAGGTAATCGACGTTCCCTGCTTCTCGGCGTGCACCAGGTCGGCTTCGCGCAGCACCTTGAAGTGCACCGACATGGTCGGCTTGGAGACGTCGAAATGCTCCGCCAGCTCGCCGGCGGTCATCGGCCGCTTGCGCAGGAGCTGAAGCACCTTGCGCCGTGTCGGGTCTGAAATGGCCTTGAATACGCTGCTCATGTTTCGTAATTTAGCTAATTATCTAATTAATGTCAAGTCCCCTGCGTTCCGGTCAACCCGGCGCGCTGGTCGATCGCCCCGGAATCGCCCGATGCAATCGCCTCTCGACGGGAAAACCACGAATGGGTGGGTGGATCGAGCGGTGTTGGAACGGCCAATCCGATAGACTCGGGCCATGAGCTACAGGACCGGCACGTTGGTCGCCCTGTTGTTCCTGGCCTTTGCGCTGGGAAGTCGAAAGCTGTCGGGTTCGATCCTGACCGGGCCGATGCTTTTCGCCGCCGTCGGATTTGCGATCGGGCCGCAGGTGCTGGACTGGGTGGAAATCCCGATCTCCAACCACGTCATCCATGCGCTGGCCGAGGTCACGCTGGTCATCGTGCTGTTCACCGATGCCGCCAGTACCGACTTCAAGGTGTTTCGCCGGTCGGGCAACCTGCCGATTCGTATGCTGCTCGTCGGCATGCCGCTCGCGATGGTTCTGGGAACGCTGGCGGCGCTCGGACTGTTTCCCGGCTGGACGCTATGGGAAGCGGCGCTGTTGGCGGCAATTCTCACGCCCACCGACGCCGCGCTCGGCCAGTCGGTGATCGAGAACGAGACCATTCCGGATCGGATCCGCACGGCGATCGGCAGTGAAAGCGGCCTCAACGACGGGCTGGCGCTGCCGCTGGTGGTCCTGTTCGCCGCGCTGGCCTCCGGGCAAACCGAAAGCGGTGCGACCTACTGGCTGGAATTCGTCGGCAGCCAGATCGTGCTCGGCCCGCTGGCCGGCATCGCGATCGGTTATGCCGGCGGCAGGTTGGTGGCGCTGGCCGACGACCGGGGCTGGATGACCGAATGGGCGGAGGGCATTGCGGCCATGGCCGTCGCGCTGGGCGCGTTCATGCTGGCCGAGGCGGTGGGGGGCAACGGCTTCCTGGCCGCGTTCGCCGGCGGGCTGGCTTTCGGCAAGGGACTGGGCCGCAAGTGCCGCTTCCTGTACGAATTCCAGCAGACCGAAGCGCACATGCTGGTGCTGATCACGTTCACGCTGGTCGGCGCGATGCTGCTGCCGGCGGCGATGCAGCACTTCACCTTCAACTGCTTCCTGTTCGCCGTTTTCGCATTGACCGTGATGCGCATGCTGCCGATCGCGCTGAGTCTCGCCGGTCTGAAACTCGGGCTGCACACCATTGCATTCCTGGGCTGGTTCGGCCCACGCGGCCTGGCCTCGGTGCTGTTTCTCCTGATCGTCATGCAGAGCACCGATCTGGTGCGCGAATCCGAGCTGCTGGCTGCCGTGGCCTTGACCGTGACGCTGAGCATCATTCTCCACGGCATCACCGCCGCACCCTGGGCGCGGATCTACAGCCGAACGGTCGCTGGCACGACAGGACTGCGCAACTAGGCTTGAGCTTTAATCGGCACGGTGCGCCCGTGTCGCGCTGGCAGAAGCCGCCAGCTATAATCCAAATCAAGGCAGCCCAAAAAAAGAACAGGAAATGCGCATACCAACTCTGCTGCTGGCGGGGATTTTTTTTGTGGCGAACGCCCATTCGGCGGAAGTCTCAATCGCTACTGCAAACCCCGCAGGCACTTATCACCTGGTCGGCTCGGCATTGGATGCAATCCTAGAAGAACGGCACGAGGTGAGCCTGAAGGTACTCGAAACCGATGGGTCGGTTGACAATCTCCGCCTGCTCGCGGAGGGCGAGGCGCAACTGGGAATCATCCAGAGCGACATCCTTGCGGATAGCGCAAAGGACGCCGCGGCTCGGCAGATTTCCGATCTACGCGGGCTTGCCGTGCTCTTCCAGGAATACACGCAAATCGTAGTGCGGGCCGATAGCGCAATACAGCGACCATTGAACCTGGTGGGCCGCAGGATCTATGTCGGCGCACCCGGCAGCGGATCGCGCAAGAACGCGCTGGACATTCTATCCGCAATCGGAATGAGCGAATCCGACTATAGCGCGGACGATTCCTTCTCATCAGTGGCTGAGGCCATCGAGGCGGTCCGCAGCGGCAGTCTGGACGCCGCGATAACCACCAACAGCAGACTGCTCACGGCTGATCCGGTGCGAAGCCGCGGCCTTAGACTGCTTTCCCTTTCGGTGCCCGAACAGGCCCGTATCAAGCTCCGGAACCCGTTGTACAGCTTTGCCGACGTAAGCAATAGCGGCGGGGGCAGCGCAACCCTGATGACGAGTCGGGCGATCCTGGTCACCAACATGGTCGATCCTAGCCTGACGCTCACGAACGGTTTCGTCAGAACTATCCTCGACGAGATAGACCAGCGACTGGAGCTGGAGGTGGCGCGGCGAAATGATTTCAATCTGAAGATTCATACTGGCTCGCTGCTTGCCTACGGCATGCCGCTGGAACTGCACCCGGCGGCGGAAGAGTTCTTCCTCGACAATCACTACATTCTGAATTTGAAATGGCTGGCTCTGGCCATCGCCGTTCTGTGTCTGATGCTGCTCATCGCGGCAGCCGTGCATTTTGGGGAGTACTGGAAGATCACAATAAGGGTGCGGGAGGCAGCGCACGCCCGTTTCTCGCCGCGCAGCTTCGATCGGTTGTCACATGCGATCAACGCGTTGACGCGAAATCCGTTCTTCCTCACGCTCTGGATTCTTTCCACGCTACTGCTGCTGGATATTTTCGTCATACTGCAGGTGGAGAGCGCTTATGCAGTCGCCAATGATGCGACCAGCCCGTTCGCCGATCGGAGCCTGTTCGAATTATTGATCTGGCTGATCACTTTCGCTGCTACGGGCTATCCTCAAGAGCTGTTTCCGAACAGCCTCGCCGGCAAGGTTGCCGCCGGCGCGATTCCGCTAATAGGCCTCGCAAACGTCCTGTTTCTACTCTTTTACTCCAACTTCAAAAAAACCGAGCGCCGGGAACTCGAGGCTCGTGGAATGCGCATGCCCCATCTCAGCGGCCACGTGGTGATCTGCGGCTGGAATTCGCATGGCGTCGAACTAGTGCGGCAGTTGATCGCGCCGTCGCTGGACGACATGGCACGCCGCGTTATCGTGATTGCCGACCTTGACGATGAGAAGCCATTCGCCACCTTTGATTTCCGATCTGGATACTTCTTTTATTACCGAGGAGACAGCTGCGACATCAATTTGCTGCAAAGCGCTTGCGTGGCTGAGGCCCATGCCGTAATCGTGTTGGCGGACGAAAGAAGAGTTCACAATCGGAACTTGCGTAGCGTCTATACGGTCCAGGCGGTGCGCAGCGCTTGCGGTGAGCTCCCGGAAGGTCGGAGACCTCGTATCCTGGCGGAATTGTTCTATATCGAGAATGCGTCCCGGTTCATCAGCGCGGGCGTCGACAAGTTGATTCCCCTGGAACGCCTGAGCTATCGGATCATGCTCGGCGCTGTAATCAACCCGGGAATCTCCGGATTGCTGCTCAAGCTTCTCGACAGTGAATCCGGCTATGCCGTCCATTTCCGCAAGGCAGGCAACACGTCGGGTTTGGCGTCATCCATCGTGGGCCGGACCTTCGAGGCAGCGCACGAGGCACTCCGAAAACGTGGCCGGCAGTTGCTTGCGATCTACAAAAATACCGGGGTAGAGCATGCCGCGAGCGATCTGACGTTTCACGAGAAAAGCCCCTATGTGGTTCGACCGGGCCCGCCAGCTCACAATCAAGACTTGTTCGATACCGCAATCGAGAACGATGACTACTTAGTCGTGATCGAGGGGCGAGGCGCCAGAGATGTGACCAGAGCCGACGGCGAGAGTGTGGGCGAGTATTCGAACACCAGTACTCTGAGAGGCGACGAGTCGCTGGCCGTCGTTTCCCCTGTGTTTGACGAGTCCGTGCTGGACTTTGCCAACATGTTGGCGAGATTTTCGAGCCGTGTTTTGTTAGTGGTCGAGACTCGGGATGAAGATACAGATGAAGGTCGCGATGTTCGCCTGCGAGACAGATTGGCTAAAAATGCCAGCCTGCACCTGACTGATGATTTCAGTACTACCTTCCTGCCATCGGTCGATTCTAGCTGTCCGGAGTTCGCTGCCATAGACCGTGCAGTGATAATTGGCTCCGATCGGCTCCACCAGTCGACGGGAAGAACCATCGCCGAAGACATTGATAATCCGGACGACTGGGCAATGTGCACTGCAATGGCGCTGCGGAGTTTCGAACCCTTGAATTCGGAGCAGCGCACCGTACATCTCGTCATGGAAATGCGCCGGCACCAGAACCTGGAGCTCTGCAGTGATCTCGGAATCGATCAGGCCATCCCGACGGAGCGGCTGATACGGCTGTTGACCAAGCAGATGACCTTTTACGGCGGGCTGGTATCGGAGTTCCTGATGAAGTTGCTCGACTACAGTGAGGCTAACAATGTTGGCATCCTGCGCAAGATAGAAGCTGGGGTCGTACCCGACGGCGAGCGTGCCCGGATTTCCAAGAGGGGCGGCGGCTGCGTGCTGAACATACCGAAAGTCGGCCCGTGCGTCCCCCTGGCCCTCCAGAAGCAGCGCGGTAGTCTCAAGATCAACCCGCCGTTGCGCGCGGATGAGGACACAGATGACGTGCTGCAGGCCAAGGACGCGCTCTTTGTGCTCTGCAAGCCCAGCAAGACCGACTCCGATCATTGACGGTCGCCGTTCGGCCGCTGGTCCGGCACGCCGCTCGCTTGCAGAATGCTTGCTAAAGCCGGCCCGGTACGCCGGCCATCATTTTCAGGACACGGTCTCTCTGACCGGTTAACATGGTTCGAGAATCCTTGATCCAAAACTGGAGGTTGCCGAGATCGCTCTGAACGACAAGCAACAAGCCCTCTGCAAAGACCACGACTTCGACTTCTCCGACCTCGAGGCGCTGTTCATCAACTGCACGCTCAAGCCCTCGCGCGAGTTCTCGCATACCGAGGCGCTGATGAAGGTCTCGCAGGAGATCATGGAAACCAGCGGCGTGGCCACCGAAATGGTCCGCGCCGCCGACCTGACGCTGCCGCCCGGGGTCTACCCGGACATGCGCGAGCACGGATTCGAGCGCGACGACTGGCCCGATTTGTGCCGGAAGGTCATGGGCGCCGACATCCTGGTCATCGGAACGCCGATCTGGCTGGGCGAAGAGTCGTCGGTGTGCAGGGTGATCATCGAGCGCCTTTACGCCGAATCCGGCAAGCTCAACGACAGGAACCAGTCGATCTATTACGGCCGGACCGGTGGTTGCCTGATCACCGGCAACGAGGACGGAATCAAGCACTGCTCGATGTCCATCCTCTACGCGCTGCAGCACCTGGGCTACATGATCCCGCCGCAGGCCGACGCCGGCTGGATCGGCGAGGCCGGCCCGGGTCCGTCCTACGGCGACGAGGGCTCGGGCGGTCCCGACAACGACTTCACCCAGCGCAAAACCACCTTCATGACCTGGAATCTGATGCACACCGCACGGATGCTGAAGGACGCCGGCGGCCTGCCGGCCCACGGCAACGACCGGAAGGCCTGGTCGGCCGGCTGCCGGTTCAGCCATCCCAATCCGGATTACCGTGCCTGACCTACCCCCGGTATTGCCTTCAGGCAGCCAGGCGGCAAGCACGCTGGCCGGGAACCTGCGGGAGCGACAAGACGCTGGGTCCCGGGTCAAGCCCGGGACGACAAGAATCCGAACGATGTCGCCACGGACCTGCGCCGGGGCCCGGCGTCTTCCAACGCCGAAAAGACCCCCGTGTCGTCTCGCAGGGCGGCGACTGCGGAATGGCTATGTGTCCTGGCGTCTGCGCCGCATCGCCTGTTGGTCATTCGCTTGACTGCAAGTAAAAGATGGATTTACTCTGGATCGAGACCGATCAAGGGGGATTCGGGTCTAGTGACCTGACCGGGAGCACAATCGTGTCCGCAAGACAGAAAGTGTCATCGTTGTTGAGCGCCGCAGGCATCGAGATCGGCGGAGCGCGTCCGTTCGACATGCAGGTGCATGACGAGCGGTTTTACGAGCGCGTAATGGCCGAGGGCTCGCTGGGCGCCGGCGAGGCCTACATGGACGGCTGGTGGGACGTCGAGAAACTCGATGAATTTTTCTTCCGGCTGTTGCGTGCGCGCATCGACCGTGAGATCCGCACGCCGTCGATGCTGCTGCAGGTCATCCTGAGCAAGCTCCGCAACAGGCAAAGCCGGCAGCGCTCGCAGCAAGTGGCCGAGCAGCACTACGACCTCCCGACCCGGCTCTACGAGGCCATGCTCGGCCCGACCATGCAGTACACCTGTGCCTACTACGGGCCCGACGGCGGGGCGGCCGGACTGGACGATGCGCAGCGCGCCAAGCTTTCCCTGGTTGCACGCAAGCTTCACCTCGAGCCCGGCATGCGCGTGCTGGAACTGGGCGGCGGCTTCGGCGAACTGGCGCGGTACCTGGCCGAAGATCACCAGTGCGAGGTCGTCAGCTACAACATCAGTCGCCGCCAGGTCGAGTACGCGCGCCGGATCTGTGAAGGCCTGCCGGTCGAAATCAGGCAGCAGGACTATCGAGACGCGGCGAATGAATCGGGCCGGTACGACCGGGTCGTGAGCGTCGGCCTGATGGAGCACGTCGGGCCGCGCAACTACCGCGGTTTCTTCAAGACCGCGAGCGCCCGCCTGAAGCCCGGCGGCCTGGCGCTTGTCCATACGATCGGCGGCAACCGGAGCCGGACCGAGGCCGACCGCTGGATCAACAAGTACATCTTTCCCGGCGGCGTGATTCCGTCCGAAGCACAGGTTGCCCGCGCCAAGGAAGGCCTGTTCGTGCTCGAGGACTGGCACAATTTCGGCCCCGACTACGACCGCACGCTGATGGTCTGGGAGGCCAATTTTCTCGCCGCCTGGGACGAGTTGAAGCACTACGAGGGGCTGGACGAGCGCTTCTACCGGATGTGGCGCTACTACCTCAACAGCTGCGCCGGCGCATTCCGCGCGCGCGGCCTCAACCTCTGGCAGCTGGTGCTCAGCCAAGGCGACCTCCCGCGCTACCAGCCGGTTCGATGAGCGAAGCCGACTGGTCCGAACACCGTGCAAGGGTGCAGGCGATGGCTGAAGCACTCGCCGATTCGACCGGCCCTGTGCGCCTTCGAAAATCGACCAGCAACCTGTTCCGGCCGCGCGAGGATTCCGGGCGAACCGAACTCGACGCGGCGTCATTGAACCACGTCCTCGAGATCGACGCCGACGCCGGTTACGCCGACGTCGAGGGCATGACCACCTATGTCGACCTGGTCGATGCGACCTTGCCGCTGGGCCTGGCGCCTGCGATCGTGCCTGAGCTCAAGAGCATCACCGTCGGCGGTGCGGTCACCGGTGTGGGCATCGAGTCAGGCGGATTCCGCTATGGCCTGGTGCACGATACGGTGCACGAGATCGACGTGCTGGTCGCCGACGGTCGCGTGCTGACCTGTTCGCCCGACCAGCGACCGGAACTGTTCCACGGTTTTCCGAATTCCTACGGCAGCCTCGGATACGCCACCCGGGTGCGCGTCGGTCTGATTCCAGTTCAACCCTTTGTCCAGCTCGAGCACACCTGCTACCGCGACCCGGAAGCGGTGTTTGACGCCATCGGCGCCGAATGCGCGGAACCGACCTGCGACTACCTCGACGGCGTGTACTTCGGCCCGGGCGAATTCGTGCTGACCCGCGCGCATTTCGTCGACGCACTTCCGACCGGCACCGAGACCAGCGACTACACCTGGATGCGCCAGTACTGGCAGAGTCTGCGGACCAACAGCCGCGATTGGCTGACCATCCACGATTATCTCTGGCGCTGGGACACCGACTGGTTCTGGTGCAGCAAGAACGTCGGCGCGCAGTTCCGCCCGATTCGTTTGTTGCTGGGACGAAAGCGACTCAACAGCGTCACCTACCAGAAGATCATGCGCGCCAGCCGCCGCCGGCCCCTGAGCCTGGTGCAGTATCTTCGTCCACGCACCGAGTCGGTGATCCAGGACGTCGACATTCCGATAGCCAATGCGGCCGCCTTCCTCGCCGATTTCGACGCCGGAGTCGGCATCCGGCCGGTCTGGATCTGTCCGTTCATCGTGCCCAACGACCGGTTCTCGCTTTTCCGGCTGCGAACCGACACGCCCTACGTCAACTTCGGCTTCTGGGACATGGTGCGTTCGAACGAGCCCGACGGCCATTACAACGCGCTGGTCGAGGAACTGGTCGCACGGCACGGCGGCAAGAAGAGCCTCTACTCGCGCAGTACCTACGACGAGGCGACGTTCTGGTCGGAATATGACCGTGCGGCCTACCAGGCGCTCAAGCGCGAATGCGATCCGAGCGGGCGCTTTCCGGGCCTTTATGAAAAGGCCGTTCAACAGGAATGAATGCCATTCGCAGGCGCGCTGCCCGCCTGCGTCGGCCGGCCGACGGTCGCTATACTTGGAGACCGCTCGCCCCACTCCCAACGAATCGGAAAGCCAACATGAAGACACCCCTGCGTCCCGTAATATTGATTGCCGTCGCATTGATGCTTGCGACGCACACCATTCCGGCCCAGGCGCAGAAGATCGGCGACGAGGCCTGGCTGGACGCGATGGAGTGGCGTCTAATCGGACCCTGGCGCGGCGGGCGGGTCACGGCGGTGGCGGGTCACCCGGCCGACGATCAGTTCTACCTGATGGGCGCGACCGGCGGCGTGTTCATCACCCGCGACGGCGGCAAGAGCTGGGAGGCGGTCGACGATGACGTCTTCGGTACGGCCAGCGTCGGGGCCATCGAGATTGCGCGTTCGGACCCGAACGTGATCGTCGTGGGCATGGGCGAAAGCCCGGTCCGGGGCGTGGCCGCCAGCCACGGCGACGGGGTGTATCGATCAACCGACCGGGGCCGAACCTGGACCCACCTCGGGCTCGACGGTGCGCGCCACATCGGCGAGGTCGCCATTCACCCGACCGATCCGGACACGTTCTGGGTCGCGGTGCAGGGCGCCGCCTACGGGCCGACCGAGCAACGCGGCGTCTACAAGACCGTCGACGGAGGCACGACTTTCGCGAAGGTGCTCTACGTCGACGACACGACCGGCGCAACCGACCTGCGCCTGGATCCGAACAACCCGAGAATCCTTTATGCCGCCATGTGGGACTGGCAGCGCATGCCTTGGGCGATCCGCTCCGGCGGCGAAGGTTCGGGCATCTACAAGTCGGTCGACGGCGGCGAGACCTGGAACGAGATCGGCACAGACGACTTTCCCGACCTGATGGGCAAGATCGGGATCGCCCCGTCGGCCGCGAAGCCGGGTCGTGTCTGGGCGGTCATAGAAGCCAAGCCTGAAGATGGGCAAGGCGGCGGCGTCTGGCGCAGCGATGATTACGGCGAAACCTGGGCCAGGGTCAACGGTTCCAGGCGTGTCCAGGCCCGCTCGTGGTACTACATGCACATTTTTGCCGACCCGGTCGACGAGAACACGGTCTACGTGCTCAACGCGCCGTTCATGCGCTCGGTCGACGGCGGCAAGACCTTCGAACAGATGGCCCAATCGATCCACGGCGACCACCATGACCTGTGGATCAATCCCGAGAACCCCGACATCATGATCGGCGGCAACGACGGCGGCGCGGCAATCAGCTTCGACGCCGGCAGGACCTGGTCGTCGCAGTACAACCAGCCGACCGCGCAGTTCTACCGCGTGGATGTCGACAACGACTATTTCTACCGGCTCTACGGCGGCCAGCAGGACAACTCGACCATGGCGATCCGCTCGTTCGGCGACGACGGCGGCATCGGCCGGGACGACTGGATGCGCGTGGCCGGCTGCGAAAGCGCGCACGTGGCCTTCGATCCGGACAACCCGCGCTACATCTACGGCGGCTGCTATCTCGGGCAGATCGAGGAGTTCGACATGCGTACCGAGACCAGCCGCGACATCCGGGTGTACCCCGAACTGTCCTTCGGCATTTCGCCCAGCGAGCGCAAGTACCGCTTCAACTGGAACGCGCCGATCGTCGTCTCCAGGCACGATCCAGGCGTGATCTATCACGCCGGCAACGTCGTGCTGAAATCCGTCGATCGCGGCCAGTCCTGGACCGAGATCAGCCCGGACCTGACGCGCGACGACCCCGAAACCCAGGGGCCGGGCGGCTTTCCGATCACCAACGAGGTCAGTGAGAACTACAACACCGTCATGTACCTGGCCGAAAGCCCGCACTCGGCCGACACGCTGTGGGCCGGCACCGACGACGGGCTGGTGCACGTCACGCGAGACGGCGGCGAGAACTGGGCAAACATCACGCCCAGGCGCGCCGGCGACGGCATGGTCAACACCATTGCCGTCAGCCCGCATGAGCCCGGCAAGGCGTATGTCGCGTTCACCAAATACAAGTACAACGATCATGAGCCCATCATCTACGTCACCGACGACTTCGGCGGCAGCTGGGACGAGATCTCCGGCGACATCCCGGACGGCCACTGGGTGCGCGTGGTGCGCGAAGACCCCGAGCGCGAGGGCCTGCTCTACGCCGGGACCGAGATGGGCCTGTTCTTTTCGTTGAACGCGGGGAGGAACTGGCAGCGCCTGCACGCCGGCGACCTGCCGGTGGTGCCGATCACTGACCTGAGAATCCATCGCGGCGACCTGGTCGTGTCCACCCAGGGCCGGTCGTTCTGGATCCTCGACGACCTGTCGCCGCTGCGCCAGTTCGATGCCGATCACGCCGAGGCATCGGCGCACCTGTACGCACCGGCGACCGCCGACATCCTGCGCATCAACGGCAACAACCCGGCCGGCCGGGGCGAGAACCCGCCGATCGGTGCGATGCTTTATTACACGCTGGCTCAAGAGCCCGATCTCGAGGAAAACACGTTGGTCATCGAGATCGTCGACGGCGACGGCGAGGTGGTGCGTACGCTCGAGTCGAGCGCCGAGACAGGCGTCGATGGCGGCGGGTCCGGTTCCGCATACGCGCTGCCGGCGAAGCAGGGCCTGAACCGCGCGGTGTGGGATTTTGCCGCCGATCCGCTCGCGCACGAACTCGACGACTTCGTCATTGCGTCCGGCGGCGACAGAAAGATCGACGGCTACACCGCCGCCCCCGGCCAGTACACCGTGCGCCTCAAGCTCGGCGAGACGAGCGTCGAGCAGCCGCTGACCGTACGCTTCGACCCGCGCCAGGAATACGATGCCGGCCATCTTGTCGAGCAGCAGCGGCTGGTCAAGTCGACCTACGCCATGCTCGATGAATTCCAGCACACCCTGATCGGGCTCAGGAAGATTCGCGAGCAGGCGAAGATCAAGCATGCCATCTTCGAAGACAAGGGCGAGACCGACAAGGCCGAGGCCATGCAGGCCGTCATCGACGCCGTCGACGAATGGGAAAGCGGCAACATCGCCACCGAGCGCGAGTTCTTTCAGGACGTCCTCAACTGGCCCGATCGCCTGTTCACCGACCTGCAGTTCCTGTACTCGACGCTTGACGGCGCATTGCCTCGGGTGACCGAAGGCATGAAGAAGCGCCACGCAGACCTGGAAGGCCGGTTCGAAGACGCCATGAACGCAAGGGACGCGGTCATGGAGGGGTCGGTTGCGGCGGCGAATCGGACCGACGATGACATTCTTGTCGTCCCTGAAATGGGTCCGGCGAGGTAGCGGGCTGACTCGGTATACTCGGCGCATGGCGAATACTCAGCAATATCGAGCGCCGTTCCCGCCCGGTCGATCCGAGCCGTGCTTTTGCGGCAGCGGCCGCCGTTTCAAGCACTGCTGCGGCAGCGCCGACCCGATGCGGTCGGTGCCGCACGGTATCGATATCGTCGAGGACTTCCTGTCGCCCGACGAGTGCCGGGAATGGGTCGAGTTCGCTGCCGCCCGCCCGTCCGAGCGGCTGAGGGTAATCGACTGGAAAGCCGCAGATCCGAGCGTCGCCCGCAAGCTCGACGACCGTCGCGTCACCGAGCGCGTACACATGGGTGACGATCGCGACGCGCAGCTGCGCGAGCTCGTCGAGCGGATCTACGTCTCCACCATTGCGTCAAGGCTCGGGCGCAAGTTCGCCTGGTTCGAATCGCCCCAGGTGCTCAAATACAACGTCGGCGGATTTTACGAAGCGCACGCCGACGCCGATTCCTACGATGCGGAGCGTCGGGGCTGGTACCACCACCTGGACCGTGATGTAAGTCTGTTGCTCTACCTCAACGACGACTTCGAGGGCGGCGAGCTGCAGTTCGAATACTTCAACTTCCGCATCCGGCCCAGGCCCGGAATGCTGGTGTGGTTTCCCTCCGACGCGCGCTATTTCCACCGCGCCAATCCGGTTCAGTCGGGCACCCGCTACGCGGTCGTCAGCTGGGCCGCATTGTCGGATACCGAAAAGCTGCATGACGGCTTGCCGGACCGGGCCGTGCTGCTCGACCCGAAATTCCTTCCGGCCTCGATGCGGCAGCCGGAAGCGCGCTAGCGCGCAGAAGACCGGGAACTGGCCTGACTTCACCGGAACAACGCAACAAGGATTGATCATGGGTTTTACCGATACGCTCTGGGAGCGCAATCGATCGCTTTACGATGCAATCCTCGAATTGCCGTTCAACGTCGAGCTGTGCACGGGCGACCTGAGCGAGGACCGCTTCGCCTTCTATGTCAAGCAGGACTCGCTGTACCTGGCCGATTTCTCCCGGGCGCTGGCCGTCACAGGCACGCGGACGCCGGACAACGACGCCCTGGGCTCTTTCCTGGAGTTCGCCGGCGAGGCGGTGTCGGTCGAACAGGCGCTGCACGACTCGTTTCTCAAGCGATTCGATGCGTTCGTGGACGTGCCGAAATCGCCGGCCTGTTTCGCCTACACCCACTTCCTGATGTCGACCGCGACCAGTGAAAGTTATCCTGTGGCCTGCGCGGCACTGCTGCCGTGTTTCTGGATCTATCGCGAAGTCGGCCTGCACATCCATGCGCGCGCGTCAGCACCGAATCCCTACCAGGACTGGATCGATACCTACGCCGGCGCGGAGTTCTCGGCGACGGTCGACCGGGCAATCGAATTGACCGAGCAGGCGGCCGCCGCGGCCGGTTCGGCCGAACGGGAGCGGATGGCCAGGGCCTTCTTCGAATCGACCCGGCTGGAGTGGATGTTCTGGGATTCGGCCTACCGGCTGGAGCAGTGGCCGATCTGAGACGGGAGCCCGAGGGCGACACGAGAGCTGCCATCACGCGAAAATCCGGAGAGCAAGCGTTGAAACATGCCACGCACGATCCGCTTCGAGCGCAACTCAAGTTTCTGGCCAATCGTTCGGCGCCGCTGGTCTACGTCCCTTCGAAGGGTGGCGGGGACCGGACCGAGCACATGGGCAATTATCGAAATCACGAGGTCGAAATCCACGATGCGCGGGAGCAGCTGCCGGCGACGGATCTCGATCGCGAAGGCTTCGTCTTGCTGCATCACGAAAGCGCCGTGGACGACTTCTACGACGACGCGGCGTTGAGGTCCACTTACCATTCAGAGCTTGTCGACCTGTTGAAGCGCGTTACCGGCGCTCGGCGCGTGGAGGTCTTCGACGACACGCGACGCAGCTCTTCGGTGTCCAAACAGCAACAACACGGCGCCCGGGATCCCGCCAATATCGTCCACAACGATTACACCCACGATTCCGGCCTCCGGCGGCTCATGGATTTTTTCAGCGAGTCGCCGGAAGAAGCGCAGCGTCTGAAACAGCGGCGTTTCGCGATCATCAACGCATGGCGCCCGATCGGCGAACCGGTCGTCGATCATCCCCTCGTGCTTTGCGATGCCAGGACCGTCCGCGACGCCGATCTTGTGCCGGTGGAGCGGCGAGGAGAGGACCGGACAGGAGAGCTCCAGGTTGCGCTGCACGATCCGGGGCAGCGCTGGTACTACTACCCCCGAATGAACCGTAACGAAGTCCTGCTGTTCAAGACCTACGACTCGGCGTTGGACGGACGCACGCGTTTCACGCCCCACTCGTCGTGCAAGGACCCGCGCGTGCCCGATGACGCGCCTCCCCGCGAAAGCCTCGAGACGCGGTGCCTGGCATTTTTCTAGAGACCACCGTTGCTGGCAGTCAGGAGATGGCGTGTTTATACTTTGCAGAGTCCACACCATCACTGGCCGCCATTTGCAGTGCCTCCTGGCGCAATACCCCAAACAGGATTTTCAAGATGAATAGATGGAAAACATTCATGCTGCTGGCATTGTTCAGCTCGATTGTCGTGGCCCAGGCCGTGGCTCAGGACAATTCGGAGCAGCAACTGAAACAGGAAGTGATTGCATCGGTGGACGCACAAGCCGATGCGCTCACCGATCTGAGCGATCGGATCTGGAGTTTTGCCGAAATCGCCTTCCGGGAGTCAGAGTCGGCCGAGGCATTGATTGAACACGCGGCCGCGCACGGCTTTGCCATCACGCGCAACGTCGGCGGGATACCCACGGCCTTTGTCGCCGAGTACGGTAGCGGCGATCCGGTCATCGGCATCATGGGCGAGTTCGACGCTCTTCCCGGCCTTTCCCAGGCCGCGGTTCCCGAGCGATCGCCGATCGAGACGGGCGCGCCGGGACACGGCTGCGGTCACAACGTGTTCGGTTCGGCCTCACTCGGCGCCGCGATCGCGATCAAGCAGCTCATCGAGGCCGGCGACATCGAGGGCACGATTCGCTTCTACGGCACGCCGGCCGAGGAAAAGTTCTTCGGCAAGCTGTGGATGATCCGGGCCGGCGCGTTCGACGGCGTCGACGTGATGATGGACTGGCACCCGGGCGATGAAATCGAAGCGTCGGTGCAAAGCTCGCAGGCGCTGGTGGACTTTCTCGTGGAATTCGACGGCCAGGCCGCACACGCGGCCGCCGATCCATGGAACGGACGCTCGGCCGGCGATGCGCTGGAGCTTTACGCGCACGGCATCAACGCCTATCGCGAGCATGTCAAGCCGACCGTGCGCATTCATTACCACATCATGGACGCAGGCAAGGTCGTCAACGTCGTGCCCGATTACGCAAAGATCTGGGTGCGGGTGCGCGATCGCAGCCGCGAAGGCATGGCGCCGGTCTACGAGCGGGTGCAGGCGATGGCCGAAGGTGCGGCGATCATGGCGAACGTCGATCACAAGGTGACGCTGATCTCGGGCGTGCACGAGGTAATGCCGAACCGAACCGGTGGCGCGGCGCTGCAGGCCAACCTCGAAGCCCTCGGCGGCATCGAATACACCGAAGCCGAGCAGCAATTCGCGATGGAGATCCAGAAAGCCACAGGCAAGGCGCCGGTCGGCATGGATGCAGAGGTCAGGTCGCTCCGCGAAACGCAGGAGAACCCCAGTGGTGGCTCCACCGACGTGGGCGACGTGAGCTACATCGTCCCGACCATCCGGCTGCGCGCCCCGATCGCCGGCAAGGACGTGCCCTGGCATTCATGGGCCGTGGTGGCCTCGGGCGGCATGTCGATCGGCCACAAGGGACTGACCTACGCGTCCAAGGCCCTGGCGATGACCATGATCGATCTTTACGAAGATCCGGAACTCGTCGCGGCCATCAAGGCCGAATTCGCCGAGCGCAAGGGCGACTACGTCTACGAAGGCATCGTGCCGCCGGGCCCGCCGCCGCTCGATTTCGAGCAGTAGACCCTTCTGCGCGATCAATCGCCCGCGGTCGAGTCCGTTTGGCTGCTCGCGGCATCGGCCAGCGCCGCTCGCAGGTGGGCCAGCCAGAACTCGGGCGGATGCTCCATTGTGCTCCGTCCCACGCTGATCTCGCAGATGCCGTGGCCGTTTTCGTCGATGGCGCGCGGCTTCGGTAACACGATCACGTCGTGTCGTTCGGCGTAGTCGGTGATTGCACGGGCCAATGCGTCCCGGTCACGGTTGATATGCAGATGGAACATGGCTGACTGAGGCGTCGCCGGGTTCGTCACCACGCCCGGAATGCCGGCCAGCATCGGGCCGAGCTTTCGCGCGTAGGCGACCGCATCGGCAATGCTGGACAGGTTGTCGTCGAAGCCCTGTTCCGCGGCCAGGATGTAGGGATAGAACGAAATCAGGTTGCCGCCGGCCCGCCGGCTCCAGATTCTCGCCTCGGCAATGAAATCGGTTTCTCCCGCCAGTACCGCGCCGGCGATCCCGCCGATGTCCTTGTAGAGACTGACGTACACCGAGTCGGCCAGCGCGCCGATCTCGGCCAGGCTTCGCCGGTAATGGGCAGGGCAATGCCAGAGACGGGCGCCGTCGATGTGCAGGGCGATATCGTGCCGGCGCGCCCAGTCGGCCTGGGCCTGGAGATCCTGCCACTCGGGAAGCTGGCCGCCGATCTCGCGCATGGGTAGTTCCAGCACCAGTGCCGCCAATGCATCGGGCGCCTGTGCTTGCAGGTGGGCGTGCGTCAGGACTTCCCGGGGGTGACCCAGCAGTTGCCCCGCGAGCCCCCAGAGCTTCCGGTAGCCGTCCTGCTCGTGCAGCACCAGGTGCGAGGTTGGATGCAGGCCGACCGTGGTCTTGTTGCGCCTGTCGGCGTGAATCCTCAGCGCGATCGATTGTGCGAGAACGCCGCTGGGCAGGAACAGGGACGCGGGCTTGCCCAGCATGTCCGCGACCCTGCTTTCGAAATCCTCGATCAGGGCGCCCGTGCCGTAAACGTCGGGTGCGGGTTTCTTCTCGGCTCGTTCAGCGAGCTTCCGCAGCGTTGTCGCCATGGATTCCGTGGGATGACGAACGATACTGTCTGTCACGTGGGTTTGCCCCTTCCGGCGTAAAAACGGGTTGTCGTCGGGTACCAGGTTCAGGTCCGCCGCCCGACAGGGGCGGCTGGCGCCGAATCGCTGGACCCGGCGCGGCCATCCGCTTCGGCGTCAGTCCTCGCGGTCGATTTCGCCCAGCATGACTTCCACCGCCCTGGCCAGCATGCGGTCCTCCCCTGCGGCGATGAGATTCGGATCCGGGTATATGCTCACGTCGGGATACGTGGTCTTGCGCTCCAGCCAATCGCCATCGGGATCCTTGATGCCGAGGCGCGGCGTGCCGGCGCGGATGTCGCCGGAGACCAGGGTTTCCCATCCCGCATAGGTACAGGTGCCCGTCACCGGCGTGCCCACCAGCGTGCTGATGCCGAGGTTGCGCCAGGCCGCCACGAAGCAGTGGCCGTCCGAATAGGCCGCCTGATTGGTCAGTGCCACCGACGGTTTGACCCACTCGGTGAGGGGTTCCCCCTGGGCCTGCCGACCGTTGGGGACGTTCCACATGTACTGCCGCCCGGTAAAAAGCTGCACCAGCCAGTCCACTAGGTCGCCGCCTCCGTTGTCGCGCACGTCGATGACGATGCCCTCCTTGGCGAAGTGGCGGCCGAAGAGATCGCTGTAGACCCGCCGATAGGCGCTGTCGGACATCTCCGGAATGTATACGTAGCCCAGCCGTCCGTCGGAGAGCGCTTCCACCAGCTGATGTCGAGACTCGACCCACAGCTCGTGACGCCACTGCGTTTCCTGATCCAGCGAGACCGGTTTCAGTACCACGTCGTAAGTGTCGCGTCCATCGGCCAGGGTGAGGCGGATCCGCTGGTCGACGCGGTTGCGCAGCCGGGCATAGATATTGTCGTCGCGGCCTACCGGTCGACCGTCGACTGCGACGATGCGGTGGCCGGCCTCGACTCGATCGCTTGCCTTGGCCAGCGGTCCCTGGACAAGTACGGTGGCAAGCCGGACGCCGACATGCGCATCGTCATCACTCGCGTCGTTGGAGCCAGTGTGATCCAGTATGGCGCCGAGGGCGCCGGTCGGCTCCTCCGGCTCTCGCTCGTACCGGGCATAGGCGTGAGAGACGTTCAGTTCGCCGATGAGTTCGTTCAGCAATTCGGTGAAGTCGGCGTTGTTGCGAATGCCCGCGAGCTTGCCGCGGTAGTGTTCGTACATGCCGTCCCAGTCGGCCTCGGCAAGCACGGCCGGGTCATAGATTCGATCCCTCGTCGTCAGCCAGACGTGGTGAAGCATGGCGCGTCGCTCGGCATCGGCGTCCACCGCGGCGGCAAGATCGATTTCCACGGCTTCGGTCTTCGGTGTTTCTCCTTCCAGCGAAATCTTCGAAAGGTTGCCGTCGGCCAGCACGACCAGCGTCTTGTCGTCGCCGGTGATGTCCAGCGAGGCCTGCTTGGCGTCCAGGGCCGCGAGCTTCGTGGTTTTCTCCTCGCGGAAGTCGTGAGACCAGACGTCGTAGCCGCTCTCGAAGGCGCTGATGTAGTAGAGCTTCGATGCGTCGCTCGTCAGTCCGAAGTCCGCGAGGTCGGAGGAGTGTACGGTGAGCCTGGCTTGTCGTTCATGGGCCCCTTCGGGCTCGAACACCACGGGGCCCGTCGGCTTGCCGGCTGGTTTCCCCTCCTCGTCGTTTCCGGCCTCCGAATCCGCTTCCTCGTCCAGGGCTAGCTCCTCCTTGTTTCGTCGGAATCGGTCGAACGCCTCCTGGTTCAGGAACTGAGCGTGGACGTCGAGAAGTGCTCCGTGGCCGCCGTGCTGGCGTGGACCGTATCGGGCGGTCGTCCAGGCGATGAGCCCGGCATCGGCATGCCAGCTTGGACGGGCATCCATGTAGCCGGACCGGGTCAGGTCGAGCGGCGCGGACGAACCGTCGGCCGGCACCATCGCGACATTGCCGAAGAAAAGCCGGCCGTCGGGCTGGATGTCCACGGCGAGGTAGCGGCTGTCGGGCGACCAGTCGAACCGGATGTCGTCGTTGCCCAGCGAATAGTTCATGGTGTCGGGGACGACCGAGACCGACTCCCGGGCCTCGCGGTCGAAAACGCGCACTTCGGCCCAGTCTTCCAGGTACGCCACATGCCGGCCGTCGGGCGCCACCTTCGGGTGCGTGGCGGCCGCGCGCATGTCGTCGGATTGCCCGGCACCGTCGATCAGCCTGACCTCCTCGAGGAGGGTGGCCGTATGGAAATGACGCTCGTCGGGATCGCCCAGGCGGCTTTCGAAGATCGACCACTGCGCCTCGCGTTCGGCCGCATAGAGCAATCCCCGCCCGTCCGGTGTAAACGCGAGGTTCCGCTCGAGACCGGGCGTGCTGGTGATTCGTCGCGTGGTGGCGAAATCGAGCGAGGTGACGAAGACATCGCCGCGCAGGACGAAGGCGATTTCCCGGTCGCTGGGAGAGAGCAGAAACTCGGTGATCTGGCCCTCCAGCTCGGCCCGGATCACGCCGTCGCCGGTGTCCGACGCGAGCAATGTGATCGGAACCGGTGTCGCTTCTTCATCGGCCCGTGCGCCGGCGTGGTTCTCGGGAAGGACGTAGAGCTCGCCGTCGAAGCCGTAGGCGAGCGTTCCGTTCGAAGCCACGTCGAGGCCGCGCACCGGATGCCGTGTGTGGAACGTCACCTGGGTTGCGCCGGCCTCATCGTCGTCGAGTGCCTGGTGCCAAACGTTCAGGCTGCCCGAGCGCTCGGAGAGAAAATAGAAACCCCGGCCGGTAGCATCCCAGGCGGGCGTATGGTCGTTCCAGGGATTGCTCGTGAGCCGCTCGTGGCGGCCGGTGTCGACGTCCAATGACCAGATGTCGCGGGCAAAAGGTGAATCATCGTGCTTGCGGTAGAAGCTGTCGCCCTTGTGGTCGGCGTAGAGAATCCGTCCGCCGCGTGCGTTCCATCGCGCCTGGCGCGCCTCGATCGGGGTGACCTGTCGCGGTGTGCCCCCGGCCACCGGAACCTCGTAGAGTTCCGTCCGCCGCTGGTGCGGGTCGGCGGCGTGGCCGGGCAAGTCGTAGCGGGCGCTCTCGAACAGCACCGCGCCACCGTCGGCGGAAAAGCCGGTCACCACGTCGTCGGCCTGGTGGTAGGTCAGCCGCCGGGCCGGCCCGCCCGCAAGGTCCAGGACGTAAACGTCGAGCGTGCCGTTTCGGTCGCTGCCGTAGGCAATACGGCTGCCGTCCGGCGACCAGCGGGGGTTCGACTCCACCGCCTCGGTGTGGGTCAGCGGGACGGCCACGCCGCCGGCCACGTCCACTCGGTAAATGTCCCCCGCATGCGTAAAGGCCAGGACAGCGCCGTCGGGCGACAGTGCCGGGTCGCGAAGCCATCGGTCACTGTTCGTCTGTGCGTTGGAAGATGGCGCCAGAACAACAAGCAGGGCGAGAAACGGGGTCCATTTCATTATCGGTTTCCAGAAAAACGGGCGGTCGGGCCGCCGTGGATGAGCATGGCCGCTCAGGTTACGCGATTCGGCCGCGGTCGGGACAGATCCGGGAATGCCGGGCCGATCACGCCTCCTCGCTTTGTTCCACGATGAGCCGGTGCGCGGTGAGTCGCAGCGCGTTGACCCTGATGAAGCCGCGCGCGTCCTGCTGATCGTAACCGCCGGCAATGTCCATCGAGCTGAGATCCTGGTCATAAAGAGAACTCGGGCTCGAACGGCCCTCCATCAGGACGTTGCCCTTGAACAGGCCCAGCCGGACTTCGCCGTCGATCAGCTCCGACGACTTTCGGAACGCCGCCTCGATGAAGTCCATCTCGGGCGAGAACCAGAAGCCGTTGTAGATGATCTCGGCGAAGCGCGGCGACAGCATGTCGCGCAGACGGCGCACTTCGCGGTCCATCGCGATGCCCTCCAGGTCGCGGAGCGCGGCGTGCAGAATGGTGCCGCCGGGTGTTTCGTAGACGCCGCGCGACTTGATCCCGACGAAGCGATTCTCGACGATGTCGATACGGCCGATCCCGTGACGCCCACCGAGGTCGTTGAGGTAGCCGAGCAGCTTGACCGGGTCGGCGATCTTCGTGCCGTCGCCGAGGTTCTCGACCTCGACCGGCTGGGCGTCGGTGAAGCGCACCACGATGTGGTCGGCGGTGTCGGGCGTGTCCTCCAGCGCGCGCGTGAGCTTGTACATGTCGGACGGCGGCGCGGCGTCGGGGTCCTCCAGCATGCCGGCCTCGTAGGAACGGTGCATCAGGTTCTCGTCGCTGGACCAGGGTTTCTCGGCCGTCGCCTCGACCGGGATCTCGTGCTCGGCGGCGAAGGCGAGCAGGTCGCGCCTGCCTGCGAAGCGCGCGAGGAATTCCGGATCCTTCCACGGCGAGATGATCTCGAGGTCCGGCGCCAGCGCGGCGAACGCAAGCTCGAAGCGCACCTGGTCGTTGCCCTTGCCGGTGGCGCCGTGGGCGAGCGCGGTGGCGCCGACCTTGCGCGCGACCTCCACATGCCGCTTGGCGATGACCGGCCGCGCAAGCGCCGTGCCGAGCAGGTAGCGATCCTCGTAGACCGCGTTCCCGGCAATCGCGGGCCAGATGAAATCCGTGACGAACTCGTGCCGCAGGTCCTCGACGAAGACCTCGCTCGCTCCGGTCTGGCGAGCGCGCCGCTCGATATCCTCGAAGTCCTCCAGCTGCCCGACGTTGGCGACAAAGGCGACGACCTCAAAGCCCTGCTGCAGGAGCGTCTTGAGGATGCAGGCAGTGTCGAGACCACCGCTGTAAGCGAGAACGACTTTCTTCCGGGTCATGATTTTCTGCTCGATTGGGGAACCATCACAGGATAAAGCCGCAGCGCCGACAAAAAAGCGCTTCCGTGGCCGGTCCGGGAAAAAGTGCCCGATATCGTTGCTTTCGCTTTGATTGTCAGTGCGTTACCCTCGAGCGCATGATTGATGAAACGCTTGATCCTGAAAGAGAAACAGCCAAAATTTCGCCCCTCGATCCAGGATCCGTCGAGGTCGTCGAAAATGCCGGGGGCAAACTTGTCCCGCTGGACCCGATCGGCGCCGAAGTGCACGGAATCGACCTGTCGTCGGAGAGTCCGCCGTCGCCCGAGGTCGTCGATGCGCTGGAGCGGGAGATGGCCCGGCGAGGCTTTCTCGTCTTCAAGAGCGACACGCAGGTATCGCCGGAAGACTTCCTGCGCGCCAGCGCCTGGTGGGGCGGCAAGGAACTGCACAGCACGCACGGCGTTCATCCGGCCACGCCCGGCGGCAACAAGCACATTTTCCGCCTGTCGAACGACCCCCGGCACGGCATCCCGGGCGTGGGCCCGCAGTGGCACAACGACGGCAGCTTCAACACCGATACCTTTTCGCACGCCGGTTACCACATCGTCCGGCCGGCCGAAAAAGGCGGCGGCACGTACTTTGCGCACCAGGGTGCCGCCTTCGATGCGCTTCCGGCCGCGCGGCAGGAATTCTGGCGTCGCCTTTCGTCGGTGAACTCAGCCTCCGGCGTCGTTCATCCGGCGGTGCACGAGCATCCCGTTTCCAGGTGCGAAAGCATCTGGCTGCACCTGGGCATGACGGGGGCGGTAATCGAAAAGCTGCGGGACGGAGACGGCTTCCGGTTGTTGAATGCCGAAGAACTGAAGCAGCTGTGTCACGAGTACAACGACATTCTCGACGCGGGCCTGAACAACGGCTACGCGATTGCCTACGAGTACCGGGCGCACGACTGCATCTTCATCGACAACCTGGCCGTGGCGCATCGGGCCTCGGCCGAAGCGCACCTGCCGGCCGAGCAACAGGGCTTGCGCATCATGCATCGCAGCACCGTTCGCGGCGTCGACGAGTTCAGGCCCCACCATGGCTTGCCGCTGCACCTCGATATCCGCGGCCCCAGCCCGCTCGGCGCGGGCGTATGGCAGGCGGGCGGCATCGGTTTCCGGTGGGACGACGGTATTCCGATGCAGAATTGATTGCGCGGCGTTTCGATCACTCGTTCTTGGGCAGCATGCTGAGTTCGAAGCGGAGATCGGTGACCGCGCCTTCGGCGTCGACGGTGACGACAAAACCCTTGTAGTAACTCAGGAAGTCGCCGTTCAGGAAATACCAGGTGTTGCCGACGTTCTGAGTCGCGTCGACGGGCACCGACTCGAACTGGTCCCTGCCCATCACTTCGCGCAGCATCGACCTGAACTGATCCGCGGACCCTTCGTTCAGGCGGAATGCAGGATTGATGAGGCCGTCGAAAGCGTCGAGCGAATCGTCCGTGGAGAGATAAGAGAGTCCGAAGATCGGCACCAGGCGGTCGCCCTTGATCCAGACATTCAGGTCGTCGCTCAAAGCATTGCTGCCGGGCAATGCGCCCTCGTAGCTCGCGATCAGCGAGTAGCTGATCCTGAACACCGGCGCCGACAGGATCGTCTCCGCATCCGGTATATCGACCCGTTCCAGGCTGAGTTTCATGTCATCGCGAAACATGCGCTCGACCACTGTTTCGCTTTGCGAATCGGCCGGTCTTCCGAAAACGATCGCGGCGGCAATCACGTCTGCGAGTGCGAGGACAACGACAAGGGCTGCTTTTTTCATGATTCCGGCTCCCGGTTTCAAGTGTGGGTCGTGGCCATATGCCGACGCTCGGCATCTGGGTCTCGAACAGCTAATACGAGAATCCCGTGCAGGTGAAGCCAGCCGTCATCGAATGTGTGGCATTTTGATCAGCTGTCGTAGTCGATGGATCGCGCCCGAGTGACGGTAAACCAGGAAACCGCAGCCGACCGACGCATCACGCAGGTGTTGATCGCCATTGGCATCATCAACCTGGTGCTGGTGTTGCCGTTGTGGTGGCGCGAGGGTGCCTGGGGCAGCGCCTGGCTGGTGCCGGAACTCGGCCTGCTGCCGCTGCTGGCGCTGTGGCCGACGGCGCGGCGGTCCCGGTGGCTGCCCTGGGTGCTTGCGGCCATGCTTGCGCTCGCTTTCGCGGCACTGCTGGGCGATGCGCTGGTGCGCGCCGTGTTCAGCCGCCCGCTCAATATTCTGCTGGATCCGTGGTTGCTGCGCGCCGGATTCCATCTGCTCGACGGCAGCCTGGGCACCGCCGCCGCGGTCCTGGCCGCCTTGCTGGCAGCGCTTGGCATCGCCGCCATCACGATCGCGATGCGAGCACTGGTGCTGCGGGTAGCCGGGGCCGCGCCGCGGCAGACGCCCCTGTCGGTGGCGGTGATTGCGGCGGTCGCGGTCCTGGGGCTTGCCGGCATTTTCCTGGCGCCGGCCGAGAGCGTCGTCCGGCCGGCGCTCGCCGAGCTGGTGCAAACGCAATCGCAGCAGGTGCGCGCCACGCTGGCCGAGCGCGAAGCGTTGCTGGCGCGGGCCGGGTCGAAACGCATGCAGGCAATGCCGATTCCGGCGCTGGCCGGGCGCGACGTGATCGTCGTGTTCGTCGAGTCCTACGGCGTCAGCGCGCTGGATCAGCCGCGTTATGCCGGCACCCTGGGGCCGGTGCTGCAACGTTCCGAAGCGCGCCTGGCCGAGGCGGGCCTGGGCGCAGTTTCCATGCGCATGCAATCGCCGATCCGCGGCGGCCAGTCATGGCTGTCGCACGCGAGCGTGCTGAGCGGCCAGCCGATCGACAACGACTACTGGTACTCGCTGCTGCTGGCCTCGGGGCAGGGCTTCCTGACCGACGATTTCCGATCGACCGGCCACACGCCGCTGGTCGTGGCGCCGGCCATCGTGCGGCCGTGGCCCGAGGCGCGCGCGCTGGGGTTCGAAGATGTCTATCCGGCCGCGGCGCTTGAATACGGCGGTCCGAAGTCCGGCTGGGTCGGCATTCCGGATCAGTACACGCTGCATCGCTACAGCCGCCATCTGCGGCCCGCGCACGCCGGTCCGGTATTTGGCGTTCTTCTGCTCATCAGCAGCCACGCGCCGTGGTCGCCCGGCCCGCCGCTGGTCGACGACCGGGACCGGCTGGACCGGGAAAATCCGTGGCCCGACTGGCAGGTTCCGGAAACCGACCCGCTCGCCTACTGGCGCGATACCGACCGACTGAGAGCCCGCTATCCCGAGTCGCTTGCCTATAGCCTGGAGGCGGTGTTTTCCTGGGCCGCGCACGATCTGCCCGAAGACGCGCTGCTGATCGTGCTGGGTGATCACCAGGCCGCACCGCTGATCACCGGCCACGGCGCCGGTGCCGACGTGCCGGTGCACATGATCAGTTCCGATGAATCGCTGCTCACGCGACTGGCGGATCGTGATTCGGGCGACGCCGGGATGAGTGGCGGTCTCTCGCTGCCGCCTGCCTCGTCATCCAGCCCGGGGCTGGAAACCCTGCGCTTTGTCCTGCGAGAGCTGCCTAATCCGCAGATAGATTAGCAGCGCTGAATGAACTGGTATCCGGAGGGCGATTGGCACTAGACTCGCTCATCGACAGCCCGAGGGAGGGCGTTTCATGCCATACGTCAAGAGCGCGGTGTTCTGGTTCATCGGCCTGCTGGCCATTCTTCTTATCGGGTTCTGGAAATCCTACTTCTCGATCATCCTGAGCGGTCCCGACAGTACCCATCACTTCCACGGGCTGGCTATGCTGGCCTGGGTGCTCCTGCTGATCAACCAGGCCTGGCTGGCCCGATCGAAGAAACTCGACCTGCACCGCAAGACCGGGAAACTCTCGTATGTGATCGCGCCACTGGTCGTGATTTCCGGCGCCATGGTTTCGTTCCACAACATCGCGCAGTTCGAGAATCCGCTGACGCCGCCTGCGCTGAGCATCTTCCATCTCGGGCTGTTCTCGGTCTTCGCCTACGCCGTGCTCTACGTGCTCGCCATGGTCCACAGGAAAAGCGTGCACTACCACGCGCGCTACATGATCGCCACCGCGCTGGTGTTCCTGGTGCCCGGCCTGTCGCGGACAATGGGCCAGTACGTGGCCCCCAGCGGCTTTCCGGCGCTGGATTTCTACCAGTGCCTGTACGTTCCGCTGGCCATCAGCCTGGCGCTGGTTGCATGGGAATGGCGCACCGGACGCGTGCGCTCGCCGTTCATCGTGTTCTCGGTATTGTGGGCTGCAATGCTCGTGCTGTGGCATGTGCTGCCGCACCTGACCGCGTGGCAGCGGTTCACGGCATGGGCGGCGTCGGTCGGCGGCTGAGCCGCATCGGCCCTCGGCGCAAAAGCCGCCGTCAGCTCGATGATCCCACCGGCGAAGCGAGGTTGATGTGCTGGAATGATCTCCGGGCCCGGTATCGCCGCCTCCATGTCGCTGAGCTAAGATGAAGCCTGTGGCGCTTTGACTCGTGGCTTGGAGAAGACCAATGAAAATTACCGTACTGGGCGCTGGCGCCGGGGGCACGGCAGTCGCTTTCGATTGCGCAAACCACGGGCACGAGGTTCGCCTGTTCGACTTTTCGCGGTTCTCCGACAACATCGCCGCGATTGCCGCGCGGGGGGGGATCGTCGCTGAGGGTGATATCGCGGGGTCGGCCGACATCGCGTATGCCGGCCACGATATCGACGAGGCGCTCGAAGGCGCAGAACTGATCTACGTGGTCGGGCCCGCCTACAGCACGGAACCGTTCGGCGAGGCGGTGGCAGGCAAGCTGCGCGCGGGCCAGACGGTCATCGTCACTCCCGGTTCCTGCGGCGGCGCATTGGCGTTCAAGAAAGCGGCCGGGCTGGCGCTTGAAGACGACGCGATTCGTGTCGCCGAAACGTCGACGCTGCATTACGCGGTGCGCCTGATTGCGCCGGCGAAGATTCGCGTGTTCCTGAAACTCAGGGCCGGCAACCTGCTGGCGGCGTTGCCGAATACGCATACCCGGGCGGTGCTGGACCTGGTGTCGGATGTGTATCCGGGCATGGAGGCCGCCGGTAATGTATTGCAGACCAGCCTTCAGAACGCAAATCCAATCATCCATCCGGCGGTCACGCTCTCCAACGCCGCGCGGATCGAGATGACCGGCGGCGACTTCCTGTTCTACGAAGAAGGCGTGAGCGATTCGGTCGGACGCCTGATCGAGGCGCTGGACCACGAGCGCATCGCGATCGGCGAGAGACTCGGCCTCACGGTACTGCCCGATCCGGTAATGGGCATGCGCCAGGGTTATATGCTCGAGCACAACTACGGCGCCGCCTATCGCGAAGCGCCCGGGTTCAAGGGCATCGGGGCGCAGCCGCAGCTGGATCACCGCTATCTCAACGAGGACGTCGGCTACGGCCTGGTGTTCATGTCCGCCCTGGCCGAGCAATTGGGCGTGAACGTCCCGGGAATCGAGGCCGTGATCGCGTTTGCGTCGATCGTCATGGCCAGGGACTACAAGGCCGAGGCGCTGCGGACGCCGGCTGCGCTCGGCATCGCGAATCGATCGGCCGAAGAACTGGCCGACCTCTAAGGCAAACGCGCCGAACAGTGCGCAGCTCGGATGGGCGAGGAGCAGTTTCCATGACGCAGGTTAACAATCCAGTTCTTTCCCCGGCCCGGCAGACGGTCGGGCTGCTTGCCTGGCTGGCGCTGAGTTTTCTCACGGCCTGGGTCGGCGCCGTCGCCTCGATCAGCGCGCCGACGTTCTACGGTCAATTGACCCAGCCCGACTGGGCGCCGCCGGCCTGGCTGTTCGGGCCGGTCTGGACCACCCTGTTCATCATGATGGCCGTCGCCGCATGGCTGGTGTGGCGCCGCGGCGGTTTCGGCGCCCGTCGCGGACCGCTGCTGTTGTTCCTGGCCCAGCTGGTCTTCAACGCTCTGTGGAGCTGGCTGTTCTTCGGCTGGCAGCTGGGCGGATGGGCGCTCCTCGACATCGTCATCCTCTGGCTGCTGATCGCTGCCACCATCGCGACATTCTGGCGCACCAGCCCGCTGGCCGGCTTGCTGCTGGTGCCCTACATCGCCTGGGTCAGCTTCGCCGGCGCGCTCAATTACACCCTGTGGCAACTCAACCCGCAGCTGCTGGGCGGATGATGCGTTCGGCGGTTTTTTGTAATCGGGTGTAAGAAACAGGCCTGCCGTTCGTCTTCAGGGGTGCATTCCAAAGGAGACGATAATGCACCTGCACTCAATGTCAGACGCCTCACCGCCAATGCTTCGGGAGTCCGCCGCCGGTATCGATGTCGACGCGCTCGTGACCGCGCACGGTCGCGACGTGTTCAGGGCCGCTTTCCGCGTGAGCGGCGACGGTGCCCAGGCCGAGGATATCCAGCAGACCGTGTTCATCCGGCTGCTCGAGAAACCGCCGCGCCAGGCCGTCGATAACTGGAAATCCTACCTCTGTGCGATGGCGATCCGCGCGGCGATCGACGAGCTGCGCCGGTCCCAGCGCTGGCAGCGCCTGACCGGGTCCTGGCTGGCCAACCGGGTTTCTTCCGATCCTCAACCCGCCGCGGCACTCGACGATCAGCTCAGAGCGCAAAGCCTGCGGATGGCGCTCGGGCGCATTCCAAGGCGCCAGGCCGAATGCTTTGCCCTCAGGTTTTTCGACGGCCTGGAACTGGCCGAGATCGCCGAGGCCTTGTCGATCACGCCCAACGCCGTAAGCGTCTCGCTCAACCGTGCAGTCGAGGCCATCCGGCAACGACTCGCCGCCATCGAATCCAGCGCACAGGAGACCCAGTCATGAACAGCCATTCCATCAATGGATCGAACAGCGATCCGATTCAGAACTACGTCGATGCCGTCACCGGCCAGCAGCCCGATCCCGCGCAGACCGAGAGCGCCCAGCGCAGGCTGCGGGCCCGCCTCGAAGGCGAAAAGACCGTGGCCGCGGGCGCCGGAACCGGCTGGGGCTGGGCGACAGCGGCCGCCGCCGCCGTGTTGCTGCCGTTACTGCTGTGGATGCCGGGGACGAACAGCGCGCTGGCATTTTCGGATGTCCAGCGACATTTCTTCGGTTTCCGGACGTTGACGGCCCAGCTGACGACAACCGTGGGTGGAAACGAACTGGTGGAGATGACGATTCGCGTCGATGACCAGGACCGGACCCGCCTGGACGCAAGCGCCGGCTTTACCTACGTGATCGACCCGAGCCGATCGATGATGCTGCAGCTATTCCATGAACAACAGCGGGCGCTGCTGGTGCCGCTGGGCGGGCTCGATGCGTTGGACGACGGCGCCGGCGTGGACTGGCTCGCCGACATCCGCCAGTTCCAGGGTCAGGCCGAACTGCTCGACGAGACCACGGTGATTCGCGGTCGGACGGCTTACGGCTTCAGCCTGAATGCCGGCGGCACGGACATGACGCTGTGGGCCGCCGAAAGCGGCGAACCGCTCGGGCTTCTGATGACCGGCCCGGGCGGACTCGAAACCCGGATGGACTTCGAGTTCGACCTGCCGCTGGACGATGCGTTGTTCTCGCTGAGTCTTCCTGAAGGGTACGGGCTGCTCGCCCCGGACAGATCGGAGCCGCTGCGGGACTGATCGTCACCTGACACTGTGCCGGCCCCTGCGCCGGCACAGCGTCGACCTTCGAGCGCGGACGCGCCCACCCAGGCCGGGCGGGTTCGAGCCGTCGCTTTCGTTGCCCCGCTGCACAGTCCCGCCGGCATCTCGCGGGTCACCACGAACGGCACGCGTACCCACTCCCCATCGATTGCTTCATTCGAAGAAGATCGCCGGCCCGTTCGGAGCCACGCCTGCCCTGTTCAGCTGTCGGCCGAGTCCGGCGATTGACAAACCCCGGACGGTTTGCTACTGTACTAATACACCTAGGACAGTACACACAGAGAAGCCGAGATGTCCCGAACCGTTCCCCTGATGCTCCAGCTCAGCGCCGCCGACCCCCGCACCATCACACGCCAGATCACCGACGGCATCCGGCGCCAGATCGCGGGCGGCCAACTCGAGGCCGGCGACCAGCTGCCGAGCGTGCGCGGATTGGCGAAGCAGCTCACCGTAAACCCGAACACCATCTCGAAAGCCTACGGCGAGTTGGCCAGTGAAGGCTGGCTGGATTCGCGCCAGGGTCTTGGCCTGTTCGTGGCCGAGGCGCGGCAGCGGTATTCCGATGCCGAGCGTGAGCGGCGGCTCGATCGGGCCATCGACACTTTCGCGGCGGAGGTCATCGGCCTGGACTACACCACGGCCGAAGTGCTGGAACGCCTGGAACGCGAGCTCGCCCCGATGCTCGGCGGCAATCAGGGCAAGCGCACGGCCTGAAGACACCATCGAAAGGAATCAAGCATGTCCACACCCGAACTCAACGTCGTTCCGAGACAGCAGGCCGATACCGCAAGCGCATCGCGCTACGTGATCGAAACGCAGCAGCTGACATTGCGCTACGGCCGGAAGACAGCGCTGAAATCGCTCGACCTGAAAATCCCCCAGGGACGGATTCATGCCATTGTCGGCGCCAACGGCGCGGGCAAGACTTCGCTGTTTCGGATTCTGCTCGGCTTCCAGTCGCCCACGTCCGGTTCGGCCAGCATCCTGGGCCGCGACTGCGGCGCGCTGAACGAGCACGACCGCGGTCGCATCGGGTTCGTCAACGAGGAGCACAACCTGCCTGCGTGGTTGCGGATCCACGAAGTCGTGGCGATGCAACGCCGGCTGTATCCACAGTGGAACGAGACCCTTTATCGAAACATCGTCGATCACTTCAACGTCGAGTCCGAGCAGCGCGTAAGCGAACTCTCGCGCGGCGAGCGCGCCGGCGTGAACCTGGCGATGGCAATGGCCCAATCGCCGGAACTGCTGATTCTCGACGAACCCACGCTTGGCCTGGACGTGGTGGCGAAGCGCGCCTTCCTCGAAGCGGTGCTCGGCTCGGTGGAAGACAGCGATTGCACCATCATCTATTGCTCGCACCAGATGGAAGAGATCGAGCGCCTGGCCGACAACCTGATCGTGATGGAGCGCGGCGAGCTGATGCACATGTCGCCGCCCGACGAGTTCTGCGAACGCGTCACGCTGTGGGTGGCGGAATTTCCGTTTCTTACCGCTGGCGCAGAATCGTTGCCCGGCGTTCTGCAGGTTCAGCGCATCGATGGGCTGTTCCATTTCATCGTGCTGGACCAGGACGAGCAGTTCGGTGCAACGCTGGAGGAAAAAGGTGCACGTCGCGCCTGGCAGGGGCCGGTTGATCTCGACCGTGCCGTGAATGCCTTTCTCACCCGCAACCACGCGCGACCGCTGCCTGCCGACGCCGCCGCGAACCGGCAGACCGAGGAGGATGCCTGACGATGAAAGATCTTTATTTTTCCGAATTGCGGCGCTTCAGGCTTCCGGCGATGCTGGCCGCGGTGGCGAACCTGTTGCTGTTGATGTTCTTCAACCGGCTCGAAGACTTGCTGCAGGCCAGCACCCTGCACGGCATTTTCCTGCTCATCTATACCCTGATCGGCCTCGGCCTGGCCATCATGCAGGTGGGCGCTTACCGCAAGCCGAGCCAGTGGGCCTGGCTGATCCACAGGCCGCTGGCGACGTCGAGGATCTTCGCTGCATTGGCGCTTTCGGCACTTACGGTGCTGGGGGTCGTGATTGCGCTGCCGCTGTTGATGGTCCTCGTCGGAACCGACGTCAACAGTACCCGCGTGGTCGACGTTCGGCACTACTTCTACATTGTCCACGTGCTTGCTTTCGCCATGATGGCGTGGATGGCAGGGGCGCACGCCTGCGTAAGCCGCAGCCGCTTCGCGATTGCGGTTCTGTTCGCACCGATCCTGCTGGCTTTGCACATGGTGTCGGTGTTCGCGCTCCTGGTGCCGGTCGGCCTCGCGCTGGGCTGGCTGACGTGGATTACCCTGAAGAGTTTCCGAGCCAATCGCGAGGCACCGATACGAGGCACCGGCACCCTGCTGCTGGGCGCGCTGCCGCTTCAGATCGGCTTGTTCCTGTTGTGTATCGTCGTCATGCGCTTCGCACTGGTCAGCGGCGGCATCCTGCTCGGCATCGATCCGCTGAACACCGATTACCCGCCGAGGGGCGGCCTGATCGAAACCGAGCGCTCTGAGCCGTCCGAGGAGATCGCCTGGGGACTGTCCGAAAGCCGCGATCCGCGGGCCGAATCGTGGCGGCAGCAGATGCCGCTGCTGGAGCCGCTGCGCTTCGGACCCTGGTTGAAGCGTTTTCCGGTGCGCCACCAGTTCAGCAGCCTGAACCTTCCCGGGGGGTGGTACGACAAGGAGCATGAAACCGCCTGGACCTTCAGCCATGACCACATGCTGTTCCTCGGGCGCAACCCGGAAAGCGGCGCGGCCAGGGGCGTATTCGGTCAGGAAGGCGCAGGCGACGAAACGCCATTCGAACATGTCCCGGTGGTGGCCGAACACGGTGACCTGCTGACCCGCGACGCGTTCTATGGCATCGACGCCGAAACGCAGGAAGTCGCGCTTCGATACCGCCTTCGGGATGGTGAAACCTTCACCGGGCTGCCGCAACGCGAGTTCAACCGGATCATGCTGTTGACCAACCAGCGCTTGATCGTGATGCGCGAAGACCACCGGGCCGCCGCCGCGATACCTCCGCTGCTGCCGGACTGGGAAGTGGAACTTCCGCGAGGCCCGAATCACCTGCAGTCGGTGACCGTGGCCGAGTTGATGAATGGATGGCTGACCTCGTTCGTCTACGGCAACGGAATGCGCCAGATCGGCTTCAGTCAGTTCAGCGAGGTGGTTCCGCCCTGGCAGCAGGTGCAGTTCATCGATGCCGACGGCCGAGGGACGGTCGTGGCGGAACGCCGGATCAACGCCGACTTTCCAGCAATCCAGCGGACCTATTGGTGGATCTCGCCCCTGCTCGAAACGCTTACCAGCATTCCTGAAGCCACGCTCGACAAGGGGCTGACCTGGCCGATGCGGATCACGCCGCTCCCGGATGCAAGGGTACTGTGGCTTGCCGCCGCGTTCATGGTGCTGCTTGCGACAGGTCTCGGCTGGTGGTGGACGCGCAATAGCCCGATGAGCAAGACGCGACGTCGCGTGTGGCTGGCAAGCTGCATGCTGCTCGGCATGCCGGCCTTCCTCAGCCTGGTGCTGCTGGAACCCCGGAGCCCGGGCGCATGAGAACGATCCCGGCCGTGACGCTGGCCATTCTGGCTTTGCCGTTTTTCGCATGCGCCGATGACGTCTCGACCGAGGCCGCGATTGCGGCCGCCAAAGCGACAGCCGAGGCCGCCGATCGTCCGCCCATGCATCCGCGCGATGATTTCCTGAAGTCGGCCGATGTGCGCGGGATCGAGTTGTCGCCCGATGGCGCGTGGCTGTCGTTCCATCGCGACACGGGCAGTGCGCTGTCGCTGTTCATCCGCAACGTCGACAACGGTCGGGAGCATCGCGTCGTGGCCGACAGCGAGGGCGTGGACGCGCACTGGGCCGGGGACGGCGAGCGCTTGTGGCTGGTCCACCAAGACGGCCTGGGCGTTCATGACACGACCACTCGAACCGGGCGCCGCGTTTTTCGGTTCGATGAGCGCCGCCAGCAACGCTTTTTTGGCCTGGATGCCAGGGCGGTGCACCACGTGGTTGTATCGGAGAAAGTGGCCGTGGACGGCGAGTGGCGATATCGATATCTCGGCGTCAATGCCGACGGCGAAATCACTTCGGCCCTCGAAACCCGAAAAGCGCTGCTCGACGTCTTGCTGGATGAAAACGGCATGGTTCGCTATGCCGCCGGGTACGACGGCGACAAATTCGACACGGTGACCTGGCGCATCAGCGGCGAGGCGCGGGAAGAACTGATGCGCTGCCCCCTGCCGGAGCGCTGCCAGCCGGTTGCGTTCCGGAGCGACGAAGGCATCGAAACGCTATGGTCGCTGGCCCATGACGGCGGCGACCTGAAATCCCTGCAGCGCTGGTCGGCCAGTGATCGCGAATGGACGATGCTGCATCGAGACCCCCGCGGCATTTCCGGTGCACGCTCTGTGATCTTCAATTCCGACCAGACGGACTGGCTGGCATTGGCCTATCGACCCGATCACGTCGCATGGCACGCCAATGACACCCGGGAAGGGCAGGTGGTGTCAGAGGCTATCGCGTTTCTCGCGCGGGCCCTTCCCGGCGCGAACCTGGACTTCACCATTGCAGACGCGGGCAGGCGCTGGCTGGTGCGTGCCGCTCGCGCCAACTGGCAGCACGACCGGTATTTCGTGTTCGACCAGCCGGCGCGCGAACTGAACGAACTGTTCGCCGCACAGCGGCGTGGCCGGATTCCTCACGGCGAACTTGCCGAAGTGCTGCCGGTGCGCTGGCGCGCCGAGGATGGATTCAAGCTGCATGGATACGTTTTCCTGCCAATGGGCGTGGACCTGGGCACGGCTCCGCTGATCGCGCAGATCCACGGCGGTCCCTACGCCAATTCATCCGGAGAGTCGGATCCGGCCACTCAGCTGCTGACGAACCGCGGTTACATCGTTTTCAAGCCGAACTTTCGTGCATCCACGGGATACGGTGTGGAATACGTCAAGGCAAGCGCGGGCAGGTTCGGCAGGGAAGGCGTGCTGGATGACATTCTTTCCGGCATGGATTACCTGCTGGAAAACGGCATCGGCGATCCCGAACGGCAAGCGGTCATCGGGCATTCCTTCGGCGGTTACGCCAGCCTCATGGCCGTGACCCATCACCCGCAACGTTTCGCCTTTGCCGTGCCCTCTGCGGCTCCCGTCGATATGGCCTGGACGATGCAGGACATCGCAATCGAAGGCGGCAGCGCCCTGTCGGAGGATGGTCCCCCGCTCGAGGTGCTTTTTTCCGGCTATAGCGTGCCGTACGGCGATCCCGAATGGCATGCGCGGATGCGGCGGGATTCGCCGATGGAAAATGCCGGCGATCTGGAGATACCGGTGTATCTCTGGGCGGGTGCGCGGGACGATCGCGTGGCGGTGGAAAGCCTGGTGCGCTACGTCGCCGAAGCGGGCCCGGGCGCGCGGCCCCTTTTCCTGATCGACCCGGAATCCGGGCACAGTCCACGCCAGAGACTCAACTCCGAAGCGCTGGCCTGGCTGATCGAATTTGCCGCCAACGAGCACTTCGGCGGTGGCTTGACCCCGCCTTCGCCCCGACTGCAGCAATTCCTCGACCGCAACCTGCGCGGAGGAATGGGCGATAGAAGCCCGGGCACTGAAGCCGCGCATCGAAGCGCAGCGTCCGGGCGGTAAGCGGGAGGCCTGCATCCCCGTAGCATCCGCGCAGCGTTGTCCAGAGTTTCCGTTGCGCGGCGCGTCTACGCGCTATCCGCCGTTCCCGGCTTGGCCCGTCGGTCTGAACGCAAACCGCAAACGATCGCGCCGGCCGCCATGATCCCGAATTCCCCGTAGCTCTGTTCCGATGGATGGAAGCCATCGCCGCAGAAGCCGCCGGGACGGGCTTCGAAGTCCAGCGGAATGTGGACTGCGCGCGGATGCTCTGCCAGTACCCCGGACAGTACGCGGTCGAACTGCCTGGCACGCAGCCCAAACAGCGCGCGAAGCGGCCGGGGCAGGGCCGGGAAGTGGTTCATGGGCGGCAGGCCGCTGAAGGCGATGACGGCATTCGGCCAGTGCGACGCCAGCGCCGCCAGCAGTGCGCGGAGATCTTTCTCCCAGCGTCGCAGGCCGTGCAGCGAGATCACGTCGTTGACCCCGGCCGAGACCAGCACGGCATCGGCCGGCATGCTTTCCAGGCCCGGCAGCAGTCGCGTTGCGACCTGGCCAGTGGTCGCACCGCTGCGACCAGCGGCGGTCCATTCGACGCGACAGTCGAGCTGGCCGGAAAGATGCGTTGCGGCCCGGCCGACCAGCGCGTCGTCCAGGGTTCGAGACCCGACGCCGGCAATGATCGAGTCGCCGATGGCCAGAAGCCGGAACGCGGGCGGCCCGCGCCCGATCGCGCCTTTCGGCCCGCCTTCGGCGGCGGGGAAGCGCGCGGCTGTCTTGCGCACCCAGAGGGCCTGGGGCAACAGCAACGCGAATAGAATCCAGAAAACGATATCGCGCAGGATCATCCGTCGCCTGTCCCGTCGATCGGGGCGGGCATTCGGAAGACGTCCGTGCGTCCAGTCGCCGCGTTCAATGAATCCCTGGCGCGGAAATCGGCTCTCGCGGCGTCACCGCACCACGTGCCACTCGGTCTGGCGGCCGGCCAGGTAGATCACGCGCTGCCCGTCGAAATACGCGCTTTGCTCGAGCTTGATCTGAACGTGCTGATCGTCCCAGCTATCCAGCGGCATCATGACGTTGCCCTCGATGGCATAGGCCGTATTCGGGTGCAGCGGCCAGTCGCCGGTGTTCGGAATCGCGCCGGGCTTGTCCCACATGCCGATGGTGGGGCCGGGCGCGTGGCCGACGAAGCCGATCGGGTGGGTATAGATGTTGTGCAGCCACGGCTCGTTTGTCATCGCCCGCTGTGCGGCCTCGAGGATCTGGTTGCCGCTGCGGCCGGTGACGAATTCGGCGGTAAGCAGATCCTGCCAGCGATTGCCCTCGGCCAGTGCCTTCTTGAGACCGTCGGGTACGTCGTCCTGGCCGGCCTTGAGCACGTAGCCCATTTCCTGCGTGTCGGTGCAAAGCTTCAGGTAACAGATGCCGACGTCGGTATGCAGCACGTCGCCGCGATGAATGACGCCTTCGACGCCGCAGAAATCCGACTCGGCGGTGCATTCCTCGCCCGGGCGCTGCACGTTGACGTACGGCATGAACCAGATCGGCAGGCCCTGCGATTCGAATTTGTCACGAATGAACCAGGCAACGTCGTCGGTGGTGGTCACCCCGGGCGTGATCACGCGGTTGGAGAAGGCCTCGGCGATCACCCCGCGGGCCAGCGCGACGACGTGCGGATAGACCTCGAGTTCCGCCTCAGAGCGCGTTTCCATCCAGCGAACGACGAGATCCTCGGCCGATACCAGCCGGTCCTCGAAGCCCTCGGGGAGCACTTCGAGCAGGCGCTTGTGCAGGCCGTGGCTGAGGCCGTCGGCTTCCGGCCAGGTGCGCGAGGTATTGATACCGATGCTTTCGGGGTCGCGCTCGGCAATCAGTTCGCCCAGCGCCTTCCACTGTTCGTCCAGGTCGCCGCCGGACCAATCGACCTGGAAGGGCTCGCCCAGCGGGTAGCGGTTGACGCTGAGAAAGTCGACCCCGCCGTCGGCGTTTCGCGCGAATATCAGCATGGTGGTGCGGCGCGCGGCGAACGACGGCTGCGGCACCAGCGTGAAGTACACCGGGTCCTCGGCGTATTCGCGGTTGAGCACCAGCCACATGTCGAGCCCGCTCTCGTTCATCAATTGCGGCAGCAGGTTCTGCAGCCGATCGGCGACCATCTGGTTTTCCGGCTCGATGCGGTCGCGCTGCGTCAGCACCGCGGCGCCGGGCTCGACAATGCGGCCCTGGCCGGGGGAGTGGTCGTCGGCGGTTGCCGGACCGGCCATGACGCCGGCGAAAGCGATGAGCGGAATGGCCGCTGCGGTTCGAATCAGTTTCAGCATTCGGGTCTCCAGTGCCTGGGCTCAGCCGTCGGTGTCTTCGTCGGCGGGTGGTTGTTCGTCCTGGTCCGGGTCGGTGGGCTGCGCATCGTTGGCGGCTTCCGGATCGTCGCCATCTTCATCCCCGTCCTCGGTCACCTCGGCCTCGTCGGATTCCGGCACCGGCTCGACTTCCGGCGGCGGTGGCGGCGGCTCGACCATCTGGCGATACTCGCCCTCGGTCAGGCGTGAAGCGTCCTGCAGGAACGCCGCCACTTCCCAGACCTGCTCGTCGGACATCCGGTCTTCGCCGCGCGCCGGCATGGCCGACATCTTGATGCCGTTGCGTACGACCCAGAACGTATAGGCCGGGTCGTGCGCATGACGGGTCAGCGCCGGTGGGCGCGGATCGAAGCTGTCGGAAGGCTCGCGGCCGGGCCGGCCGTGGCAGCCGGCGCAGCCCTGGTCGTAGCTGACGGCGCCTGCGCGGATCATTTCCTCGGCGTCAAGCGGCGGCACTTCGAGCTCGTCCGCGCGCCGCTTGATCGAGTTGTAGCGCAGCGTGGATAGATACCAGTGGGTGACGGCGTTGTGGCCGGTCCCGACCGACACGTCGTAGTAGCCGCTGTAGGCATATGCAATGGCGCCGCCGATGACGATCACCGCCAGCACCAGGGCGGTCTTGAGGAACCTGGTAATCGCTTTCACAAATGTCTCCCGGTCTTGTTGTTTCGGCCAATGGTACGCGAATCCGTGGTCGAATCCGACTGGCGCGCCCGGCATGAGCGGGTTGAGTACACTTCACCCCATCCAAACCTAAGGTGGCGAACGCATGGCCGGCGACAAGCAATACAGCATCTGGATCAACGGCGAGCTCAAGCCCGAGGCGCAGGCGCAGGTGTCGGTATTCGATTCCGGCTTCGTGCTCGGCGACGGGGTCTGGGAGGGGGTGCGGGTCGTCGGCGGGCGGCCGGCGTTCCTCGACGCGCACATTCGCCGGCTGGCCGAAGGCGCCAGGGCGTTGCTGCTGGCGGAAGTCCCGAACGCCGACGAACTGCGCAGGGCGGTGGCCGAGGTGATCGAGGCGAACAAACTGGTCGATGACGCCCACCTGCGCATCATGCTGACGCGTGGAGTCAGGCGCGAGCCCTACCAGGATCCGGCGCTGGCCGGCTCGGGCCCGACCCTGGTGATCATTCCCGGCCATCACCCGGTGACCGAACAGGCGCTGACGCACCCGCAGAAGCTGTTCACCGTGCACGTTCGCCGCGGCGCGCCCGACGTGCAGGACCCCAAGCTCAACAGCCACAGCAAGCTCAACTGCATCCTGGCCTGCATCCAGGGCAACCTGGCCGGCGCCGACGAGGCGCTGATGCTGGACCCGGACGGCTTCGTCGCCACATGCAACTCCACGCATTTCTTCATCGTCAGGGACGGGACGGTGATGACCTCCGACGGGCGCTACTGCCTGGGCGGCATCACGCGAGGTCACGTGATCTCGCTGTGCCGCGATCTCGGTATCGAATGCCGCGAGAAGCCGTTCAGCCTCACCGAGGCCTACTCGGCCGACGAGGCGTTCACCACCGGTACGCTGTCCGGGCTGAGGCCGGTCGGCGAAATCGATGCGAGAACGATCGGCAGCGGCGCCCGTGGACCGGTGACCGAGCGGCTGCAGCGCGCCTACGCCGACCTGCTGGCAGGCGAAAGGTGAGCCCCGACAGCACCCATCCGCTCAGAATCGCGATGTGGTCCGGGCCGCGCAACATTTCCACGGCCATGATGCGCGCGTTCGAGAATCGTCCCGACTGCTCCGTTGCCGACGAGCCGCTGTACGGCGCCTGGCTGGAGATGACCGGCGAGGACCATCCGATGCGCGACGCGGTCATCGGCGCAATGGAAACCGACTGGCGCAGGGTCACCGAGGCGCTGACCGGTCCCGTGCCGCAAAGCCGGCCGGTCTGGTACCAGAAGCACATGACCCATCACCTGTTGCCGGAGATGCTGCAGCGCGACTGGCTATCGAAACTTGTGCACGTGTTCCTGATCCGCGATCCGGCGGCCGTGGTGGCCTCCTACCTGAACAAGCGCGAAACCGTGTCGGCCGAAGACATCGGCGTGCCGCAGCAGTGGGCGCTGTACCGGTTCGTGACCGAAGAACTGGGCCAGCAGCCGCCGGTGATCGATTCCGGCGAGTTCCTGGCCGACCCGGAAGCGCATCTTCGAGCCCTGTGCGGGCGGCTCGGGATCGATTTCATGCCCGAGATGCTCGCCTGGCCGCCCGGCCCGCGCGATACCGACGGTCCATGGGCGCCGCACTGGTACCAGCGCGTATGGGCATCGACGGGCTTCGGCCCGCCGCCCTCGGAGACGCCCGAATTGACCGGCCGCGCGCACGACGTCGCGTCGTGCTGCAGCGCAACCTACGAGCGCCTGCGCGAACATCGGATGCGGCCGGCCAGATCACGCTGATCAGGGCGTGCAGATCTCGAACCCGTCGGCGACGACCAGCCCCGGCACGATTTCGAGCGGGGCTTCGTCGAAATTGTCCATGGGATTCGGATCGCCGGTTGCCGCGGCCACTTCGGCATTCATCGTCAACGACTGCGCGCCTGCATCCGGTACCCGTATGACCACGCCGATCAACGCCTCGGCCCCCGGTGCGAGTGTTCCAAGATCGCAGTCGATGCTCGAACCGATGTCCAGACAGATCGGATCGCTGATCGAGGTCACGACCGAACCCGCGATCGGGATGTGCGTGACCGCCACCCCTTCGGCCGGGTCGGGGCCGGCATTGGACACTCGAAGCCCGTAGGCGTAGTCGGCAGCCGGTGCACTTCTGTCGGTGCACAGCACCAGCTCGATTCCGGCGTCGGCGCTTGGCGCCTCCACCGTCACTGAGAATGCGACGGCGCCGGAGGTGTCATCTCCGCCGTTGGCCGTACCCCCGTCGTCGGTCAGCGTCGCCTCCAGCTGCG
The DNA here is from genome assembly GCA_002722315.1 of Lysobacterales bacterium. Taxonomy (GTDB): domain Bacteria; phylum Pseudomonadota; class Gammaproteobacteria; order Xanthomonadales; family Wenzhouxiangellaceae. The sequence continues at coordinate 107,376 of PBLG01000007.1, read as the reverse complement.
CGGTTCCGCTGTTGCCCGACAGGGTGAAACTCAGCTCGCCGGCGGTGCTGATGGCCGCGGCGCCGGAAATCACGCCGCCTGGATCCGACACGGTCATTACCGCATAGCCGTCGATCTGCTGGGTCTCGTTTGGCCCGAGGTTCACGTTCTGAGGCCAGTTTGCTATCGACTGAAGACCCGACGTGCCGGCGGAAAAGACCGGATCGGCGCCGGAGGTAAACGCGGGCGCATCGTTGACCGGGTCGACCGTGATGCCGACGCTCGCGGTATCGCAGGCGCTGTCGGTATCGCAGATCTCGTAGACGAACGAGTCCGAGCCGAAGAAGTCGGCGTCCGGTGTGTAGTCGAACGTGCCGTCGCCGTTGTTGACCAGGCTGCCATTGGTCGGCGTGCTGCAGGTGCCGCAGGCAGTATTCGCCGATGATGGATCCAGGTTGCCGTCCGTGTCGGTGTCGTCGGACGCGACATCGATGGTTTCTGCGGTGTCTTCGTCGGTCGTGGCGTTGTCGTCGTTGGCCGTTGGAGGTTCATTGACCGGTTCGCATGCGTCGCCTACGCCGTCGCGATCGGTGTCAGTCTGTTCGGCGTTAGGCACGTCCGGGCAATTGTCCTGCGAATCGGGTACGCCATCCAGGTCGGCATCGGGCGCGTCCAGCACGGTAATCCCTTGCAATGCCGGAAACGTGGTATTGGTTGGCGTGCCCATTCCAAAATTGCGCACCACGGAATCATTCGCGGTGTCGATCTTATGGACCTGCGCCAACCCGTAATTGGTCACGAACGCATGCTGGCCATCAGCGCTGAAGGACACGTCGTAGGGGTTGCCTCCGACGCTTATGGTGCCGGCCACGCAGGGTGGAGACTCCACGGCTTCCAGGCACTCTCCCGGCTCGGTCGTGATTACCGAGATTGACCCGGAAAACTCGTTAGCGACGTAGAGCTTGCCGCCGCCGGGATGCGCCGCAATTCCCCTAGGTATGTTGCCGACCCCGATCACCTTGGATCCACCGCCGGCAACGACGTCGATCGCGGTGATCGTGGTCGAACTGGAGTTCGCGACAAATGCCGTATTACCGTCGGGCAGAAATGCAATTTGACCCGCGCCGGCGCCGGACAGGATGGGGTCACCGACCACAGCGCCCGTGGACAGATTGATTCTGCTTATTGACCCGGCACCGTTGTTACTGACGTACGCGAAGTCGCCGCTTGGCGCAACCTTGATATGGAAGGGCCTGAATCCAAGGTCAATCGGCGTGTCGTAGGTATTTGTAGTCGTATCGAGTATTTGAATACGGTTGGCCCAGAAGTCCGCGATGTACACCCGCGAACCATCCGGATTGATGTCCAGACCGAAAGTGCCTCCGCCAAGCGGAAGTCGGGCTATCACCCCGGGTACTGCTGCGTTGAGGTCCATGACACCGACTTCGCTTGGCCCCTGAACGCATTGCGAGACTGTATAGAGTCGGTTTCCATTCGGGTGGCCGACGACGTCGGTCGGTGCACAGGGGGCAAAAACTCGCGTACCGCTGAAACTTGTGGCATCCACGGGGAAGTGCGCCACGTCGTTGTTCCAGTTGCGCGCGGCATAGACGATCTCGGTTGCATGAGAGGATGTCTGGAAGCCGACGACAGCCAGAAACATCATCAGAATTACCGGTGACCCGCTTGCAGGCATTGCGGGTGACGAAGGCGCGAAACCGGCCTTTTTGCAATTCCCGCGGTCATTACGTTTAATCGGTGGCATGTCAGGCGATCCTCATGTATCAGTGAACCAACGACCGACATTGGCGGCACGTTGAGGCTTTGATCCTCCCGTCCCGAATAGCAGGTGACAGGGAACCAGGGGTCTGGCAGAATGGATATGTGTCGTGATTCCCTAATCGACGGACACGGTGCCCCTTGCATGGATAACTACGAAGAAAAGGACCGAAACGGATCAAACCGCTCCGAGTCGGAGGCCGCGTGTGTCTACGCCCATTCAAGCATTGACTGGACCGCCGACTGGTTCCCCCGCCTTTACGATGAATTGCGCGCGCTGGCCCATGCGCAGCGTCGTCGCTATCGCGATCAGGACTCACCGGGGACGACCAGCATCGTCCACGAGGCGTTCGAGCGCCTGAACCGTTCTCCCGGGTCCGAGCCCGAGAATCCTCTACACTTTTACCGAACGGCCGCCCGGACCATGCGCAGCGTTGTGATCGACAATGCGCGGCGTTCCCAGGCGGTTCGCCACGGCGGACATCTCAAGCGCGCCTCGCCGGAGGCACTTGAACTTGTATCGTTCCAGCGCAGTGACGAACTGCTTGCGTTGGATGCAGCCCTCGAGTCGCTGACCGAAGCCGACCGGCAGCTGGGCGAGATCGTGAATCTGAGGATCTTCGGTGGGCTGACGGTCGAGGAGCTGGCCGACTTGCTGGGCGTCTCCGCGCCGACCGTCAAGCGGCGCTGGAAGCTTGCCTGCGCCTGGCTCTACGACCAGCTCGAACCGAATCGGCAATGAGCCCCGGTCCGTTTGAGGATGTGTCCGCTACCGAAAAACTGATTGCCGCCTACGAGCGCATGGCCGAGTTGGCGCCCGCGGCCCGCGAGCTCGAACTCGAGGCAATCCGCGAGGATCAACCGGCGCTCGCCGGCCGACTCGAGCGAATGCTGGCGCGTGAACCCGAGGCCGCGGCGTGGCTCGAGGGTCTGGAACAAACGCTGGCCAGGGCCCTGGCTGCGGAACTCGATTCGGCCTGGGCGCCCGGTCGCGTGATCGGGCCGTATCGCCTCGAGCGGCTACTCGGCACCGGCGGGATGGGCGCGGTGTTCGTCGCACGCAAGGCCGACGGCGAGCTTAAGCGGCCGGTGGCGTTGAAGCTGGTGCCGCCGGGCTTGATCGACGGTGATGCCGAGAAGCGATTCCGGCGTGAGCGCGACCTGCTGGCGTCGCTTTCGCATCCGCATATCGCCCAGCTCCTGGATGCCGGCGTGACCGAGGCTGGACAACCCTGGTTCGCCATGGAATACATCGACGGATCGCACTTCATGGACTGGTGCCGGGAGCGGGAAAGCCGGCTCGAGCAGCGCGTCCGCCTGTTGCTGGATTTGGTCGACGCGGTTCAGTTCGCGCATCGGAATCTCGTGGTTCACGGCGACATCAAGCCGGGCAACGTGATGGTCGACGCCCATGGCCGGCTGCGTCTGCTCGATTTCGGCATTGCACGCCTGATGAGCGAAATACCCAGCGGCGAGGGGCCGCGTTATTACACCGCGCGGTACGCGGCGCCGGAACTCCCGGCCGGCGGGAATCCCGGTGTCGTCACCGACGTCTACGCGCTGGGCGTCGTGCTGCGCGAAGTCGCGGCGCTGCCCGAATCGGTTAAATCGCGTCTCCCCCGCGATGAATTGGGGTTGATTGCCGACAAGGCGATGTGCACGGACCCGGCCGATCGGTACGAAACCGCGCGCCATTTGGGCGACGACTTGCGTCACTGGCTGTTGCGCGAGCCCGTCGACGCGCGCCGCGGCGGTGTGCCGTATCGCTTCGGCAAACGCGTGCGCCGACACCCGGTGGCCAGCGCCGGGATTGCGCTCGGTTTGATGCTTCTGATTGGATTCTCGCTGTTTTCCCGGCTGCAGGCCGAGCGCTTTGCGTCCGAGCGCGACAAGGCCAGGCAACTCGCTTCGTTTCTCGAGCAGGTTTTCGTCAGCGCCGATCCCGAGCATCAACCGGGCCGGCCGATCACCGCGAGAGAGCTCCTCGATCGTGGCCGGGAGGGCATCGCCAGGAGCATGACGGATCCGGCGGTCAGGCAGGCATTTCTGTCCGTTCTGGGGCGCACCTACCAGCGCCTCGGGGAATACGAAACTTCCGGGCACCTGCTCGAAGAAGCGCTCGCGCTCGAGGTCGGCGACGCGAATGCGGTGTTCGACCTGATCCTCGAGCGGGCTGAAACTCATCGTCTGGCTGGTGAATTCGACGTGGCGGTAGCTCGCTACCGGGACGCGTTATCGCGTTCGGCGACGATGGATCCGGCGCGGCATGCGCGTGCGCTGGGCGGCTTGGGTCGTACCCTTGCCCAGGCTGGAAGGCCTGCGGAGGCCGTGCCGCTGCTGGAGGAGAGCCTGGAACGCACGCGCGGTATTCCCGGCGCCGCTCCGGGCGTGCTGGCGGACCGGCTGAACGACACCGGTTCGGCGCTGTTCCGACTCGGCCGGCTTGACCAGGCCGTCGAAAGGCTGGAGGAAGCGCTGGCGCTGCGTCGCGAGCTGGACCGCGTGGCCGGGAAGACCTGGGGAAGCCCCCGAACGGCCACGCTGGTCAACAATCTGGGCCTGATGCATTACCTGCAGGGCAGGCCCGGTGAAGCCGAGCCGCTGCTGCGCGATGCGCTGGAGAGGCGCCGGCAGATTCTGCCCGTCGGGCATCCGGACGTGGCACAGACGCTGACGAACCTGGGCCTGATGCTGAAGGATTACGGCAGTGCCGAAGCTGCTGTGGAATTTCTGCGGGAAGCCCTGGAGGTGCGACGCGCCGGGCTGCAGCCGGACCACTACCGGATCGGACAGGCCATGCTCAATCTGGCCATCGCGCTGCGGGAGTCCGGTGAGCCGACCGACGCCGAGGATTTATTTCGACAGTCGCTGGATCGACTGGCCCAACACCTCGGCGCGGACCATCCGCAGGTGGCGGTTGTACACACCGAGATGGGCACGCTCTGGCTGGATACCGGTCGGGCCGATCGGGCCGAGGCGGCTTTCCGCCGTTCGCTGGACATTCGACGTAAAAGATTACCGGGATCGCATCCCCATCTCGCCTGGAGCCTGGTCGGGCTGGGCACGGCGTTGACCGATCTCGAGCGACACCACGAGGCGCTGCCTCATCTTCGCGAAGCGGTAGCCATTCGGCAGGCGGTGCTGCCGGAAAACGATCCGTTGCGGGTGCAGGCCGAGCATGCGTTGCTGAAAGCGCAGCGGATGGTCGCGAGGATCGATCCACGATGACCTCGGGCCCGGTGCGGCAATCTGCCGAGGGTCGGCCTGATCCCGAACCCTATGCCGCAGCGGCGCTGTGCTCGAGAATCTGCTCGACCCGTCGCTGAACCTGGCGTACTTCGGTGGCGGTTTCCGGGTGCAGCTCGATGATGCGGCCGATGATGTGCAGCGCGTCGGCTCGATCCTGGTCGGTCGGCAGAAGGCGGGGTAGCGCTTCCAGCGCGGCGTCCTCGTCGAACGCGACCATCAGCGCGGCCTCCCTGGCCTTGCCGATGAACGCGTCGCGGTCGAGCACGCTGAAGCGTTCGTGCTTCATCCAGATCTCGCGGGCGGCGGTGAAGGCCTGGGCGTCGACTCGCCTGCCGGCCTTGACCGCGGCGTAGATCACCCGCAGCACCGCATCGGCGAATCCGCCTTCGTGCTCGCGCGCGGCAATCGCGGCGAGCTTGAGATCGCGCAGCTGTTCCAGCGCCCGGCGCCGGCTCGCGGCCGGCTTGGCCGAGTCGGCGTGGGTCGCCTTTTCGCCGGCCAGCGCCTGAACCAGCGGGTGGGTCCAGATGGCCTTGAAGACCTGCTCGATGGCCACGTCGCGCCGGTCGGTGGCCTGCTCGATGACGCGCTGGAACGACTCGACCATCCCGCGCTCGATCTGTCGCAGCGGGTTGTCGGCAGGAGCCTCCACGCGGTTGTCGCGCACCAGGTCGGCGGCAATCTTCACGCCGGCCATGAATGGATTGGCGTCGGAGAACAGCGTGTAGCGCAGTCGTTGCGGATGCATCATGCGGCGGATTTCGGCGCCGGCCGGGTTGGCCGCCATCTGCACCCACGGCGCCACGAGGCTTGAATACAGGCCTTCGTTGACTTCCGAAAAATGGGCCACGGCGCGGAAGGGTTCTTCGTCGGCGCGGCCGTCGTCGTATGCGCGGATATCGTCGAGCGTGCGCTGCTCGAAGTGCATGGTGTAAGTCTGGGAGGTGATGCCGAGTTCGTTTTCGGTCGCGACCTCGTCGATGACCATTTCGAACAGTCCGGGCGGCAGCGTGTCGATGAGATCCAGCGAGTTGACCAGGCTGTCGTGCTCGCGGTCTGCGACCTTGCCGGAGACGAAGATCCCCAGGTGTCCGACGTCCGGATGCACGGTGTAGACGATGGTCTGCTCGTTGGCGCGGATCTCGGCGACGTCGGAATACAGGTCGAGAATCCAGTTCAGCGCCTGCGGCGGCGGGGTGATGTTGTCGCCCTCGCTGGCGATCACGACGATGGGCGCACGGATGGCGCGCAGGTCGATGGGCGCGCCGTCGTCGTCCAAGATGCGGCCCTGGGTGAGTTTGTTCCCGATGAACAGCTCCGAGGTCAGCTCGACGATTTCCTCGCGCGACAACAGGAAATAACCGCCCCACCAGCGCTCGAAATCGAGGAAGCGCTCGGCCTCGGTGTCGACGTTGGCGTACAGCCGGTAGGGCTTGCCGACCAGCGTGTTGGCCGGGTTCAGGTTTTCGAAGTTCGAGACCAGGTTGGCGCCGTCGAAGCTGCCGGCGCCCAGGTCGGCGGTCATCGCCGAGATCCAGTTGCCCCCTGTCAGCCCGGCCAGGTAGCGCATCGGGTTCTTGCCTTCCACCCCGGCCCAGTAAGACAGCGGCGCGCCTGCGATGCCGATCACCGAGGCCAGTTCGGGCGCGTGCGCCGACAGCATCATGATCGCCCAGCCGGCCTGGCAGTTGCCGACGATCGCGGGCTTGGGTGCGTCCGGATGAAGCCTGGCGACCTCCAGAAGGAACTTGATCTCGGCCGTGGCCACGTCGCGCAGCGTCTGGTGCGGCTCCGGCTCGGGCCTGAACGACACCAGGTAGACCGGATGCCCGGCCCGCAGCGCCACGCCGACCTGGCTGGATTCCTTGGACCCGCTGATGCCCGGGCCGTGCCCGGCGCGCGGGTCGAACACCACGAACGGGCGCTTGACCGGATCGGTGGGCGCGTCGGCCGGCGGCGTGATGCGCAGCAGCAGGTAGTTGCACGGGCGGTCGAAGCCGGCGCCGTCGAGCACGGTCTCGTAATCGAACACCAGCACAGGCGGCTTGCCGGCTTCGTGATGGTCCAGTGCCTGGTTGCCGCGCTTCCTGAGCGTGTCGAAAAACAGCACCGAGCGCTGGGCGGAGTCGATGACGTACTGTGCGGCTTCGAGCGGGTTGGGCAGCATGGCGAAAATTTCCGGTAAGAGAGTCTCCGGCGCAGGGGCACCGGTTCAAGGGCTAGCATACGCCTTGTTTGTGCGGCGCACAATGATGCGCCGATTCCCATGAGCCACTCGCGACTGCCGAACGACTTGTTCCGAATAATACGTCCGGCGTCGCCCGTGATGGTCATGTTAGGTTGGATCCACTGTCAAATCCCATCCGGAGGGAAGCAGAGATGAAACGCAACGCACGCGCACACTGGGAAGGCGATCTCAAGAACGGCAAAGGAACGCTGTTCACCGAAAGCGGGGTCCTCGAGGGCCAGCAATATTCGTTCAAGACCCGTTTCGAGAGCGGCAAGGGCACGAATCCGGAGGAGCTGATCGGTGCCGCGCATGCCGGTTGCTATGCGATGGCGCTGTCGATGATCCTGGGCGACGACGGCTACACGGCGGACCATATCGACGCCGAGGCCGCTGTCGAACTGAAAGAGGTCGACGGCGCTCCGACGATCACCGCGGTAGCGCTCACGGTCGTGGCCAGAATTCCCGATATCGGCGAGGATGCCTTCCAGAAGGCGGCCGAGGCAGCGAAGAAGGGCTGTCCGGTGTCACGGCTGCTCGACGCAGACATCAGCCTGGATGCCAAGCTGCTCGATTGATATTCCGGTCGGCAAGTATTTCCGCTGAACGTAAAGCGATGAACCACGAAGGGCACGAAGAGCGCGAAGTGGAAAAGCGCGAGAAGATCAATGAATACCGCGCTCGAAAATGACTCTGCCAATTGCTTGGAGCCAGGCCTTCGCCTTTCTGCTTCGTGCTCTTCGTGTCCTTCGTGGTTGAACCGCTTTTGACTTCCTAGCGATACGCTGCGGCCTGGAGCTCGAACAGCGTTGCGTACTGGCCGTCGGCCGCCATCAATTCTTCGTGCGTGCCCATCTCGATGATTCGGCCCTGGTCCATCACCGCGATCTGGTCGGCCTGGCGCACGGTCGAGAAGCGGTGCGAGATCAGGATCAGGATCCGGTCTCCGGCCATGGCCTGGAAGTGCTGGAAGACTTCGGCCTCGGCCTTGGCGTCCATCGCGGCGGTCGGTTCGTCCAGGATGAGGATGTCGGCGTTTTCGCGCATGAACGCACGGGCCAGCGCGATCTTCTGCCACTGTCCGCCGGACAACTCGCGCCCGTCCTTGAACCAGCGGCCGAGTTGGGTCTCGTAGCCCTTCGGCAGGTCCCGGATGAAGTCGTCGGCCAGGCCCTTGATCGCGGCTGCGCGCCATTTCGACTGGGTCTCGAACTCCTCGACGTCGCCGGCGCCAATGTTGTGGCCGACCAGCCACTGGTAGCGGGCGAAGTCCTGGAAGATCACGCCGATGCGGTCCTGCAGCGCGCGCGGATCCCAGTCGCGCAGCGAAGTCCCGTCGAGCCGGATGTCGCCGTGCTCGAGCTCGTACAGCCCGGCGATCAGCTTGGTCAACGTGGTCTTGCCGGATCCGTTCTCGCCGACCAGCGCCAGGCTGGTGCCGGGCCTGAGTTCCAGGTTGATCCCGTCCAGCGCCGGCGCGTCGCTGCCGGGGTAGCGAAACGACAGATCGACGATATCCAGCCCGCGCCCCGGCTCCGCGCCCCGGCTAACCTTGCCCTCGCGGGTGCGTACCGGCTGCTCGAGAAACTCGTAAAGGCTGGTCAGGTACAGGTGGTCCTCGTACATGCCGTTGATCGCGGTCAGGCTGGCGCTGACCGCCGACTGGCCCTGCCTGAACACCATCATGTACATGGTCATCTGGCCCAGCGTCAGGCGGCCGGCCACCGTGGCCAGCACCACCCAGGCGAACGCGCCGTAAAGCGCCAGCGTGCCGACCAGCCCCAGGCCGAACGCCCACCAGCCGCGCCGGATCGTGAGCTTGCGGTCCTCGGTGAAAATCCTGCCGAAGATGTCGCGGTAACGCTGCAGCAGGGTCGGCGCCAGGTTGAACAGCTTGACTTCCTTGGTGTAGTCCTCGCGCGCCAGCACCGATTCCAGGTAGATCATTTCGCGCGTTTCCGGCGAGCGCCACTGGAACAGCCGGAACGCCTGGCCGGCGAACTTCGCTTCGGCCAGGAATGCCGGAAGCCCGCCGGCGATCAGCACCAGGACCGCCCACGGCGAGAACGCGAACAGCAGCCCGCTGAAGCTGACGATGGCGATGCCGTTCTGGATCACGCCGAAGGTCTTCTGCACCAGCGACAGCGGCCGCGTGGAGGCCTCGCGGCGCGCCCGGGTGAGCCGGTCGTAGAACTCCGCGTCCTCGAGCTGCGCCAGCTCCAGCTGCTGGGTCTTTTCCAGGATCATCACGTTCACGCGATGGCCAAGGCGCGCGCGAAGCAGGTTGTTGCAGATGTTCAGCGCGGTCTGCGAAGCGGCCATCGCAGCCACCAGCAAGGCCTCCAGCGACAGCCAGAACCAGACCGCGTCGGCAAGCGTGTTGTCGTCGATGGCGGCGACCACGCTGTCGACCAGGAATTTCCCGACGTAGGCGATGGAGGCGGGCAACAGGCCGGCGGCGAGCGTCAGAAATGCCAGCGCCACGGTAAGCCAGGGGCTGGTCGCCCAGACAAGCGCAAGCGCGCGCTTGCCGTAGGTCGCCAGCGGTCGAATCTGGGTCAATATGCCGGGCGGCTGGTCGGGGGTATCGGTCATCGCTTGAAAACGGCCCTTGTCTCGTTTGTAAACTGCGCTATGTTGACGAGTGTACGGGCCGGACGGACCGATACGTGAGGGAGAAGGCATGACCAACGGCAACAATCACGGCAAGGAAGATACCCGACCCTTCGCAGCGCCGTGTCGAAGGCTGGCCGCCAATGCGCCGCTGCGCTGGATTGCGGCCGGCTGGCGCGACTACAAGGCCAGCCCGGGGATCAGTCTTGCCTACGGGCTGATCGTGTTCGGCGTCAGCCTGGGCGTTTCTCTGCTGGCCTGGGAGCTGGGCAGTTACGTACTCGTGATATCGATGCTTTCAGGCTTCATATTCGTAGCACCGTTGCTGGCCACCGGGATGTACTCGGTCAGCCGCCAGCTCGGCCGGGGCAAGTCCGTGTCGTTCGCCCGCTCGGTCAAGCGAATGCATCTCGCGCTGCGCGACGCGCTGGTGTTCGCGCTGGTGCTGCTGGTGATCTTCCTGGTCTGGGTGCGCGCCGGGGTGATGGTGCACGTGTTCTTCCCGGCCGGTGAAAGCCACGACCTGATGCTGCTCCTGCGATTTCTGGGCATCGGGTCGGCGGTGGGCTCGATCTTCGCCCTGGTCACGTTCTCGGCCGCGGCGTTTTCGCTTCCGATGATCGTCGACCGCGACGCCGACATGGTCACCGCCTGCATTACCAGCGTCAATGCGGTGCTGCGGAACAAGCCGGCCATGGCGGTCTGGATCGCGCTGATCGTGGCGCTGACCGGGCTGGGTTTCGCCACCGCCGGCCTCGGCCTGATCGTGGTGATTCCGCTGCTCGGCTACGCGACCTGGCACGGCTACGTCGAGACCATAGACGCCGCGGCCTGGCCCGATTCGGCGACTCAAAATGAACCGGTGAAAGGCGAGCGGTGAACGGTTTTGTAGCCCGGATAAGCGCGCAGCGCGCATCCGGGGCCGAAGGCCGAATCGGGCACAAACCCCGGGTGCGCTTCGCTTACCCGGGCTACATAACCGCGCTCAGCTCGAGTGGTTCCGGCTTTCCGTGCTCTGATTGTTGTCTAGCTCTTCGAGCCTGCTGCGAAGTTTTCGGAGCTCGCCACGAATGTCATCCAGGATACTGAGTACGGCCCAGCCCATGAAGAAAAATACCGCTCCGATTATCCAGTTTTCCACTGCCAACTCCTTTTGAAAATTCCCGGGAGATTGGAAACCATAGCCCAGCCAATACTCTGACGCAATTTTTTGGGCGTTCTCCTTTTTGGCTTTTCATGACAGGCGGGCTCAGGCCACTTGGCCCGCGGCGTGGCCTGAGGCCCAGGCCCACTGAAAGTTGTGTCCGCCGAGGTGGCCGGTGACGTCGACGACTTCGCCGATGAAGTAAATTCCACGGTGGTCGCGGCATTCCATGGTCTTCGACGACAGCGCATCGGTGTCGACGCCGCCCATGGTGACCTCCGCGGTGCGGTAGCCCTCGGTGCCGTCGGGCCAGACCGTCCAGCGCTTGCAGCGCGCCTCGACCCGGTCGATCTCGCGGTCGCCGAGTTCGGCCAGCGGCTTGTCGGGCAGCCAGAGTTCGCACCAGCGCTGGGCGATGCGGCGGGTCAGCGTCTCGGCCAGGACCGTGTGCAACGCCGCTCGCGGTCGCCGCGTGCGCTGCTCCCGAAGGTGCGCGCCCAGGTCCAGGTCCGGGAACAGGTCGATGAGCAGCGGCTCGCCCGGCCGCCAGTAGCTGGATGCCTGGAGTACCGCGGGACCGCTGAGGCCGCGGTGGGTGAACAGGATGTTCTCGCGAAAGCTTCCCTCGCCGGCTGACGTGACGGTATCGACCGACGCGCCGGCCAGGTCGGCGAGCTGGGCGAGCTTGCGTTCCGGCAGCGTCACCGGCACCAGCGCCGCGAAGGTCGGCTGAATGGGCAGGCCGAGTGAGCGCGCGAAATCGATGCCGAAGCCGGTCGCGCCCATCTTCGGGATCGAATAGCCGCCGGTGGCGATGACCAGTGATTCGCACCGGATCTCGCCCGTTTCGGACTTCAGGCAGTGCGGCGGCCCGGTCTGATCGATGGTCACGGGGCAGTGCGTTCGCACCTCGACGCCGGTGGCCTCGCACTCGGCCAGCAGCAGCGAGACGATCTGCTTCGACGACTTGACGCAGAACAGCTGACCGAGTTTTTTCTCGTAATACTCGATCCCGTGCGTTTCGACCAGCGCAATGAAGTCCCAGGGCGTGTAGCGGCTGAGCGCAGACTTGGCGAAGTGCGGATTGTTGGAGAGGAAATTCTCCGGGGCCGAAAACATGTTGGTGAAGTTGCAGCGCCCGCCGCCCGACATCAGGATCTTCTTCCCGACCTTGTTGGCGTGATCGGTCACCAGCACCTTGCGCCCCCGCCGCCCGGCCGCAATTGCGCACATCAGCCCGGCCGCGCCCGCGCCGATGACGACCACGTCGTAGGGTCCGCTTGTAGGTCCGTCGGCGAGCATCGCGGCAGTCTATGTCATTCGAAGTCGGCGCATTGCGGTGTTACGGTTCGACACCGATTGTCGGCGACACAGCGACTACCGGGGCAGGGCAGAATACGCTACTGAAAATTTTCTTGACGGGTAGAGAACGAAATGAAATTCCGAATATTCGCACTCACCGCGACGATTGTTACGACGATTGTTACGACAAGCGTCATCACAATGGCCGCAACTGGAAACGTTATGGCACAGAACGATCCCTATCTCTGGCTGGAAGACGTCGAAGGCCCGAATGCGCTGGCATGGGCGCGCGGGCAGAACGAAGTCTCTATTTCGGAGCTCGAGTCGCATCCGCTGTTCGAGCTCATCCACGAGCGTGCGCTTGAAATCTACACCTCGGACGACCGCATCGCCTACCCGTCGCTGATGGGCGGCGAAGTCTACAACTTCTGGCGCGACGCAGAGCACGTCCGCGGCATCTGGCGGAAGTCCTCGCTGGCGAACTATCGATCCGACGATGGTGACAACGATCGCGAATGGGACGTGATCCTCGACATCGATGCGCTGGCCGAGGTCGAGGACGAAAACTGGGTCTGGGCCGGCTCGAACTGCCGCTACCCGGACTACGACCGTTGCCTGGTCGGTCTGTCCATCGGCGGCGCCGACGCGGCAGTTCGGCGCGAGTTCGACCTGGAAACGCGCGAGTTCGTCGAAGACGGTTTCTTCGTGCCCGAATCCAAGAGCAGCATCGGCTGGCGTGATCGCGACAGCGTGTTCTACGGCCCGGCGTTCGAAGAGGCTGACATGACAGACTCCGGCTACCCGCGGACCGTGCGCCTGTGGCGTCGCGGCCAGGCGCGCGAAGACGCGGAGCTGATCTTTGAAGGCGAGAAGACCGACGTGGCGTCCACCGGTGTGCGTTTCTGGGACGGTGACGATTACTACGACCTGATCATTCGCGTGCCGGACTTTTTCTCACGTCACTATTTTCGCTACGTCGACGGTGAAGTCCGCCGCATCGAGGTGCCCGAGGACGCCGAACTGGCCGGCATGCTTGACGGCCAGCTGCTGGTCGAGCTGAAATCGGACTGGACGGTGGACGGGACGACTTACGCCCAGGGCGCGCTGGTGGCCGGCCCGATGGCCTCGTTCGAGGCTGGCCAGCCCGATCTCAGCGTGGTCTTCCAGCCCGACGCGCGATCGTCGATCTCGGGCGTGACGACCACCGAAAACACGGTCGTGGTCAACGTGCTCGACAACGTCGTCAGCCGCCTGCTGCGCTTCACGCACGGCGAGCAGGGCTGGACGTCGACCCCGCTGGACGTGCCGGACCTGGGCTCGATCGATGTGATCACGGCCGACGACAAGTCCGACCGCTTCTTCTACGACTACACCGGCTTCCTGACCCCGTCGACGCTGTTCGAGGCCGACGCGATGACCAACACCCACGCGGAGGTCCGGTCCGAACCGGCCTGGTTCGACGCCGACGGCATGGACGTGGCCCAGTACGAGGCGACCTCCGCCGACGGCGAGCGGATTCCCTACTTTGTGGTCACGCCGAAGGGTTTCGAGGCCGACGGCCAGAACCCGACCCTGCTGGGCGCCTACGGCGGCTTCGAGGTCTCGCGCACGCCGTTCTACTCCGGCGTGACCGGGTCGGCGTGGCTGTCGCGTGGCGGCGTCTACGTGCTGGCCAACATTCGCGGCGGCGGCGAGTTCGGGCCGAAATGGCACCAGGCCGCGCTTAAGGAAAACCGTCAGCGCGCGTTCGATGACCTGATCGCGGTGTCCGAGGATCTCATCGAGCGCAACATCACCTCACCCGATCACCTGGGCATCCAGGGCGGCAGCAACGGCGGCCTGCTGGTGGGTGCGGTGATGGTGCAGCGCCCCGAGCTGTTCGACGCGGTCGTCTGCCAGGTGCCGCTGCTTGACATGAAGCGCTACCACAAGCTGCTGGCGGGGGCCAGCTGGATGGCCGAGTACGGTGACCCGGACGACCCGGCGCAGTGGGAATACATCGGCAAGTACTCGCCCTACCAGAACGTCTCGGCCGAGGCCGAATACCCGCGCGCGTTCTTCACCACCTCGACACGTGACGACCGGGTGCATCCGGGACACGCGCGCAAGATGGTCGCGAAGATGCTCGACCAGGGCCACGACGTGCTGTACTACGAAAACATCGAGGGTGGCCACGGCGGCGCGGCCAACCTCAAGCAGCGGGCCTACCTCAGCGCGCTGATCTTCGCTTACCTGCACGCCAGGCTGGCGGACTAACGCCGGCTTCAGTCGTCTTCGGCCAGGCGGCGCAGCGTCGCCTGGTCGGGTTCGGCGACCGTTGCCGGTGGGATCACGAGCGTGGTCGCCGCGTTCAGTACGGCATCGGGAAGGGAAGACAGCGTCACACGCTCGGCGCGGAATTCCTGGATGGGCAGCGTGGCGGCTTCGTAGAGGATCGTCTCGGTGGTCTCGGGATACCAGCGCAACAGCTTGTCGACCAGGATCCGGACGCGGTCGGGTCGCGGCTCGAACCCGATGCAGCCGACGTTTCCGGCCTGGGAGACCTGCCAGAGCAGCAGCAGGCTTGCCGGATCGATCTGTCGCTGCTGGACCAGGAACTGGGTTGCCTCGAACGACTGGACGCCGCGCTCTCCGGGATCCAGGTCCAGATCGGCGTACAGGCAGGCCTCGGCGGAAATGCCCGGTTCCATCCGGGTCTCGAAACCCTCGGCGCGCGCCTGCGTCATCGCCTTGCGGCCGACCTGTGCGAATACCCCCGGATGGCCGTAGAGCACCGCGCACACGCCGCGACCGGCGCGAACCTGTTCGAGGATCATGTGCTGCATTTCGGCGTAGCTTTCGCGCCGGTCGCGATCGGCGTCATAAAGCACGCCCAGGTCGCGACAGTCGGGGTTCAGGCTGCGCAGCCAGGCCAGCGCGAGGCCGTCGACCAGCGAAAACACCACGTCGGCCCGCTCGATCTCCGAAACCGTCCGGGCACCGGCGTGCCTGGCCGGCTGAAGGCCGGATCCGACGACGATCAGGCGGCCCGCGTGCGCGTCACTCGCCACGGTGGCTATTCGCCCCGATCCGCGTGTACCACCCGATTCCGGCCGGCGTGTTTCGCCTTGTAAAGCGCCTCGTCGGCGCGCTCGCGCACCTGGGTCAGGGTGCTGTCGTGGCGGCGGCGCACGGCAACACCGAAGCTCATCGTGACGGGAATGATCTCGTCGCCTGACCGGGCCTCCTTGAGCACTTCGCGCAGCTCGTCCAGGTCGTCCTGGATGTGGCTTGGACGATAGCCGGGAATCGCGATCCCGAATTCCTCGCCCCCGATCCGGCCGATGATGCCCTGCTTGCCGAAGCACTCGCGCAGCCGCGCGCCGACCCGGCGCAGGACCTCGTCTCCGGTCAGGTGGCCGTGTATGTCGTTGACCTGCTTGAAGTGGTCGATGTCGGCCAGGACCAGCGTGAACGGGACCTGCTTCTCGCGGGTCAGTTCGAACGCGCGTTCGGCCAGTTCGAAAAACCGTGTGTGATTGCTGAGCGCGGTCAGGCCGTCGCGGTGCGACAGGTTCTGGAATCTCCTGCGCTCGCGCGTTGCATGCGCCAGCAACAAAAGCAGGATCGCGAACAGGACGCCGGCCAGGACATAAACGGCCGTCCTGAGGCGCTTTCGCTGTCTCTCGTTCTGCGTTTCCAGTTCGCGCACTCGCGCCTGTTCCCGGAACAGCTCGAGCTGCTGCTGGGTATGCTGGAGATCGAACTCGACTTCCAGGTAGGCGATCCGGCGCGCGCGCTCCATGTCCAGGTGTTTCTCGCGGGCTTCCATGCGCGCCTCGAAGTGTTCCATGGCGCGCGGATACTGCTGCCGGGTCCGGGCGATTTCGCCGAGCATCCTGTGGGCCTCGGCCAGGTAATCCCAGGTCTGGCCACGCGCAAGCTCGCCAAGCACCGGCGTGAGCAGCTCGATGACCCTGTCCGGCCGGCCCCGCGCCATTTCCAGGCGCGCGAAGTAAAGGCTGGTTTCGGAGACGCCGCTTTCGAATTCGGTCTTTTTCAATCGTGCCAGGCCCGACGCAAGCCAGTGCGCGGCAACCTCGTATTCCCCTGCGAGGCGAAGCAGATCGCCCAACCCGCTTTCCGAAATGCCGGCGCTCAACTCGTCTCCGGCCTCCAGGCAATGCGAGATTGCAGCCTGGTAAAAGTGGCGGCCGGTCTCGATGCGCACGTCGAGCTTGTCGACGAATGCGAGCTGCTGCTCGGCATAACAGAGTTCGCGCGGATCGCCGCTCCTGCGCGCCTCGGCCAGCGCCAGGTGGCCGAACTCTCGGGCCCGGGCCAGTTCGCCGACCTGTGCATAGGAGTACGAGGCCAGCCCGTATAGCCCGGCATTGTCGAGGTCCGCCTGCGGGTCGTCCAGCAGCCGCAATCCATCGCGCAGGTAGCTGAACGCCTCTTCGAACCGGCGGGCGATGATCGCGATGTTGGCGCCGAGTCGGTAGATCCTCACCTTCTGCTGCGCCGTCAGTTCTCGTTCGAGAAGCGCGGCGACCTTGTCCAGGCCTCCGGCCAGGTCACCGGAAAGCGTCAGGTTACGTGCTTCCAGGTAGCCGTACTCGGCGTACTGTGCGGGGGTTGCGATATCGAGGTGGGGGCGCAGCTCGTCGAGTATCTGCTGCGACTCGCGCCATGGTGCGGTGGTATTGAGTTCTATCGCGCGTTCAAGCCGTTCCTGAAAGGCCTCGGGGTCGATGCTTTCATCCTGGGCAAGCGCCAGGCCGATGGTCAGCCAGGCGCCGAGGATTGCAATGACCCCCCGAATCATTTCAGGACCTGTCTATTTGTAGTCGTGGGCCTGGATATGCCCATTCGACTTCAGTTCCTCGAGCCCGCTGAGACGCTTTATCGTTTCGAGGTCCTTGGCAAGCATCGCCTTCACTTCTTCGTCGGAAAGCTCGTAGCGCTGCATGGTCTTCTCCGGCGCGCTTTCGTACTGGTCCTGCAGGTCGGCGTTCTCGGCCAGGTCGATCAACAGCTGTTTGAGTCCGGTCATTCCCCTCTCCTTGGTATCGGGTTGGCAACAAATCATTCGGGCATGCACTTGCCCGGATTCTCGTAACGTTCATTTGACGTATACCGCCGACACCAACCCCGCGAGTATAAGAGCAGCGTCCTTCAAAAGCCAGACAGCTGTCGCTCCCGGGACCCGCGAACCCCTTGACAACCGTACCGGGGCGCAAAGGCTCGTCGCGCCCTTGCAGGGTTTTTGATGGATCTTCTTGCGACTGTCAGCGAATGGAGTCGGAGAACGCCTTCACGATCGCCTTGAGCGCGTCGACCATTTCGACGTCGCGAAGCTGGCCCAGGTCGTCGAACGCATCGCCGGCGCCGGGCAGGGTGAATTCCTTGTCGAACACTTCAACGCCGATGTTTCCCAGGATCGACCTGACCGTTTCAACCGAGCGCTTGCCGCCACTTCTGCCCGGAGAGGCACCCAGAAGAAGCGCATTCTTGTCGCTGTAGGGCGACAGGTCGCCACCGCCGCTTTCCTTGCGCGAGCACCAGTCGATCACGTTCTTCATCAGCGGCGTGATCGAGCTGTTGTACTCGGGGCAGGCCAGCATGAACGCGTCGGCGTCCAGCATCAGCCGGCGCAGGGCGGTGGCATTCTCGGGCTGACCGCGCTCGGCCTCGAGGTCTTCGTCCATGAACGGCAGCGGGAAATCGGCAAGTTCGATGTGCTCGACGTCGAGGTCGGCCTGTCTGGCCAGCTCGACGGCGACCGTGAGCAGTTTTCGGTTGAAGGACTCCTTGCGGGTGCTGCCGGCGAAAGCGAGGATGCGAGGGTTGCTCATACGCGGGTTCTCCTCAAGTCATTTGAAATGTCGGACACAGCATAACGCCGCGCCCGTGCAGAGTTGTTCAGGGGATCGTCGAAGACGTTCATCGCAGCTTCGAGCTGTAGCTGGGCGCGCGCAGCACGGCGTTGACCAGCAGCATGTTGAGCCCGTCCAGGTAGGCGCGCACGGCCGGGTCCTCGGTAAACCCGATCACCATGCCGCGCCCGTGGTCCTGGGCGACCACGAACGGCTTGAACGCCATCTGCGCGCGGTTCTCTTCCCACAGGTGGCCGCTGGCCAGCAGTTCGTCGGCGGCCGCGAAGCGAGCCACGTTGCGGCCCTGATCCCGGGTCATGGGCTGGAATATCCTGTCGCCGCGCACCAGCACGTTGACGGTATCGGCCACGCCGGCGGCCAGCCAGTGATCCGAATCGACAACCGCGCGCACCAGCACCCCGGCGACCGAATCCGGATTCTCGCGCTCCGGCGTCGCCAGCTGCTCGAACTGCTCGGCCGACTCGATCAGCGTGCCGGGCACGCGAGCGGTCTCGTCGGCGCTGTCGCCCGATGCTGCCGCTTCCTCTTCATCTGCGATTGCCTCCCGGACCTGGTGCTCGGCGCGAAACGCCAGCAGGTCCACGTCCGGATGGGCGGCCCACTCGGTGCCGCCGGCCAGCGTGACCAGCACGCCGCCGTCGGAAACCCAGTCGGCCAGGTTGTCCTTTCCGGCGCTCCCGAGCACGTCTGCGTATCCGCCGCTGCCCCAGCGCGATTCGTCGGGCAGGATCACCACGTCGAAGCGATTCAGGTCGGCGGTCTTGAGCGTTCGGGTGCGTATCGGAACAACCGGATAGCCGAACTGGCGCTCCAGCACGAACCGGACGGCACCCGGTGAATAGACGTCCGTGGGCGCGTCCCAGGCGATCGCCACGCGCGGCGCGACGATCCTGGGCGTCTTGTTGCTGCCGAAGTCCGGGCCGGAAGTGATCCAGCTGCCGTCGACGCCGACGACGTCGGCGCCGGTCTCGCGCGCCAGTTGCTCCAGAACCGATGCAATATCCCCATCGTTGCGCGCGCTCGGAAATATCAGCGTGCCCGACGGAAAGCTGCGCTGGTCGTGCACGAAGGCCTCTTCGCTTGACTGCAGGTAGAGGCCGTGGCGCAGCGCCGCGGCCATCAGCTTCGCGGTCGCGCGCGAGCCGCCGGGCACCAGCCAGGCCACGCCGGCACCGGCGTTGGTGAACTCGCCCGGCGGGATTTCGCCCGGCGCCACGGCCTGCATGGCGTTGGTGTCCACCGCGCGACGACACTCCAGGGTGTCGATGTTGAACATCAGCGGCAGCGACCAGGCGGTCACGTCGTAGATCTCGTCGGGCAGGTCCCTGGCCCGGCGCCGCTCCTGCTCGGCGACGAAGGCCGCGTCCATTTCGACCCGGTGATCGAGCAGTACGCGCAGCTTGCGATACTCGGGCTGGTCGGCCGGAATCACGTAGCTGCCGGCGCCAAGCTCGCGGCCGCAGGCGTCGATGGACTCGGCGGTCCTGAACGTGTCGATGCCGTGGCTGGCCAGCAGGCCGGCCAGCCTGTCGGCGCCGCCCTGGTCGGTCTGGGCGGGGATGGCCCAGGCGCGAGGGCCTTCGCTGCCGGCCAGTTCGATGGCGCTGCTGCGGTAGTCGCGGAAATCGCGCCAGAGCTTCTCATGATTCTCGGCAACGGTCTGGGCCGTGGCCAGCGAGGCGACCAGGTACTCGCGCACCGTCTCGGCATAGGTCATCTCGGTGCCGTCGCGCAGTCGCATCACCAGGCCCCGGGCCGAGCCCTGTTCGTAGGTCATCGCGATGCCGCCGTAGTACGACGGCCAGCTGGCGCCGTAGCCCGGATAGAACGCGTCGAAGACTTCGCGGGTGAAGTACGGGAAACCGAAACGATCGAACCAGCGCGCGTTGTTGCGGCCGAACATCTCGAGGTTCTCGCGCTGGTCGCCGGCCAGCAGCGGGTTGTAGGGAATCGCTTCCGGGGCGAAGAAGAACGTCGAGTCGGCGCCCATCTCGTGGGCGTCGACGAACGCCAGCGGGTACCAGTCGAGCAGCGCGGCGACGTGGCCCTTCGTTTCGGGCTGGGTAATCGAAAGCCAGTCGCGGTTGAGGTCGAACAGGTAGTGATTCACGCGACCGGAGGGCCAGCGCTCATCGTGCTCGGCGGCCAGCCGACTGGCCGCCGGTTCAAGCCCTTCGGCCATTTCGAAGCCGTGGACGAAGCGCGCCCGGCCGTCGGGATTCTGCATCGGATTGATGAACACCAGCGTGTCGGCCAGGACGGAATCGACCACCGCGTCGTCCTGCGCGGCCAGCAGGTGCCAGGCCGTGACCATGGCGCCGTCGGCCGGCGAGATTTCGTTGCCGTGCACCGAATAGGCCATCCACACGGTGCCGGGCACGCGCCCCATGGCCGCTTCGACGGCGTCCGAGTCGTGTTCGTCGGGATGCGCGATGGTCTGGATATCGGCCTTGATGTCTTCGAGGCGCGAGAGCCGCTCCGGGCTGCCGATCACGGCGTAGAAGAGTTCGCGGCCCTCCCAGCTGGTGGCGTAGGGAAACAGGCGGATACGGTCCGGGTATGCGGATTCCAGCGCGTCGAACCACTTGCGCACGTTGTCGGGCGAACTGATGCGCTCGCCGGCCTCGTAGCCGAGTACCTGCGAGAATGAAGGTGCGTCGGCCGCGTAGCGCGAGTCGGGCAGAAAATCGGCTGCGCCGGCGTGTGCGATCGGCGAAAGCATGACGGCAAGAAGGATGATGAAAGCGCGCATCGGTTGACCTTGGCGTTGGGAAGAGACCGAGGATAGCGAATCCGGGGCCTTCGTGAGCGACTGTTCGAAGTGTCGGTTGCAGAAGCGATCGAGCCGACGAGTCAGGCGATGCTGGCTTATACTTTAGATAACCCTGATATTCAAGAGGTGCAGAGATGAGCTACGACTTTTCGAGGACACTGGACTCGACCCCCGAACAGGCGCGCGAGCGCGCGGTGGAGGCCCTTTCCGCAGAGGGCTTCGGCGTACTGACCGAGATCGACGTCAAGGCAACGATGAAGAAGAAGCTCGATCGCGACATGCGCTACTACACGATCCTGGGCGCCTGCAATCCCGAAATGGCCTGGAAGGCGATCGGGCACGAGCCCAGGATCGGCACCATGCTGCCATGCAACGTGATCGTGCGCGAACTCGACGACGGCAAGGTCGAAGTCTCGGCCGTCGATCCGAGCGCCTCCATGCAGGCGGTGGAAAACCCGGATCTCGGCAAGGTCGCCGACGAGGTGCGCAGTCGCTTGCAGCGGGTCATCGAGTCGATCTGAAAGGCCTGCGGCTACGGACACCGGGCCGGCTCGGATCGAACCCGGTGAGGAACGACCGTCGGAATGGCAGAGGGGCGACGGGGGGTACACTGGACTCAGGCAAGAGACAAGGTTCGGGATGAGAAAGACTGAACGGGCAGCCTGGGTGCTTTTGCTCGCGATCTGGGCCGTCCCCGGTCATGCGCAGCCGGTCGCGGTCACCGACCTGGCCGACGTCGATCCCGACGAGGGTCGGATCGAGCGAGTGCACGGGTCGGTGGGAAGCGGCGTCGTGGGTGTTCCCGTGGCCGGCGGCGGCGATATGGACGGCGACGGGCACGCCGACACGGCCTTCGCCGCCATGCTCGCCAGCCCGCTGGGTCGAGACCGCGCGGGCCAGGTTTTTGTCGCGTTCGGCGACGGCGTGATCCGCGGTACGTCGGATACCGCCCAGTCCGATCCCGAAATCCTGGCGTTCTTCGGTGATCAGGTCCAGGAAAATACCGGCAGCGAGATCTGGATCGACGATGTCACCGGCGACGGGCTTGCCGACCTGCTCATATGCCGCCAGAATTTCTCCCCCGACGGCGGCGCGCGCATCGGCGCCGGCGCCTTGACTATCGTCCCGGGCCAGGCCGCCTTGCGCGATCGCGCCGCCGCCGGTCAGCCCGTCGACCTGCGAATGCCGGCGCCCGAGTTGTCCGTCACCACTTTGCTGGGCGCGCAGGCCGGCGAGCGGCTGGGGATCTGGGTGCGAACCGGAGATGTCACGGGCGACGGCATCGCCGACCTCGTGATCGGCGCCGACCGACGTGACGAGGGCGGGGTTGCCGATGCCGGAACCGCATACGTGATCCGGGGCGGCGCGCACCTGGACGGCGGCGGTCAGATCGACCTTGCGGGATTCGGCACGACCGCGCTGATCGGCGACATTGCTCGGATTCGGCCGCCGGACGGCAGCAGCGATTATCACTTCGGGGCGACGGTGCAGATGGCCGATCTCGACGGCAACGGTCGTGCCGAGGTGCTGGCCGCGGCAGCCCTGAACCGCGCCGGCGCGTCGCTGGCCCCGCTGGGCGGCAGCGGCAACGGAAGCGGCGGCGCACCGGACGGGACGGTCTACATCGCCTGGGACGACAACTTCACCGGCGACTGGCTGCCACCGCCCGATTTCGTGGTCGGTGAAGGGCCCGGAAGCGCGACCATCATCAACGGCGCATCCGACAACACGACCTTCGGCGAGGAAATGCTCGGCGGACTCGACTACGACAACGACGGCGCGCCGGACCTTTTCGTCGGCGATCTCACGGCGAACGGCTGGGCCGGCATCAGTCGCTCCTTCGCCGGAACCGGCCACGTGATCTACGACATCGAGACGTTCAAGGGGGCGAGCTTCGACCTGCAAACGCCGCCACCGAATATCGAAATGGCGACATTTCTCGGCCCCATAGGCGGCGCAATCGCCGGTGATACCGCGCTCCACGGCGATTTCGACGGCGACGGCAGGGACGATCTCGCGTTCTCCTCGCCCCACGACAACCCGCTGGGCCGCACGAATGCCGGGACACTGCACGTCCTGCTGGGCCGCGACGGCCGCTGGCCCGGATTTTCAGACCTGGCGCCGGGCGCTTATCCAGGTGCCGACGAAGTGGCTATCCATGAGATCTACGGCGCCAACGGCGATGCATCCGGGAATGTCGGCGACACGCTGGCCTACAGCGCCGCGTCCGGCGACCTGAACGACGACGGCGTCGCCGACCTGATCATCAACGAGATGACCGGCGACGGCCTGGCGCCGAACACGGTCGACGTCGGCAATCTTCTTTTGATCGACGGCGCGGCGACCCTTGCCAGGATATTTGCCGACGGTTTCGAGGACTGACCCGGATCAGAACAGCGCCGCTTGATCGCCCGTGCGCAAGGGTTGACGGAAGCGATCGGTGCGCAACCCGCTGTCATTGCGGCGGTTCAGGTCGTAACGGCGACAGGCCAGCCGGAAGCGTTTCTCGATCAGCTCGGCGAACTGGCCGGTACCGCGCATGCGCGCGCCCCAGGTCGAGTCGTAGTCCTTGCCGCCCCTGGACTGTCGTACCAGGCTCATGACGTGGCGCGCGCGGTCGGGATAGTGCGCCTCCAGCCATTCGACGAAAAGCCCGGCGACCTCGTGCGGCAATCGCAGCAGCACATAGCCCGCGCTTCTGGCTCCGGCCGCGGCCACGCGCTCCACGATCGCCTCCATCTCGTGATCGGTCAGCGCCGGAATCACCGGTGCGATCAATGCGCCCACCGGCACCCCGGCGGCGGCAAGCCGCTCGATCATGCGCAGCCGGGCGCTGGCCGAGGCCGCTCTCGGTTCCAGCGTGCGCTTCAATTCCGGGTCCAGGCTGGTGACGCTGACGTGCACCGAAACCAGGCCGTGCCTGGCCAGTTCGGACAGAAGGTCGAGATCGCGCTCGATCAGCGCGCCCTTGGTGATCAGGCTCACCGGGTGGCGGTATTCGAGCATCGTCTCCAGCAGTTGCCGGGTGATCCGGTGCTCGCGCTCGATCGGCTGGTACGGGTCGGTGTTGGCGCCGATGGTGATCGGCTTGCAGACGTAGCCGGGTTTGCGCAGTTCGGCTTCGAGCAGTTCGGCGGCGTTTTGCTTGTAGTAAAGGCGCGTTTCGAAATCGAGGCCCGGGGAGAGATCCAGGTAGCTGTGGGTCGGCCGGGCGAAGCAATATACGCAGCCATGTTCGCAGCCTCGGTACGGGTTGATCGACTGCTCGAACGGGACGTCGGGCGACCGATTGCGCGAAATGATCGATTTCGCCGCCTCGGCTCGCACCACCGTCGCCAGCTTCGGCAGCGCGTCCATTTCTTCGGCCCAGTGGTCGGCCGCCGCTTCGCGCGTCTCGCGGGCAAACCGCCCGGCGCGGTTGGAAACGGCGCCGCGGCCTTTTTCCTTTCGAATCATGGGTGAATCTTTCTAATGCAACCGTCAGTATTGCCACATTCAGCTTGTCTCTCGGCGCTCGTGGCAAGGCGTTGGCGCGAAGTCTGTAGCCGGGCCTACATCGAGCGACAACAACGCAGTCCACGTGCGCCGAGAGGCAAGCCCTGCGGGGGCTCCGGACGAATCCGCCTGCGGCGTTAAAGTGGCTCGACGTAGGCCAACTATGCCTTCGCCACTTTGCCTTGCAGGCGAATCCGTCCGGAGCCCTGAATGAGGCAATACTGACGGTTGCATTAGTAAACTGTATGAATATTCAGCTCAAGGTCCGAAGAAAGCCAGGATTCCCCAGCAGCGGGTCTGAATCTTCTCGCGCGCTCCTGCCGGTCAGAGCCGCGCTTCGATCGGCTGCCCGTCCTGCTTGTACACGGTGCCGGCCTTCATCACGAGGTCGACGTTGCCCAGCAGGTTGATGTGCTTGAGGACATCGCCTTTCACCGCGATGATGTCGGCGGCCTTGCCCGCCTCGACGGTGCCGACCTCGTCGGCCACGCCCATCATCACGGCCGGCCAGTAGGTGGCCGCGCGGATGACTTCCATCGGCGCCAGGCCGAAGATGTCGACCATGCCGTCCATCTCGCGCCAGGTCGAGTCGCAGTGGAAATTCATCGGAACGCCGGAGTCGGTGCCGACCAGGAACACCACGCCGGCCTCCCTGAGCTGCGTGATCTTGCGCTTGAGCGTCGGCGCGCGCAGCGGGTGCAGCTGCATGTAGCCGAGTTTTCCGGGGTGCTTGATCGATTCCTGGATGTCGGCCACGGTGTCCGCCGCCAAGCCACGCTTCCAGCACGGCTTGTCCAGCATTTCGGGGTTCTCGACCAGCTCGGTATAGCTGTAGAGCCCTTCAACGGTCGGCGTCCAGAACAGCGGCCCGCCCGCCACGCGGCCGGTGGCGGTTCGCTCGACCAGCATCCGCATCACGTCTTCCGGATACTCGGGCGCGGTGGTCAGTCCTGTATGTTCGAAATTGTCCACGCCGATTTCCAGGCCGCGCCGGATCTCGTCGGGCCGGTGCGAGTGCCCGACGACCTTCAGCCCGCGCGCGTGCGCGGCATCGACAATGGCTCGGCCTTCGGCCAGCGTCATCTTGTCCTGGTCGACCAGCTTGATCATGTCGACGCCGGCGTCGGCCAGCTGGTTGACCTTGGCCCGGGCGTCCTTCTCGCCCTCGACCGCCCAACGGTAGTGGTCCTGCCAGTCCTCGACTTCGTGCTGCAGGAAAGGCCCGGAGACGAACAGCCGCGGCCCGGGGATTTCACCCGATTCGATGGCCTCGCGGATCTCGATGGAAACGGCCAGCGGCGCGCCCAGGTCGCGCGCCGAGGTGACGCCGGCCAGCAGCAGCTGAACCGCGGCGGCCGGCATGATTTCCGACGCATAGCGGTCGCCGTACTCGGACTGCCAGTGCACGTAGTCGGCGTGGCCGACCAGCATCAGGTGGGCGTGGCTTTCCCAGAGGCCCGGCAGCACGTCCATGCCCTCGGTGGAGACGACCCGGTAACCGTCGGGCACCTCCAGCGTGTCGACGCTGCCGACCTCGGTGATCTTTCCGTCTTCGACCAGGATCACGCTGTCGGCCAGCGGCGGGCCGCCGTAGCCGTCGATCAGTCGGCCGCCGACCAGCGCTGTACGCTCCTGGGCGGATGCGGCCGAGCCGAGGAGCATGAGGAGAGCGAAGAGAAGGGTGCGGTGCATGGCCGATTCCGTTGAATATCGTCCGGCAACCATCGCCGATCGCGCCCGCCGCGTCAAGGCGAAGGCCGGCGCGGATCAGTCCGGCGAAACCAGCCTGTTTCTCGAGGCGGTCAGCGCCCGCCGCTCGTCCTCGGACAATTCCGGATGGGACAGGTCGAGCCGTCTCAGCGTATTCACCATGGTGCGCGCAACGGCCACGCGCATGTACGGCTTGGAATCGGCCGGGATGGCGTACCAGGGGGCGAAATCGCGCGAGGTCCGGCGCAGCGCCTCCTGGTAGGCGTGCATGTATTCCGGCCAGCGCGCGCGGTCGTCGAGATCCTTGGCCGAAAACTTCCAGTGCTTGTCGGCCCGGTCCAGCCGGCGCAGGAAACGATTCTTCTGCTCTTCCATCGACACGTTCAGCCAGAACTTGACGATCACGGTTCCATTTCGCGCCAGGTGGCGTTCCCACTGCCGAATCGACTCCAGGCGCTCGTCCCAGATCGTCGCAGGATCGACGTGGGGGAGATTCTGGCCCTCCAGCAGTTCGGGCTTCACGCGAACCACCAGGCATTCTTCGTAGTGAGACCGGTTGAAGATGCCGATCTTGCCGCGTTCGGGCAGCGCCCGCGCACAGCGCCAGAGAAAGTCGTGCTTGCGCTCGCGCTCGCTGGGCACGCCGAAGGCCTCGACCCGAAACCCGGCCGGGTTGACCCCGGAGAACACCTTGCGAATCGTCGAATCCTTGCCCGCCGCGTCCATGGCCTGGAAAACCGCCAGCACGGCGTAGCGGCCGTCGGCATAGAGCACGCGCTGCAGGTCGTGCAGTTCCTCGACCAGGTCCTCGAGCTCATTCTTCAGGACTTTTTTCGCCGGCAGCTCGTCGATCGAAGTCGGGAAATCGGCCAGCGAGAAATTCCCGTCGAAGGGTACGAGATGGCGCCGGGAAGCGTCGGAATCGAAGTCGGGCATGGGCATGTCTCTTGAGCAGTAAGGTCGATTATGCGTCAGCCGTCGTGGCCGCGGGCCAACCCGGGCGGGGCGAGCTCGATGGCCGATGTCGCACTGCTGTCGCAGCGGCGCCGTCATTGCGTCGTAGACTGTGGCGGCGTTCGCCGGTATCTTTTGCCGCCATCAGGCACCTCGCGAAGAACACAAAGATGCAGATCGATTCCAGCAAGCTTCGGCAACTCAGAAACCGGCGCCAGTGGTCGCAGGAACAACTCGCAGAGGCCTGCGGGCTGAACCTGAGGACCATCCAGCGAATGGAAAAGTCGGGCAAGGCCTCGATGGAGTCGGTTCGCGCCCTCGCCGCCGTGTTCGAGGTCGACGCCGCTGACCTCATCGTCGATCGCCCGCCTTCGACCAATACGCCGATCGATGCGGTCCGCGCAGGTATTCAGCGCGGCGCCGAGTTTTCGGGAACGGCGACGCGGCCCGAGTTCTGGTGGTTTTTTCTTTTCGTGCTTCTGGCATCCGCGCTCGGCCAGGCGATTCACGACAGGCTCTATCTCGTTGTCGCGATCATCGCGCTGATTCCGCTGCTGGCCGCGGGCACCCGTCGGCTTCGAGATGCCGGCCAAAGCGGCTGGTGGCAACTGCTCTACCTGGTGCCGTTCGGGTTCGTCCCGGTGCTGATCATGCTCGCGCTGCCGGGCGCGGAACGTGCAGAGCCGCAAGTCCGATAGCGATCGCCGAATCACCTGCGCCGTTTACGCGCCTGCGGGTAAAATTAGCGGCTGCCGATATGCAAGTGCGCCGTGTCCGACTTTTTCTTCTTTTTCGTTCCCTGGGAATTCAGCTGGCTCGTTCAGCTGACGATCTGGGGATCGCTGCTGATCTACTGGAACGGGCTGCGCCTGAGCCGTCCGGACCAGCTGCCGGGCTTCTGGCCGGTGCTGGCGTTCGTGATCGGCGTCCTGTTGATGTACCTGGTCACCCAGACGCGCTTCGATTACTGGTCGCAGTACATGTTTTTCGTCCATCGGGTCCAGCACCTGGTGCTGCACCACGCGGCGCCGTTCCTGATCGCACTGTCCATGCCGGCGGCGGTGCTGGCCCGCGGAATGCCGCAGCCGATCAAGGCCTGGTTCGCGCGCCGGACCCTGTTGAAAGCCGGCTGGGTCGGCGTCTATCGGTTCCTGCAGCAGCCTTTCATCGCCTGCCTGCTGTTCGTCGGGCTGATCGCGTTCTGGCTCACGCCCGAGATCCATTTCGACGCGATGCTGAACTCGAACCTGTACTGGATCATGAACTGGTCGATGGCGCTGGACGGCCTGCTGTTCTGGTGGCTGATGTTCGAGCACGGCAAGCGAGGAATAACGCCCAGGCTGGGCTACGGGACCCGCGTTCTGCTGCTGGCCGCGGTGATGGTGCCGCAGATCATCATCGGGGCAAGCATCACGTTCGCCGACCGGGTCTGGTTCGACGTCTACGCGGTCTGCGGCCGCGCCTGGCCTTTGGCGCCGATCACCGACCAGCACCTGGGCGGGCTGATCACCTGGATTCCGGCCGCGATGATGAGCGTAGTCGGCGCATTGATCGTGTTGCGGTTCTGGATATATTCCGACCAGGGCACAAGGGCCAAAACTTCAAGCCCGGCCGCCGATTACCCAAATGTACGCTGACAAGAAAGTGCGAGGAACGAGATGAAACTGGCAAGTGCAATCGTGGCGCTGGTGGTCCTGCTGGCCGGGGCGCTCTGGTGGGTGGGGCAGGTCGCCCCGGAATCGCCGATCGAGGTCGGCAACGCGCGCGTGCGTCTGGTGCCGGGCGGCGGTCCGATGGCCGGCTACATGGAGATCCGCAACCATTCCGAAGACGTCATCCGGCTGGTCGGTGCGACCTCCCCGGCATTCGGCAACGTGATGATTCACCGCACCATCGTGAGCGACGGCCGGGCCCGGATGGAGCACCAGTCCGACGGCGTGCAGATCCTGCCCGGCGACTCTGCGGTGTTCAAGCCGCGCGACCTGCACCTGATGCTGATGCAGCCCAGGGGCGCGCTGGAAGTCGGCGACCAGGTCGAGATCATGCTGCGATTCGAGGGTATTGCGCCGGCCGAGTGGCCGGTCGCGTTCACGGTCGTGCCGGTGACTTCGCAGTGAGCCCGGCGGTCGCTCGAATCCGCCTTGCCGCGACGATGGTAATCACGGGCGTGCTGGCCCTGCTGCTGGCCGGCTGCGCCGACGAGGGCTGGCACGGCAAGAACATCACGGGCCTGATGCAGGAACTGGAGTTCACGCTCACCGACGAGAACGGCAACACCGTCACCGAGGAGGTGTTCGCCGGCCGGCCCGTGGCCATGTATTTCGGCTTCACGCACTGCCCGGATATCTGCCCGACCACGCTGGCGAGGCTGGCGGCCGCCAGCCGGCGCCTGCCCGAATCGGTGCGCGAGGACCTTCAGCTGGCGTTCGTCAGCGTCGACCCGGCGCGCGACGGGCCGGCGCAGCTCGGCGAGTACACGGGGGCGTTCAGCGACCGGATGCTGGGCCTGACCGGCACCCGGAAACAGCTGCAGGCGCTCACGCGCCGCTACCGCATCACCTACGGCTACGATGAGCCCGACGCCAACGGCGACTACGAGGTGAGCCACAGCTCGGCGATTTTCGTGTTCGACGCCGAACTGGAGCCCAGGCTGATGCTGCTCGACAGCCTGGAGGTGCCGCAGATGGTCGAGGACCTGAATCGTTTGTTGGGGAGCCCCTGAATGGCTCGGCACGGGCGGGTTGCGCATGAGAAGCCGCATCTCGTGCGCTGCGACGCTCGGCCGTAGCTTTGGCTACTGTCACTCACGTCGAACCACACGATCTGCGACTTCTCATGCGCAACCTGCTCCGCACAGAGCCATCCAGGGGCTCCCTGTCTGGGACGCCGTGAGCGATCGATGCCCTGGCGCCGGCGCCGGGAAAGGGCGCCTGAATGATTGATTTCCTGCAAAAGTCTTGCAATCGGGCCGGTTTTCGGCTATAAAGACGGGCTCGATTTGGAATAGCCGAACAGCGGCTGTTTCGCAACTAATTCAGTCATCAAATTGGAACTGCCGTTATGTCCAGAGTCTGCCAGGTAACCGGCAAACGCCCGCTGGTCGGGAACAACGTTTCCCACGCCAATAACCGTACCCGCAAGCGCTCGCTGCCGAATCTGCACAGCCATCGCTTCTGGGTTGAAAGCGAAAACCGCTGGGTGAAGCTGCGCCTCTCCACCAAGGGAATGCGCATCATCGACAAGAAAGGCATCGACGCCGTGCTGGCAGATCTGCGCGCGTCCGGCCAGAAAATTTAAAGGAGATTCGTCATGGCAGGTAGCGCCCGCGACAAGATCAAGCTCGTCTCCTCAGCCGGGACGGGTCACTACTACACGACCAACAAGCAGAAAAAGAACACGCCGCACAAGCTCGAGTTCAAGAAGTACGATCCGGTCGTGCGCAAGCATGTGATGTACAAGGAAGCCAAGATCAAGTAATCCGGCTTCCGCCGTGCTGCACCCATTCGAAACGCCGGGCCCCGCCCGGCGTTTTTCGTTTTCGCGGGGTGTTGATGCATGGTTTCTCGACTTCGATGCCGGATTCAACGGGGCGCGCTCGCTTCAGTTCGACGCGTGGCGAGGCCTTCAGCGAGCGCGCCCCGCCGAATCCGGCAGATCGGGGCAGCAGGCCGGCATTGCCCGCGCGGCAGGCGCCCGAGGCTGGAAGTCGCGGATTTTGTAGCCCGGATAAGCGCGCAGCGCGCATCCGGGAAAGGTGGCCGAATCGAGATTGATCCCGGGTGCGCTGCGCTTACCCGGGCTACTCTTTATTAACGCTTCGCGATCAGGGCGCAGCCCGATGCGTTGCCGCCCGCCAATTCTGTTGAGGGTCGTCACCCTGTAAGCGCCGCACTCGAAAAAACTTCTTGACATTCACGTTTACGGGTGTAAACATCAGCCTTGTCGTTTACAGACGTAAATTCAAATGCAGATTTCCAAGGCCGAAAGCCAGGTCATGCAGTTTCTCTGGGATCGTCATCCAGCCACCGCCGCTGATGTCTTTGCCGCGCTCGGCTCCGACAACGACTGGTCAGAGGCGACGGTCAAGACCTTGCTGGGCCGGCTCAGGAACAAGGGCGCCGTGGCCGTCGAACCCGACGGCAAGCGCTTCCTGTACCGCCCGGCGATCGAGCGCGACGCCTGGGTACTGGCCGAAAGCAGCCGCCTGGTCGATCGCCTGTTCGACGGCCGGCTGGCCCCGCTGGTGTCGCATTTCTCCAGCCACGGGAAGCTCAGCCAGAGCGACCTGGACGAGCTTCGCGAACTGATCGAGAGGCTGGACGATGAGCGGTGAGCTGATCCAGTGGGTGGTCGAGGCCGCTACGGTAACGACCATCGCGATCGTGCTGGTACTTGCCCTGCGGCCGGCGCTGGTTCGCATGTTCGGAATTCGTGCTGCGATCCTGATCTGGACCCTGGTGCCGCTGGCGTTGTTCGCAAGCATCCTGCCCGCTCGCAGTATCGACGTCGCTCCGGCGTCGGACTTCAGGACCGTAATCTCGCTGGACGGCCTTGGCCAGGTTGCCGCCGCAGCGCAGGAGGTCGGGCAGTCGTTGCCCATCTCGTGGCGTATTGCCGCGTCCATCGCCTGGCTGGCGGGTGCGGCATTGATGCTGCTTGTGCTGGCGTACCGTCAAAACCGATTCAGACGGCTGCTCGGCTCGCTGCGCCCGGCGGGTCGGCGCCTCTTCGCCTCCGACCGTTTTGCCGCCGGTCCCGCGCTGCTTGGCGTGCTTCGCCCGAGCGTGATTTTGCCGCGCGACTTCGAACGCCGCTTTGGCACTCGCCAGCGGCGCCTGATGCTGGCGCATGAATACACGCACCTCAAGCGGGGCGATCCGTTCTGGAACCTGGCCGCGGCCGGCTTTCGCTGCCTGTTCTGGTTCAATCCGTTGGTCCACATTGCCGCAACGCGATTTCGACACGACCAGGAACTGGCCTGCGACGCCACGGTTCTGGCCAGTCGACTCGGTGCCCGCCGCGCCTACGCTGCGGCGCTGCTTGCCCAGCAGGACGACTCGCCGGTGCCCGTTTTCGGCTTCGGAGCACACCCGCTCAAGGAGAGAATCCGCATGCTCGCAAAATCGAGAAATACCTCGGCCCGGCGACATCGGGTTGGCAGCAGCCTGGCCATAGCACTGGCGCTGGCCATGGCGACCATTGCCTGGGCGGCCAACCCGCAATCCGAAAGCGCAGGTGCCGGCGTGGGCGAACAATTCGCCTTCGATATCGAAGTCACCGTGGACGGCCGAAGCCAGACCGGAAACCTTATTCTGACCGGCGATACGGCCGTTTCATCCATCGGCGGAAAGCCGCGGATGCTTGCCGACGATACGCTGCGGCTGGAACACCGTGACGATGAATCGGGCTGGGCGGCCGAGGTGACCGTTGCCCGGTTGCCGGACGAGAAGTTTTCCGTCACGTCGACCATCCGCAAGAACGACGAAGTCGTGGCCACGCCGCGCATGATCATTGGAAAAGATTCGCCGGCAAGCATCGAGACGCGCGACCCGGAGACTGGCGAGACCGCGTACCGACTCGTCTTGACTCCAGTCGATCCGGTTCAACCAACAGCTGTCGCGTCGACAAGTTCCAACTCGGTCACGCTGCAATTTACGGTCAATGGGGCAGTGGAAATGGCCACTGATGTCGAGTTGCCGCCGGCGCCGCGGGATTCGATGCTGATCTCCATATCGCGCGATCGCGAGCCCGAACCTTGGGACGCCTCGATATCACTGAAGCGTCTGGCGCCTGACCGGCTTGAACTCTGCCTCGAAACTTTCGACCTCCAGGGCCAAAAATATTCCGTCAAATATTCCGTCATGGACGAAAAAGGCTGCATGACCATCGATACAGAATCCGCGCGTCAGGCTTATATGAGGGGTGAATTCAAGGACCCCGGAATCTCTTGGCGCCTGGACATGTTCCCCCTGGCGCGCTACTCGAAGTAACGACGATCTGTGAGCGCGCCAGCCGGGAAGCGAGATTTCGACATTCGCGAGCATTGGCGACGATCGATGTTGAATTCATCGGCGCAGGATGCGCCTCCCACAGAAAATCGACAACTCCGTTGCCGTAGCGGGAGATCACCCATCAAAACCCACCTAACACCTAACACCTAACACCTAACACCCAAAAAACCAACAACCAACAACCAACAACTTAAAACTTGAAACTTGAAACTTGAAACTTGAAGCCGCCGTACTTCCCATCCGCTCGTAGCGAGACGCAGCCAAGTGCTGTAGCTGGGGTGTTTTACGACCGAGCGCACCGCAAGCGTACGAGGTTGTACGTAGAGGATGCGCGACCGAGTAAAACGCCGCAGATGCAGTGCTTGGCAGCGTCGCAGTAGAGCGGCTCAAACCAGGCCCCTTTCGGCCAGCGACACCACCTCCCCATCCCCGACGATGAAGTGATCCAGCAGCCGGATGTCGACCAGGCCCAGCGCGTCGCGCAGGCGCCGGGTGATGGCGAGGTCGGCCTGGCTGGGCTCGGCGACGCCTGAGGGGTGGTTGTGGGCGATGATGATTGCCGCGGCCTTGCGCGCCAGGGCCTTTTCCACGACCACGCGCGGGTGCACATGGGCGGCGTCTATGGTGCCGGCGAACAGTTCCTCGAAAGCGATCACCCGGTGGCGGGTGTCCAGGAGAAGGGCGCAGAAAACCTCGTGCGGGCGGTGGCGCAGTTCGGCCGACAGGAAGCGGCGCGTGGCGTCCGGGCTGGTCAGCGCCTCGCCGCGGTTCAGCCGGGCCTTGAGCTGGCGCCGGGCAAGCTCGAGCGCTGCGTGGATCTGGGCGTATTTCGCCGGCCCCAGGCCGGGCTGCTCGCACAGCGTGTCGCAGTCGGCTTCCAGCAGCCCCCGCAGGCCGCCGAACTCGGCGATCAGGTGGCGCGCCAGGTCGAGTGCCGAGCGTCCGCGGGCGCCGATTCGAAGCAGGATCGCCAGCAGTTCGGCGTCGCTGAGCGCGCCGGGGCCGTGTTCCAGCAGCCGTTCCCTCGGCCGCTCGCCTAGTGGCCAGTCATTGATTCGCATACAATTCTTCCCTCGACATTGATGACAGGCTGCAAAGAATGGCCTCCAGCGCCCACGCGCACCATCGGCAAACTTCCCGCATCGGGGTAGGAAAATGAGCCGAAATTCATCCGAAAGCGACGACAGGCCCCGGCACGTACTGGTCGGCGTATCTGCGGGAATCGCGGCCTACAAGGCGCCCGAGCTGGTGCGCCGCCTGCGCGAGCGCGGCTGCGAGGTGCGCGTCGCCATGACCCGCGGGGCAAAGGAATTCATCACCCCGCTGACGCTTCAGGCGGTCAGCGGCCACCGGGTGCATGAAACGTTGCTGGATGTCGAGGCCGAGGCCGGCATGGGCCACATCGAGCTGGCCCGCTGGGCCGACGACATCGTGGTCGCGCCGGCCACGGCCGACCTGCTGGCCCGGCTCGCCGGCGGCATGGCCGACGACCTGCTGACCACCACGGTGCTGGCCAGCCGCGCCCGGCTGTGGCTGGCCCCGGCGATGAACCACGTGATGTGGGATCACCCGGCGGTGCGGCGCAATGTCGAGACGCTCGAGGACCGCGGCGCCCGGATGCTGGGGCCCGATTCGGGCAGCCAGGCCTGCGGCGAAGAGGGCTACGGTCGCATGCTGGCACCCGACGAGATAGCGGCAGCCGTGGCCACGGGAAGCGAAAGCCTGGCCAGCAGGCGATTCGTCGTCACTGCCGGACCCACATACGAGGCACTGGATCCGGTCCGCTTCATCGGCAACCGGTCGTCGGGCAGGATGGGCTTTGCGGTGGCCGAAGCGCTGGCCGACGCCGGCGCCGAGGTGACGCTGATCGCCGGTCCCGTCCACCTGTCGACGCGCGGGGGAATTCGGCGCGTCGACGTCAGGACGGCCGCCGAAATGCGCGATGCGGTGCTGGCGGCGCTTCCGGCCGACGGTTTCGTTTCGGTCGCCGCCGTGGCAGACTATCGACCGGCGTCGCGCAGCGAGCAGAAGATCAAGCGCAGCGGCGACAGCATGGCGTTGGAGTTGGTGCCGAATCCGGATATAGTGCGAGAAGTCGCGGGGCTGTCGCCGCGACCTTTCGTGGTCGGCTTTGCGGCCGAAACGAGCGACGTGGCCGAAAACGCGCGCGGCAAGCTGGCCGCCAAGAATCTCGACCTGATCGCGGCCAACAGGGTAGGCGACGACTGCGGTTTCGACGCCTGCCGGAATTCGCTGGTGGTCTACTCCAGCGACCGGGAATGGGACCTGGGGTCGGCGTCCAAGCGCGAGCTGGGTCGAAAACTGGTCGATGTCATCGCCGAAAGAATGCAAGCCAGAGGGAGTCAGTCCGAATGAGGGAGCTCGAAGTCCGGATCCTGGATCCGCGAATCGGCACCGAATGGCNGTTGCCGGCCTATGCCACCGAAGGCTCGGCGGGCATGGACATGCGCGCAATGATCGACGCGCCGATCACGCTCGAGCCGGGCGATACGGCGCTGGTGCCGTCAGGACTGGCGATACACCTCGACGACCCTTCGCTGGCCGCGGTATTGCTTCCGCGCTCGGGGCTGGGCTATAAACAGGGGCTGGTCCTGGGCAACCTGGTCGGCCTGATCGACAGCGACTACCAGGGCCCGGTCAAGATGCCGTGCTGGAACCGGGGGCGCGACACCATCACGATAGAGCCCGGCCAGAGAATCGCACAGCTGGTGCTGCTGCCGGTGGTCCAGGTCAAGCTCAAGCCGGTCGAGGCATTCAGGGACTCCAGCCGAGCAGCCGGCGGCTTCGGACATACCGGTACCCACTGACATTCGAACCAACAGCGAAGCGAGAACAGCATGCAGCAGGTCTCGATGAAAACATACGGCGGTCGAGCATTGCCAAGGCTGCTGGGGCTCGTCCTCATTGCCGTCGGACTCGCGGTGCTGCTGCTCGGGGCCTACCTGGTCTGGAACAGCCTGCAGGCCAGGATGGCCCTGGACGCCGCCGGCCAGGACGCGCGCGAACAGGTGCGCCAGATCGAGCAGCAGATCGTCTCCCTTCGCCAGGCCATCTCCAGCGAAGCGTTCGCCGAAGTCGCGGCGCCCGATGAAGGGCGCGGCGAGCGCGACGAAATGGTTTCGACCCTGCGCGAGCTCGGCGTCGGCAACGTCCTGAATATAGTGGTAGCGCGCCAGGCGGTCGAGAACGTCGATCTGTCGGCATTTCCGGGCAGTGGTTTCGCCGCGCTGGAAATGATGCTCAAGGCCCGCACGGAGGGTTCGGTGCCGGCGCAGGTGCACTTCGCAGGCACGCCCGACGAATACCTGGCCGTGGCCGAAAGACTGAATCCCGACGATGCGCGCAGCGTGGTGGTGCTGGTCACGTTCCCGGTCAGCGTCC
Source organism: Lysobacterales bacterium (assembly GCA_002722315.1). Lineage (GTDB taxonomy): Bacteria > Pseudomonadota > Gammaproteobacteria > Xanthomonadales > Wenzhouxiangellaceae. The sequence continues at coordinate 70,859 of PBLG01000007.1, read as the reverse complement.
TGGTCAATCGCGTGACGCTTCCCGACTCGATCCAGGCGATGCGACTGGTCCAGGTAGCCGACGGCGCACAGATCACCCTGGATCAATTCGGCTCCGGTTTCGGGACCGCCACCGAAACGCTGCCCGTTGCCGGTTCGCTTTTCCGGCTCGGCTGGTATCGCGCCTCGGTCATCGGCCCCATGTCGACACTGCAGCTGGCAGGCGTGACCGGCATCGGCATTCTCATCGCGGTGCTTGGTCTGCTCGTCACGCGCCGCTCCCGGGACCAGCTCGTGACGGAGCCCGGGCCTGCCGAACAGCGTGAGTCGGGCCCCGCGCCCGCGGCGATCGAGCCCCGCGAAGCGCGCGAGCCGGAACCTGAACGCGAACCCGAAAATAAAGCGACCACGGCTTCGGCAAACAAGTCGGCCGCGCGAGGCCAGGGTACCGAAGTTCTGGATCCGGACACGCTCGAGCCGCCCATCGAGACCGGGCCGATGGCCGAAGAAGACGCCGGGGCCGGTTTCGAGGATGCACCCATCCTGGGCGAGGAGCCGATGACCGCCGATGGAGAGATGCGTCGCGAAAACACCGACCAGCGCAGCTACGACGCCCCCGAGCTCGGGCAGGCCGCTTCGGCCCCTGAACAGCACAAGCCCGAGCAGCCCAGGCAGGACGAGGCCGATCATCCGGAAGCGGGAGAGGACGACGAATTCCTGTTCGACCCCGACGCCCCCGAAGACGACCACAACGAGATCAGCCAGATGCTGCGTTCGCTGGTGGAGGAAGACAAGGGCGGCGCCGATGCGCCAACGCCGGCGGCGGCGTCGAACGAAGCGGGTCCGGCAGACGCCACGGAATCAGCGCCCGAGGCGGCGGAACCGGACCAGGCGCCGGCGCCCGTGGTCCCCCCGGCGTCGATCTTCCGCGCCTACGACATTCGCGGCGTGGTGGGCGATACGCTCAACGCCGATATCGCCGAAGCCATCGGGCGTGCGATCGGTTCCGAGGCCCGCAGCAGGAGCCTGAATCGAATCGCGGTGGCGCGCGACGGCCGCCTGTCGGGCGCCGAAATGCTCACCTCGCTTACCCGGGGCCTGATGGCGGCCGGCGTCGACGTGATCGACGTCGGCGCGGTGCCCACGCCGGTGCTCTACTACGCCGCGCAGGAGCTGGGCGGCGGGTCGGGCGTGATGGTTACCGGCAGCCACAACCCACCGGACTACAACGGCTTCAAGATCGTGCTCGGCGGCGAGACGCTTTCGGGTGACAGCATCACAGCGCTGCATACCCGGCTGGCCGAGGGCAACCTGGAATCCGGCAAGGGCCACGTCAGCCAGCAGCGCATCACGGTCCAGTACATCGAGCGGATCGGCACCGACATCCAGCTCGAGCGGCCGCTGAAGGTGGTCGCCGACTGCGGCAACGGCATCGCCGGCGCGGTCGCCCCGCGCCTGCTCGAAGCCATCGGCGCCGAGGTGATTCCGCTGTACGCCGAGGTCGACGGCACCTTCCCGAACCACCATCCGGATCCGGGCGACCCCAAGACGCTGGAAGACCTGCGGTTGTGTGTTCGCAACTTCAACGCCGACGTCGGTGTCGCGTTCGACGGGGACGGCGACCGGCTGGGCGTGGTGGCGCCGGACGGCGAGATCATCTACCCGGACCGGCTGATGATGCTGTTCGCCCGCGACGTGCTTTCACGCAACCCCGGCCAGCCGATCATCTTCGACGTGAAGTGTTCCAGCCTGCTGGCGGGCGAAATCGAGGACGCCGGCGGCAAGCCCATCATGGCGCGCACCGGCCACTCGTTCATCAAGGAACAGCTCAAACGCGACCGCGCGCCGCTGGCCGGCGAGATGAGCGGGCATTTCTTCTTCGCCGAGCGCTGGTACGGCTTCGACGACGGCATGTACGCTGCCTGCCGGCTACTGGAAATCCTGGCGGCCGACACGCGCGCCCCGGGCCAGATCCTGGCCTCGCTGCCCAAGGCGCACAGCACGCCCGAGCTGAAGGTGGAAATGAAGGAGGGTGAACCGCACCCGTTCGTCGAGGAATTCGCCAGGTCCATCGATTTCGAGGGCGCCACCATCAACGACATCGACGGTGTGCGCGCCGACTTCGAAGACGGTTTTGGCCTGGTCCGCGCCTCGAACACCACGCCGGTGCTGGTAGTGCGGTTCGAAGGCACCGACAAGGATGCGCTCGCCCGAATCCAGAAAATGTTCCGCGACGCGATGCTGAAGGTCAACCCGGCGCTGAAGCTGCCGTTCTAGGGAAGGCGAAGCGCCTTCCACAGTGCCGGCCCGGGGTTTCAGGAAGAGAAACGCCAATGGCGATCAACGAATGCCGCAGGCATTTCGTTGCTATTTCTAATAATACGCCTGCTCGACGAACAGCCTGTCCAGGCTGCCGTCCCACTCCTTTTCATAGCGTTCCAGCAGCACCTCGGCCGGGGTCAGGCCGGTCTTGACGATTCTATGCAGCGGCTGCAGGAAGCCCGTCTCGTCGTCGCCGGCCGCATTGAGCCGGCGACGGTCGGCCAGGCCCCTGTGGGCCAGTGACAGCATGTCGGCGGCGATTTCCCGCACGCTGCGCCCGCCGATGCGCGCTTCGAGCCCGTCGCGCGAGACATCGCCGCGAAGTGCGTGAAGATCGTCGCTGCTCCAGCCCTTGATCAACTCCAGGCAACCGTCCAGGCTGGTCGAGTCGTACAGCGCGCCCACCCACAACGCCGGCAGGGCACAAAGACGCTTCCAGGGTCCGCTGTCGGCCCCGCGCATTTCCAGGAATTTCTTCAGTCGCACCTCGGGGAAAGCGGTGGTCAGGTGGTCTTCCCAGTCGGCCATCGTCGGGTATTCGCCCGGCAGCGCCGGCAGCCTGCCGGCCATGAAGTCGCGAAAAGACTGCCCCGCGGCGTCGATATAACGCCCCTCGCGGCGCACGAAATACATCGGCACGTCCAGCATCCATTCGGCGTAGCGCTCGAAGCCGAAGCCGGGCTCGAACACGAACGGCAGCTGACCGGTGCGCTGGGAATCGGTATCGGTCCAGATATGGCTGCGGTAGCTCAGGTAGCCCGAGGGTTTGCCTTCGAGAAACGGCGAGTTGGCGAACAGCGCCGTGGCGATCGGCTGCAGCGCCAGGGAGGCGCGAAACTTGTCGGCCATGTCCTGTTCGCTGGAAAAATCCAGGTTGACCTGTACCGTGCAGGTGCGCGTCATCATGTCCAGGCCCAGCGTGCCTACCCGAGGCATGTGCGCGCGCATGATCTTGTAGCGATCCTTGGGCATCCACGGGATGTCTTCGCGCCTCGCGGTGGGATGGAACCCCAGGCCCAGGAAGCCCAGCCCCATGGGCTCGGCGATGGACCTGACTTCGGCGAGGTGCGAATTGACCTCGTTGCAGGTCTCGTGCAGGTTTTCCAGCAGGTCGCCGGACAACTCGAACTGGCCGCCCGGCTCCAGCGTGATCGAACAGCCGTCGCGCTTGAGCGCGATGATGTTCCCGTTCTCCAGTTCCGGCTGCCAGTCGTATCGCTCGGCGAGCCGACCCAGCAGCACGCCGATGCCGTTCTCGCCCTCGTAGGGCAGCGGTGCGCGGTCGGCCAGCGTGAAGCCGAATTTCTCGTGCTCGGTGCCGATACGCCAGTTTTCCTTCGGCTTGCAGCCGGCGGCCAGGTATTCCACCAGCTGTCGGGCATCGGTAACGGTCGGTGATGCTTGCGTGGAATCGCTCATGTATCGTCAACTGGGCCTGCGGCTTAAACCCGGATTATCGCCTATCGTCATGCGCTTCGCATGCACGCGCCCGGTGGCAACCCACGGCAAGCGCATGCAACCAGTCGCACTCGAACGCCACGACAATGACGTCGGGGTACACTAACCGCCGATGAACCCTGCCGCGGCGACCAACCCGACCCAGGCGAGCCGGCGAGCAGGATGCGTCGCCTCGCTGCTCGCTGTTGCGCTGCTGATCTGGGCGAGCGTGGCCGGCGCCGCCGGCGAAATCCATCGCGGGCTGGGACCGTCTCCGGACACCCTGGATATCCACCGCGCCCAGGGCCTTTCGGCTTTCAACCTGCTTCGCGACCTGCACGAAGGATTGCTGACCCGCGATGCGGCCGGGCGCCCGGTGCCGGGCGTCGCACGCGCCTGGGAGGTGTCCGACGACGGCCGCACCTGGACCTTCGAACTGGATCCCGACGCGCGCTGGTCCGACGGATCACCGATTACCACAGCCGATTTCGAGCGCGGTTTCGCGCGCGCTGTCGATCCTTCCACCGCGTCGCCCACGGCGGGCTGGCTGGACCCGGTCGAGGCGGTGACCGCCGTTGCCGACAATCGTTTGCAGATTCGGCTCGAGCGCGCCGTGCCCTGGTTCGAGGAGCTTTTGACGTTGCCGGTGACGTTTCCGTGGCCGGGTGCCGGGCGCGAGCTTTTCAGCGGCGCGTTCGTGCTCGACGAGCGCGTTCCCGGGGCACGCTTCGCGCTGCGCCGCAACCTGAATTTCCGCGAGGCCGGCACCGTGGCCGCCGACGCCGTCGTCTGGCACGTGACCGAAGACCCTTCGGCCGAGCTCGGGCGCTTTCGCGCCGGGGAACTGCACATTACCGAAGCCGTGCCGCCGGGGCGGCTCGATTGGCTGAAGCGCGAGTTGGGCGACTCGCTGCGCATCTCGCCGTATTTCGGCAGCTTCTACCTGGTCTACAACCTGCGCCGGGCGCCTTTGGCCGACAGCCCGGCACTGCGCGAAGCGTTATCCCTGGCCATCGACCGCGAGATCATTGTCGATCGGGTCCTGGGCACCGGTGAGCTTCCGGCCTGGCGGCTGGTGCCGCCCGGGCTGGAAGGCTGGCCCGACCAGCCGCCGCCCGAGGCGCGCATGTCGCGGTCCGAGCGGATCGGGCGGGCCAGGCAGCTGCTTTCCGAGGCCGGTTACTCGGAAAGACCGCTGACGGTCGAGCTCCGGTTCAATTCCTCGCTCGCGCATCGTCGTCTGGCGGCGGCGGTGGCGGCGATGTGGAAGCAACACCTGGGCATTTCCACCCGGCTGGTCAACGAGGAGTGGAAGGTCTTCGTCACCAATCGCCGCCACGGCCGCATCACCGAGATCGTTCGCGGCGGCTGGATTGCCGACTGGGCCGATCCCGGCAACTTCCTCGGCAACTTCCATTCCGAAAGCCCGCTGAACTACGCCTTTCTGCGCGACGAGCGCCTGGACGAACTGCTGGACCGGGCCGAGCAGGCCCACGGAGAGGTGCGCACCCGGATTCTCTGGCAGGCCGAGCAGGCGCTTCTCGACCGCAATGCCATTATCCCGCTGTACTACTATGTCTCCAGGCACCTGGTGCGCCCCGAAATCTCGGGATACGAGGACAACCCGATGGACATTCATCTTTCGCGCTGGCTGAGACTGGAGCCGGGACAACGTTGATGCCGAATGTGCGCGTCAACCTGTTCTCTGCGTTATTGCCCGGCCTGGCGCTGATGGTCGCCGGCTGTGGTGACGGCAGCGAGCAGCCGACCCCGCAGCCGATACGCCTGGCCGAGCCTGTGCCCGTGACCCTGGACGCCTTCGGTCGTCCCGCGCCCGACGTTCTGGCCGAACAGCAGCAGCTGCATCGCGGCAACGGCGAAGAGCCGCAGACGCTGGACCCGCACCGCGCCGAAGGCGTTCCCACCGCGAATATATTGCGCGACCTGTTCGAGGGCCTGGCCACCACCGCGCCGGACGGGCGCATCGTGCCGGGAGCGGCCGGGCGCTGGGACATCAGCCGCGACGGCATGACCTACACCTTCTACCTGCGCGAGGACGGGCGCTGGTCCAACGGCGACCCGGTCACCGCCGAGGATTTCGTGTTCAGCTTCCGCCGCTCGGTGGATCCGGCCACCGCTGCGGTCTACGGCCGCATGCTGATGCCGATCGAAAACGCGCAGGCCATCCTGGCCGGCGACCAGCCGCCCGAGAACCTGGGCGTCGAGGCGCTCAACGAGCGCACCGTGCAGATCCGGCTCGACGACCCAACGCCGTACTTCCTGGGCCTGCTCACGCACGCCTCTACCTACCCGGTACACCGGCCCAGCCTGGTCGAGCACGGCGACGATTTCGTCCTGCCGGGCAACCTGGTTTCCAACGGCGCCTACGAGCTGGTCGAGTGGGTGCCCCGTTCGCGCCTGGTGCTGGACAGGAACCTCGACTACCACTCGGCCGGCGGGGTAATCATCGAACGGGTGGTGTACTACCCGATCGAAGACGAGAACACCGAGTTTCAGCGTTTCCGCGTCGGCGACCTGCACTGGACCGACCAGGTCCCAAGCAATCTGTTCGGCTGGCTCAGCGTCAACCTGCCGCAGGCGCTTTCGGTATCGCCCTGGTTCGGCACCTACTACTTCGGCTTCAATCTCACGCGCGGACCGTTCAGGGACAACCTGCCGCTGCGCCGGGCGCTGAACCTGGCGATCGACCGGGATATTCTCACCGGCAAGGTCACCCAGTTCGGCGAGATCCCGACCTTCACTCTGGTGCCCGACGGCCTGCCCGACTACGAGCCGCCGCTGCCCGATTACGCGATTCTGACCCAGGCCCAACGCGAGGAGATGGCGCGCGAGCTCTACCGCGAGGCCGGCTATTCCGAAGACGATCCATTGGAAGTGGAGCTTCGCTACAACACCTCCGAGAACCACCGCAAGATCGCCGTCGCCGTCGCGGCGATGTGGAAGCAGACCCTCGGCGTTCGCACGCGCCTGATCAACGAGGAATTCCGCGTGTTTCTCCAGAACCGCGCGATGAGACGCAACACCGAAGTGTTCCGCGCCGGCTGGATCGGCGACTACCAGGATGCCTTCACGTTCCTGGAGCTTTTTCATTCCGCGCACCGGCGCAACGATTCCGGCTACGACAACCCGCGCTACGACCGCCTTCTGGAGCAGATTTCCACCGAACGCATCCCGGCCCGCCGCCGCAACCTGATGGTGGAGGCCGAGCGCATGCTGCTGGGCGACCAGGTCGTGCTGCCGGTCTACACCTATGTCACCAAGCGCCTGGTCAACCCGCTTCTCAAGGGCTGGGAGCCCAACGTCATGGACTTCCACCCCAGCCGGCAGATGTTCTTCGTCAAATCCCGCGCCCAGGCCGAGGCGGAAGCTGCGGCCATGCAGCCGGAAGTGGCCCCGGAAACCGAAACCGACTCGGGCACGACAGGGGATGTGACGGTCGTCGAAGAGGGAACCACGTGAGCTCATGCTGAACTATTCCCTCAAGCGCCTGGCCTCGGCCATCCCGACGCTGCTCATTCTGATCACCGTGGCGTTCTTTCTGATTCGCATCGCGCCCGGCGGGCCGTTCGATTCGGAGAAGGCGCTGCCGCCGGAGATCGAGGCCAACCTGGAGGCCAAGTACCAGCTCGACGACCCGCTGATCATCCAGTACTTCCGTTATCTCGGCGATATCGCGCAATTCGATTTCGGTCCGTCTTTCCACTACCGCGACTGGACCGTCAACCAGCTCATCGCCCAGGGCGCACCGGTGTCGTTCACACTGGGCGGCATCGCGCTGGTGCTGGCGTTCGTCTTCGGCGTAGGCATCGGGATATGGGCGGCGCTCAAGCAGAACTCGCCGTCGGATTACCTGACCATGTCGGTCGCCATGATAGGCATCTCGATTCCCAACTTTGTCGCCGCCCCAATCCTCATCCTTGTCTTCGCCATCACGCTCGGCTGGCTCCCGGCCGGGGGCTGGGACGGTTCGATTCAACGGATGATCCTGCCAGCCGTCGCGCTTTCGCTGCCGATGATCGCCTACGTCGCGCGCATCACCCGGGGATCCATGATCGAGGTGCTGCACTCGAGCTTCATCCGCACCGCGCGGGCCAAGGGCATGCCGGAGCACGAGGTATTGCTGCGCCACGCGCTGAAGCCCGCGCTGCTGCCTGTGATCTCGTACCTGGGCCCGGCCGCGGCGGCCATACTGACCGGATCGGTCGTCATCGAGCGCATCTTCACCATCCCGGGCATCGGCAGCCACTTCGTGCAGGGTGCGCTCAACCGCGACTACACGCTGGTGATGGGCGTGGTGATCTTTTACGGTGTGCTGATCATCTTGCTCAATTACCTCGTCGACCTTCTGTATGCCTGGCTCGATCCAAGGATTCGCTATGAAGGGTGAAACGACAATCGACGCCTTCGAGCAGGCGATGGACAAGCGCCGGGTCAAAGGCCGCTCGCTGTACGTCGACGCCTGGCATCGGCTCAAGCGCAACAAGGCCGCAGTGGCCGGCGCGATCATCCTGCTTTTCATCATGGTTCTGGTCACGGTCGGCCCGATGCTGAACCCCTGGGATCACGAAATTCCAGACTGGGACAATTACTCCACGCCGCCGTCGCTGGACACCGGCCATGTCATGGGCACCGACGCGCTGGGTCGCGACCTGTTCGAGCGCGTGATGGTCGGCGGGCGCATCTCGCTGCTGGTCGGCGTCATCGCCACACTGGTGTCGCTGGTCATCGGCGTCACCTACGGCGCCGTCGCCGGCTACCTCGGCGGCCGGGTCGACAACTGGATGATGCGGGCGGTCGATGCGATCTACGCATTGCCGTTCATGTTCTTCGTGATCCTGCTGATGGTGGTGTTCGGGCGCAATATCTTTCTCATCTTCGTTGCCATCGGCGCCGTGAACTGGCTGGACATGGCGCGCATCGTGAGAGGCCAGACGTTGTCGTTGAAGAACAAGGACTTCATCGAGGCCGCGCGCGTATCCGGCGCCACCGAACGCCAGATCATCGGTCGCCACATCATCCCCAACCTGCTCGGCGTGGTGGTGGTCTACGTCTCGCTCACGATCCCGCAGGTGATCCTGGTTGAATCGTTTCTCAGCTTCCTGGGCCTGGGCGTGCAGGAGCCGTTGACGAGCTGGGGTGCGCTGGTCAACGAGGGCGCGCAGGAGCTTGAAACCGCGCCGTGGTCGCTGCTGTTCCCGGCCACGTTCCTGGCCGCGACACTTTTTGCGTTCAACTTCCTGGGGGATGGTTTGCGCGACGCACTCGATCCCAGGGACAGGTAATGGTGATTCGCTGATGGCACTGCTCGAAGTCAACGACCTGACCGTTTCGTTCAATACGCCCGAGGGCGTGGTGCACGCCGTCAACGGGCTGAGCTTCGATCTGGAGCCGGGCCAGACGCTGGGCATCGTCGGCGAATCCGGTTCGGGCAAGACCCAGACGGCCATGGCCATGATGGGCCTGCTCGCCGAGAACGGCAGAGCCTCCGGCTCGGTGAAGTTCCGCGGCCAGGAACTGCTGGGCCTGTCCACCCAGGAGCTGAGCCGGATCAGGGGTTCGAAGATCTCGATGATCTTCCAGGACCCGGTCAGCTCGCTCAACCCGTACATGTCGATCGGCGAGCAGCTCGTCGAGGNGCTTACGCACCACCGCGCGCTCAAGCGCAAGGCAGCGCGCCAGCGGGCTGCCGAGATGCTGCACCAGGTGGGCATCAGCGAGCCGGGCCAGCGCATGCGCCAGTTTCCGCACCAGCTGTCCGGCGGCATGTGCCAGCGCGTCATGATCGCGATGGGCCTGCTGTGCCAGCCCGATTTGCTGATCGCCGACGAGCCGACCACCGCTCTCGATGTAACTGTCCAGTCGCAGATCAACACGCTGATGGGTGAGCTTTCGGAAAAGTCCTCGACCGCGATCATGCTGATCACCCACGACCTGGGCGTGATCGCCGGGCTTTGCGACAAGGTGCTGGTGATGTACGCCGGCGAGGTGATGGAGACCGCAGACGTCGAGCCTTTGTTCGCCGATCCGGCGCACCCCTACACCCAGGGCCTGCTGAAATCGGTGCCCCGGCTGGACCGCGAGCATTCCGGCATCCTCAGCGCCATCCCCGGCAACCCGCCGGACCTGGTCGACCTGCCCGAAGGCTGCCCGTTTCGCGCGCGCTGCCCGCATGCGTTCGACAAGTGCATCGAACATCCTGATCTCACTGCGGCCGGCGAAGACAGGTTCAAGCGCTGCTGGCTGGACGCACTGCCGCCGCTTGAGGAGGAAACAGCGAAAAAGAAATCACAAGGAGCGCAGGCCTGATGCGCGCGCCGATTCTAAAGGTCGAGGACCTGTCGGTCCATTTCCGCATCGACGCCGGTGAAGGCCTGTTTCGGCACGACTACCAGACCATCAAGGCGGTCGACCGGGTCAGCTTCGAGCTCGGCGCGGCCGAAACGCTGGGCATCGTCGGCGAGTCCGGCTGCGGAAAGTCCACGTTGGCGCGCGCCATCCTCGGGCTGGTCGCGCCTGCCGGCGGGCGCATCGCCTGGCTGGGCGACAACCTGGTCGGCAAGACCGAAGAGCAGATGCGCGAGAAGCGCCGGCAACTGCAGCTGATCTTCCAGGACCCGTACGGCTCGCTGGACCCGCGCATGACGGTCGGGCAGATCGTCGGAGAGCCGCTGAAGAACTTCTTCCCGTCGATGTCCAAGATGCAGGTGCGCGAACGCGTCTCGGGCATGCTCAAGATGGTCGGACTTGCGCCCGAACAGATCAACCGCTACCCGCATGAATTCTCGGGCGGCCAGTGCCAGCGCATCGGCATCGCCCGCGCGCTGGTGGTCAATCCGAGGCTGGTTGTCTGCGACGAACCGGTCAGTGCGCTCGACGTCTCCATCCAGGCCCAGATCGTGAATCTCCTGAAGGAGCTTCAGAAGAAGCTGCAGCTATCTCTGATATTTATCGCCCATGACCTGTCGGTCGTCCGCCACGTCTCCGACCGGGTGCTGGTGATGTACATGGGCAAGGTGATGGAGATCAGCGACAGCNAACGCATCTACCGCAAGCCGGCGCACCCGTATACAAGAGCGCTGATCGAATCGGTGCCCATCCCGGATCCGAAGCTGGAGCGCGAGCGGGCCAAGCGCTCGCTGGGCGGAGAACTGCCGTCGCCGACCAACCCGCCGTCGGGCTGCGTGTTCCGGACGCGGTGTCCGTTTGCGCAGGACAAGTGCGGGGTGGCCGAGCCGCCGTTGGAGGAACTGGACGATGGGACGCGGGTGGCTTGTGTGCGACATGAGGAAATCAAGGGGGACTTGGAGCTGTAGGCGCCTAACCCTTTGACCTCGAGGTATGGACGGTTGATGACGCTTGCAGTGCCGGAGCCTGAAGGCAAGATTCTCCATTCCGCGCAAAATCATATCGTTCCATTTCTGACAGAACACTATTCCATGCCGTGGCGCTATTACCTTCCGCATTCCGTTTCTAAAGGGTAGGCGCGATCGGTTCGTGAGATTCTCCCCACGCCGGTCGCCAGAGTGTCGGGTATCGGAGGATGGAGCAGACGCGTGCGGCTGACCGGTCGCGCCCCATCAGACTGTCGCACGCGCGTTACGGAGTGTCAGACATGTTGAATCGAATCGCCTTTTTCGTGCTTGTCGTTCTCGCGTCCGGACCCGTGCTTTCCGCGACAGCCACGCTCCGCCTGAATGATCCCACGGATCGGGTCGTGGTCAACCACGACAGCGCGCTGAACCCGGCATCCGCGATTACCATCGAGGCGTGGATTCGGCCGACATCGGACGTCTGTTCCACCATAGTCGGCAAGGACTTCGTCAACGGCTACTGGTTCGGTTATTGCGGTGGCGGTCTTCGCTATTACTATCGGGGCAGTACCCAGGTCACGAGCAGTGCGACCATCCCGGTCAACGAGTGGTCCCATGTCGCAGTCAGTTACGATCGGTCTGTCGTGCGCTTCTATCTCAACGGCGAGGCGCTGGCGACGTTTTCGAGGCCCGGTTCGATGCCGGCGGACGATTCACCGCTGGGCATCGGGGGCGAGGGCGCCTCGTCGTCGTTTCCCGACGGCCTGTTTCCTTTTTCCGGCTGGATGTCGGAGGTCCGGATCTGGAGTGTTGCGCGAAGCCTGAACCAGATCCGCGACAACATGTATCGGCAGTTGGTGGACGATGAGCCGGGCCTGGTGGCGGTCTGGGCCCTCGAGGGCGGACCGTCCGATCGGTTCAACGAGTTCGAGAGCACGTTGTCGGAATTCGCGACTTTCTCGACGCTGGATTCGCCGCCGGCGCCGACCGAACCGCTGATCATCCGGCCGACCACTTCGTCCGGCGTGGACGGCATCTGTACCCCGTCGAACTACAGCGCCTCGACTCGGGTGCCGCAGTGGTATCCCGCCGGCGACCTGGCCTTCGGCGAAAGCAATCCGCAGGAAGTGCTCATCGGCGCGACCGGTGTCTACATCTTCGTGTGCCTGCCGAACCGGGCTCAGCTCGACGACCCGATATGGTTCGTGGAACTGGACACCGACAACGACGGCAGCGCCCTCGATCCGAACGACTGGCAGTTTCGCCTCTGGCCCTCGCAGTCTCCGCAACTCTCCACCCGGCGGGGTGCGGTGGGCGGGCCACCGTTGTTCCTGAACTTCTGGAGTTCGGTCAGCAATCCGACCGGGTTGCTCGCCTCGCAGGAGCCGGGCGCGGAGTTCTCCGGCGACATGGAATGGCGGATTCCCCGTTCGATCTTCCCGAATCCTTTCTCGCGATTCAAGATGCGGGTCAGCCACAACTACCTGGTCGGCACCGGCGACAATACGGTGGCCTGGCCGCGGGGTTCCGGACCTTCGACGCCCAACGGCTGGGAAGAGGTCGTGATCGACCTGACGCCGGTCGGCCCTCCGGACTACCGAAATCCGGAGGTGCGTACGCGCATTTCCGACGATCGTCCCGGCAGCAGCGAAGATGTCGAGATCCTGCTCACCGCGTCCGACGATGTCGACATCGAGCTCGTCGAGCTGATGGTCGACGGCGTTGTCGTGGATTTCCTCGAGTTCACAGGCCTTGCCGATCGTAACGTGTCCTTCCTGCACAGGGCCCCGTACCCGGTCGGCGCGCACAGCTACCAGGCGCGTGCGTTCGACCACACCGGCCGCGAAGTGCTCTCGCTCTACAAGAGCTTCCGGGTGATTGTCGATGGTGACCCACCGTCGGTGAACCTGAGGGTGAGCCCGACTGACCCGAACCCCGGACAGGCCGTGGTCCTGGTGGCGACTGCAACCGATCCGGCCGGAGTCGACACCATCTGGATTCGCGACATTCTCGGCGTCAGTTCCCCTTCGTTCCGCCGCTGCGATTTTTCCGGCCTGAACACCACTGAGACGTGCACGTGGGCCGTGACCCCGCCTTCCACGGTATTTCGCTTGCGGCTCGATACGCAGGCCCGGGACACCGAAGGCTATATCGCCGACAGCGCCGACTATGTCGTGCTGTTCGGGAATACCGGCCTGGACAGCGACGATGACGGCCTGGTCGATTCCATCGAATCGCGTCTATGCACGGATCCGTTCGATCCCGATACGGACCGCGATGGTCTCGGCGACGGCTGGGAAGTCGAGGGAATCCGGTTTGCAGACGGCGGTCTGGAGCCGCTGGTGGACTATGGGGTGAACCCGTGCTGGCGCAACGTGCTGTTCCAGATGGACTGGGAGCAGGGGTCGCAGCCGCCGGCGGTCACCTTCGATAACCTGCGCAACCGCTATCGGGAAAACGGAATCACGGTCTATCTCGAACGGAACGAGCGGCCGCGTCCGACGGCCTATCCCCAGTCCCACATCGGCGCCTTCGAGGCCGCCTACCAGCTCGACGACGGCGAGTTCTACCTGGACCCCCGGCGATTGTGGGCGTTCTACTACGGTTACGAGCGCGGCCTGCAGGGGCGCAGCGGCGCGTCGCCCCCGTTTTTCACCATGGACCATTTCACCGGAACCTCGGCCATCGAGGACGGCGCCGGCGGTTTCTGCGCCGGTGGTACCGATCCGGGCAGGGCCTGCCGCGGCGACTTCGAGTGCCCGGGCGCCGGCGCCTCCTGCGTTGCCGGCTGCATCGGCGGCACCCGTGACAAGCTGTCCTGCACCACAGCGCGGGATTGTCCGGACGGCGACGGAGGGTTCGTGACCTGCGCGATTCCGTGTACCACCGCACCCGGCGCCGCCGGCCCGGCATGTCGGCCGATCGGTGACATTCCCACGCGACTGATGCACGAACTGGGACATGCGGTCGGTCTCGGGCACGGCGGAAATACCGGTACGCGTCTTGCCACCGCCGACCGCGGGTTCGTGAGTCTGAATTACGCGTGGGACAACGATAACTACAAGCCCAACCACCAGAGCATCATGAACTACGGCCAGTGGGGCGGTGCATTGTGCGTGGAGCCGTTTCCGGGCACGCTGCCGACCGACTTCCGGCCCACGGTCGTCGGCCAGATCAACTACACCGATCTGGACCAGGGCGACCTGAACGAGAACGCGCTCTCGGAGTCGTTCAACAGCCTGTTCGCGCGGCAGCTGCGCGGCCGCGATTGCGGCCTCGCCAGTCCGACGGCCGTTCCTGTGGTCGAGTACAGGTGCGTCATCGGCGGCGAGGCCTATGAAGCCTGGAGCGACGGTACCCGAACGCTTGCCCGTCGACCGGAAGACGGCAGCTGGGACTACAGTCCGCCGTCGCACCCCCCGGGCATCGACTGGAACTGCAACGGAACGATCGACGCGGCCACTGTCAGCGTGGATATCAGTGGATTCGGCATCGATACCAGTCTGCTCACCCGCGACGAATTTCTTGCCATTCCGAATCCGGTCAGCTGCCAGGATGTCTACGCCGTCAACTGCCGGGTCCGCGCGAACAGCTGCTACCGGTTCCCGCCGGCCTATCGCAACGAGATCGGCACGCTCGCCAGCGGCCTGGATGCGATCGACTGCCGGGACGTGTTCCTGTCCAGGCGCGAAGGCAGCACCGATGCGGATTGTCGCGGCGGAGACGACAGCGAATTCGGCACTGGCACATGCCCCTTGCTGAGTCTCGATGCGCCGGTACCCAACCGTTTCACGCTCATCCCCGATGTCTGGGCAGAAGGCGAGCCGATCGATCCGCAGCCGGAGTCGGTCACGCCCGATACGCGCAACGTGGAAAACTGCGATCTGGCCGACAACGACGGTGACGGCCTGGTGGATGAAGGCTGTGCAGACGGCGACAGCGACGGAATTCCGGATGCCATCGACAACTGCCCGACGATCGGCAATCCGGACCAGGCGGATCGCGACGACGACGGTCTCGGCGAATCGTGCCAGTTCCCCATGCTCGGCAACCTCGCGGCGACCGGCGGTGTCAACACGGTGCAGCTCAGCTGGAATGCGGACGCCGTGCCGGCGCTGGGATATGCCGTGTATCGTCTGCGTGGCCTGGATCGCTCGGATCTTTATCTCGGCAGCCAGTACCCGAGCACGGTTGATACGAGCTACCGCGATGCGCCGCCGTTCGGCGGAAGTTACACCTACATCGTTCGGCCGGTAAATCTGAACGGCCAGGAGGGCACGCCGGTGACCGTCGATGTAATCGTCGATCCGGACATCCTGCTGCGGGACAGCTTCGAGAGCAACTGAGCGCCTTCGGGTGCGATGACTCGAAGACCGCGGCATGGATCGGCGGGCCGGGATCGATTGCTATCCGGCTGCAATAAAGCAGTCAGGGTCATTTTTCGGAAGTCCCGCGAGATGAATGGCCGGATTCAATCCGGTCGGGCGCGCCTCATTCGGGCACGTCGACCCCGATCAACTGCCGCGACTTGATCACCGGCGCGCGCATGCTGTCGTCGTTGGCCAGCACCACGATCACCCAGCCTTCGGGTTCGGTCACGATGTCGAGATTGGCGCTGATGCCGACAAAGCCGCCGCTGTGACCGTACAGGACTCTTTCGGGATGGATGCCGAAGCCGTAGCCGTAATGCGCGGAGTCGAGCTCCGGCTTGCCGGTCGTCAGGGTTTCGGCCATGGTCTTGCTGACCAGCGCACCGGACTTGAGCGCCTCGGCGAAATTGAACAGGTCGCCCACGGTCTCGGGCGTTGCCTGGTCGATCAGTGCGAGGAGTTCACCCAGTCGCTGGCCCGCGGGTGTTTCGGGCAGTTCGGCGGCCCGGACGGGCAGGAAAGGAAGCAGGCCGACCAGGACGGCCGCGGCAAAACGGATCATCGCACTCTCCAGAAGACGCTTTCAGGCTTCATGGTAGACGCTCCGGGCGTTGGAAAGGTCGCATGTGCACGCTGGGTCTGCCGACCTTCTTCGACACCTCCGTCACCGCCGATGCAGTTGGAGTTCGGGATATGGGGCACTTATACTGCAGACGATCGCCGCAAACGATTCGACCCGAAAATTCAATCGAGGCCGAGCGTATGGCGACGTGCCCGAGGGAGGGCCGAGGATGAGCCAGGCAAGATTCGACTTCAGTGCGCAGCCGACCACCGGCCCGGACCTTATCAAGTGGACGGCCCCCGCCGTGCTGTCGTTGATGGTCCTGGCGGTGATGGCGTTCTGGCCACGCTACCTTTCCAGCCCGGCCGCGCTTGGCACACCGTACATTCACTTCCATGCCGTCACCGCAACACTGTGGTTTCTGCTGCTTTTTACCCAGCCGCTGCTGATTCGCAGTCGCCGAACGACGCTTCACCACCGGCTCGGTTATTCGTCCCTGCTGCTCGCGCCGCTGGTCGTGGTTGCCTTCGTGCTTGCCGCCCACAGTCAGTTGGACAGCCGAAGCGCGCCGGACATCTGGCCTATCGGACGCTACATCCTCTACCTGCAGATTTCGCTGGGCGGCTTGTTCGGACTGATCTGGCTCATGGGCATGCTCAAGCGAAAGGATCGGCTGGTGCACGCGCGCTTGATGGCCGCGACCGGGCTGACGTTCGTCGACCCCGTCCTCGCCCGACTGTTGCCGGATGTCGGGATTCCCAACCAGTTCGTGACGTTCGCGTTGACGGATCTGATTCTCGTGGCGTTGATCTGGTTCGAGCGCGACGCGCGGCGCGGTCGCTGGGTGTTCCCTACCGTGCTGATCCTCTTCGTGCTGTTACAGCTCCCGGTTTTTCTGGGCCTGACGGACTCGGCGACCTGGGACGCGTTTTCGCGGTGGTACCTCTCGCTCTCGTTGACCTAGAGGGCAAAATCATGTGTCGATTCGAGACCAAGTGCCACGAGCCGGGTAACGACCGAGGCATCCAGGCGGGCCGGAAACCGGAAGATGCCCGGTCGATCAGGGCGCTTGACCGACCCGTCGGGCCGCCCCCGTCATTG
Source organism: Lysobacterales bacterium (assembly GCA_002722315.1). Taxonomy (GTDB): domain Bacteria; phylum Pseudomonadota; class Gammaproteobacteria; order Xanthomonadales; family Wenzhouxiangellaceae. The sequence goes on along the minus strand of PBLG01000007.1, from coordinate 53,758 downwards.
CAATCCCCGAGGCTTTCGTGATGCACGAATCCGCAAGGTTCCGTGCGTTCATCAGCTACAGCCATGCGGACAAGGCATTCGCGGACTGGTTGCATCGTGCGCTTGAATCCTACCGACTGCCTTCGAGGCTTGTCGGCGAAAAAACGGCCGTCGGGGCTGTTCCGGCAAAGCTGACGCCCATCTTTCGTGATCGGGACGAGTTGCCCGCCGCCGGTGACCTGTCGGTCGAGTTGCTGAGCGCACTGGCGCAGTCGAGTTTTCTGATCGTCATCGCTTCACCGTCGGCGGCCCGATCACGATGGGTCAACGAGGAGGTTCGACACTTCAAGAAGGTGCACGGCGAAGGCCGTGTCCTGGTGCTGATCGTCGACGGCGACCCCGCCAGCGGCGATGACAGCGAGTGTTTTCCGCTGGCTGTCCGCAGGCGCGTGGATGACGACGGCCGGATCACCGACCAGCAGGTCGAGCCCATCGCTGCCGACCTGCGCGCGGGCGGTGACGGAAAGCGTCTCGCCAAGTTGAAGCTGGTTGCGGGATTGACCGGGCTTGCGCTTGACAGGCTGGTGCAGCGCGAGCAGGCACGCCGCCAGCGCAGGCTTGCCGCCCTTGCCGCGGTCGCCGGCGTGATTGCGGTCAGCATGGCGGTGCTCGCCGTTGTCGCGGTGCGCGGCCAGGCCGAGGCCGAGCGGCAGCGGGCGGAAGCGGACGGCCTGGTCGAGTTCATGCTTACCGACCTGCGAGCGCAGCTCGAACCCGTTGGACGACTGGAAATTTTCGATTCGGTCGGCAAGCGGGCGCTGGCCTACTACGCCAACCAGGATATCGACGCTCTCGACGCCGATTCCCTCGGGCGCCGAGCGCGTGCCTTGCACCTTGTCGGCGAAGTGCGCGACCTGCGGGCCGATACAGACGGCGCACTCGAAGCGTTCGAGCAGGCCGAGAGAACGACTGCCGAGTTGCTGGCGCGAGAGCCGGGCAACGAAGACCGGATATTCGACCATTCGCAGAGCACGTTCTGGGTGGGCTACGTGGCCTGGCAACGCAACGAAATGGGGGCTGCGGAGCGATGGTTCCTCGAATATTACCGCCTGGCATCACAGCTCGTCGACTTGAACCCGGGCAATGAATCCTGGCGTGTCGAGCAGTCCAGCGCGCTGGTGAACCTCGGCGTGATGATGCACAACGCAGGGCGCGATGAAGAAGCCACCTCGTACTTTCGCCAGGCGCTCGAGATAGCCACGGTACTCGCAACAGCCGATCCCGGGAACCGCGAAAAGCAATGGAACATGGCGCAGGGCCACGCATGGCTGGCAGATGCGATGAAGGGCACCTGGAATTTCGACGAGGCAATGAACCAGAGGCGGAAAGAACTGGTCGTTTATGCGGCGATCCTGGCAGCCGACGACCGTGACGTACGGGCCCTGGAAGGCCGAGCGGTCGCGCAGATCGAAATCGCCAACCTGAATCTCATTACCGGTCAGTACGCGCTTGCCGCGGAAGGGTCGAGTTCCGGGCTGCAACAGTTGGGGCAGTTGATAAGCGATGACCCGGGCAACAGGCTCTGGCAGGACATGCAGGCCGCGGCAGCCAACCGGTATGTCGAAGCGTCGATGCTGCTGGGCAATTGGGATGAGGCGCGACAGGTGAATCAGCTGGCGCTGACGCGTTCGCAGGTACTCGTTGCGCTCGACCCGACGGTCACGTACTGGAGAACCAGTCGCCTGATGCCGGCGCGCTGGATGGAGATTGCAATCGCCTTTGCACTGGGTGAAACTGGCGATGCGCGCGAAAAGATCCTGCTGTTCGAACGCGAATTCGGGAACGACTCCGACCTGACGCGCGAATCTGCAAGAACATCGTGGAGCATGGTACTTGCGATGGACGCGCTCGATCTTCGGGCTGCAGGCGACATGCAAGCGGCAGAGGCGCGAATAGACGAAATTCGCGCATTGAAACCCACCACGCCTCGCGAGGTGCTCGTACTCGGGTATCTGCAGGGCAAGCAACACGCAGCATCATTACCCGATGACCACGATGAACAGGCTGCGCCGGTCAACTATGACCCGTCGCTTATTTTCATATCCAATACAGGAATCTGAACAATGTCGGTAAACCGAAAGCTCTACATCACCGTGACATTTGCCTGCACGCAGAACGCCGACGGCAGTTTCGGCGGTGGCGCTACGTATACGCAGACGGGCTCGACGCCCGACATGGGGACCATAGTCGATTCCATCGGCGCGATTCATTTCGACCAGGCACCTGCCGCGCCCGAAGGCTATAACGACAATGTGGATATCGAATTTACGCTTGCGAGCCCTTGCACGGTTTCCCCGGGCAACGCCCAACTCGACATCGCATGGGCAACGCAGTACGGCTCCGGGATGACGGTCGAGAAGATGGACGGCACTACCACGACTGAAATGAGCGTTGTTTTCGATCCCTCGTCGCCCAATGTCATCACGATCATGGACAAGGATGACGACAACAATACCTATAGATACAAGCCGGCCGTAGAGCTTGTTCGGCCCGGTCTGAACAATTACTATATTTCACTGGACCCGCAGATCACCAACCGCCCAACACTGGGCTGACCTTGCCGAACGACCCCGAGGCCGGACGCATGACGCAAGCCCGTCGTGCGCCCAGCCTCTTTTTTGATGACTTGAAGTGCGAAGTGCCTGATGCGATGGGCGACTGCCAGCTGCATTGCCCAGGCGAGTTCTCCATTTGAGGAAATGCCGCGCCGGCGCGCACAGTAACGAAAGTCAGTCCGCGGCTCACCGCCCCCGATACGCCCTTACGCTATCGATCTCCAGCCAGAACGGACCGTCGATGCCGTCGAGGATGTAGAAGCCGAAACGCTCGACCGACGCGAGATCGATCTGCGCGACGTTTACCGGTTCGCCGAACACGGTCGAGCGAACGTCGGAAAACGGAACCCGGACGGTGCGCCATTCTTCAGTCGTCTCGAAAGGTATCCGGCGGGAAACATTGCGCCATCCATAACGCAGACCGTCGTTGACTTCCACCTCGAAGTCTCGGCCGTTCCCGCGCACTCGCATCTCCAGACCGTCGAAGCTCGAGAGGTCCACACGGCGTGGGGTCCACACCGAGGTGAAACCCCCGCCGCGGGTCACCAGCGTTCCGTCGAACCGCATGATGCCTCCGGCAACTTCACGGTAACCCTTCGATCGCCCGCCCATCACGCCGTCGTTGACGACGCTCCAGTTCGACTCGGTGCTGTCTTCGAACTCGAAGAGCGGCACGGTTTCGTTTTCCTCTCCCTCGGCCCGGGCCGGGGAAGCAGAGCAGGTAAAGACAAGACAGAGACTTGCTGCTACGAAGAACATGCGCTGACACATGCGTGCCTCCAGCGTCCGAAGACATTGAGATCGGGCTACAGCATCACCCGGGCGGCGTGAATGAAGAATAACGGGACTGGCACGACGCACCCCTGCTGAACGGAAAACCCGGCAAACCGGGAATGCGGCACCCCGCCGTCCGAGACGCCGCACGGGACCCGAGGGTCAATCGCGGTTTCCATTGCTGGATGGCGCCCCGATGGGCCGGCGACGTGTGTTTATACTGATCGCGGGGGATAAAGATGAGCGATCGTGCTGGTGACCGGAGCACTTGATTCGATTGTTCCAACCCATGTTTCGAGTTCCGAGGCCAGTTGAACCCGGGGACTTGACCCGACCGATCTGCCTTTATGGACAAAATTCTCCAGCCGCTTCTCGAGCTTTCGCCGTTCACGATCTACCTGCTTCTCGGATTGCTTTGCTGGTCGGAGGGCGCGTTCTTCCTGGGGTTCGTAACGCCGGGCGAGCTCGCGGTGGTAACCGCCGGGATCCTGGCGTCGCGCGGCCATCTGGAGATGGAAATTCTGCTGGGAGTCGTGGCGTTGGCGACCGTGGCGGGCAATGCCACCGGATTCTACGTCGGCCGTCGGTGGGGCGATCGCGTGCTGGAATGGGCGCCGCTTGAACGCTTTCTCGGTCCGGCGATTCGGAAAACCCGGGATTTCATGTACCGGCGCGGCGAATGGGCCATTGTGCTGAGCCGGGTATCCACGCCCACCCGGATTGTCGTGCCGTTCCTGGCCGGCGCCTCCAACGTCCGCTATCGCCGCTTCGTGCTGTTCGATGTGCCGGCGAGCCTGGTCTGGGCATTGGTGTACGCAACGCTCGGCTATTTCCTTGGTGCGTCCTGGGACGTGATACAGGAGGTGAGTGGAACTGCGGCTCTGCTGGTCTTGATCCTGTTTCTCCTGGCGGTCTTCATTCGCTGGTTGGCGGCGCGCATCGCGGCAAACCGGCGTCGGGTAGAGGCGTTGTTTCGGCTGGCGCTTCGCCTGACTGGCACCCAGGGCATCGCACGCGCGCTTGCCCCCGGTTTTCGCTGGCTGGTCCGCCGGCTCGACCCGAGAGTGGCTCGTGGGCTGAGCCTTACGCTGGCGTTTTTTGCCCTTCTGGGCGCGATCGGCGGCATCGGCGTGGTATTCAGCCACACCCGGGCCGTCGACGGGCTGGCGTTGATCGACTTCCCCGTGCTCGAGTGGATGGGTGAGACTCGAACCGACGAAGCGGTTTCTATCGCACGCGGTGGTCTGCTCGCATTTCACTGGCCCGGTGTGGTCGGGCTGGCGCTTCCGCTCATGATCCTCGCCCTGTGGTGGGTTGGCTGGGTCGCGGCGGTCCGAATCGGCGTCGGCGTCGTCGGCGCGGCGGCCGGCGCCTACTTCCTGGATCGATTCATACTCGAAGGTCACGTCCCGAATGCGGAGTTCCCATCGGTGCCGGTCGCCGTGGCCGCCGCGCTGCTGGTCAACGCTACCGCGACAGTAGCCAGGAAACTGGACTGGACGGGTGCTGTGGCATGCGCGGCAACCGGCACGTTCTTGTTGTGCACGGTCGCGCTGGGAACGCTTGTGGCCGGATGGGCCGCGCCTTCCGGAATCGCGCTGGGGCTGGCCCTGGGGATGGCATGGGCAACGGCGCTGGAACTGCCCGAGGCTTTCTTGCGCAGCGAGCCCGGTTCGCCGCAGAGTTGCTCAGAGGCTCCTTAACCTATGTTGTATCCGGATTGCACGTCGGAAACTACACTTGGGGATTGTTCAAAGAGTTCGAGGTGTGCGTAATGGAACGGAATCAGGCAAAAGGCAAGTGGAAGCAACTTACAGCCAACGTCAAGCAGGAGTGGGCCGAGCTGACAGACGATGAGGTCGGCAAGGCCGAGGGCAACTTCGATGAGCTCGTGGCTCGCATCCAGGAAAAGTATGGTGAAAGTCGCGAGACGATCGCCAGGAAGCTCAACAAGATGATGGAGTGAGTCCGGTTTCGGGAGAGAGAATCAGCAACGTCTGCGGCGCTGAATGCATTTCGATCCCGAGGCGCTCATGGTTGCCGGTGCGGCTGGTTTACTCCTGGCGTCGGGAGCGGCGCACGGCCTCGGATTCGGCGTAGCGCGAATACATGTCCATAAGGACGTGACGAAACTGGTCGCTGTAACCGGCCGCGATGCCCAGCACCAGCGTGGTGATAGCGGCACGGTCGGGATGGTTCCGGACCCACTCGGCGAGCACCGGGTCGGCATGCTCGCGCAGGAAGTCCTCGAAGTCCTCCCTGAATTCGGGAGACTCGCCCCGGTGCCTGGGGGAGGACCCGCGCCCGGCGTTGGCGATTCGCGCGATCACGAGAATCAAGGCGATCAGCACGATGCCGCACGCCGCCGTTACCAATGCGGCGAGCTCCGGCGGGAGTATGTCCCGGAATGCGAAATAACAGGCAAGGCCGAGAAACGCGAATACGCACAAGGCCAACGGCACGACCAGCGCGGTGACCAGCACGCCGGTCTCGAGGCGTTTCTTCAGTTTCTTGAGCATTGTGCGCTCCGGGAGCGGGTGACCGGCTTCAGCGGTCCAGCAGCTTGCCGAGTATGAAGCCGATCCCGAGCGCGATCGCCAGGCTCGTCATCGGGCGCTCCTCGACTTCCTTCTCGAATGCGCCCCAGGTCTCGCGCGCCTGCTCGCGCGAATGATCTGCGGCGGCGCGAATACGATCCCTGCCTTCGTTGCTGGCGCTCCTGGCCAGCTGGGAAAGCGTCTTGCCCATGTCCGACAGTTCGCTCTTGAGCGCGGAAAACTCGTCCTTGAGCTCTTGTAGTTCCTTGTCCGTTGCAGTAGCCATGGAACCTCCTGTTTGATAGAAGTACTGGAACTTGTTTTAATAACAATAGCATATCCAGCGCTCGGCACCGCATGGGCAAGATGAAACCTTGCAACGAAACTGAATCGGAACCGGTCGGCGCCGGCGTTGCGCCGGGGCGGGACGATATGCGAAGGGCTGGCAGCGGGCTGGAAGATCTGCTCGAGAGAATCCGTCGTATCGACGGGGATCACGATCCCGTCGATCTGGAAGCGGTGCTGGTCCATGTCGGACGACGCTCGTTCGGCGGCATCGTGCTGTTCGCCGGGATCATCGTACTCGCGCCGCTAGTCGGCGACATTCCCGGCGTCCCGACCCTGGCCGCTCTCCTTGTCGCCATCACGGCGGTACAACTGCTGGTCGGCCGAAGGTATTTCTGGTTGCCGCGCGTCCTGCTCCAGCGGTCCATTTCGCGACAGCGGCTGGAGACGGCGCTGGACACCCTGCAGCGACCGGCGCGCGTTGCCGACCGTCTGATACGTCGGCGCCTGGAAGTGTTCATCAGTCCCGTCGCGACCCGTGTGATCGCGGCGGCTTCGTTGTGCGTGGCGCTGGTGATGCCGGTGCTCGAACTCATCCCTTTCAGCGCCAATCTCGCAGGGGTCGCGCTGTTCGCCTTCGGCATTTCGCTGATCGCGCGCGACGGCTTGTTCGCACTGATTTCCCTGGTCGTGTCGCCGGTCGCGCTTGGGTTGGTGGGCTGGTGGCTGATCGGCCAGTAGCGGTGGAAGAATCGCGTCCCGCTGGCGCCGAGCTCTGCCCGCGCAGGTTCATGAACCGGTGTGGTCGATCGCGTCGCCTATACTGTGCCGCTGGAATCCGATTCCCTTTCGATCACGTCACTGGAGAAAAACGATGCGTTTTCATCAACACCTGGTTCCGATAGGGTTCGTGGCCTTGCTCGTCGGGTCGTACACGGGGCCGGTGTCCGCCGACTCGCAGGCGGAAGACGGTCCGGCCGGCCAGACCGTCGTGATCGACGGCCTGGAGTGGGCGCGTGGGACGAACGGCGAGAACATCAAGTGGCCTGATGCGGTGGCGTACTGCGAAGATCTCGAGCTGGCCGGGCACAGCGACTGGCGCCTGCCGTCGCTGGAAGAACTGGAGCGTCTGCACGATCCCGACGCCGCAGGCGGCGAGGGTATCCGCAGCCCGTTTTCAATCGACGACTGTTGCCTGTGGAGCGGCGAATCGCTGGTCAATCGCCCGGCCGTCGACGGCGACGAGATCGCCGGCGAGCCCGGCATGTATCACTGGGGTTTCATGTTCGACGGGGGGTTGCGCTACTACGCCGTGCACATCTTCGAAGACGGCCGCGCGCTGTGCGCGCGCGACCCGCAGCAGGCGGCGCTTGCCCGTCCAGCCGAGCCCTGAACAATCACCAGTAGCCGATAAGCCTGCCGCAGGCAATCACGCTGGTCCAGATCAGCAGCGACAGCGCACCGAAAATCGCCAGCACCGTCCGATCGCCGGATGCCGCCGGCGCGCCGGCCGCGGCGCGCCGCCACGCGCCGAGTCGCTGGATGATTGCCACGTTCGCCAGGCCGACGACGATGATCGGGAACTTGGCGTAGATGAACGGGTTGCCGTGGTATTCGGTGGTATTGAACGACAGCATCATGATGCCGCTGGTCGCGGCCAGTGCAAAGCCGATGGCCGCCAAGGGTACTGTCGGCCGGATCAGGCTCGCCGCCGGTATCGAGCGCCACAGGCCCATCAGCTTCAGGTCGAGTAGCAGGATCGCCCCGAACAGGCTGCCGATGCCGAGGATGTGGCCCAGGTTGAGCAGGCCATAGGTCCAGATCCCCAGCCCGCGCAGGAAATCGGCCAGCGCCGAGCCTTCGAGCCAGGCCATCAATTCATACATGGATTGTCTCCCGGCGGCGCCGGCCCCGCTTTACTGGGGCGGATAGACGTCGAATACCTTCTCGCCCCAGACTACGCGGCGCACCTTGGCTTCGAATACATTCGGGTCTTCGTTGCGCTCGCCGAACACGGTGACCTCTGCGCCGACCGGGATGACGTCTTCGGTCAATCCGGCCCGGTGGGTGCGCGGCCCGGGCGCCAGCGTGATATCCCAGACGTGGCCGTCGGCATCCTCGATCTGCATCGTGCCGTGCGCGCCGGCCAGGCTGACGCCGGTAACCACGGTGCCGGACACTTCGATTTCGCCGGCGGTGTTGCCCGACCAGCCGTGATGCGCCATGACCGGAAAGGCCGCGAGCGCCGCGACCATTGCCATGACCGTCGCCAGGAACACTTCAGGAATCGATCGTTTCATTTGAATTTCCGCACCGGTTCAGATATTGGAATTCGATATTAGCAGGAATCGACGCAGCGGCTTGCAAGCGGCTTGCGGCCGGTTCCCCGAGGCCAATCCTGTGCCGTCTTCCGGCTGCATGCCCGATCAAGCGCCCTGGTCGGCCGGGGGGTCGGCGCGGGCGACGTGGATTTCCTGCGACAGTGGATAGACGGCCAGTCCGAACTGGTTGTAGACAGCAACGTCGGCGGCGTCGCGCCCGTATCCGATCGCGACGTAACCCGGCTTCAGTTCATCCTGGGTTGCGTCGAAGGCATACCAGCGCCCGGCGATATAGGCCTCGAACCAGGCGTGCATATCCATGGGCGCCAGCCCCTGGAGGTAGCCGACCACCAGCCGTGCAGGGATGCTGAGGCTGCGGCACAACGCGATGCCCAGGTGCGAAAGGTCGCGGCACACGCCGGATTGCCTGAGGTTGACGTCGACCGCCGATACCGGCACGTTGCTGCTCCCCGGAATGTACTGGATGTTGGAACGTAGCCACGCTTCGATGGCCTCGACCTGGTCGTAGCCCAGGAGCCGGTCGGCGGTGATCTCGACGGCCATGTTGTAGAAGCGATCGGACTCGCAATAGCGGCTCGGAAGCAGGTATGTAAGCACGGCATCGGGAAGGTACTGCACCTCGACGAACGGCGCGCCCGGCGCGCGGTCGATCTGATCCGGCACCATGATCCTGGCGGCGGTATTGATCGCGAACGGCCCCTCGGGCGCGACCAGACGCTGGCAGAGATTGCCGTAAAGGTCGGTGAACTCCGACACCGGAGTGCTGGGTTCCAGCCTGTATTCCTCCTTGATGATCCATTGGTGCGACCCGCTCCGTGGGCGCAGCATGAGCACGAAGGTCGTAGGCGCCGGAATCTCGAATGTCAACTCACAGCTTGTGTCCAGCAGCATTTCGCCTCCAGTGGCTTTGGACAGTTCCGATACTACCTGCAGCCAGCGCCGCTGCGCTCGAATCGGGCACTTGATTCGAGAAATTCTACGGTCCCGGCGGGACGTCGGCGACTAGCGCTTCCGCCGGCCGATGCTTGCGACCGACACCGAGGCTTCCTCGCCGTGGATGTTGCGAATGGGCGCGCCTTCATCGGGGCCCCAGGCCGAGGCGTAGACGACTTCCCAGGTGGCCGGGTACAGGCCCGAAGCCATGCGCGTCGATTCGTAGGCGTCCAGCAGTGCCCGGATCTTGCTCGGTCCGGTAAGGCCGCGTTGGCGATCGCTGCCGGCATAGGTGGCGCCGATGGCCTTGAGTTCATCAAGCAGCGCGCGCGGCTTCGTGTACGTGGTTGTAATCCAGTCGGTATCCAGCACCGGCTCGCCGAAGCCCGCGCGCATCATCGCGTCACCGATTGTCTGCACGTCCGCAAACGGGCTGACGTGCGGCTGTTCGTCGACGCGCCGCCAGGCTTCCCGCAACTCGACCAGAGTATCCGGTCCGAAGGTCGAAAACAGCACCAGGCCGCCGGGCTTGAGGATGCGCCTGAAGCCGTTGAGCATGGCCGGCAGATCGTCGGACCACTGCAGCATCAGGTTGGAATAAAGCAGGTCGACGCTGGATTCGGCCAGCGGCAGGGCACTGGCGTCGGCCGCGACCCGATCGAAGCGCTTGCGCAGCCAGCCGCGTTCGGCGCCGGCGCAATGCAGCATCGGCAGCGACCAGTCCATCGCCACCACGCGCGCATCGCGGAAGCGCTGCGACAGCGCTTTCGCCTGCACGCCCGGGCCGCAGCCGAGATCGACGACGGTCTTCGGCTCGAACTTCAGGCCGTCAAGGCGCTCGAGCAGCCGACCGGCGACCTCCGCCTGCAGGCGGGCATGCCGGGTGTAGTCTTCGGCGGCGCGGCCGAAGGCGCGTTTTATGGCGGTTTTGTCGAAGATGTTATTGCTCACGTGTTTGATTCGTTGCCTTTCCTTTACATTACCCGCCTTCAGTGGCATCCGATTCCTTAATCTTGGTCTCATACGAAAAAGTCAAAGGCCGTTTCGCCGCTCGCTTCGCGAGCTGACGCGACCTACGCTTGTCATGACAATCGGTGCGGCAAAAGTAGGCAAAACCGCTCATGCCGCGAAGGCGCCCGGCAAACTGCGCCGGGTCCCCTGCGATGCTCGGTCCGGGCGGGACGCGCCGAACTCGCTCCCTTACGGTCGCTCAGACATGCGGCGCGCCTTTTTCCGCCCGGCCCTGCGCTTCTCGGCGCCATCGAGGCAGATGGGTGGCCGCCGAACGTTGGGTGCGTGTCGCGACCGGCCTCCGCACGTGACGAGCCCGCACCCCGCCGTCGCCGCCGCCGAGTATCGCAGCCGCGCTTGTCGTGACGATCGGGGCAGTCCGGTTCCGCATGTCTGAGCGACCGAAGGGAGCGAGTTCGGAGCCGGCCGTTCGTGGCGAGAAACGCAGGGAACCGGACCGGAGGCTGCGCCAGCAGCCGTAGGGCCGGCGGTGTCGCCCGGCAGCGTTTCTTGGTTACTTCTTGGGGCGCCCGATTGTCATGACAATCGTAACTCGCGAAAGCCGGCGAAGCCTGCGGCGAAACGGCTTTTGACTTTACACCGAACGACGCACGATTCATGTCAGACGCAAGAGCTTCAATTCGATTCATCAGCTTCATTCAAGAAGCCTCTGATCGCGTCGGCCACCGCCGCCGCATCAGTCAAGAACGGCGCGTGCGCCGCGCCCGGCACGCGGACCAGCCGACTGTTCGGCAACAACCGGTGGGTATGCTCCAGCGACGCCCACGGCACGAGCTTGTCGCGTCGCCCGCCGAGCAGCAGCACCGGGCATTCGATCTCGCCCAGCCGGCCGCTCAGGTCGGTTTCGGCCAGGTGCTTCAGCCCGGCCAGCAGTGCGGCCTTGTTCGGCAGTCCGTGGGCCGTCGCCAGCGATTTCAGCCGCTTGAGTTCATCGCGCTGATGGGCGCTGCCGTGGATTTCCAGTGCCAGGAAGCGATTGACGACCACTTCCGGGTCGGCGGCGAGCTCCAGCGCCATGGCCTTGAGCAGGCCGGCCTCGACGCCGTCGGGCCAGTGTTCTCGGGCGATGAAGCACGGCGTGGCAGAGACCAGGACAAGCCCGGCGAAGCGCGTCGGATATTTCAATGCGGCCTGCATGGCCAGCAGGCCGCCCAGCGACCAGCCCATCAGCCAGCTGCCTTCGGCCAAGTCGCGCACGAGACCTTCGACCAGGCTGTCGGCGTCCTCCGGCCAGGGCGTATCGCGGTTGCGGCCGTGACCGGGCAGGTCGATGCCGTGCCAGTCGGTCTCGGGCAGGGCGTCGATCAGGTCGCGGAAAAGTCCGTTGTGCATGGCCCAGCCATGCAGGGCGCCGATGGTGATCCGGCTCATGATTGCATCATTCCATGCATTCCAGAAGTACTCCGACCAGCCGGTCGATGTGCTCGGGGCCATGCTCGGCCGACAACGTGATGCGCAAACGGGCCGTGCCTTTGGGTACCGTTGGCGGGCGGATGGCGCGCACCAGGAAACCGGCTTCGGCAATGCGCCGGCTGATCTCGACCGCCCGCGCATTGTCGCCGATGACGATCGGCTGGATGGGCGTTGCCGAGTTCGACAGGGGCAGCGAACCGGCCCGCTGCCGGAAGCGTGAAATGTTCTCCGCCAGCCTCGCCCGCCGCCACGGTTCATCCCGCAGCAGGGCGAGGGCACGGGAGGTCGCAGCGGCCAGCGGCGGTGCCATCGCGGTGGAATAGATGATGCCGCGGGCGCGATTGGTCAGGCCGTCGATCAATGCGCGGTCGCCCAGTATGGCCGCGCCCTGCGTGCCCAGGGATTTTCCGAACGTGACGACAAGTGCGTCGATCTTGCAGGCATCCACGCCCAAATGCTCGAGACTTCCACGGCCGTTTTCGCCCAGCACGCCGATGCCGTGTGCGTCGTCCAGCCACAGGCCGATAACGTGACGGTCGGCCAGCGCCACCAGCGCCGGCAGCGGGGCCGGGTCCCCGTCCATCGAGAACACGCCGTCGGTGGCGATCCAGCGCGTGCGCTCGTCGATCCGGTCACCGGCATCGCAGGCGTCGGCGTGCCGGTACCTGAGGATGCGCGCGCCGGCGAGCCGCACACCGTCGTTGAGCGAGGCGTGGTTCAGGCGATCGGCCAGTATCCTGTCGCCACGATCGAGCAACGCCTGGCCCAGCGCCAGGTTGGCCTGGTAGCCCGATCCGACCAGGATCGCCGCCTCGAAGCCCAGCCAGTCGGCCAGCGAGGTCTCGAGTTCGCGGTGTTCCGCGGCGTAGCCGGTGACCAGTGCCGAGGCGCCGGCGCCCACCCGTTGTCCGGCCGCGCTCGCCATCGCCCGCGCCACTTCCGGATGGGCGGCAAGCCCGAGATAGTCGTTGCCGCTGAAATTGACCAGGCGTTGTCCGTTGCGTCGCACCGTGACCGCATCGACCGGTTCCAGCACCTCGCGCCGACGCTGGGCGTCGGCGGCCAGGCGATTCTCGTGATCCTGCGCCAGCCGCGCGGATACCGACCGACGCATCAGGTCGCTTCCGTGCGCGTCTTGTCCTGGTTGATGCCGAGCTTCTCGAACAGCCGCAGGTCGGCCTCGGCATCGGGGTTGCCGGTGGTCAACAGTTTCTCGCCGTAGAAGATCGAGTTTGCGCCGGCCATGAAGCACAGCGCCTGCAGCTCCTCGCTCATGTCCTCGCGACCGGCCGAAAGCCGGACCCGGGAGGCCGGCATCAGGATGCGGGCGACGGCAATCGTGCGCACGAATTCCAGCGGGTCGAGTCGCTCGGTGTCTTCCAGGGGTGTGCCCGGCACCCGGACCAGGAGGTTGATCGGCACCGACTGCGGGTGCTCGGGCAGGCCGGCCAGCTGGGCCAGCATGCCGATGCGGTCGGCGCGCGCCTCGCCCATGCCGACGATGCCGCCGCAGCAGACCTTCATGCCGGCTTCGCGCACGTGGGCGAGCGTCTCCAGGCGATCTTCGAAAGTGCGCGTGGTGATGATGTCCCCGTAATACTCGGGCGAGGTGTCGAGATTGTGGTTGTAGTAGTCCAGTCCGGCCTGCTTGAGGCGATCGGCCTGGCTTGCAGTGAGCATGCCCAGGGTCATGCAGGTTTCCAGCCCCTCCTCCCGCACGACCTGCAACAGCTCGATGACCTGGTCTATCTGGCGATCCCTGGGGCGGCGCCAGGCCGCGCCCATGCAGAAGCGCTCCGATCCGGCGGCTTTGGCCTTGCGCGCGGCCGCGCGAACCACTTCGACCGGCAACAGCTCCTCCTCTTCCAGCCCGGTGTTCCAGCGCACCGACTGCGGACAGTACTTGCAGTCCTCCGGGCAGCGGCCGGTCTTGATCGACAGCAGGGTCGAGACCTGCACCTCGTTGGGGTCGAAATGGGTCCGATGGACCTGCTGGGCGCGAAACAGCAGGTCGCTGAACGGACTTTCGAACAGCACCCGAACTTCGTCGAGCGCCCAGTCCCGTCGAACTGCCGGCGAAGGGGCGGGCCGCGCTTCGCGCGCGTCGGTGACCGGTGCGGATACCGTCATGGCAAGATGATTCCAGGTTGATTTTCGGGATTGACGAGACGCGCAATGAGAGCGGTGATCGGTGCAGCAATCAAAGCGGCGACTTCCAGGCGCCTAGTATCCGAATCCGGTGGGCGACTTGTCAACCTGAAAGACCGCCTGAAAGTCGACAGTGTGCTGAACGTGGTCTGGCCGCCGGTGTGCCTGGTGTGCGGCCAGGGCAGCGATACGGGCCGCGGATGCTGCAGCGGCTGCCGCGCCGACATGCCGGCAATGGAAGGGCAGTGCCGTACCTGCGGCATCGAACTGCCACGCACCGTCGAGGCCTGCGGCGAATGCTCAGGGAGGCCGCCGCCGTTCGATCGAGCGCTGGCCGGGTTCGGCTATCGCGCGCCGATCGGCTCGCTGGTGCAGCGGTTCAAGTTCGACGGCGACCTCGCCGCAGGGCGGGTGCTGGCGCGAGCGCTGGCCGAGCGGCTGGGCGACCTGCACGCCGATCGCCCCGACCTGATGATTCCGGTGCCGCTGAACTGGCGTCGCCACTGGCGCCGGGGATTCAACCAGGCCGAGTTGCTGTGCCGCGACCTGTCGCGACACTTCGGCGGGCTGCCGTGGGCCGATGCCTTGAAGCGTTCGCGCGCCACCGTCACTCAATCGGAGTTGCCGGCCGATCGCCGCGCCGGCAACGTCAAGGGCGCCTTCGCGCTCGGTCGACTGCCGCCGGGGGTGCGTCACGCCGTGCTGGTCGACGACGTGATGACCACCGGCGCTACGCTGACCGAATGCGCCCGCGTACTCAGGCGAGCCGGCGTAAGGCGCGTGGACGTCTGGGTTGTGGCGCGGGCGTGACCGGGCAGAGGTCGTCTATTTGCTGAAGCCGCTGGACTCGATGACGGTGTTGACAAGCTTCAGCTTTTCGACGATGACCGGCGTGAGCACGAACGGGTAGGGGTCGGGCTGGTCCAGGCTGCGGTTGAGCAGGTTGATGTTGACGGCCAGCTTGACCCAGTGCTCGATGCGTTCGTCCATGTCGTCGGTGACCGCCTGGGCCGGCGCCATGCCGATGGCCGCCGCGGTTTCCAGCGTGTCGACGATCTGCAGCAGGTGGGCCCAGCATTCGGCCCAGTCTTCCCACGGGTGCGAACTGGCGTAGGCGCTGACGTAGTTGTCCTGCCAGCCCGCCTGCGCGCCTTCGTTGTAATAGCGGCCCAGCGCATCCTGGTAGTTTTCGCGCTCGTCGCCGAAAAGTTCGCGTACCCGCCCAAGCAACGGGCCGTTGCGCACCAGCCGGTCCCAGTAGTAATGGCCGCTTTCGTGGCGGAAATGGCCCAGCAGGGTGCGCTGCGCCTCGTTCATGGCTACGCGCATGCGCTCGCGCTGGACGTCGTCGGCCTCGGCGATGTTGATCGTGATCAGTCCGTTGGCGTGCCCGGTCATGATCTGCATGCCTTCTTGGTGATCCTGGAATTCCAGGCCACTGTCGTCGGAGTCCGACGGGTCGTCTTCCATGAACGCGAAAGCCAGGCCGGTCTGCGGCTCCAGGTCGCGCCCGACCAGGGGCAGGCGATGCCGGCGCAGGTCGTAGATCAAGCGCCGCTTGCGTTTTTCCACGCGCAGCCAGCGCTCGCGGTTGCCGGGCTTGTCGAGGTTGGGAATGATCTGGTTGAGCCGACAGGCCGCGCAATACGGGTTTGGGTCTTCCTCGGCCACCATCCAGTTGCAGGCATCCTGCTGGGCGTAGTTACGGCACTTTCGGTAGTGATGGCCGCGCGCTTCCGGCGCCAGGGCGACGAACCGGCCTTTTCGGTCGGGTTCGAACGCCGACAGCACGAGCTCCTCGGGCAGGAAGCCCAGCTTGCGGTCGCATTGCACGCACACGGTGTTTTCGAAGTACAGCGTGTTGCCGCAGGTACAGCGGAATGTCTTCATTCAGGGGCCGATCGGAACCAGGTCTGCGATATATGCTGCCCGATGTCGCCCAATTCAATCTGTATGCGGTCGATGAATTCGCTGAGCGGCTCGCCCTTGAGCCGGACCATGCGCGCCGAATCCAGGTGGCGCATCAACGCGGTGGTCGCACGCAGCGCGCTGTCGTCGTCACCCGGCAGATCGCTCAGCAGCGATTCCAGCGCCTTGAGGCAGAACATCGCCGAGCGCGGGAACAGCCGGTCGCGCAGCAGGAATCTCAGCACGTCGGGGCCGGCTACGCGCATGCGGACGTGACGGCGGTACATCTGGTAGCCGGTCAGCGATTTGAGCACGCTCATCCACTGGATGGATTCGAAAGCCGGGACGTCCTCGGCCTGTTCCGGCAGCAGGTCGTCGGCGCGCACGTCGAGAATCCGGGTCGTGACGTCGGCGCGCTCGAGGTAGCGGCCGATCAGGATGAAGTCGTAGGCGTGGTCCTGGCTCATCGTGCCCATCAGCATCCCGGCGATCTGCTGCGAGCCCAGGATCAGGTCGGCCAGCGATTCGTGCCGACGCCGCTTGGACAGGTTGCCCGAGATCTGTTCGGAGATGCGCAGGTAGAGCCCGTTCATCTGCTCCCAGACTTCGCGCGGGAGCAGGTCGCGGGTCGCGCGCATGTTGTCGCGCGCCAGTTCCAGCGCCGATCGGATGGAGCCGGGGTTGCGCTCGTCGGCGATCAGGAACTTCGCGACCTGGCGCTCGCTGAACTCGTCGTCGTAGAGCTCTGCGTAAAGATCCGCGGCGCCGGTGATGCGCACCAGCGGTTCCCAGCCCGGGGCGATGCGGCCCGGCAGGTCGAGGTTGAGGTGGGCGTTGACGTTGACCAGGCGCGCCAGGCCCTCGGCACGCTCCAGGTAGCGTCCATGCCAGTAGAGATGTTCGGCGAGACGTGAAAGCATCAGGACTTACCTCCCGCGCGGCCGGCCGCCTCGGTGTCGACCACCCAGGTGTCCTTGCTGCCGCCGCCCTGCGACGAGTTGACGACCAGCGAGCCGGCCTTCATTGCCACCCGGGTGAGTCCGCCGGTGGTGACGAAGGTCTGCTGGCCGGAAAGAATGAACGGGCGAAGATCGACGTGCCTGGCGCCGATACCGCCCGGCACCATGGTCGGGCAGGTCGACAGCGCCAGGGTCGGCTGGGCGATGTAGTTGCGTGGGTCTGCCTTGATCAGCTTCGCGAATTCGGCCTGTTCCTTTTTGGTCGAGTGCGGGCCGATCAGCATGCCGTAGCCGCCGGACTCGTTGGCCGGCTTGATGACCAGCTCGCCGATGTGCGCGAGCACGTACTTCATGTCATCGGGATCGCTGCATTTCCAGGTCGGCACGTTGGCCAGCTTGGGGGCCTCGTCGAGGTAGTAGCGGATGATCTCCGGCATCCAGGCATAGACGACCTTGTCGTCGGCCACGCCGGCCCCGGGTGCGTTGGCCAGCGCCACCTTGTTCGAGCGCCAGGCCCGCATCAGGCCCGGCACGCCGAGCAGCGAATCGGGCCGGAACACTTCGGGATCGATGAACGCGTCGTCGACCCGGCGGTAGATGACGTCCACCTGCTCCAGTCCGGCAATCGTGCGCATGAACACCTTGTTGTCGTCGTCGACCACCAGGTCGCGGCCTTCGACCAGTTCTACGCCCATTTGCTGCGCCAGGTAGGCGTGCTCGAAGTAGGCCGAATTGAATACGCCCGGGGTGAGCACCACGACGTTCGGGTATTCGACCGGCCGGGGCGACAGCGAGGCCAGCATGTCGAAAAGCTGGGCCGGGTATTCGTCCACCGGCTGGATGCCGCTGTCCTCGAACAGCTCGGGGAACACCCGCTTCATCACCTGGCGGTTTTCCAGCATGTAGGAAACCCCCGACGGGATGCGCAGGTTGTCTTCCAGCACGTAGACGGTGCCGTCGCCGCCGCGCACCAGGTCGCTGCCGCAGATATGGGCCCAGATGCCCAGCGGCGGCGAGAACCCGCGGCATTGCTCGCGGAAGTTCTCGGAACCGGCGATCAGGTCGGCCGGCACCACGCCGTCAGCGATTATCTTCTGGTCGTTGTACAGATCGTCGATGAACATGTTCAGCGCCGTTACGCGCTGTTCCAGTCCCTCCGAAATGACGTCCCACTCCTTTTTCGGGATCACTCGAGGGATCAGATCGAACGGCATGGCCCGATCGACGCCGGTATCCTCGAAATAGACCCGAAAGGTGATGCCGGCAACCAGTGCGGCCACCTCGCAGGCGAGCTTGCGCTCCGCAATCTCCTCGCTGTCCAGGCTTTTCAGGTACTTCCACAGGGCTCGGGCGGCCGCACGCGGGCGGCCCGAGGGCGTGACGAGTTCGTCGTAGAACTCCGAAACCTTGTAGTCATTCAAGTCCATGCCCAATAAACTACACGCTTGAGCGAAGAAAACAAGTCGGCCTGCTACGATAGCAACGTCCATTCAGCGAAAGGCACCCATGATGAATACCGTCGCTACCGAACATCCCGTGCTCGACGACAGCGTGCTGATCGTCGTCGACGTCCAGGGCCGGTTGGCGCGCCTGATGCACGAAAGCGACGCCATGATCCGGGCCCAGAGCGTGCTGGTTCAGGCCTGCCGCCTGCTCGAGGTACCGGTGGTTTGGGCCGAGCAGTTGCCCGACAAGCTGGGCGCCACCGTCGATGAACTCCAGGAACCGCTGGCCGGCCTGTCGCCCTGTGCCAAGTCCAGTTTCGGCTGCATGGGCGACGCCAATATCCGCGGGCGGATCGAGGACAGCGGGCGCAAGCAGGTTCTTCTGTGCGGTATCGAAACCCACGTGTGCGTCTGGCAGACCGCCGCGGCGCTGCTGCGCGACGATTACAGCGTGCACCTGATCTGCGATGCGACCTCGTCGCGCAGCGTGTTCAACCGGGACGTCGGCTTCCGTCGAATGGAACGCGCCGGCGTTCACATGAGTTGTGTCGAGATGGTGCTTTTCGAGTTGATGGTGGATGCTGCGCATCCGAAGTTTCGGGACGTGACGAGGCTGCTCAAGTAGGCATGGATGTCGAAAGCGTTTTTGGCCGCGGATGAGCGCGGATGAACACGGATAAAACGAGGAAAGTAGAAAAGAGCTGGGATGTTCCGACCCGTCCTGTCGATCGGATTCTCATGCTCGGGAAAAATACCATCAGTGCCGGAGCGACTCCGGCCAGATCTCGCGAGATTCTGCTCTTCCCGTGCTGATCCGTGCCCATCCGCGGTCATCCGCGGCCAAAAGATCATTTGCCCCTACATGTTCAATAGCCGACCGCCGTCAACGGCCAGGATCTGGCCGGTGACGTAAGGCGCATCCAGCGCCAGGAAGGCGACCGCGCCGGCGATGTCTTCCGGCCGGCCCTGCCGCTTGAGCGGGACGCGCGCCATGATGTCGCGCATCGACTCCTCCGAATTGGCCGCATCACCCTCGGGCCAGAGTATGGAGCCTGGTGCAATTCCGTTAACCCGGACTTCGGGGGCGAGATCCTTGGCCAGGGCGCGGGTCTGCATGATCAGGCCGGCCTTGGCCTGGCTGTAGATGGCATGATCGGCCAGCGGCACGATGCCGTGGATGTCGACCAGGTTGACGATGCTGCCGCCGTCGCCGGCGGCATGGGCGAAGGCCAGCGAGAGCCAGAACGGTGCGCGCTGGTTGCTGTCGATGAGGGCATCCCAGTCCGGATGCGAGGCATCGGCGCTTGTCAGGGCGGCAATGGGAGTGGGGTAGAACGACGAGGCGTTGTTGACCAGCACGTCGACCCGGCCGAAGACCGACAGCGCGGCGCCTATGATCGCCTCCGGTGCGGCGTCGTCGCCCAGTTCCGTTTCAATGATTGCGGCCGATCCGGCCCGTTTTTCATTGAGGCGCCCGGCCAGTGCGTCGGCCTCGGCGCGCGAGTTGCGGCAATGGATCAGGACGTCGAGACCCCTGGCGTGCAGCATCTCGGCGATGACCGCCCCGATGCGCCTGGCCCCGCCCGTTACAATCGCGGCTTTACGGCCGTCGTGATCAGTCATTGTCCAATCCCTCGCTGAAGCTGCCTGAACCGCCGGCCGAACTGGCCGAGTTGAGTGCGCAATTGTGCACCACGATCGTCAATGCAATAGAGGCTGACGGGCCGATGTCGTTTCAGCGCTACATGGCAATGGCGCTGTACGAGCCGGGCTTCGGCTATTACGTCAACGGGCTGCACAAGTTCGGCGCCGCCGGCGACTTCGTCACGGCGCCCGAACACGGCCGGCTGTTCGCGCTGGCATTGGCACGTCAGCTCGAACCGCTGGCCTCCAGGCTTGGCAAGAACTGGACGCTGATGGAACCGGGGCCCGGATCGGGTTCGCTTGCGCGCGACGTGCTTTCGCAACTGCGCAATCCGCCGGCCAGGTATCTTTTGCTGGAAACCAGCGCGCCGCTGCGCGAGGTGCAGCGCGAAACCCTTTCCGCACTGTCCGAAGATCTGCGATCACGGGTCGAATGGATTGCCGCGCCGCCGGACCGGGGATTCGACGGCGCGGTGATCGCCAATGAAGTCATCGACGCGCTGCCGGTGGCACGCTTCCGGGTCGGGGAGACAGGAATCGAGCAGGCCGTGGTGACGTTCGTGGATGGGCGCCTGGCCTGGGATTATGCCCCGGCCGAGGGGCGCGTGCTGCGTGCCGTCGAGCAGGTGATTTCCGACCTGCCGCAACCGCCGGGCGTCGGCTATACCAGCGAAGTCTGCGTCGATCTGCCCGAATGGCTCGATACCGTCACCGCACCATTGAAACGGGGAATGGCGCTGATGATCGATTACGGCTATCCGCGGCGGGAGTATTACCATCCCGATCGCAACGACGGCACGCTGGTCTGTCATTACCGCCATCGTGCGCACTTCGATCCGTTCGCGTGGCCGGGGCTGACCGATCTTTCGGCGTTCGTCGATTTCACCGCGGTGGCCGAAGCCGCGCAAGCCTGTGGTTTCGAGGTGGCCGGCTTCACCAGCCAGGCCGGATTCGTGCTCGGCAGCGGCGTTGCCGACCAGCTCGAGCAGGTGACCGACGAGCGCGACCGGATGCGGCTGTCCGGCGAACTCAAGCGCTTAGTGCTCCCGGGTGAAATGGGCGATAAATTCAAGGTGATGGCGCTGGTGCGCGAAGGTGATGGCGCCCTGGGCGGGATGCCCGAGGCGTTCGCGCTGTCCGACCAGGTCGACCGGCTGTGATGCCGCTTTCGCGTCCGGGCTTGCCTTTGTCGCGATTCGAAGCAATCATCGAAGCAAAAATCCCCACGGGCCCCGGCCGGCGGAGCTCGACGGCATGAAAGACCACAGCGATTCCGACAGGCGTGCCACGCGCCCTGCAGAGCCCGGCGGCAAGCCGGACTTCGAGCAGCTGTGGAAGGTCCTGGCGCCGCACGTGCGCGCTGCGGTCTCGCGCCACCGTTCGAGAGACCTGGCGCTGGCCGCCGATGACCTGTTGCAGGAAGTACGGATCCGGGTATGGACGGTGTACTCGGGTGACACAAATTCCCGGCTCAACACGTCTTACTACTATAAGGTGGTCAACAGCGCGATTATCGACAGCCTCAGGAGTCACCGGGGCACGCTGGCGCACTCGGTGCGCAGCGAGTCCGACGGAGACGAGGACGAACCCGCGCTGATCGAGCGCATCGGCGGCGAAGAGCAAGGCCCCGACAGCGTTTTCGACGAGCAGCAGCGCAAGACCAGGCTGCTGGCGGCGATCCGGCAGTTGCCGGCCGACCGAAGGCGCGCGGTGACCCTGTTCCTGCAGGGATTCACGGTGCCGGAGATCGCCGAGCTGCTGGGTTGCGACCGGAATCGCGCGCACAACCTCGCCTACCGCGGCGTGCGCGCGCTGAAAGAACTGATGGGAACAGAAGAATGAAGGATTTCCAGGACCGATACAGCCCGATGTTCCGCGAAGCCACGCGCGGTGCCACGCATGATGCCGAGCGTTGTCCGTCACCCGACTCGCTTGCCGCACTTGCGGCAGGCCGCGCCTGGCCGTGGCAGCGCCGGCGCCTGGTCGAACATCTTTCCGGCTGCAGCGATTGTACCGACGACTACCGCGTGCTTGCTACCGCACGCGCAGGACTGGTCACAGCGCTGGAAGGCCAGGGACACGCCGGCGAAGGGCTGGCGGCCGGCGGGTTGCGCCCGGCATTGTTCGCGGCCGCCGCGCTGGTCGTGGTGGCGCTAAGCGTTTCGGTGATGGTGCAGACCGATGCCCCCGCACCGGTTGTCGAGCGCGGCGTCCTGTTCGCCAGCGAGTTCGAGCATGGTCCCCGCGAGAGTCGCCGCCATGCCCAGCCCGAGCAACTGTTCACCAGCGATTTCGGCGAACCTGACGGCCAGGGCGCGCAGCTCTTCAGAGACGATTTCGGCGGTTGACGCTTCGGCTCGCGGTTTTTCGTCGCCAATCACCTGGGTAAATCGCCGTTGTGCGCTTGATCCGCCCCTGAACCGGGCGATCGGGCCTGCTGCATTGGTTGGCGCTGTTCGATCCTGAGGGCCTCGAGACGCGGGATCGACAATCTCCTGTGAACGAATCGATCATCAATCCGAACGACATCGACGGCGTCGGGCGGCTATCGGACGGACGGTCGGGTCTCGGCAAGCATCGCCTTCAGTTCGTCCAGCCGTTTGTCGCGTTCGTGTTCGTAGCGGCGCGCGGGTCCCGATCCCCAGACCGGCGCAGGCCACGCCGCGTCGCCGTGAAAGCGGGCGATCACGTGCACGTGAAGCTGGGCCACCTGGTTACCCAGTGCGCCGATATTGAGCTTGTCCGGTCGATAAACGGCGCGCAATACCCCGGCTGCAAATCGAATTTCCGACCACAGAAAATCCTGGTCGGCCCGGTCCAGATCCAGTATCTCGACCGCGGCGTGGCGCCGGGGCACGAGGATCAACCATGGAAAGCGGGCATCGTTCATCAGCCTGACGTCGCATAGCTCGAACGAGACGAATTCGAGGGTGTCGGCGGCCAGCGTGGGGTCCAGTTCGAAGTTCATCCGTCGCTCGATGCGCTCGCTTGGCTTGTGTCCCATGATATCGGGCAAGCGGGCCCTGCGTCAGCCGGCGCGCGCCATGATTCTAATGCCGCCCAGGTTGCCGCCCTCGAACAGCGCCTGTATGGCCTGGTAGAAGGCGTCGAGCTTGCCGAACGTCGCCGGGCCGTGCAGGTGGACGAAGCGCACCCTGTCGGCCGCGAACCTGCGCCGCCGGTTGGCGACGAAGGCCGTCCAGTCGGCGCTCATGTCGACCAGTTCCACATCCGTGAAACCGGCGTTTTCCATCTCCCGTCGATATTCATCGGCGGTGGGCAACGCGGTGCAGTAGACGTCTCTCTCCAGGCTTTCGCGTTCCGGGGCGGTCAGCGGGCCGCGCTGGAAGAAGTCCTCGATGTAGATCAGGCCTCCAGCCTTGAGCACCGAGCGACATCGCTCGAGCAGCAACGCCTTGTTCGGGATATGCAGAAACGTCAGCCAGCTGACCAGCGCGTCGAAGCCGGCGACCGGCAGGAGGGCCTGCAGAAAATCGCCGTGCAGGTGCTCGACGCGCTGCTCCAGCCCGCAGCGCAAGGTCAGCCGGGAGGCGCTGGTATGCAGTTCGCGCTGCAGTTCGATGGCGGTGACGCGGCACCCGGAGTTCGAAGCGAGGTGCCGGGCCGGGCCGCCAAGGCCGGCGCCGACATCGATCACGCGCGTCGATGCATCGATGCCCAGCCGCCTGATGGCTTCGTCCACGGCGCCTGTGCCCCCGTAGTGAAGTTGATCGAAGGCCGCCAGGTCTTCGGGCGTCAGAGGGGCGTGCGGCGTCTTGCCCAGGGCGCGCAGTTCGCGGTCGACGCGCTCGACGTCGGAATAAAGCTTCATGGTCTTGATGGCGTCGGCCGGGTTGCTCATTGCATCGAATCGGTGGGGGACGATGCGCAGGCTACCCCGAGGTGCGTGCAGTTCATGTTGGCTTCGCCGCTCATGCCGAGGCCGAGAGATGTCGCGCGCGATGGGCCCCGGGCTCAGTGGGCTTGCACAAGCCTCGCGCTGCCCGGATACGGCCTGACGTCGCCGGCGGGATTCTGCCTGAGCGACGCCTGCAGCTCGCGCCACCAGTCGGGTTCGAACAGGTCGCCGTGCGCCTGGGCGAACAGTTCTCGATGGCCGGGCGACAGATCGATGAAGCGGGGAAAGTGCTCCGGAAAGACGTCGCCGCGCTCGACCGGGTACCAGGGCTGGTCGGCGAACTCCTCTTCTTCGGAGCGCGCCGCCGGGACCCGACGAAAGTTCAGGTCGGTGATCAGGCTGACCTCGTCGTAGTCGTAGAACACGCAGCGGCGCGAGCGCGTCACGCCGAAGTTCTTGAGGAACAGGTCGCCCGGAAACAGGTTGGAGCGGGCCAGGTCCTTGATCGCCTGGCCGTAGTCGAGCACCATCGCCTCGGCATGGTCGTCGGGCGCCTCGCGCAGGTAAAGGTCCAGCGGCCTGACGCGGCGCTGGACGAAGCAGTGCTGGACGAGGACCCGGTTGGCGTCGACGCGCACGCTGCGGCCGCATTCGGCCTCGAGCTCGGCAACCAGTTTCTCGTCGAAGCGCTTCCGGTCGAACTCGAGGTGGCGGTACTCCTGCGCGTCGATCAGCCGGCCGACCCGGTCGTGGTTGAATACCAGCCTGTATTGGGACAGGACGTGCTCGCGGCCGATCTTCTTGCCCGGCGCGAAGTGGTCGCGAACGATCTTGAATACCAGCGGGTAGGACGGCTGGGTGAACACCACCATGACCATGCCGCGCTTGCCGTCGGCCTCGACCAGGCGCTCGTCGCCGGCGCGCTCGAGGTGCTTGAAGAAGTGCCGGTAGCGTTCGGTCTTGCCCTGCTTGGCCCGGCCCAGCACGGTGTAGAGTTCGTCGATGGGCTTGTCGGGCAACAGGGTGCGCAGAAACACGATGGCATCGCCGACGGTGGGAAGGTCGGCGTGAAAATAGCTGTAGGTAAAGCCGAAAAGCCGACTCACGTGTCGCCGGTCGGTGATCAGGGCATCGGGCCGAATGCCGCCGTCATCGGCATGGCTGAGCGCGATGATGCACGGCAGCCAGCGCGAGGCGCCGAATACGCGTCCGACCAGGTAGGCGCGGTGGTCGCGGTAGAACACCACCTGCAGCAGCTCGATGGAGATCAGCTCCTGATCGCCGGCCTCGGCCAGGGCGCGCTGCAGCCGGTGCGCAAGCCGCGCGGCGTCGGCCGGAATATGTTCAGGGTCGCAGCTTAGTTCGGGGTCGCGCAACAGCCGTTCGACGGCCTGCATCGGCGCTTCGGAACATGAGTAGATCTTGCGCGCGATCGGGTGGGTGATCTGCTCGGTGGGCTCGATGTCGAGCGCGACGAACTCCATGCCCGGATCCACGCCGCGGGTCTTGAACAGCCGGCGGGTGAGCGTATTGAAAAAGGTCTTGTAGAGCTCCGCGTCGAGCTTGCCGGCGATTGCGTCGGCGTAATCGCTATGGATGTCCAGCCAGAGCGTGCGCGAGAGAAGGCGCTCGGCAAGCAGTGCCTCGAGTCGCCCGATCGTTTCGGTGATGCATTCGTCGTAAAGCCCGATGCGTGCCCGGGCGTCGCGCCGGTGGGCGTCCCACTCGCGCCGCTCGAAGCGCCGCCTGGCGCGTCGGGTGATGTCGGAAAAACGGGCGTTGTAGTCGTCGAAGGCATCGACGACCAGCGCCGCGGCGCGCTGAATCAGGTCGGATCGTGCGCGCGCCGGCGCCATGCCGGATCAGTCGCCGGCTTCGGAAGGAATACGGGTGGCCTGCCAGGTGAAAGCCTTCCACTGGCCGTCGCGCTGCCGGAACACGCCGGTGTTGAAGTACTCGCCCGTCGTCTCGCCCGCCGTCTCGGCGACCAGCTTGAACGTGACTACGGCCAGGTCGTCGAACACTCGAATGTTCACGTCTTCGCCACGGTAGGTCGGAAGGTTTTCGACGTCGGCCGCCGTGGCTGCCGCCAGGCCGGCCATGGTCTCGGGCTTGCCCCGGCGCTGGCCGTTCGAGCCGGTGTAGACAAGGTCCTCGGCCCAGAACCGGTCGTGCATTTCGATGTCGTTGGTCGATGCACCGGCCAGAAAGGCGTCGAGCAGTTCGTGGATCTCGTTCTCGACCGGGTCTTCGTGTGCGCCGGCGAGCGCGACGAACGACAATGCTGCGAGCAGCAGCGGAAACTTCAGGATTCTGATCATTCGGGTCACCTCGCGCTGGATTCATCGAGTAGCTTTCGAGCGAAGCATAGCGCAAGTCGACCGAAGTCCCTGGAACATCGGTCGCGGGGTCCGCTGCGCTTGCGTGCTCGCCGGCGAATCGGGCGGCGATCTTGCTGCGACTGTCAGTCGCCTTCCCAGTCGAAGCGCGGCAATTTCATGAACAGTTCCTTCAGCCCGTCCGACCATGCCTGGCTCAGACGCTGCAGGTAGTCGTCGTTCTCGTCGAAGCGGTGATAGATGCCGTGATCGAGGCTGCCGGCCTTGTAAAGCAGCAGCTCGATCGGCGGCCCGACGCTCAAGTTCGAGCGCATGCTGGCGTCCATCGAGACCAGCGCGCAGCGGCCGGCGCGTTCCAGCGACGTGTCGGGCTCAATGATCCTGTCGAGGATCGGTTTGCCGTACTTGGTTTCGCCGATCTGGAGGAAAGGCTTGTCGCGCGAAGCGGCGATGTAGTTGCCGGCCGGGTAGACCAGGAAGATGTCGGCCGGGAGGTCGCCGATCTGTCCGCCCAGGATGAACGAGGCGCCGAACCCGTTCTGTTCCGACTGCTCGGTATAGATTCCCTGTACCCGGGCCGAGATCTCGCCGACGTAGGCTGCGACCTCGTCGAGGTGTGAAAATCCGTTGAGGTCACGCGTGATTTCCGGGTTGCCGAGGTCGCGCTCGATCTGGCTGTTGACCGCCTGGGTGGTCGCCAGGTTGCCGGCCGAAAGCAGCACCAGTAAACGATCCGGCGAGGTCTCGAAGCGATGCATCTTGGAATAGACGCTCACGTCGTCCACCCCGGCGCTGGTGCGCGAATCGGACGCGAATACCAGGCCCTGCTTCAGCCGCATTGCGACGCAATAGGTCATTTGGTTCCCGGAGTTCAAGCTCGGCTGGCGATGGGTGCAAATCATATCACCGAAGCGCGTCCGGCAACCTTCGCCGGCGTCCGCGGCGCGGTGGCTTAGAGCGTCTGCGCGATCTTGAAAGCCAGTGCGGCAACCGATACTGCGGCGCCGATCAGCGGAACGCTGCGCGGCAACGAGAATCGGCCGTCGGGCAATCGGTTGCGGTCGAATCCCTTCATCCACCAAAGGCCGGCGTTGACGGTTGCGAACACCGCAAGCAGCACACCGCTGGTGACGTTGGCGAGCGTGGTCAGGTCGAAAGAAACCGCGAGTGCGGCAACGAACAGCGTGGCCAGGACAGTGGCGATCCAGGGCGTTCGCGTGCGACGTCCGACCGTTGCAAGAAAGGCAGGCGCGTAGCCCCGGTTGGCCATGCCGTAGGCGACCCGCGAGGCCATCACGATCTGGACCAGCGCGCTGTTGAGCGCCGAAAGAATGCTGACGGCGCCGATCGCGGCGACCGCGAGCGAGCCGTGGTGTCGTACCGCTTCGGCAAGCGGCGTGCCGGCCGCGGCCAGTTCTTCTGCGGGTATCGAAAGCACAAGAGTCGTGCTGACCAGCATGTACAGCCCGGTCGTCAGCAACAGGCTCAGCACCAGCGCGCGCGGCATGCTGCGGCGCACGTCGCGGACTTCCTCGGCCATGTTGACCATGTCCTCGAAACCGATGAACGCGTAGAAAGCAAGGAATGCCGCGCCCAGTATGCCGATCCAGGCGCCGGCATCCATTGGCGGCGCCAGGGCCGCAAGGTCTTGCGCCGGGACATTCGGAATGCTCATGGCCGCCGCGGCAACGTAGATCAGCGTCGCGATCTGCACCAGGCAGATGCCGACCACCAGGCCGACCGCCTGCTTGACGCCCCAGGCCGCAACGGCGCCCAGCGCCAGGGTGACCGCCACGATGGCGAGTTGTTGCGGGACGTCGACGAAGTCGCCCATGAACCGAACCGTGGCCACGGCGAGGGTGGCGGCCGAGACGATGCCCGTCGTAATGATCATCCAGCCGGCGGTCGCCGACAGCCAGCGCCGACCGAATGCCGTTTCGAGGTACCGCGCCGATCCGCCGGCATGGGGGATTCGAGAGGACAGCTCGGCAAACGCAAGCGCGCTGAACAGCGCCAGCAGGCCGGCCAGGCCGAAGGCCAGCGGCGCCTGCAGGCCCGCCTCGCCGGCGACTTCGCCTGACAGCGCGAAGAACCCCGCGCCCACCATGGTGCCGATGCCGTACAGCACCAGCAGCCAGAAGCCGATGGTTCGTCTGAGCCCGTGAGTTTCGATACCGCTTTCGCCGGCGTCGTTCATCGCGCGCCCGCAGTTCGAATTCGTCATCAGGATAAGCGATGACGATCCGGCGGCGTTCGCTTCAGGTCATCGGCCGAAGCCGGGTCGCGTGACGCCGGGCGTCACGCGACCGATTTCTTCGGTCAAGGCGTCTTCACCGGCGGCGCCGGCTTGGGCAGGAATTTCGGCTGTTGTGCCTCGATTCGCTGCAGCACCTCGGCGATGCCGCGGTCGAGCTGCGCGTCGCGATCCGAGGTCGGATCGTTCTCGACCTCGATGTCCGGCGCGACGCCCTCGCCCTCGATGATCCAGCCCTCGCCGGGCTGGCCGAGGCCGAACTCCGGCACGAACACCGTCCCGCCGTCGATCAGCGGGCCGCGTCCGGTAATCCCGACCACGCCGCCCCAGGTGCGCTTGCCGATCAGCGGGCCGAGGCCGGCTTCGCGGAAGAAGTACGGGAAGATGTCGCCGTCGGAAGCCGAGGTTTCGCTGATCAGCGAGACCATGGGGCCGATGAACGATTGTCCGGGATAAGTATCCTGCCAGTCGTTGTGCGCCTGGTAGCCGAACGCCAGGGGCCGCTTCATCAGGCGCTGCAGGATCATCGACGAAACGTTGCCGCCGCCGTTGCCGCGAACGTCGACGATCAGGCCCTGCTTGCGCAGCTGCGGGTAGTACCACTTGATGAACTCGTAGATCCCGCCCGCGCCCATGTCGGGAATGTGCAGGTAGCCCACGCGCCCGTCGGTTTCGCGGTCGACGTAGGCCAGGTTGTCTTCGACCCATTCGAGATAGTTGAGCGCGCTCTCGCTGGAGATCGGGTCGACCAGGACGCGCCGCGCACCCTCGCTGCGGGTCTCGTCGTTGACCAGCAGTTCGACCGGCTGCGAACCCCGGTCGGTCAGCAGCGCGTAGGGATTGTGCCCGGTGGTCAATTCCCGTCCGTCGATCGCCAGCAGGTAGTCGCCGGGCGAGACGTCGATGCCGACCTCGGTCAGCGGCGAGCGATACTTCGCCTCCTGGTTGTGCCCCGGAAGGACATGCGCGAACCGATACCTGCCGCTGTCGGCATCGGCATCGAAGCGGGCGCCCAGCAGGGCCACCGACGAGCGGTCGGGCGCCTGCAGGTCTCCGCCGGATACGTAGGCGTGCCCGACGTTGAGTTCGGCGATCATCTCGCCCATCAGGTAGTTGAGATCCTCGCGCGTGGAGACGTGCTCGACCAGCGGGCGGTAGCGCGCACGCAGCGCCTGCCAGTCATAGCCGTGCATGTTGGGCACGTAGAAATAATCGCGAAAGCGTCGCCAGACCTCGTCGAACACCACGACCCACTCGGTGGCCGGCGCGCGCTGTACGATCATGTTGGCGGTATCGATGGTGTCGGCGTCGCCGCCGTTGGCCAGTGCATGGCGCTTGTACGCGCCGCCCTGGCGCACGATGACGTGCTTGCCGTCTGCAGCCAGCGCCAGCCCCGAGATGCCCTCGGCCACGGTGTCGCTCTCGCGCTTTTCGATATCGAACGCCTTGAGCGTGGTCTCGACATCGCTCTGGCGGCCGTAATAGAACGGTCCGCCGGTGACGTAGAGGAGATGGCTGTCGGTGAGTGCAATGCCCGAAATGTTGTCGGGGTCTATCGGCACCCGGATCACGCGCTCGGCGATGCCGTCGAAATCGATCGCCACACGAACCTTTTCCTTCTTCTCTTCGGTTTCCTCTTCATCGCCGCCGGAAGCCGGGGCGGTTTCATCGTTGCGCGGTCCGAACGGATTGGGCGAATCGGCGGCAAGCGCGTAGGCGAAGACACCGGTTTCACGGTCGACGCTGTAGTTCCATTCGAACGAGCCGATCTGCGGTGCAAACTCGCGATCGCTGAGGAAGAACAGGTGCTTGCCGTCACGCCCGAAGGCAGGGGCGTAAGCCGAGAAGAACCCCTTGCCGAGACGCGTGACCTCGTCGTCGTCCGACGACCAGACGAAAATGCTGGGGTTGCCGTTTTCGTCGCGACGGCTCCACGCCAGCCAGCGCGAATCCGGTGCCCAGACGTAGTCGGTCACGGCTTCGTAAGGGCTGTCGGCGATCACCCGGCGGTCGCCGTCCAGGTCGACGACGTGAATCCGGCCGGTGTGGTCATGAAACGCGATGCGCTTGCTGTCGGGCGACCAGGCCGGCCGGTACAGGCGTGCTGTCAGGTCGCTCGTCAGCGCCCGGGCTTCACCGCCGTCCTGGGCCACGATGTAGAGCTGCTCTTCGCCGCTGCGGTCGCTGATGAAGGCAACGTGCTTTCCGTCGGGCGACCACGCCGCCTCGCGGTCGTGGGCGTCGCCGCGCTGGGTGATGTTGCGCGTGACGCCGTGCTCGATCGGCACGGTGAATACGTCGCCGCGTGCCGTGGCGAGCATCCGCTTGCCGTCGGGTGCCACGCCGAAATCCTCGACCTGGTCTGCCACCTCGATGCGCCTGGCGATGCGCCGCACGCCGTCGTCGGGCACGCGGATTCGAAGCTGTCGGGCCTGCTCGTCGGCGGTGTCGAACAGGCCGATGCGACCGGCCACCTCGTAGACGATGCGCTGCTTGCCGTCGCCGCTGGCCCACTTGATGTCCCAGTCGTCGTGCTCGGTGAGCTGCCGGTGGGTGTCGGTGGCTTCGTCGTAGCCGAAAAGCTCGAGCGTGCCGTCGCGGTCGGAGACGTAGTAAAGCCCGGATTCAAGCCAGACCGGGTCGCGCTCGGTCCTGACGTGGTCGGTGACCTGGCGGGCCCGGTCGTTTTCAATGTCGTAGATGAACAGGTTCTGCGCCCAGCCGCCCTGGTAGCGCTTCCAGGTGCGAAAGTCGCGAAACAGCGGCGAGTACAGAATCCGGCTGCCGTCGGGCGAGTAATCGCCGGAACCGGCGCGCGGCATCGGCAGCGCCACCGGCAGGCCGCCGGACACCGATACGCGATAAAGCCGGCGGTCGTCGAACTCGCCGCGACCGGAGCGGAACAGCACCGCGGAGCCGTCGGGCGTCCAGCCGAATACCTGGTGGTCGGTGCCCCAGCGCGCCGGCAGCGGTCCGGCGGTGGGGTAGAAGGTGAGCTGTTTCGGTTCGCCGCCGACGGCCGGAATCACGTAGACCTGCTCGTCGCCGCGATACTGGCCGGTGAACGCGATCCAGCGACTGTCGGGCGAGAAGCGCGGGTACAACTCCAGGCCGGGATGCGAGGTCAGCCGGCGGGCCGGTGCATCGTCGTCGACGCCGGCCGACCAGAGGTCTCCGGCGTAACTGAATACGACTCGGTCGCCGTGAATGTCCGGATAGCGCAACATGCGCGTGTCGTCTTCGGATTCCTGCGCGAAAACGGGCAGGCATTGGGTGCCGGCGGTTGCCAGCATGGTTACAACAAGAACCCACTTGATGCCGGGCATCTTCGGTACTCCATCAACGATGATCAGGCCAGCTTAGCGCAACCGGGCGGCCGGCGGCGTCCTCGGCACGGTTCGATCAGGCAGTGCGGCGAAGAAGCCTGGAGGCGATTATCGTTGCGACCAGCCCGATCGCGGCGCCGGGGGCCGCGCCGAGCACGAGACTGGTTCCCAGCCCGACCAGCAGCGCCGTGCCGCCGACCAGAATCGAGAAAGTCGATTCGGCGACCGGCACTTTCGGTCTTCGGCGCATCTCGATCCAGGCCACGGCGGCGAGCACCGGCACCACCATCAGGAGGCACAGGCCGATCCACTCCAGGCGCGAGATCCAGAAACCGGGATCGCCGGGGTTGCCGGCGTCGAAGGTCAGGCCGACGCGCTCGCCCAGCCACGCCGCGGGCAGTTCGGCCAGCTTGTGCCACAGGTACAGCGGCATGCCGAACGCGCCGAGGAAAGCGACTGCACCGGCCAGTCTCTCGCGGTCGAGCAGCCAGCGCGCCGGACGCTCCAGCAGCAGCACCAGCCCGACCTGCAGCCACATCACGCCGACCAGCGCCAGCGTCGGCGGCAGCATGTTGCTGTTGCCCTCCAGATCCACGCCGATCATCCCGACTGGATAACCGCTGATCACCGACCCGGCCAGCCAGCCAACGCCCAGCAGGAAGATCGCCAGTCCGGTCCACGCGCCCTTGAAGCGACCGCGTTTCCACGCGATGCCGAGTTGCTGCGGCAGCAGCCAGACCGCGAATGCGTTGATCCAGGCGACGCCGCCGTCGGTTGCGGTCACCCGCGCGCCCAGCGTTGGCCATTGCATGGGCAGCAGCGCGCCGGCGCGCACCATGTCCACGGCCGCGGCGATCGCGATCAGGCCCAGCACCGCGCCCAGCCCGAACCGGCGGTCGGCTTCCACGCTCAGCGGCAACAGCGCCTGGACCACGATCAGCATGACCAGGAACCACAAGTGGACGGTCAGCGACTGATTGAAGGGCCCAAGCAGCCGGCCGCCGGTGAACTGGGCAACGGCGGCGAACAGCGTCAGTGCGGCCAGGTAGGTGACGGTGGGCCGAGCAAGCTTCAGGGCACGCCCGCCCCACCACTCGAGCTGCGAATGACCGAGGTGCAGTCGGCGGGCGACGCCGTCGGCACTGACGGCCGCCGAGACGAAAACGAACAGCGGCACGACCTGCAGCGCCCAGGTCAGCAGGGCCGCCGGAATCCAGACGTCGAGCAGGTGATCGGTGGCCACCACCCGTCCGGCTTCCAGCCGGGGCAGCGTGGCCAGCCAGTGACCGAACACCACCACCATCAGCGCGACGGCGCGCAGGGCGTCGGGATACAGGTCGCGGTGCTGGTCGGAAGCGGAATTCAGGAAAAGCGACCTGGGTCGGGCCTCGAGTCAGTATACGTCCGGTCGGCGGACCGCTTGAAGCCCGGCGCCTGCCGCCGACACCTGCAGCCGGCGGGGAGGTTGGCGCTCAGGCCGCCTCGCGGCGTGCGGACGGCTGCCCGGGTTCGCCCCGCGACATCAGCCAGATGATCAATGCGATGGCCGGGATGCCGAGCGCCGAGGCGTAGACGAAAAACGTCACGTAACCGGCCTGGTCGACGATGAAGCCGGACGGGCCGCCGATGATTTTCCCCGGCAGGGTCATGAACGAGCTGAACAGCGCGTACTGGGTCGCCGTGTAACGGCGTGAAACCAGGCTGGACAGGAATGCAATGAACACCGTGGCCGAAAACCCGTTGGCGAAATTGTCGGCGCCTATGGTCACGAACAGCGCCGGCAGGCTGGCGCCGACCGTGGCCAGCCAGGCAAAAACGAGATTGGTGACCGCGACCAGCAACGCCCCGACCAGCAACATCGGCATGATGCCGAAACGCGCGACCATGATGCCGCCGATGATGCCGCCGACCAGGGTCATGACGATGCCGAACACCTTGGTGACGGTTGCGATCTGGGACAGCGTGAACCCGAGATCCAGGTACAGCGGGTTGGCCATGGCGGCCATCGAGAGATCGCTGATCTTGTAGAGCCCGATCAGCGCCAGTATGGGCGCCGCCAGCCAGCCGTAGCGCAGCAGGAAGTCCTTGAGCGGCGCGACCACGGTGCCGGTCAGCCAGGCGGCGGCCTCGCGGCGCCAGCCCGAAAGCCGGGTTCGGGCACGAAACCGCTGCACCAGCGGATCCTTTTCGATATCCAGGCGCTCGGGCGAGGACGGTTCGGGCGACAGCAGTGCTGCCAGCATCCCCACCGAGGCGCATGCGGCCATCGCCAGGTAGGCCGTTTTCCACCCGGCGTAGTCGGCGATGTAAAGCGCGCCGGCGCCGGCGACCAGGATCGCGAGGCGGTAGCCGATGACGTAGGTGCCGGCCAGCGCTGCCTGGAATTCGTCGGCGTCGGACTCGATCCGGAACGCGTCTATGGCGATGTCCTGGGTGGCCGAGGAAAATGCGACCAGCAGCGCCAGCAGGGCAATCGGATACAGGTGCTCGCGCGGGTCGGACAGCGCCATGGCGGCGAGCCCCAGCATGATGCCGGCCTGGGCCAGCAGCATCCAGCCGCGTCGCTGGCCGAACAGCCGGGTCAGGGCCGGCAGAGGAATCCGGTCGACTACCGGCGCCCAGACGACCTTGATCGAGTAAGTGATTCCGATCCAGGCGAAAAAGCCGATGGCGGTGCGCGAGATGTCATAGTCGCGAAGCCACGCGGTGAGGGTGCTGAACACCAGCAGGAACGGCAGGCCGGCGGAAAAGCCGAAAAACAGCATCCGGACGACCGACGGCCTTGTGTAGACGGCGAGCGCCTCACCCCAGCTTCGGCGACCCTCGGGCGCCATGTCAGCCGTCATAGTCCATGATCAGCGGCGCGTGGTCGGAAAAGCGGTTGGCGGTATGAATCCGCGCTTTCTCGACGTTGTCGGCCAGGTTGCCGCTGACCACCTGGTAGTCGAGCCGCCATCCGACGTTCTTTTCCCAGGCCCTGCCGCGGTTGGACCACCAGGTGTACTGCTCGGGCCGCGGATCTACCTTCCTGAATGCGTCGTGGAGCCCGACCGGGCCGAAAACATTATCCATCCAGGCGCGCTCCTCGGGCAGGAAGCCGGAATTCTTGCGATTGGCGCGCCAGTTCTTCAGATCGATTTCCTTGTGCGCGATGTTCCAGTCGCCGCAGATCACGTAGTCGCGGCCGTCTCGTGCCATTTGCTCGAAGCGCGGCTTGAGGTAATCCATCATTTCGTACTTGACGGCCTGGCGAACGTCGCCGGAAGTGCCCGAGGGCAGGTACAGCGAGATCACCGAAAGGTTGCCGAAGTCGGCCTGCAGCCAGCGTCCCTCGGAATCCATCCTGTCCCAGCCGATGCCGAACTGGACGCGGTCGGGCGCCCTTCGTGCGTAGATCGCGACCCCGGAATAGCCTTTCTTGACGGCGTCGTGATAGACGCAGGTATCGAAATAGCGTGGCTTGAACTGCGGATCGGTCAGCTGGTGCTCCTGGGCCTTGGTTTCCTGGATGCACACCACGTCGGCGCGCTGGCGCTTGAGCCAGTCGAAGAAACCCTTGCGCGCGGCCGCGCGGATTCCGTTGGCGTTGAGGGTGATGATGCGCATTGGCGGGTCTGTTTTGTGAAGTCGCCGCCAATGGTAGCGGTTTGGCGCGGGAACCTCCGAACAAAAACCCGGTAGACTTTCGATCATGAAAGAATGGACACGCGAATTCATCGAGCTGGCGCGCTCGGCGGGTGCCCTCAAGCTCGGCCGGTTCGAGCTGAAGTCGGGCAGGATGAGCCCATACTTCTTCAACGCGGGCGCCTTCTGCGATGGGCGTCACATTGCCTCGGTGGCCGATTGCTACGCCGATGCGATCGTCGCTGCAATGACCGATTCCGGCCTTGAATTCGACCTTGTCTTCGGCCCCGCCTACAAGGGCATTCCGCTGGCCACCAGCGTTGCGATAAGCCTTTACAGACGCCACGGCATCAATGTGCCGGTGGCCTACGACCGCAAGGAAGCCAAGGACCACGGCGAGGGCGGGCGCCTGGTCGGGGCGCCGGTGGCCGGAAAGGTGCTGGTGGTCGACGACGTGATCTCGGCAGGTACGGCGTTCACCGCCGCCAGTCGCCTGATCGAGCAGGCCGGCGCTCGAGTCAGCGCGCTGGTCGTCGGACTGGATCGCCAGGAACGCGGAACCGGTGATGGCTCGGCGCGGTCCGACATCGAGAGAACCGGTGTATCCGTGGTCGCCGTTGCAAGTCTCGACGACCTGATAACCACGCTGGAAGGAGATGGCTCGGATTCGGGGCCGAAAGCAGGGCCCGAATCGCTGTCTGATATGCTTGAGTATCGAACGCGATACGGTGCGTGAAGGGGGGTCGCTGCATGAAGAATCCTGCGCCATGAAGAATCTTGTCTTGACAATCCTGCTGATGGCATCGCTATCGACCTGGGCGGTGGCCCAGGACGTCTACAAGTGGGTCGACGAAAACGGCGAGGTCCACTACAGCCAGACGCTGCCGCCCGAGCGCGCCAGCGACGCTCACGACAGGCTGACTCGTGACGGGCTGCTGGCCGAGCGCGTCGACCGCGTCAAGACCGCAGACGAGTTGGCCGAGCTCGAGTCCCAGCGCGAGGAGCAGCGAGAGCAGGCCGAGCAGGAGAGAATCCAGGCCCAGCAGGATCGTCTGTTCCTGGCGGCGTATCCGACCGAGGAAGACGTTCGGCGAACGATAGCGACGCGCCGCGAGACGGTCATGTCCGAACGGAGCTCGGTCGAATCCCTGATCGATCAGAGCCGTTCCAGGTTTGTCGCGACGGTGCGCCAGGCTGCCGAACTCGAGCGTTCCGGCGAGCCGGTGCCCGAATACCTGGTCGAGCGCATCGACGAGGCGCGCGCCGGCATCCGAGAGCTGAATCGAAGACTCGACGAGATCGACCAGCGCCTCGAGTCGCTGGACCAGGAGCTGGCGTCCGAGCTTGCGCGGCACCGCCGACTGACCGATTCCGGATAGCGATGCAAAAGACGCCCAGCCGGAGCGCGGACGGCCAACAGGATCGGGTGTTCACCCGCTGCGAGCATTGTCGTGCGGTGCTGCCCGTGCGCTTTGCCGACCTCGGTCAGGCCGGCGGCATGGTCCGTTGCGGCAGCTGCGGGCGCACCTTGAATGCGCTGGCCAATCTGTATCCGGCCTTTCCCGACGAATCCACCAAGCCCATCGCGCCGAGCGGCATGCCGCCCATGCTGCAGCCGCACGTCGAGCAGGAACAGATCATCGATTCCGGCGCGACGACCGACGCGGCGGAGGTGCCGGCCGACAACCGCGGACCGGTGCTTCGACTCGACCTGGAGCCCGAACCCGCTCCGGGCTGGATGCGGTTGGTCTGGCCGGTACTGGGATTGATCCTGGCCGCCGGCCTTGTCCTTCAGTTCGTCGGCCCGGAAGAATGGCGGCTGGACCCGGCGGTGCTGGGGCTGGGCGAGGCCGCGCTGCCGGCGGCCGGTGATGCCGTGCA
The DNA here is from genome assembly GCA_002722315.1 of Lysobacterales bacterium. Lineage (GTDB taxonomy): Bacteria > Pseudomonadota > Gammaproteobacteria > Xanthomonadales > Wenzhouxiangellaceae. Next base: position 16,461 of record PBLG01000007.1, on the reverse strand, counting down.
GCTGGTCTCGCGCGACATGCATCCGCACCCTTCGCTCAACGACGCCTTCGTGATCAGTGCCGTGCTGGTGAATCGCTCCGGGCGCACGGTGCCGTGGCCGAACATCGAACTCAAACTTTTCGACGCGAGTCAGCAGACGGTGGCTCGAAAACGCCTCGCCCCGAGCGACTACCTGTCCGACGACGCCGACCTCGACGACGGCCTCGCGCCCGATGTCCGGCTCCCGGTGGTTCTGGAGATGGCGGTCGAATCCTCCAGGCCTTCCGGCTTCAGCATGACTTTTTATTACTGAATCGATCGAATCGGCACTGGTTGGTCGGCGCCGATGTGCTAAATTCATGTGCTGACTTCGACTATTCCCGGATGCCATGCTGCGCAGCCAGTCGTTGCCGGCATCTCGTTCAATCTTTGGTTCATGCAATGCCCGATCTGGAATCTGAAGCGTCTTCGACGTGCCTCAAGGATGTTGTTTCGCGCGCGGTCGCGCAATACCTCGACGACATGGGCCATACCCCGCCCGATAACCTGCACGAACGCATCATGCGCGAGGTCGAAGTGCCTCTGATCGAGACCGTTCTGGAGCATACCGGCGGCAATCAGTCCCGGGCTGCGGCGATTCTGGGAATGACGCGATCGACGCTCAGGAACCGCATTCGGCGCTACGGATTGTGAGCGTGCATCCGGTGCGGATTCGGCGCGCGCTGATCAGCGTATCGGACAAGCGCGGCCTGGTCGAGCTGGGTCGGGCGCTTGCCGATCGAGGGGTGGAAATCCTGTCCACAGGCGGTTCGGCGCGCATGCTGCGGGAAAGCGGAGTGCCGGTCGTCGAGGTCGCCGACTTCACTGGATTCCCGGAAATCATGGGTGGCCGCGTCAAGACGCTGCATCCCCGGGTGCACGCCGGCATCCTGGCCCGCGCCGGCCTCGATGAGGACACCGCCCGCGAGCATGATCTGCCGCCGATCGACCTTGTAGCGGTCAACCTCTACCCGTTCGCCGAGACCGTTGCGCGTCCGGATTGCTCGCTGGAGGACGCCATCGAGAACATCGACATCGGCGGACCGGCCATGCTGCGGGCGGCGGCCAAGAACCATGCCCGCGTCACCGTCGTCTGCGACCCGGACGATTATCCCCGCGTGATCGAGGCCTTGCCCGAGGCGCCGGATTCGGACGCCCGGATGGCGCTGGCGACCGGCGCCTTCGCGCACACCGCGAACTACGACGGTCAGATCAGCCAGTGGCTTTCGGGGCGTGGCGGCGGCACCGGCCTGCCGCCAAGACTCAACCTCGCGCTGGATCGGGTCCAGCCGCTCAGGTATGGCGAGAACCCGCATCAATCGGCCGGCCTCTACGTCGAGCGCGCCACGGCGCCGGGCGGGCTGGCCGGCGCCGAGCCGCTGCAAGGCAAACCGCTTTCCTACAACAACCTGCTGGACGCCGACGCGGCCTGGACCGGGGTGCGATCGCTGGGCGATGCCCCGGCGTGCTGCATCATCAAGCACACCAACCCGTGCGGCGCCGCGCGCGGCGGTTCGCTTGCCGAGGCTTATCGCAAGGCGCTGGCCGCCGACCCTACTTCGGCATTCGGCGGCATCATCGCGTTCAATCGGCCCCTGGACGGGAAAACCGCGGAAGCGGTCGCCGGCCAGTTCGCCGAAGTGGTGATTGCCCCCGGATTCGAGTCCGGCGCGCGCCGGGCGCTGGCCGGCAAGAGCAACCTGCGCCTGCTCGCGCCTTCGCAGGCGCTGTCGGACGCGGAGTTCAACCTGCGTCGCATAGACGGTGGCTGGCTGGCCCAGTCGCCGGACAGCCTGCTGCCCGGAAGAACGGCGTTCGAAGTGGTCACCGAGCGCGAGCCCGACGAGGGCGAGTGGCGCGATCTCGAGTTCGCCTGGGCCTGCGTGGCCATGGTCAGGTCCAATGCCATCGTACTGGCGCGCGACGAGGCGACGCTGGGAATCGGCGCCGGGCAGATGAGCCGCGTCGACGCCTCGCGAATCGCGGTCATGAAAGCCGCCGACCAGCGGTTCGACCTGGCCGGCGCGTGCATGGCGTCGGATGCTTTCTTTCCCTTCGCCGACGGCCTCGAAACCGCCGCCGCGGCCGGGGTGCGGGCCGTCATCCAGCCCGGCGGCTCGAAGCGCGACCGCGAGGTGATCGACGCGGCCAACCGGCACGGCATCGCCATGGTGTTCACCGGACGCCGCCATTTCAGGCACTGAATGAAGCTGGCCGGAGCGATGGCGTCTGGTGCCGGCGTGCTGACGCTCGTGGTGCTCGCCGCGTTGCCGCAGTCGGGCTTTGCGCAGCCCGAAAGCTCGCAGGACGCCGCCCGGGAACTTGTCCCGGTCGCCGTGACCGGTACGCGCCTGAGGGGTTTCGTCGGCGCCGGGGCCTGGCCGCTGACCCTGATATCGCGCGAGGAATTGCTGGCCAGCGGCGAGCAGCGGCTGGGCGACATCCTGCAGCAGTTGACGTTCACCAGCGGCTCGCCGCTCAATACCCGGACCAGTCTTCGCGGCGAGGGCGGCGGGCTGTCGCGCGGCATCGAAACGGTGGAGCTGCGCGGTCTCGGTCCCGAGCGCACGCTGGTGCTGGTCAACGGACGTCGATTCGTGCCCGGCGGCAACGGCGCCAGCGGGGTCGTCGATCTCGGCATGCTGCCGCTGGCCATGATCGAGCGAGTCGAGGTCTTCAAGTCCGGCGCATCGGTGGAATATGGCGCCGACGCGCTGGCTGGCGTCATCAACATCATCACCCGCGACGCCTTCGACGGCGTCGATTTGTCCGCCCAGGGGCGGGTGACCAGCCGCGGTGACGCCGAGACGTTCACCTTCAGCGCGGTGGCGGGCCGCACGTTCGATCGCGGCGGTTTCGTGACCGGGCTGGATTACACCGACCAGCCCTCGGTGAGCAAGGGCGACCGGAGTTTCTCGCGCCAGCGGCTTTCATTCTCCGGACCGGAAAACCGGATCGTGTTCGACGGTTCTTCGGCGCCGCCGTCGGGTCAGTTCAGGACGTCGATCGGCCGGCTGACCCTGATCGACGGCCGCGACGGCACCGACCCTGGCGACTTCCGCCCGTTCGTCGATGCCGGTCCGGACACCGACCGGTTCAACTTCAACCCGTTCGAGGACCTGCTCCAGGCCTCTGAGCGGCTGACCGCCTTCGGTCGCGGTCACTGGCGATTCTCGCCGGCGCTGAGGCTGCATGCCGAAGCTTTGATGCACCGCCGACGGTCAAGCCAGCAGCTGGCGCCGCTTCCGTTTTTCACCACCCGCGAGGAGGGCGTGGTGGTGGATGCCGGCAACCTGTTCAACCCCTTCGGTGAAACGCTGACCGACGTTCGTCGTCGCCTCGTCGAGGCGGGCCCGCGAACGTTCAGCCAGGACAACGAGGCCTGGCGCTTAGTGTTCGGCGCGGACGGCCAGGCCGGCGCCTGGTTCTGGGACGCGGCCTTCAGCCACGGCCGCAACGAAACCGACCAGCGCAAGACCGGCGACCTGCTCGACGACCGGCTCCGGGCAGCCCTGGGGCCGTCGTTCCGGGATTCATCGGGGGTGGCCAGATGCGGCACCCCTGCGGTTCCGGTGTCCGGTTGCGTGCCGCTGAACCTGTTCGGCGGCCCCGGCAGCATCACACCGGAAATGCTCGCTTACGTCGGCGCGCAGCTCGACGATTCCGGGTTCAACGAGCAGACCGTGTTCGACTTCAATATCACCGGCGACCTGTTGATGGCGCCGGCGGGTCCGGTGGCGGCCGCCACCGGATTCGAGTGGCGCGAGGAGCGCGGCGTCGACAGGCCCGACCCGCAGACCCGGGCCGGCAACACCACCGGCAATGCGCGCGAGCTCACTCGCGGACGATTCGAGAGTCGCGAGGTGTATCTCGAGCTTGGAGTGCCGCTGCTGGCCGGCGCGCCGTTGGCGCAGACGATGGACCTGGACCTGGGTGCGCGGCTGGTGGATTTTTCCAACTTCGGCACCGAGTCGGTGTTCGAGGTGGGGCTGGGCTGGCAGCCGTTCGACCAACTGAGCTTCCGCGGCGCCTGGTCCGAGGCGTTCCGGGCGCCCAACGTGGGCGAGCTGTTCGGCGCGCAGAGCCAGTCGAACCCGATCGTGATGGATCCGTGCAGCGATTTTTCCGTGCTCGATCCGGTCGAGATTCAGCGCTGCATCGACCAGGGCGTACCGGCCAACGGCAGTTTTTCCCAGACGGGAGAGGAAACACCCGAGTTGTCCGGCGGCAATCCGAACCTGTCGCCCGAGACCGCCGATATCGTGACCGTCGGGCTGAGCTGGCAGCCGCCCGCCCTGGCCGGGTTCGGGCTTGCGCTGGACTATTACGACATCGAGATCAGCGACGGCATCGGCGCACTCGGCGCCAACACCATCCTGGAGCAGTGCCTGGCAACCGGCGCGGCAGAATTCTGCGACGCGATCCAGCGCGAGCCCGGCGGCGGCATCCGCGCGGTCGAGGCCCGGCTGCAGAACATCGCGCTGGAAACCGCGCGCGGCCTCGACCTGGCACTGGACCTGCAGGTCGTCGGCGATTCGGCCAGCTACGATCATCGCCTGATGGTCAGCCACGTGCTGGAGCGGGACCTGGTCGCGTTCCCCGGCGCGGCGCCGCTGTTCGGCGCCGGGGAATTCGACCAGGACAACTTCGGCGCCATTCCGGAATGGCGGGCCAGCTACCGCCTGGACTGGACGCGCGGAGACTGGACGCTCGGCTACCAGGCGCACTGGACAGGCGTGGTGCGCGAGCGCGGCGGCGAGGTGTTTCCGGGCACCGTCAACCGGGCCGGGCCGGTGATCTATCACGACATCGACATGGCGTGGCGGCCCTCACCGCGCTGGCGGGTTTCGGGCGGAGTCGAGAACCTCACCGACATCGCGCCGCCGTTTCTTGCCAACGCCGACGAGGCCAACACCGATCTCGGAACCTACCGGGCGCTGGGGACCACTTTCTGGCTTCGGCTCGAGTTCCGGCGGCGCGGCGAGACGAGCTGAACCGAGCATCCTTCCGCGAGGCCATCTTCCTCGGTTCGGGCACGGTGCGGGTGACCTTTTACAGGTGATTCCCGGCGCATCGCAGTGTATGCTCGGATTCCTGACAACATTCGAGTCATCCGGCAATGGACCTTCACCCGGCGGAAATCGTGATCGCGATCCAGATCGTGCAGAGCGCTGCCGCGATGGTGCTGGCCGGACTCCTGTTGTATTTCTTCCATACGTTTCGTCACGCGTTTCTGCACCACTGGGCCTGCAGTTCGCTTGCGCTGGCAATGTACCTTGGTGCATCGGCCGCCGCACTGGGGCTCTACTGGCGCGGTCCCGGCTACGAGTTCGCCCGCTTTCTGGCCTCGGGCATCTCGCTGGGCGCGGCTTACCCGCACGTGGTCTGGCTGATGATCGGTACCTGGGAGGCAGTGCACCAGCGTACGGTGACTCGGCGCCTGGAACTGACGCTGGTCGGCGCGGCAGCAATGTTCGGCATCGTGTCGGCCGTGATCGGGTCGTTCGATCCGCTGGCCGCCGATCTCCGGACCCTGCTTCGCGTCGAACTTCGCTATCTCCTGACCGGGCTGGCGTTCCTGACCGCCGGCGTATTGCTGTGGCGCGCGCAGCGCAGCGCGCCGATGGTGGGTGCACGGATAGGCGCCATCGGCTTCTGCCTGTTCGGACTGCAGATGCTCCACGTGGTCGGCCTCAACCTGGCCCAGGGCGCGGGGTATCCGCCACCGTTCTACTTCAGCTACGTCGGCCTGATCGATTTCCTGTTCCAGTCGGTCATCGCACTGGGCATCGTGGTCTGGCTCCTGGAACTGCAGCAGCAGAGAGCGCGCAGGGCGCATAGCGAACTGGAACACGTTCGGCTGCACGATGCGACGACCGGCCTGCCCAACAGGGAAATGCTGATCGACCAGATTGCCGAGATGATCGATCAGACCGGCGAGCGGCGCATCGCGGTGGTGTCGTTGGGGATGAACCGATTCACGATGCTCAATCGCGCGCTGGGCTGGCAGCGTACCGAGCGCATCATGCGCGACGTTTCGCTGCGGGTGCACGAAGCGATCGGTCAGCGATGCGCCCTGGGTCGGGTCAGCGACCGCGATTTCGTGATCGTGCGTCCGACGCTCGATGATCCCGACAAGATCTGTGCGTGGACCGAAAGCCTCCTGGCCACCGCGATTCGGCCGGTGCCGCTCGAAGAGCAGGAGATCTTCGTCACTTTCTGCGCCGGCGTCAGCGTTTTTCCCGACGATGCGCGCGAGCCGGAACTGTTGCTTCAGCACAGCCAGCACGCGCTGGTGCAGTCGGCCCAGATCGGCCGCGACGTCACGCTCTACCAGCAACTCGAGGCGCGCGCTCATGGTGAAGTGGAGGCGGCGCTCCGCTTCGAAAGCGAGCTGCGCCGCGGGCTTTCAGAGGCGCAGTTCGAGCTGTATTACCAGCCCATCATGGCGGTGGCCGATGCGCGCGTCGTGGGCTTCGAGGCCTTGTTGCGATGGCGCCACCCCGAGCGCGGGGTGCTGCGTCCCGCGGCTTTCCTGGACCAGGCGGCCACCATCGGTGTGCTCGATGCGCTGGAGTCTTTCGCGCTGGAGTCGGCGCTGGAGCAGCTCGCGGAATGGAGTCGCCAGGGCAAGACCCGCCTGAAGGTCGCGGTCAACGTCAGCGCACGTCGCTTCCAGCACGACGACCTGGTGGATGAGGTGATGGATGCATGCAGTCGGTTCGGCGTGGCGCCGGACCGGCTGGATCTGGAGATTACCGAGAACACCGCGCTGCGCGATCTGCCGCACGCAACCCGACAGATCGCCGCGCTGCACAAGGTGGGCGTCAGGGTGGCCCTGGACGATTTCGGCACCGGCTACAGCAGCCTGGCCAACCTGATCAAGCTGCCGGTCGACAGCATCAAGCTGGACCGGGAATTCCTTGCCGGCGTCCTGGATAATCCGCGCCAGCGTGACCTCGTGGCCGCGATGATCGCACTCGGGCACCGGCTGGGGCTGGAGGTGGTGGCCGAAGGCGTCGAATTGCCGGCCCAGCTGGAATTCCTGGCCGCCCATGACTGCGACCTTGCCCAGGGCTACCTGCTGCAGCGGCCGGACGTGCCTGATGCCTGCCGGTTCGAACTCGCCCCCGTCCCGGGCTGATCAGGGATCGGCCAGGACGCCGGCTATCGCGCGAATGCGCGCCTCTTCCAGCGCATCCCCCAGGGCTTTTCCGGTCAGCCCTTGTTCGCGCAGCGGCCCGGTCGTCGTCGCGGCAGCGGCGGCAAGGGCCCGGCGCAGAAGATCGGCGGCCGGATAGGGCCGATCCGCGCGCCCCTTGCGACCCCGCTTGTCGGCCTCGCAGGCCTGGAGAAATTGCTCGAAGCGTTCGGGCCGCCGCAGTGCGTCGGCCCGTTTGAACAGCCGCATGACCGTGCCGGGCTTGAGTTCGGGGGCACGGTGGCAGATCAGGTGAAATTCGCATACCAGCAGCGCAAGGTCGCGGGTCTCGTTCGGCACGCGCAGTCGCCGACAGACTTCGCGCACCGGCGCCAGGCCGGCCTTTTCATGACCGTGGTGTTTCGGCAGCTGCTCGGGGGGTGTGAGCGCCTTGCCCAGGTCGTGGACCAGGCAGGCGAACCGGACATCCAGCCCGGACCGCATGCGGGCTGCCTCGTCGAGCACCAGCATCACGTGCTCGCCGGTATCGATCTCCGGGTGAAATTCGGGGACCTGGGGCACGCCCCACAGCGCGTCGAGTTCCGGCAGAATGCGCGCCAGCGCGCCGGTCTCCCGCAGCACCCGGCAGAAGCGCGACGGTCGGGCGTGCATCAGGGCGCGCGCCATTTCCTGCCAAACGCGTTCGGCCACCAGATGATCGACTTCGCCGGAGGCGACCATCCGTCGGCACAGTGCCAGGGTGTCGGGCGCGATGGTGAAATCGGCGAACCGGGTTGCGAAGCGCGCCAGACGCACCAGCCGTACGGGGTCTTCGACAAACGCGCCGGAGACGTGGCGGAGGATTCTTTGCGCCAGGTCCTCGCGCCCGCCGAACGGGTCGATCAACTCGCCGCTGCGGTCTTCGGCAATCGCGTTGACCGTCAGGTCGCGGCGGGCCAGGTCGTCGACCAGTGAAATCTCCGGACCGGTGTGGAATTCGAAGCCGCGGTAGCCGGGGCCCGATTTGCGTTCGGTCCTGGCCAGCGCGAATTCCTCGAAGGTGTCGGGATGGAGGAAAACCGGAAAATCACGGCCGACCGGGCGGAAGCCGCGTTCGCCCATCTGTTCGGGCGTTGCGCCGACCACGACGAAATCCTGTTCTGTCGGCGCCAGGCCGAGGAGCTCATCGCGGATGGCGCCGCCGACCCGATAGACCTCCAGGCCCGCCAGCCGCTCGTCCCGGGCCCATTCGGGCATCAACCCGGCTCCCGGTCGGGTGAAGCGAGCGGCGCCGGCGACTGCATTATGTCCGGCGGCCTTCGCGGAAACGCCCCAGACGGCCCTGGTGGCCTTCGCCCAGCCATTCCGGCGCCTTTTCGCTCATCGGCCACGGCGAGATGTCGAGCCGGGCGAAGCCGTCTTCGCTGCATGTGCTGTCGATCAGCAGCGACTTGAAATTGTCCGACGAGAAAGGCTTGCCGGGCACGAAGTCGAACACGCGACCCTGCAGGCGGCCGAGCGCGTCGGGCAGGCCGATGATCCAGCGGCGCATGCCGCGCTGCTCGGCGATCCATTCGACGATGTCACGCAGGGCCCAGGTCTCGGCGCCGCACAGTTCGTAGATTTCTCCGGCATGTTCACGACCATCCAGCGCCCGAACGAACGCGTCGACCACGTCGCCTATGTAGACCGGCGCGAACTTCGCGTCGGGGCGGGCCAGCGGAAGCACCGGCGAGATCGTCAGCAGCCCGGCGAACCGATTGAGGAAGCTGTCGTCGGGCCCGAAGATGGTCGATGGGCGAAAGATCGTCCATTGCAGGTTGGAGTCCCGAACGCGCTGCTCTCCTTCGCCGCGGGTCCGAAGATAGTGGCTCTCGCCCTGGCCGGCGTTCAGCGCGCTCATCTGGACGATGCGCGCGATGCCGGCCTTTCTGCAGGCCTCGACGGCAATTTCGACAAGCTCGACGTGCGCCTTGCGAAATCCCGACCCGTCGCGGCCGGATTCGTTGAGGATGCCGACCAGGTTGATCAGGGCGTCGTGGCCCGACAGCGCATCGGCGAGGCGATCGATGTCGTAGGGGTCGAAAACGCGAATCCTGACCCGCGGCACGATTTCCAGGTGCTTCGCGGCATTCGGATAACGGCTGATCACGGTGATCGAATGGCCCTCGCGGCTCAATCGCCGCACAAGGTGGCTGCCGACAAACCCCGAGCCGCCCAGAATCAAGATTTTCATGTTCGTTGTCCTCGTGCGGTCCAACCAAACGTTATTGTGCCCAATTCCACCATCGTCCATGGCGCCGTCGGCCTTCCGCTCGCGGCGCCATCGCGGGGCACAGTCCCGCCGCGTAGTCTCGATGACGGCGCGACGCCCGGCAGCGCCCGCCTCAGCGCGGCTGGAGCAGTCGGATGTCTGCGGATCGCTCGAAATCGGCGACGCCGGAAGCGCGCAGCGCGTCGCGGAGTTCGTCCAGGGCCGCCGGATCCAGCGGGTAGTAGGCCAGGCGTCGGCCGTCGATTTCCGCCGTGTAGGCCACCAATCCGACGTCCGGGTGCTCGACCGTCCAGCCCCGCGCGTTCTTGTCGGCCGGGCCCAGGTCGCAGCGCGCCCAGCGGCCCCGCTCCTCGATTTCCACGCTGGCGTAGCGGCTGGTCGCACGCCAGCGCACCAGGTGCGACTCCAGCAGCGCCGCGGTCTGGCGCAGCGCCCGAAGCCACAGCGCGTATTCGTCGCCCCCGGTCTCGGCAAGGTGAAGCGGCACGAATTCCAGTTCCCAGCCGGCCGCGGCAACATTCCAGTCGGCCGCCAGTCCGCCGGGCAGCGCCAGCCTGGCGTCACGCCGCGGCTCCAGCAGCGCGTGCTCCACCGGCGGCCAGAACGGATCGAGTCCGGCCCCGGCGAGTTGCACCTTGAGCAGCGCCATTAGGTCGGCCCGGGTCATCAACTGGCCGTGGACCGGATCCAGTCCAGTGATCTCGGCCAGCGTTCCCATCGCCGGCGGGCGCAGGCCGCCGGTTTCGAACAGGGTCTGCTCCAGCTTCGAGCGCAGCTGGTCGAGTTCGGCGGCCCCGGCCGCCAGCAGTACCGGCAGGCAGATGAACAGCCCGCGCGGCGGCGACCAGTACGGCATCAGCGGCGCGTGCGCCAGCTGGCCGACGTTCGCGCCGATCGACGTGATGCCGGCTTCGCGGACAGGCCCCGAGTCCGCGTCCAGTCCGGCCACGCGGGCCATGGCTTGCCACGGCGCATGGTTCGGGCTGATGATCTGGCCGGGTTCGAGCAACGCCGGACCGGTCACCAGGTGGCCGGAGGTGACTTCCGGTACGCAACGCGACAGGTCTTCGGCCACCAGCCCGCCCAGACGTCGGCTTTCGTCGCGCTCGAGCACGTATCGACAGTCGCCGGTCGGCGGGCGTATCTCAAAACCGGCGACGAGGCGGATATGATTGGAAGCGTCGTTCATTTGGTGTCCAGGAATCGGAAATGCAGGGAACATGAGTCGCGAGGCATCGGATCGATCCACCCCATCAGAGCATGCGCCCGGGCACGAAGGCGTGAGCCCGACGCGGCTGGACTGGCGCCTGCATGCGTTCGACCAGTTCGATGTCCGGCAATTGTATGTAGTGCTGGCCGCCCGCGTTGCGGTGTTCGTGGTCGAGCAGGATTGCCCTTACCAGGACCTCGACGGGCTGGACGATCTCGCCCTGCACCTGGTCGGCTGGGACGACGACGGTTCGGTGGTCGCCTATGCGCGCATCCTGCCGCCCGGCACGCGCTTCGAGCAACCTTCGATCGGCCGGGTGCTGACCAGTCTTGACGGCCGTCGCAGCGGGCTGGGGCGCGAACTCATGCGGCGCGCAATCGAGGTAATCGGCGAGCGGTATCCGGGTTGCCCGGTCCGGATTTCGGCCCAGTGCTACCTCGAACGGTTCTACTGCGAATTGGGGTTTGCGGTGGACTCGGCGCCGTACGAGGAAGACGGCATTCCACACGTCGAAATGCAACTGCCGGCAAGCGCTGCCGGCAGTTAGGGAACCTCTCGACAACCGTGCGTGGGCGCGACGATCAGAAGAGCGAGAAAGGCGACTTGGCGCCGCCGCCGCCACCGCGACCGGTGCGGCGACGCCGGCGCATACGCGAGAGAAGCGCCTGCTCGCGCGCGACGAGGTAGTCGCTGCGGTTCAGTTCGGCCGGTTCCTTGCCGAGGCGACGCGCTTCGGTTTCGCGATATTGCACGAAATCCTTGTAGGCCTCGATCTCGGGCTTGAGCTCCCGGCTCAACAGCTCGACCATGATGGCATCGTCGAGGAAGCCGATGCCCGGCACGTGGTCGGGAATGAGATCCTCGGGCTGGTTGAAATAGGCCAGCGCGGTCAATACGCGCTTGCGACCCACCTCCTGCATGCCCCATCCCTCGTCGGCGAGCATGTCGGTCAAGACCTTGATCTGGCCAAGGCGTTCCCGGATGAAGTCGGTGGCATCGCTGTCTTCGACTTCCTTGAGGAGCTTGTGGGCCCCGGCAACAATCTCGTCGGGCGACGTTTTCTGGGAAGCATCCATGGCCTTTTGGGCCAGCTTGCGGAAGTGCTCGAGATCATTCTCGGACAGGTCCAGTACGATGCGCATGGTCATAAATCGGGCTCCCGGGAGCGGTTACAGGGCTTAAATCCGCCGGGGCGCAATCCGTGCCCGCGGTCCGGCGTATCCAGAATCAGAGCGATAGCATAAACAATTTGCCTTGCCGGTGCATCCACCCGTGACGCAGTGCACCATTCGCGCTCGGCCGGCGCCATCTTCCGTGCCGCCGCTTCAGCGAAACTCGCCGGGCTGCCCCGGTACCGGATGCAGGAAGCCTTTCTGGCCGATCTCGGCGTCGCGCATGTCCTCTATCACGAATGCGCTGGAGAGTTCGAAGGGTAGCCCGGCGCGGCCGGACTGCCCGGCGGCAGACAGGATTTCGGCTCCGGCCGGCGTGGCCGGTGCATCCAGGGTGACCAGTTCGCGGCCGCGCGGGCCCATGTCCAGGTCGAGTTGCCAGGCGGCATTGAACAGCTCCGTGCCGTCGATGCGCATGGCTACGGCTGCCTCGGAGAGGTAAAGAACGTGGTCGTTCCGATTATGCACGAGCAATCGGAAATGAACCACGCCATCCTCGATCCGCAGGTTTTCGACCTGCAGCGAAGGCGGCTCCAGCCGGATCTGGCGCGGGCCGGTGGCGCATCCGCCAAGCAGGCAAACGACGGTCAGCAATACGATCGGTCTTGAGAGTTTCATGTTCAAATTCCGATGTCCGGGTCGTGCAGGTGGCAGGAGACCCGGTGCGGCCGCCCGTTTTCCCCGATGTCGATTGTACGCGGGACGCGGCTGCTGCAGACCGGCATCGCCCGCGGACAGCGGGTATGGAACGGGCAACCCGGCGGCGGATCCAGCGGCGACGGGACTTCACCCGACAGTACCAGGCGCTTGTCGCGTCGGGTAGGATCGGCGACCGGAACCGCGTCGAGCAGCGCGCGCGTATACGGATGCGCCGGCATGGCGTAGATTCGGTCGACTGGCGCGGTCTCGACCAGCTTGCCCAGGTACATCACGCCGACGACGTGGCTGACGTGCTGAACCACGGCAAGATCGTGCGAGATGAAGACGAAGCTCAGCCCGAATTCGGCCTGCAGATCGGCCATCAGGTTCAGTACCTGCGACTGCACGGAGACGTCCAGCGCCGAGACGGCCTCGTCGGCGACGATCAGTTTCGGCTCCACGGCAAGCGCGCGTGCAATGCCGATGCGCTGGCGCTGGCCGCCGGAGAATTCGTGCGGATAGCGATGCCGCGCCGCGGGGCCCAGCCCCACGATGTCGAGCAGTTCCAGGACCCGCCGACTGCGCTGCGCCTTGTCGCCGAAGCGGTGCAGCGCCAGCGGCTCGTCGAGAATCCGGTCCACGGTACGGCGCGGAGAAAGCGACGCATAGGGATCCTGGAAGATCATCTGCATGTGCTTGCGTTGGCGCTTGAGTCCCGCGCGGTCGAGCGCCGTGATGTCGACGCCGTCGAGCAGTACGCGGCCCGAGGTGGGCTCGTGCAGGCGCAGGATGGCGCGGCCCAGCGTGGACTTGCCGCAGCCGGATTCGCCGACCAGGCCGAAAGTCCTGCCACGCTGGAGTTCGAACGACACGCCGTCGACCGCGCGCAGCACCTGGCGGGAGCGGCCCAGCAGCCCGGCGCGTACCGGAAAGTGGCGCGCCAGCTCCCGGACTTCGAGCAGCGGGCCGGTCATGCCGACGGCGCCTGTTCGCCGGCCGGGTGAAAGCAGGCGACCCGCGACCGGCCCAGCGTCTCGAGGGCCGGCTGCCGGCTAATGCAGGTTTCGTCGGCGAAGCCGCAGCGCGCGGCGAATCGGCAGCCCCGCGGCAGTTCGGCAAGCTCGGGCACCGTGCCGGGGATCACCGGCAGTCGGGCCAGACGCTGCGGACGCACCTTCGGAATCGCGGCGATGAGCCCCTCGGTATAGCGATGCCGGGGTGTCTCGAAGAGCACTCGCGTGGGCGCCTGCTCGACCACCTGGCCGCAGTACATCACCAGCGCATCGTCGCAGGTCTCGGCCACCACGCCCAGGTCGTGGGTGACCAGGATCACAGCGGTGCCCAGCTCCTGCTGCAGTTCGGCGATCTGGTCGAGCACCTGGGCCTGGGTGGTCACGTCAAGGGCGGTGGTCGGTTCGTCGGCGATCAGCAGCTTCGGTCGGCACGACAGCGCCATCGCGATCATTGCCCGCTGGCGCATGCCGCCGGAGAGTTCGTGCGGGTACTCGTCGATGCGCCTGGTCGGCAACGGAATGCCGACTCGCTCGAGCATCTCGATCGCGCGAGTCCGCGCCGCGCGCCGCGACAACCTTTCGTGCCGACGCAGCACCGCGCCAATCTGCGCGCCGATGGTGTAGACCGGGTTCAGCGCGGTCATGGGTTCCTGGAATATCATCGAGAGCTCGGCGCCGCGCAGGCGTCTGAGCGCGCGCTCGTCCAGCGAGGTCAGCTCGACGCCGCCCAGCCGCACCGAGCCCGTGGCGATGCGTCCGGCCGGGCGCGGCAACAGGCCCATCAGCGCCAGGCTGGTCACCGACTTGCCGCAACCCGACTCGCCGACGATTCCGAGGGTCCGGCCCGGGCGGATCGAGAACGATACGTCGTCGACAGCGCGAACGGTACCTGCTTCGGTGGCGAAGTCCACGCTCAGGCGATCAACTTGCAGCAAGGCCTCGCTCATGGTCCGTCCCCTCTCATCGTCCGGGCCTTCTGGGGTCCAGCGCGTCCTGCAGGCCGTCGGAGAAAAGGTTGAAGCCCATGACCAGCGCGAACAGAAAGCTGGAGGCGGCGATGAAATTCATGTAATGCCCGGCGATCACTTCGGTGGTGGATTCGGCGATCATCAGGCCCCAGCTGACGCTGTCGGTCACGCCGAGCCCGAGAAAGCTCAGGATGACTTCCGACTTGATCGCCGCAACGAAGACGATGGTCGCCTGTACCAGCAGGATATGGAAGGTGTTGGGCACGATGTGGCGAAAGATGATGACCAGCGGATGCAGGCCCATGGCGCGCGCGGCCTCGACGAATTCCAGGTTCTTTAGTTTCATGACCTCGCCGCGCACCAGTCTGGCCGTGGTGGTCCAGAAGGTCGCGATCATCGCGATGTGCATTGCCCAGGGATTGCCGTCGAGAGCAAACGCGATTGCGGCGACGAACAGGTAGAACGGAATCGAATCGAGCACACCCTTCAGCCACAGGATGACGGCGTCGACGGGCGTTTGCGCGAAGTAGCCCGAGAGCGCGCCGAACAGCGCCCCCAGCAGGGTCGATGCGATCGCCACGACCAGCCCGATTTCGAACGCGGTGCGGGTGGAAAAGACCGCCCGCGCGAAGATGTCCTGGCCCAGTATGGTGGTGCCGAACCAGTGTTCGCTCGACGGCGGCTGCCATTGCCCGCCCGTGGTCTCGGCCCAGTTGCCACCCCACCAGCCCAGCCAGACGCCCAGCGCGACGACGAAGAAGACAGCAACGATCGCCAGCCCGACCATGGCCGCCCGGTCGGCGGCAAAGCGCGCGACCGCGCGGCCCCACAGCGAGTGGTTCGCCGGCTTCCGTACGGGCTGCAGGCGCCCGTCGGCGCCGGGATTCATGTCTGCGGTCGGCAGGCTCATTTCAGCGCGACTCGCGGGTCGAAGGCCCGGTAGAGAATGTCGTTGACGATCAGGATCAGAACGAACATCACGGCGGTCAGCCCGACCACGGCCTTCAGGATGGGTTGATCGCCCGAGGTGATGGCGTCGAACGTCACCTTGCCCACCCCGGGAATGCCGAAGTAGCTCTCGATCAGCAGGCTGCCGGAAACCACCACCAGCGGAATCGAAAACATGACCCGCGTGACGATCGGGATCATCGCGTTCATCAGCACGTTCTTCCAGAGAATCTCCACCGCGCCGGCGCCGAACGCGCGTGCGGTTCGCACGTGGTCGCGCTGCATTTCCTCGACCAGCACGGCGCGAAAGAACCGCGTGTTGTATCCCAGCGCCACGAACACCGAAGCCAGCGTGGGCACGGTCACGTAATGGAGGTAGCTTGGCAGGTCGTGCACGTTCCACCCGCGAACCGGAAACCAGCCCAGCACCACGCCGAACAGGACCTGGAAGGCAATGATGACGACCAGGAAGCTGATCGACATGCCGACCACGGCGAAGCCCATGATGGCCTTGTCGATCCAGCCGCCACGGTACCAGGCCGCGACCAGGCCGAGCACGACGCCCAGCAGGTTGCCGAGCAGGAATCCAGGCGCCAGAAGCAGCAGCGAGACCGGAATGGTGCGCTGGAGTATGGCGCCGACCCGCTCCCCGGTGGAATCGGAGAAGCCGAAATCGAGCGTGGCAAGCTCCTTCAGGTAGGTGCCGTATCGCGCCCAGAAAGGCTGGTCGTAGCCCAGTTGCGCCCGTACCTGGGCGATTTCCTCCGCCGTGGGATTCTTCGAAAGCAGTTCGTAGGTCTTGTCCGGCCCGAAATACACCATCAGCACAAAGCTCACCAGCGTCACGCCGAGAATCAGCGGAATGCCGCCTGCGAGCTTGCGCAAGGTGTATCCAAGAAATTCCATCTCTCGCTCGGTTGTCCCGGACGCGGGCGTTACCGGGAAGGATAGGGGATCGCTGGCCGGCGGGGGTGGGTTTCAGCCTTTTTCGGTTTTAAGTTTTAGGTGTTAGGTGTTAGGTGTTAGGTGTTAGGTGTTAGGTGTTAGGTGTTAGGTGTTAGGTGTTAGGTGTTAGGT
>PBLG01000006.1 GCA_002722315.1 Lysobacterales bacterium | reverse complement strand
GTCTGAGCGACCGAAGGGAGCGAGTTCGGAACCGGCCGTTCGCTGCGAGAAACGCAGGGGACCCGGCGCAGTTTGCCGGGCGCCTTCGCGGCATGAGCGGTTTTGGTTACTTTTGCCGCCACAAAAGTAACTCGCATCAGCCAGCGAAGCTGGCGGCGAAACCGCATTTGATTCTGGTTGAACATCGAAGTGACCAGCGCCGGTCAACTTCGGACCGGAAGGCGCCATCGCCCACGATTGGAGGAAAACCACTGAGATGAAACAATATTCAAACCTCCACTTCATCGAAACGCCGCGAAAGGACCCCACCGAGGTCCCGGTGGCCATCCGCGTGCGCGACTGGAACGAGATCTACGGCCAGTACCAGGCCGAGTCGGCGGCCGATCAGTCGGCGCGCTGCATCAACTGCGGCAACCCCTACTGCGAGTGGGAATGCCCGGTTCACAACTTCATTCCCGACTGGCTTCGGCTGGTCAGACAGGGCCGGCTGTTCGAGGCCGCCGAGCTTTCGCACCAGACCAACTCGCTGCCCGAGATCTGCGGCCGGATCTGCCCGCAGGACCGGTTGTGCGAGGGTGCCTGCACGCTCAACGACGGGCTGGGCGCGGTCACCATCGGATCGATCGAGAAGTACATCACCGACGAGGCCGTCAAGCAGGGCTGGCGGCCCGACATGTCGCACGTCGAACCCACCGACAAGCGCGTGGCAATCGTGGGGGCCGGGCCGGCGGGCCTGGCCTGCGCCGATGTGCTGGCGCGCCATGGCATCCAGGCGGTGGTGTTCGACCGCAACGCCAGGATCGGCGGTCTGCTGACATGGGGCATCCCGCCGTTCAAGCTGGAAAAACACATCGTCGAGACCCGCCGTGAAATCCTCGAGGGCATGGGCGTCGAATTCCGACTCGGCGTAGAGATCGGTCGCGACCTCGAGCTTTCGGACCTGATCGAATCCTTCGACGCCGTTTTTCTCGGGCTGGGCACGTATCGCTACGTGCGCGGCGGATTCCCGGGCGAGAACATGTCGGGCGTGGTCGAATCGCTGCCGTTCCTGATCGGCAACGTGCACCGCGTGCTGGGCACCAACGATCCCGCCTTCCCGTACATCGATGTCGACGGCAAGCGCGTGGTCGTGCTGGGCGGCGGCGACACGGCGATGGACTGCGTGCGCACCTCGATCCGCCAGGGCGCATTCTCCGTGACCTGCGCCTACCGTCGCGACGAGGCCAACATGCCCGGCAGCCGCAAGGAAGTACGCAACGCGAAAGACGAAGGCGTGGAATTCCTGTTCAACCGCCAGCCGGTGGAGATAGTCGGCGACGGCAAGGTCGAGGGCGTGCGGCTGGTCGAAACGCAGCTGGGAGAACCCGACGACAACGGCCGCCGCCGACCGGAACCGGTCGACGGCAGCGAGCAGAACCTGCCGGCCGACGTGGTGATCATCGCTTTCGGTTTCCGCCCGGATCCGCAGGACTGGCTGTCCGGCAACGGCATCGAAACGCTACCGGACGGCCGCATTTCGGTCGCGGCTTCAGGCCTGGTCCACCAGACCAGCAACGAAAAGGTATTCGCCGGTGGCGACATGGTTCGTGGCGCGGACCTCGTCGTCACGGCGGTGTTCGAGGGGCGCGAAGCGGCAAAGTCGATTGCGAAGAAGCTCGGCGTGGAAGTGCAGGATTCCGCCGCGGCGAAGGTAGCTTAAAGCGCGGTTTTAAGTTTTAGGTGTTAGGTTTTAGGCGTTAAGGGGTTGGGTGTTTGGACGCTCGTCGACGTCACCTGCAAGATCATTCTTCTAATACTTAATACCTAATACTTAACACTTAAAACTTAAAAACGCCTTCCGAATTCCCGCTTCGCTTCAGGAGCCACTGCTGTCTGACGGAGCGATGGTTATCGCCCCCGATAATGATCGATCCGCTCGTCCCGGATGGCCGGGTTTTCGAACTGGATTTCCAGCGTGAAGATGAAGCGCCAGTCCGAGCGGCGCTCGCCGGTCTCGTCATCGATCGGCCAGGCATGTTCGGGCTGCAGTTCGTAGAAGAGCCAGTCGCGCAGGAAAGACCTGCGAAAACGGAAGTTGATAAACACTTCCTCGGTCAACATGTCCGGACTGGTTTCGCCGAAGGCACCAAGCTCGCTGCGAATTGCGGTCCTGCGATTGAGCTGACGAAACCCCACCAGCCCCGTGCGCCAGTCGATGCCGTCCGATTCTTCGGAAACCGTGCCGCGCCCGGTAAGCCGCACCAGCGTCAACCGGTTCGGCAGCCACTCCCAGTCGGCCCGGGATATCGTGCCGAAGCCGTCGTCGCGTTCCCAGAAAACGGTCTGGGTCCATCGGACCAGCGTCGTGTCCGTGATGCCGCGCGTATGCCGCATACGGCCGCGAGTGCGCGGATTCAGTCCGCCCGAATTGACCTTGACCGTGGCATCGGCGTCGAACTGGGTGCGGCCGGCCTCGGTCAGCAGGAAGCGAAGCCCCAGTCGGGTCTGCTCATCGTCGTCGGTCTCGCGCCCGATATCGTCGAAATTCGAGTCGCCCTCTATCGATTCATCGCGGCTTATGAGTAAGCGAACCCGATCGGAAATCCTGGGCAGAGAGATGTTTGCCGAAAGTCGAACCTCATGGCCGAAATTCTCGGACTGGTCCCAGATCATCGAATTGCGCACCCGGAAGAAACTGCCGATCGGCGTTTCCTCCGAGGCGCGGTCGGTACCGAAGAATCCGTCGAACCAGGCCGCCGGCTCGCACAGTTTCTGGCTTACGTAGGAATGGGTTCGGTCAAGCCAGCTCTCGGGCCTGTCCTGGTCGTCACGACAGGACATCTCGATGACCTCCGAAGGCGTGACTTCGGCCTCCGCCGGCGCCTCGGGCTGTTCCTGGGCGCCGACCTGCGAGGGCGTCACCAGCGACGAGAAGAGGCCAAGCAACAACAGACGGAAGATGAGGAATATCTTCTGAGGTTTCACGTGGGCAGGGCCGACACCGGAGCGCATGATGCCAAGCATAACGCTTTTCCGGTCCGATCAAACGAAATGGATCTCCCGGATCCGAGGTATGGATCCGGGAGTCGCTGGAGTCGCCGTCCCGGCGTCCGAAAGAACGGGTCGGGTCGGCCGTCAGTCGCCGAATCCGTCGTCGAACACCACGTCCAGCGAGATCCGGCGCAGCACCACGATGGCGTTGTCTTCGTTGGCCACCACGTAGAGATGCTCGTCGTCGGCGCTGGGCACCACCGCGGTCGGGCCGGCCATGTTCAGCAGGTCGCCCTGGTCGTCGAACAGCGTCTGGCGCACGACCAACTCGCCGTACGGCAGGTTGTCCTCGTCGTCGGGCTGGATGCGCCGGAAGATACTCAGGCTGTTGTCGGCGAAGCCGCCGGCGAACACCTCGAGCCCGTCGGGCGATATCGCCAGCCCCTGCACGCCGATCAGTCCCGGGCGATCGGGCGTTTCATGGCGCCAGACGCTTCGTTGCTGAAGCGTGCCGTCCGGGTTGCGGTCGAACAGCGCGATTGCATTTTCGGCCTCGGCGGCGACATAGACGTGAGCATTGTCGGCGCTGACCCGAATATTGAAGGCACCGTCCAGCCCGACGATGCCGAGCAATTCGTTGCGGTAGGCGGTCACGAAGCTCAGCCGGCCGAAGTCCGCGCTGGCCGGGTCGGCATCGCGCTCGAACACCTGCACCGCGTCGCCGAATCGCGAGGCGACGTAGGCCTGGGTGCCGTCGGCCGACAGGGCGATGCCCGCAGGACGAATCATGGCTTCGACGACGCCCCCGGCATCATTGGGGTCATCGGCAGCAGTGATCTCGGCTTCCAGGAAAGTCAGCGCGCCCGTGCCGGCGTCGCGCGCGAACGTGACCAGGGCATTGGCATTGCTGCCGGCGGCATACAGGTGATTGCCGTCGGCGCTGATCTGCAGGCGGCGAACCCCGTCCAGGTTGGCGCCGGCGGCGCCGGTGTCGTCCTGGTTCTCGACGAAGGTCAGCGCCCCGGTAGAAGCGTTGCGCGCCATGACCACCACCGCGTCGTCCTCCGAGGCCGCGACGTATACGTGCCGGCCGTCGGGACTGACGACGACGTCCAGTGGCGCGACCAGGCCGGCCTCGGCGAAGCCTGCCTCGTTGACGCTGTATCTCGACACCGGAGCCAGGTGCCCGTTGGCCGCGTTGCGCCGGAACACCAGCACGCTGTCCAGCGCCTCGCTGGTGACGTAGGCGAATGCCCCGTCCGGGGACAGCGCCAGCGCCGTCGGGCTGGCCAGCCCGACCACCTGGTCCTGCTGGTTGACCACGTCCTGCTCGAGCTCGACGGCCGGCTTGAAGGCCGGATCGTTGATCACCGCGAGCCCCAGGTCGTCGTCGAAGGTCAGGTTGAACGGGTTGCTGAAGCGCAGCAGGAAGCTCTTCGGCGCGGTCGCGCCGGGCGCGTGCAGGATGGTGATCGGAATGTCGGCGGCCAGGTCGCCGGCAGGAATGGTCACGGTGCCGCTGTCGGCCTGGTAGTCGATGCCTGGTACCGCATTGACCGGCTCGGTGGTGTAGTCGAAGCGCGCCTCGAAATCGGAGTTCTTGCTCAACGTCGGGGTGAACACCGCCTGGGTGGTGGTGCCCGCGGCCGGTTCCAGCAGGGTCACGTCGGCCACCCGCAGCGCCGGAACGTCGTCGTCGTCGATGATGGTCGCGGTCGCCGAGGGGCGGGCCAGGACCCCGCCTTGCACGCCGGTCAGCGCCAGCTGGAAATGCTCGGTGTTCTCGATCACCCTGTCGCCGCACGCCTGGACGGTGATGGTGCCGCCAAGGTCGCCCGGCGCCAGCACCAGCGAGCTGCTGCCGGAAAGATAATCGACGCCGGCCGTGCAGCTTGGACCGCCCGTGGCGGTGTCGTCGCGTGTTTCCCAGAACAGGACGACGTCGGCGTCGGGGCTGGTGGTGTTGAGCGAGACGTCGAACACCACCGGCGTGGTGCCGGCGTTGCCCTCGAACACGGTCGCGTCGGCGATGTCCAGGCTGGGTCCGGTGCCGAGGTTCTGCGGGTCGATATCCAGCCGTACCGCCACGCCTTCGGGCCCGACCGTGGTTTCGGCGGAGAGCACATCGTTGATGAAGATCCTGACCGGATCACCCGGCCGTGCACGGCCGTCGATGATGGGATTGACCGCATCCATGGGAATGCGAAGCACAAACTGGTCGCCCAGCCGCGTATCGCTTCCCAGCTCGTAGCTCGTGAGAATCTGACCGCTGGCGGACGATCGCAGCTCGATCCTCTGCCCCGGTGCGACGGGGTCGCCGAACAGCGTGGCGTTGCCGTAGATGACGTGGTCGGGCGCCTCGATGCGGGCCTGGGCCGAAGCCGCGAGCAAAAGGGCGAATGCAGTCAGCCGTGTGTATCGGAATTTCATGGTCACCGCCCCGAGTACGCGTAGGTCTTGAAGAAGATCAGGATGTCGTCGACGCCCTGCCCGTCGCGCTCGGTGGCCGATCCCGGCACCAGCGCCCCGTCGATGAAGGTATCCAGCCCGACATCGGCGTCGTTGAGGAAGGTGCCGCCGGGAATCACGATCATCCAGTTGCGGTTCCACACCGAGCGGCCCACCAGCCGGCTGTCGGCGATCACCTGGCTGTCGTCGAACGGCTCGGCGAAGTGGAACGCCGGGAAGCGAGGGTAGCGCCGAATCTCGATCGGCGAGCCGCTCATGTTGTCGGTGATCGGCAGCCAGTCGAAGCGCTCCAGGTCGGTCTGGCCGACCGGGAACGGGATGGGGATGGCCTGGTCGACCACCTGCCAGTCGCGCACCGAGAAATCGTCGGCCGAAGGCGCGCGCAGCACGTCTGCGCCGGTGGGAAACATGTAGATCCTCGGCGTCTCGGCCAGCGGCAGGCCGGCATAGTCCTTGAACCAGGTGCCCACCGAGCGGATGCGCGTGGCGAACTGACTGGAGTCGTACGAACTGTCGCCGGCGCCCAGTTCCCAGCCGAAGAAGTTCATGCCGAAGGTGACGTTGGTGGTGAACTCGATGACCAGCCCCGGCTGCGGCCCGGCCGAGCGCGGCGCGAACGGGCGCGCGAACTGCTGGAATTCCGGGACCGCCCACAAATCGTCGACGCGCGACTCGGCCAGCTTCTCGCGCCAAAGCACGTCGCCCTCCGGCCCTTCCGGAATCCGGAACAACTCGCGCCTGAGCGAGAAGCGGTTGGTCTCGACCTGCGGGTTGTTGAAGCCCATCTGGCCCTTGAGCACGTCGAAGTTCAGCTTGAGCTGGGCCATCGAATCGGCCAGTCCCGGCGTGCCGGGCATCGGCTCGCCGGAAATGATCTGACCGAGATTGCGCTGGCGCACGATGTCGGTCAGGAAGCGCTGGCCGGCCTGTGCGTCGGAACCGAGCAGGTTGGTCTCGTAATCGTAGGCGGCGGCGGCCAGGTAGACGTAACGCGCGGCCAGGTCGAACGCGGCGCGATACTTCTGCAGCGCTTCGTTTCTGAAGATCCGAAACGCCATGTCCTGGAAGCGGAATTCCTGGATCTCTGCCGCGCCCTGGCGACGATAGGAAATCTGGCGCTGCATCAGGCGCTGCCCTTCGGCCAGGGTGGCTCGATAGTTGCCCATCAACTGCTTGATCGCCTCGACCCGGGCGAAGATCTCGGCGCGCAGAATCGGCTCGCGGCGAATCAGCGCGTCGATCTCGCCGCTGGCGTTGAACAGGTTCAGCCGGGTGTCGTTGATCAAGGTCTTGATGCCGGAGGCCTGTGATACATCCTCCTTGGACGCGGCGATCGCATTGGCATTGATATCGAGACTGTCGCCGATCGAATTCGTGATTCCGGCAATGGTGATTCCGATATCACCCGCCATGCAACGCGCCATGAAATTGGTGTCGCCACCGTTCGACATTCCGAAGATCATCGATTTTGGAATGCAGTCCTTGATGTTGCCGGTAAATGCATCCACAACCTGGCCCAGGCGATGTGCCGCGGACGCAGCCGCGCGCATCGTCTCGGTAGCTATGGTCAAATCCTGCAGCGTTCGGCGCTGGTCCTTCGCGATGCGGATATTGTCCTTGGCCAGGTCGAAGGTGGCCTGCACGGTATCGATCTGGGCCTCGATCTCCAGCCTGAGCTTGTCATACTCGAGCTGGCTCTGACGAAGCGCGATGCGCGCCTGCAGCATCTGCTGCAGGATCTGCTGCAAGCGCCCGGGCGCGCGCCGCTGGCCGGTCCACTCCGGCGGCTTGGTGAACCACAGCCCGATATCGGGCGATTCGATTGTGACGTACTCGACTTCCAGATCTTCGCCACCGCTGAGCGACGGCTCGCCGAGCGGGCAGCCGTCGGTGAACGGCGCTTCCGAGCAAGGCACACCGCTCGAGTTGACGGGGCCTGTAGTGCCATCGGTGGGCTGCTGGCCGTCGAAGTTCACGCCGTTGGGCGACGGGCCGTAGACACCGGTGAAACGCTGGATGCGACCGATATCGAATTCGGCTCCGATCGGCGAGTCGAAGTCGAACGCGGTGCCGACCAGTTCGGGCACGTCGACCAACATGTGGTTTTTGGTATCCGGACCGATATAGCCGGCCGGGTAGCTTCCGCCCGGGCCGATGTCATCGGCATACGGGTACCCGAAAATCTCGATCAGCTGGTTGCTGAAATCGTTCTCCTGGCCGATCGAGGCGCGCCGCAGGTCGTCGACGGTGTTCTGGTTGCGCCGCATCTGGCGGCTGAGTTCGTTGGCATAGTCCCAGACGTTGACCGCGTTCTGCAGTGCACCCATGGCGCGATCGGTGACCTGCTCGAACTGGGTCTTGTTGAAGCGGTCGAGCTGCGACGGATCGATATCAAACGGCACCACGCCGGTGGCCAACCCAAGCGGGTTCAGGCCGGCGTCTGCCTTGTCGACCTGGGCCTGGATGGCGCTGGAATGCGAGGCGATCTCGCCGATCTCGCGCAGCGTGTCGCGCTCGATGCGCTGTATGCCCTCGG
Source organism: Lysobacterales bacterium (assembly GCA_002722315.1). GTDB lineage: Bacteria > Pseudomonadota > Gammaproteobacteria > Xanthomonadales > Wenzhouxiangellaceae. The sequence continues at coordinate 84,323 of PBLG01000006.1, read as the reverse complement.
CCAGCGCGTCGGTCTCCTGCACCGGCACGATGGCATTGACCGTCAACCAGTCGAAGTAGGCGCCCATGCCGGCGCGCCTGCCCCACTCGGACAGGCCCCAGGCACGTTCGGTATTGGTGTCGGTATAGCCCTGCCACTGGCCGGCGGGATCTTCGACATAGCGCGAGCGGTAGGTCAGGTCGACCAGTTCTGCGCCGGTGCGCGCCTTGGCCGCAGCGGTCTCGGCGAACTGGCGTTCGTCGAGAAAGTCCACGGTGATCGGCACGCCGGCGACCTGCACGGCTTCGGGCCGCGGCTCCCAGGAGAAGAACGGATGCAGCAGCAGGTCGTAATAGACTCGCATGCCGGTCAGGTAATGACCCCAGGCGTCGCCGTGGCCCTGCGGGAACTGGATGCGCGCGTCGAACTCGTCGAGCACGCCGTCGTTGTTGACGTCGTCGATGTTGTAGCTCTGCGAATAGGCCACCTCCCCGTCGCCGGTGGTGAAGTTCCAGAACAGCCGGTTGTAGACCGGCCGGGCCGTGACCGGGCCGTTGGATGTGTCGCGACCGCGCAGCAGCACCAGCTCTTCTTCCAGCAACGTGGCCAGCTGGTTCTGGAAGTTGAAGATACTCGGCGCAAGCGAGAAGCTGCCGTCGCCGGTGGTGATGCCGATGGTCGGGTCCTGCGCGTCGGCAAAGGCCTCGTTGCCCAGCAGGGTATAGAAATCGACGATGCGCGAAGCCACCAACAGGATGGCGTTGTTGGCCGGACCGAAGTCCACCGGCGGCGTGCCGTCCACCGAAAGCTGCATGGCGCGGCGCATGACCGTGGTGTAGGCCTCGATCAGGCCGATATTGTTCAGATTGTCCGGGTCGTTGTTGAGCGCGATCGGCCCCTCGAATCGCTCGCCGAGCTGAATCAGCATGCTGGCGAAGTTGTTGGTCGCGGCCTGGCCGAAGTTCTGCACCCGGGCCTCGAACGGGTTGAGCCGGTCGAGCACGCGCTTGATCCAGCCTTCGGCCAGCTGCGCCAGTTGATCCAGGGGATTGCCGCCGGGCGAGCCGGCGAAGCTGCTCCAGAGAGTCTGGTTGTCGCAGCCGGGCAGGCCGCGATAGCGCGCCAGGTACCAGTTGTCCGAAAGCGTCCGGATGTTGGCGCCCTGGATGCTGATCTCCACCGCGCCCTGCGGGTTGTCCAGCGGCACCTCGATCCAGCCGTTGAGAATGCCGTTTTCCGGGTCCGGGGGCGGCGGCTGTACGCCGCCGGTGTCGGGTCGGAAGAACCACTGGAATTCCAGCGCGTCCGGATTGCCGCCGAAGTCGCCGCTGTGGCGCAGCACGAGCTGCTCGTCGAAGATGTTCTGCGGCTCGAACACGTTGACCTGGCCGTGCAGCGGATACGCCCGCGGCGCGCCGCCCGGCGGGGTCAGGATCTGGCAGCCCACATCGATGATCTCCAGGCTCACCGGCAACGGGCCCAGTGCGGGGTCGTTGTTGAACGCCAGAGTCAGCTTGCCGCTGCCCTGGGCGAATCCGGCGGTTAGCGCCGGTCGGATCCCGACCGCGCGGAACGGGGTCAGGATGCCGATGCCGCTTTCGTCCTGCAGTCCGATCAGCACGTCGTCCTCGGTCACTGAACGGCTGTTGTTGCAGACCCGCTCGCCGCTGGCCGGATCGAGATCGGAACTGGTGCAGATCCGCTCGATGCGCTGCGGATTGCGCGACAGCCGGAACAGCGCCTCGACCGCCGTGTCCCAGTCGCAGCCCGAGCCGGGCGCAGAGCAGTCGTTGTTGAATGCACTGGCTTCGCTGCCGTCGCCGCCGTCGAGTGTCTTGAGCGTGACGCGGTCGCGCTTTGAAAGGACGTTCAGCAACACGAACGGCTCGCCGGCGCCGCTGTCGTCGAAGATGCCGGTCAGCGTCAGGCGGCCGTTGAGCGGGTCGAAGCGCAGCCGGTCGGCGATCGAGACCGGCAGCTTGATGACGCCGTCGGCCGAGCCGGTGATCGCGACAGTACCGTCGGTCTGCGGCTCGGCGCCGATATCGGGCGACAGCCCGGGCAGGAAGACCGTGCGCGGGTTCAGCGGATCGATCAGCTGCGCCAGCGTGTCGCTGGGCTCGGGATCGATGCCGCGGTCCTGCAACTCGTCGAACACGACCTCCACACCGGCCTGGTCGATGATGTTGGGCAGCTGGAATTTCTGGGTCAGCAGCGTCTCGCCGGTGACCAGCAGCGGCCGCTGCTCGGGCCAGTCGAGCTGGTAGGCCACCGGGATCGGGTCCAGTACCGATGCCGACCCACCATCGTTTTCAGGCAGCGCGGGCATCCACGGGATGCACTCCCCGGACTCGAAGTCGTTGACGTCGTCGTTGTTGGTATCGGTAAAGAACGCGGTGGTGCCGGCGTAGTGGTAAAACACCCGGCCGGTGCCGTCGGACTTGCCCCAAAGCTGGCCGGTATAGTCCTGGAAGAACGGCGCCGGCGGGGGACCGTCGACGGCCTGGCCCTCGATCGAGGTCTCCAGGCAGTTGCCCAGCAGCGAGACCGGGTACGGCGGGTTGATGGTGGTGCCGGCGGTGCCGGCGATGTTGAAGCCGGTGAACCCGGCGCCGATCGCATCGACCCGGAAGACCCGGAATTTCCACTCGTCGACCGCCTCGTCGAAGTACTTGACCAGCGTGTACGGGTCCGAGGCCGCGGCCGGATCATTGTCCAGTCCCGAACCGAAATCGGCGCGCAGCGCGAACACGGCGTCGAAACCGCTGTTGGTGGCGGTGGGTGCGATGAATGCGTGCTCGTCGTTGGGGTTGTAGCCAGGCTGGTCGAAATCGTTCTGGAAATAAATCCGGGCCGAGGGAAACTCTTCCGGGTCCAGTGGCTGCTGGCCCTGCACCTCGCCGCCCTGCTCGCTGGCGATCACGATGCGGTCCGGGTCCAGCGGCCAGAACGGCTCGTAGCGAACCGCGCGGGCCGGCCAGAAAACACCCTTGGGATTGGCGCGGTACCAGGCCACCACCAGGTCGCGGTCCTGCTCCTGGGTACGCGCCAGGCTGTAGCGGTTGACCGGGATGATCTGCCCGGTGCGGCTGGCACGGTTGTAGGCCGCGTCCGCGCCGAAACCGTCGTAGTAGGCTTTGGCATTGACCACGAAGCCGTTCCGGTTCGGCTCATTGTGAAACGGCTCGACGATCTTCTTGCCGATTTCCACCGCCACGCCGTCGACGAAATCCGGCACCTGCTCGAACGGCAGCGATCGCACAACCTCGACCACGGTATTGAACTGGTTCTGGTCGGCGCTGGGGCCTTCCACGTAGACCAGCGCGGCATTGCCGGCGCGCGCGGTGGTGAACAGACCGGTGGCCGACGAGAACTCCGGCTCGCTGGAATCGGCCTGCGGCTGAACCAGCTTGACCGTCGTGAACAGGCCGGCGGCCGGGTTGGTCTCGACCGGGGCACCGATGACGTGCACCTGGAAGCAGGCACTCGTGACCTGGCTGCTGCACGGAAGTTCGGGCCAGGCCGAAGCGCCCACCGAGCTCACGCGCGCTTCGCTCTCGACCGGTTCGCCGATGCGTTTCCACTTGATCTCGACCTGGCTCAGGGGCTGCAGCGGGATCAGCCGGGCGTCCTCGCCGTCGGCCTTGGTCCAGGAGAAGAACTCCTCGCTGAAGGCGTCGTTGAACTGCGCCCCGGCGACGAAGATTTCCGGCGGCAGTCCGATGTTGTCCACCCGTGCGCCGTCCGGCGGCACCAGCGGCACGCCGACGGTCCAGTTTGCGTCGACCGGAAACAGGCCGCTGGCGCCCAGCGTGACCAGGAAACCGTCCTCGCCGCCGATCGAAGTCAGCGTATCCTCCGGGCCGAAATCGGCCAGCCCGCGGAATGCGCCGCCGACGAACAACAGCGAAACGCCGTCGCTGGCGATCGCCAGCCCGCGGTCGTCGTCGGGTCCGCCGATGGGCGCAGGACGGCCCAGGAACGGATTGCTGGCATCCTCGTTGAGCTCGCCGCCGCCGGTGGCCCACTCGGGCACCAGGTTGTCGTCGTACCGCGCGACGAACACGTCGCTGGTGCCGCCGCCGTGGCCGTTCAGGCCCAGCGTTGCATTGAAATCGATGCGGTCGGTGAAAGTGCCGACGACGAAGACCCGGGCGAAACGGTCGAACGCCAGGCCCTCGACCACCCCGCCGCTGATCCCGTCGCGGAAGATCTCGCACGGAAACCCGTTCTCCAGGCGAAGCCGCGCGATGAATGCGCCATCGCCGCCGAAGGTGCAAGCGCCGATCTGCCCGGCGCTCCCGGTCAGATCGCCGGCCAGCAGGACACGCGGTCCGAAGTTCGGCTCTACTGCCGGATCGGCATCGAGCTGGACCTCGACGGCGCGCACGTCCAGCGAATCCGGCAACTCGGTATGCGCACCCAGGGTCGGGGCATCGGCGCCGAGGATATTGGTGACCTGAAGCAGGTAGTTGACCCGATCGCCGGTCGGAAAGTCGAAGCGACGCTCCAGCCTGAAATCGTCGACGTGCCACCAGTTGTTCCAGACGTCGGGCACCGGGCCGGTGTTGACGCACTCTTCATTCTCGGCAAGAACGCTGTCGTCGTCCAGGCTGAGCCAGCGCACCGTGGTGCAGGTTTCGTTCTCGAAATTCACCGAGCCGCCGCCGCCACGCTTGCGGACCCTGAGCTTGAAGCGATCGTTGAGCACCGTGGACCCGGTCAGCGCGATGGCGTTGCTTCCGGTAAAGTCGATTAACTCGCCGCTGCTGGTTCCACTGCCGCTGATCGCGCGAAGCTCGATCCACTGGCTGGCCGAATTCCGATACTCGACCCTGAACCCCTGGCCTGTCCCGGACTTGTCGGAGAAAAACCTCCCGGGCTTGATGTCGCCGGTCTCGATCGTCGTCTCGCGGGTGCAGCGATCGACGTTGTTGACGCCGTCGCAGGTTACGTTTTCTTCCCGCACGACGTCGGTGACCGAATTGTCCTGGTCCGGGTAGTCGTTGACCCCGTTCCAGACTTTCAGCGACAGCCGCGCGAAGTCGGTATTGCTCATGTCGATCTCGGGCGTCTGGACCTCGTTGGCCTGGCCGCGCAACGCGAGCATCGGGCTGCGTCCAAGGCGATTGGACGGGTCGGTCGAGACCTTGCTGAACGGAATGGGCTCGGCCTCGGTGGGCGCGGGTTCGCGAATCCAGCCAGTCGGTTCCCCGTCGGAAACGGCGGAGACTTCGGGCGCGAGAATCTCACGGTCGGGAAGATCGACGTCGACATCGTTGAAATCGTCCTCGATGACGGTTTCGAAGACCAGCCGCTCCTGGTTGGCCACCATCACGCCTTTGCCGTAAAGCACCAGCCGGTTCCGATCATCGATCACCATCGAACTCACGTCTTCGGCGCCGGTGGCCGCATCGCCACGATCGGCGGCCCAGATCGGCACGCCGGTGGCCGCCGAAAAGCGCGCCAGGAACAGGTCGTCACGATCGATCGGACACACGGTCTGCTGCAGCCGCACCTCGACCTGGTCGCCGCGCACGCCGAAACTGGCGCCGCAGTCGTAGGTGCCGGCGACGATCACCGAGTCCGGTACCTGCGGGATCAGCGTCGGGTCGCCCTTTACTGCGACCACGGCCGCGGCGCGGTCGTCGCCCAGCCCGCCCAGGGTCCGGGCCCACTGCCATTCGCCGACGCCGTCGATCTTGGCGATGAATCCGTCGGATCCGCCGGCCGATTCGATGCTCGAACCGCCGAACAGCCCGGTCTCCTGGTACTCGCCGACCAGGTAGACGTTGTTGGCGTCGTCCAGCGCGATGCCGCCGAGTACGTCCTCGAACTCGCTGCCGGCGCTTTCGATCCAGACCAGCGTGCCGCTCTGGGTGACCCGGGCGACGAAGATGTCCTGCAGCCCCTGCCCGATCAGCGTGCGGCCGTCGACTTCCATGGTGTCGCGGAAATGGCCGGCCACGAAAACGTCGCCGGTCTTGCCGACCTTGACGACGGTGGTCTCATCGGCGTTCGGCCCGCCCAGCCCGACCGGCCATTCGGCCAGCGCGCCGGGCGCTGCCATTGCGACCATAAGCAGCACCAGGACGCGGGAGAAAACGGGTAATTCGGTACGACTCGACATGGAATTGGACCTCGACTACTGATTCAGTACCGGCGTGTTCGTCACGCGCCGCAGCTGAAAGCTCCCGGACGCGAAGATCGGGTTCTTGTGCAGGCCGCTGACGGCCTCGGTGAACACGCCCCCGATCAGCGTCTCGCCCCAACCCGGCGGTGGCGTCCCGTCGGGCGGATCGACGGCGAACTCGAAGCGCATCTCGCGCGTGACCTGCAAGGCTTCCTGGCGAAACGAGGTGAAGCGCTCGTCCTTGTTGTCGTGGTCGGGATGGAAGCGATGCAGGAACGGGTTGGTCGGCATCTCGGGCTCGATTACCAGCGTCACGTCCACGGCTTCCCCGCCGCGGAAAGCGCCGGTCATCAACTGCGAATTGCCCGGAAAATCGTAGGACACGGTGGAAAAACGCACACCCACCGGCTCGCCGGATCGCACCGTGGCACCGCTGAAAAGGCCGATCAGCGAAGGATCGGTGATCAGCACGAACCGGCCCGGCACGTCGGTTTCGTTGAACGCGGGATCGTCGTCGCTGGGGCGGGTGGTGCCGTCCTGCCACATCTGGATCACGTCCTTGAGCAGGCGCACCTGTCCGCCCGCATCCACGTGCATGAGCACGCGCTGGGTGAACGGCTGGCGAGCCGGCTCGGGGGTGGTGCCGGCAAACTGCGCCTCACTCACGCCGTCGATCTCGATACTGCCGATCCACAGCCCGGGACGCGGACCGGCGGCCGCCGGGTCATCCATCCTGACCGACGCGGCGCCGCGATCCGACTGCACGCCGGCCTGTATCGTGCCGGCGGCCAGCGGCTGCAGGCTGTTGGCCCCGGCATGCAGCAGGATACGGCCACCGAATTCGTCGGTGATCTCGAGGACCTGCTCCATTCGCGAGGCGGAAAAATTACGCCGCACCACGCCCAGCTGCACGAACACGTCCGCGCCGGCATCGGCCGGAAGGGTCAGCGATTCGGGCAGGTTGGGCCAGCTGGTATCACCGGTTTCCGGATCCTCGAACTCGAACGCCAGCGGCAGCCCGCCGGCGGCGAAACGTCGGATCCTGAAGCTGCCGGGAAGATCCGTGAAGTTGCGCAGCACCACGCGATACTCCTCGAGCACCGCGCCGAACTCCAGCGATTCGCCGCGATCGAGCACGACGCCCATGGCGCCCTGAAATGCCGAGTTGCCTTCGGTGAAGACCCAGTAGGCCTCGCCCGAGCGGATCGGCGTGGTCGCAGCGTTGACCGGTTGCCAGCGTCCGCTGTCGTCGAGTTGATATACCGGCTGGTCGCGGTGGGCCGGCGATGCGGCAAAGAATTCGCCGAAGGTCGGCGGGTTGACGGGCGCGACCGGCAATCCGGTCAGCGTGAAGGCGTTCGTCTGCCAGCCCAGCGGCACGAATTCCGGCCGCCCGTCCAGCGTGATCCGGTGCGATTCGTTGCCCTCTACCCGCACCAGGTAAGCGGTGTTGGCGTTGATCCGGAACAGGTTGGACAGGAACGCTTCCGGACGCGGCTCCGGGAACCAGGCGAACCAGCCCTCGATGTTTTCCAGCCCCTCGGCGGGATCCTCGATGAAGCGCGCGCCGGTGCCGGTCGGAATCCAGCGCCAGACGCTGGCGATTGGCACGTCGGCGAACACGGTGGCCAGCTGGTTGTCCTCGGGCTCGACCTGCACGTAAACGGCATTCCAGCCGGGCCGCAGTTCGATCTCCTGCTGGTAGGTCGCGGTCTGGGAAATCGCGTCCGTGCTGCAAAGAAGCAGAATGAGCGCAATCGAAATTCCAGTCGAAATTCTCGTTGTTCCGGACATGAATCAATTTCCTCCGGTTTGCGAAGCCGGCAGGCTAGGCGGTTGTTCGGGTTGTTGTTCGGGGGGCGCGCCTTCGGGCTGGAAACGGTCCAGTGCACCGGGCCGGATTTCGATATCGGCCGCGGCCAGGGTCTCATCCCGGAAATCCTGTTCGACCTGGTTGAACCGATCGCGCAGCAGCCTCTGGCGGATGCCGTCTTGCAGTTCTTCCAGCGAGCGCGTCGCGCGCGGCTGGTAGTCCACCAGGCGGACCAGGTAAAGCCCGTCCTCGCCTTCCAGCACCGGCGAGATGAACCCCGGCTCGGTCGACGCGTTTGCGGTTTCGACCACGATCTCGGGATAGCTGTAGCGCGATGGGTTGCCCTCGCCGATCCATCCGATGACCCCGCCGCGATAACGGCTGGCCTGGTGCTCGGAATTCTCGCGCGCCAGCATGCCGAAATCCGGTATCTCGTCGGCCATTGCGAGCGCTTCGGTGCGCACGGCCTCGGCCCTGGCGCGGACGTCCTCGCGCGCCTGGTCGCCGGCATCCGGGCCCAACGCGAAGAAGATCATGGCGACCCGGCGTCGGGCCGGAATCGCGTATTCATCGGCGTTGGCCTCGTAGAAGGTCCGGATTTCCTCGGGCGCGATGTCGGCGTCGGCCTGGCGCGGCCTGAGATCGGCCTGCAGAATCTGGTTGACCAGGATCTGGTCGCGCGATCGGCGAACTTCCGGCTTCTCGTGGATACCGGCATCGCGGGCACGATTGACCAGCGCTTCCTGGTAAAGCAACTGGTCGAGCAGTGCACTGCGCTGCTCGGCGCTGAAGAACTGGCCCGGACGATTGCCGCCGCGAAGACGCAGTTCCTCGGCGAATTCCTCGACGCTGATGTATCGATCGCCGATGCGCGCGACCCAGTCGTCGGGCGCGGCGGCCCGTTCCGAACGATCGCCCCAGAGTACGAACCCGATCGCCAGACCGAGCAACACCGCGAGCAACAGGCTCACCAATCGCGACATCACTGAACCCCTGTATCTGAATTGATCTGGCTATCGCAGCCGTTCACCTCGAACAGTCCGGTGCCGACATCGACATGTCGAAGCGGCGCACGGCTTACCGAGCGAAGCGAATCGGGGAGTCGACCGGGTGCGGCCCAGAGGCTTGTACGTCCCGAAAGCAGTTCGGCCCGGCGGTCGTCGATGCGAATCGACATGCCGTCCTCGCCTTCTGGCCAGGCCATCCAGCCGCTGCTGGCAAGGCCGTCGGCCTGCATCACGCTCACCTGGAACCACGACTGCGCGCCGCGGCGGCTCAGGTCGAGCCAGAGCAACCGTTCGCCGGTCGCCGAATGCGCGTCCAGCACTCGAAGCGGCGTATCTGCCGCGCTCGAGTCGCGGGCAACATCGATGGACAAACACGACATGTCGGCCTCGACCGGTTGAACGCGTGACGGAATCGCCGTGTCCGACTCGAACCCGTCCTGGAACATTTGCAGGCGAATCTCGTCCTGGTCCACGCCGATGTTGTTGACCAGGTTGATGTCGTCTCCGGGCGGCGAGGCGTCGGCGCTCGCCGTCAACGTCACCGATTGCGGCACCGTCAGGTCCACCAGCGGGTCGACCAGCACGCTCAATCGATACGTGACCGAGTCGCCCGACGGCACGTCGGCGGAATCGACGATCCCGCCCAGAGCCGCGGCATCGCAGCTGGCCGCACCCGCGGGCTCGCAAGTCCATTCGGCGTCCAGCAGTTCCATCGGCACCGGCACCGTCACGTCGACCGCACCGGCGTCGACTGAACCGAAGTTGTCGATGCGGATCAGGTAATCGAATGCCTGGCCCGGCGACAGCCAGTCAAAGCCGTTGTCCACGCTCACGTCCAGGTCGATGCCGGTCACAAGCTCGATGGATACCGAATCGGTGTCGTTGAGCGCGTTGATGTCCTCGGCCGAGGTCAGCACCAGCCCGTCGACCACCAGCGTCGATGGGGCCTGGGGCAGCGCGGTGAGCGACAACTCCAGCGTCCTGGTCGCACCCGGATCAAGCTGCGAAACCAGGCAGCGCACGCGCGTGGCCAGCGGCTGGGTGCAGCCCGCGTTGGTCTGCTGGACCGGCGCGGAGAAATCGATGATCACATCGACATTGCGCGAGTTCGACGGGCCGAGGTTGACCACCGCCACGTTCAGCGGCAGCTCGATCGACCCGGCCGGGTCGAACGGGTTGCGCGGGGCGGTCAGCTCGATCGCCATGTCGGCGCGCACTTCGATCACGTCGCTGGCCGTCGCGATGTTGTTCGACAGGTCAGGCTCGTTGACCGGCGCGGCCACGACGGCGTCGACCGTGTTGACCAGGTTGCCTGTAGCCGCCGCGGCAAGATCCGCGTCGATCAGGATTTCGAGTGAACCGTCCGCGGGCATGAACGCATTGAAGTCGGGTGCATCGGTGCCGCCGGCCGGACAGGTCGCCCCGCCGGCCGCCGTGCAGGTCCAGGTCACGTTGCTCAAGTTCTGCGGCAGCGTGTCGGCAATGTCCACCGAGGGGGCGTCGCTGGGTCCGTCGTTGACGACGTCGATGCGCCAGACCACCGGCAGTCCCGCCACGATTTCCGCATTCACCGACGCCTTGGTCACCGATATGTCGGCCACCGCGACGACCTCGGTCTCGACGCTGTCGGCGTGGTCGCCCGGCGTCGGGTCGGTCGAATCCGGTTCGGGCGTGAGCGCCACCGCGTTGGTCATCAGGCCGATGAAGGCAGGATCGATCACCGCATTCAGGATGATATCGAGCTGACCGTCGGGCAGCACGTCGGCGCTGAATACCGGAGCGCCCGTGCCGCCGGTCAGGCACGTCGAGCCGTCGCTGGCCGCACAGGTCCACTCGATCTGCTCGAGCGCGGACGGGGCGATGTCGGTGATCACCACACCCAGCGCGCTGCTGGGCCCGGTGTTGGTCACCGTGATCTCGTAGACGATCGGTTCGCCGGCGACCGCCTCGGCCGGACCGGTCTTGGTGACGGAAATATCGGAGATCACCTCGATCGGCGCGCTCGCCAATGCGGTGTTGTTGCCGCGATCGGGGTCTTCGCCTTCGGACGGCACGGCCGTCGCGCTGTTGTCCAGCGTGCCGCGTGCGGAAGGGTGCACCGTGGCGTCGAGTTCGAACGTCGACCAGCCGGTCGCACCCAGGTCCACCCGGGTATCCAGCATGTCCTGGCCGCCCGTAGACGGCCGGCACCGCGACAGCGCGCGTTCGTCGAACCGGTCGAGCCGGTTCTCGCCGTCCGCCACGTAGAGATGCTGCGCGATTGCGTCCTGGGCCATGGCCTTCGGCGAGCCGCCTTCCAACGCCTGGCTGTACCAGAATTCCAGCGAGCCGTCGGTCCAGTCGCGCCGCAGCACGTGCACGAACGACCCGTCGATCCCGCCGGCCAGCAGGTAGGCGCGCGAGCCGGACGAATCCACGATCAGGCCGCGCGCCGGGGCGGGACCGGGGAACGCATCGAACAGGCCCTGGAACTCCAGGCCGCCGCCGGCACCTCGGCCGAACACCAGAACACCTGCGTCGGCCAGCGCGTATAGATGGGTATCGCCCGGCGAGGCGGTGATTGCACGAATTCCGGCCAGATCCGGCAGGCCTGAATCGCCCGCGCGCAGGACCGCCTCGAAGGTCAGTACGCCGGACTGGGCATTGACCGAGAACCGCGAAATGGCCTGCGATCCAGGCGCAACGGCATAGGCCGCGTCGCTCGCCGCGGTCACGTGAAGATCGGCAACGCCCTTGATGACGTCGAATTCCGGGGCGATGGTGTCCAGCGCGTCTCCGACGCGCTCGACGAATTCGAGCTGCCCGGTCAGGCGGTCGCGCGCAAACACCGCGATGGCGTTGGACGTCGCGCCTGCGACGAACACGAAGCGTTGGTCGGCGGATATGCGCACCATTCGCGCACCGCGCAAGCCCGCCACGGCGTCGCCTGCAACCGGTGACGTGGTGGTGAAGGTCTGCGCGTAATCGAGCGGCGCCCCGGCCTCGGCGCGCCGGAACGCGACCAGGCTGTTGCCGCTTTCGCCGGCGACGTAGACCGAAAGACCGTCGGCCGAGACCGCGACGGCGGAAGCCCCGCCCAGACCCGTCGCTTCGCCGCCCGGCAGCGCATCGCCCTCGGAAATGGTCGAAGGCGCGCCGAGCGTGTCATCGGCGAGTATCGGATAGACCTGCAGCGCGTCGACCGCGGGAACCGTTGCATACAGGTAGTTCCGCTGCGGCCCGATGACCAACGACGACACCGGCGCCGGGATTGCGTATTGCTCGGCGCCATCAAGCGGCGGGTTGGCCTGGCAGCTCCAGCCCAGGCTGCCTGCGGTGATTCCGCCGGAACTTGCGGGGAACACCGGCATCGGGTCCACCAGGCTGGCCGCCGGCGCGTCGCTGAGCCCGGCGTTGTCCAGGTCGATTCGCCACGCTACCGGCAGGCCGGCAACGACCGGCGCGGTCTCGATGATCTTGCTCAGGCCAAGGTCGGGCCGGGGCGAAAGCGGATCGACGTCGGTGGCGGAGTTGTCCGTCGGGTTCAGTTCCTGTCCGTCGACCGGGTTCGTGACCGACGCCGTGTAGCGCAGCTCGCCGGTGGCGTTGGCCTGGACGCGGCCTTCCACGCGGTATACCAGCTGGCCACCGGAAACGATATCCACCGGCTGCCGACCCAGGCTCACCTGCCCGGAAGGACCGCAGCGCGAGCCGCGCTCGCGCGTCCAGACGCCGATCTCGGTACCCGCGGCCGTGCCCAGCGAATACAGGTGTCGGCCGCCCGGCCCCAGGTCCAGGGTTTCAAGGCCCGCCAGCACCGGCGTTGTCGCCGCCGGGAATTGCTCAACCAGCTGCGGGACCTCGCCCAGCAGGCTCAGGAGCGCGATGCCCTCTGCGGCGGCCACGTAAAGGCGGGCCTGGTCCGGATCGTATGCCAGGCCGGACGGCGCGGTCAGCGCCGACCCGACCGTGGCGCCATCGATGACGCCCAGCGCGGTCAATGCTCGCGGTACGGGCGTGACGCCGATCTCCGGCAGTTGCAGCGCGAATTGACCGAGCCGGTCGCTGCCGCGCGCCGCGACCAGGATCCGGTCACCCGCCTCGACCACCGCGGCCGGCGCGAGCAGCGCGTCTTCGCTTGCAGTGCCCAGAAGGTCGGCGTTGAGCCGCGCCTCGACGAAGCCGAGCGCGCCGGAAAGGCTGTCGCGTCGGAATACCGCCAGCGACTGGTTTTCGGCGGCGGTCACCAGCAGGGCCGTACCGTCGGCGGTCAGCGTCAGGCCGGTGACGCGGTTGAGACCATCGACGTCGTCCACGCCCTGGTTGAACAATCCGGTCTGGCTCAGGTGGCCCGTGCCTTCGTCCACGGCAAATACCGCCAGCGCCTGGTCCAGCGCGCCGGCCGCATACAGGTGGGCACCGCCCGGCCCCAGTAGAATTCGGCTGACGCCCCCCAGCCCCTCGACGCCGACCTGCCCGTCCTGGTAGAAGGCGACGAACCCGAACGCGCCGGTCCCGGAATCGCGGGCAAACAGCGCGAGTGCGTCGGAATCGGCCGCGGCGACAAAGAAGAAGCGGCCGTCGGCGGTGATCGCCACATCGCGGCCGCCGCGGATTCCGGTGACCCCGTCCACGCCTTCGGCCAGGACCTGCAGCGATTCCAGCGCGCCGCTGAGAATGTCGCGCCGGAAGACCTCAACCCGGTCTCCACCCACCGCAACGGCGAAGCGACCATCGGCCGAAATCTCCAGCGCGGCCGGCGCAAACGCGCCGCCCTGGGCCAGCGGATCGCCCAGTGTTCCGGCAGCCGGTTCGGCCGAGCACGACCAGGTCGCGCCGAACAGCGCGGCCGGCACCCGGTCCTCGACCAGCACCCCGCGCACCGACGACGGCCCGTTGTTGGAAACGATCACGTCCCAGCCGACGCTGTCGCCGGGGACCACCGAGTCGACGCCGTTGTCGACGGTCACGATCAGGTCGGCGGCCGGCGAAAGCACGGTGTCGTCGTCGGTGGCGCTGTTGTTGCCCGGCACCGGGTCGGTCACGCCGATGGCGCTGACGGTCGCGGTGTTGACCAGGCGGCCGGTGGCGCCGGCCGAGACAACGCCCGAGGCCCGGATCGTGATTCGTCCGCCGGCCGGCAGCGAGGCCACGGTATCGAGGTCGCCGCTGCCGCCGCTGATGCACTGTGCGCCGCTGCCCTGCGCCGCGCTGCACTGCCACGCGATCTGCTCGAACGCATCCGGGAACCGGTCGACCACGCGCGCCTCGTCGACGTCGCTGGGGCCGAGGTTCTCGACCGTAATCAGGTATTCCACCTCGACCCCGGGGGCAATTCCACCGAGGCCGTCGATCAGGATCTGCTGGAATTCAAGTTCCGAACTGCCGCCCGTGCGCTGCAGGGTCAGCACCGCGTCGCGCTGGTCGGAGACCGCGTACAGGTGATCGCCGTCGGCCGGCAGCACCAGGCCGGAAACGCCTTCCAGGCCGAAGGCTTCCCCGCCGGTCAGCGGCGCCGGATCGCCGTTGGCGAGCGTGTCGACAAAGGTCGGGGCACCGCTGTCGGGGTCGATGGCAAAGCGCGCAATCGCGCCGGCCGCTGCGCCGGCCGCGTAGAGGGTTCCGGTGGCATCGTCGAGCAGCAGCGAACGCGCACCGGTCAGGCCGGTGACGCCGCCGGTTCCGTCGGCCAGGAAGTCGACGAACGCCAGCCCGCCGCTTGCGGGGTCGCGGTCGAAACGGGCCAGCGTGCCTGCGGCATCGCCCAGGACGTAAAGCCTTTCGCCGTCGGCGCTGACGACCAGGTCGCGCACGCCGCCAATCCAGCCCACGCCGTCGCTGTTGTTCGCGTAATGCATCAGGTAGGTCAGCCGGCCGAAACTGCCGCTTCCCGGCGTGCTGTTGCGCGCGAACACCACCAGCGTATCGCCGTCGGCGCCGAGCACGTACACATGGCGCCCGTCTGGCGCGACTGCCAGCGCCACCGGCTCGATCATGCCGGCCACGCCGTCCAGCCCGTTCTGGTCGGCATCGACGAATTCCAGCATGCCGAAATCGGGCGACAGCGGGTCGACCTGCCGGGCAAAGGTCGATACGGCGTTGGAGAACCGCCCGGTAACATAGACGTGCGCGTCGTCGCCGCTGAGCGCCAGCGCGGAGGCGCCCGAAATGCCGCTGACGCCGAGCACGCCGTTCTGCTGGACTTCGAGGAAATCGAGCCCGCCGCCGGCGGCGTTACGCTCGAACACCGTGAGCGAATTGGCCAGCGGACTGGTGGTGTAGACGTGCGCGCGGTCGCCTGTAAGCGCGATGTCGCTGACCCGGCCGAGCCCGTCCACGCCGTTCTCACCGTTGCGCACGGCCTCGACGAACTCGAGCGCGCCGTGGCCCGGCGTGCCTTGATCGAAATTGCGCGAGAAAACGCCGATTGCGTTGTCGTCCGGCGCGGCGACGTAGACGAACGCCCCGGTGGCGGCCACGGCGCGTGCGCCGTGCAGGCCGTCGATTTCGCTCAGGCCGTCGTCCTTGGTAATGGCCAGGTCGGCCACCGTGGACGAAACGCTGGTCTCGGTATCGCTTTGCGACGGATTGTCCGGGTCGCGTGCGGCCGTCAGCTCGGCGGTATTTTCGATGACCCCGGTCGCGTCGCCGGCAACCTCGACGTCGATGGTGAAGACCACGCTGCCGCCGGCGCCGATATTGAACGGCACGTCGACCAGTTCGCCCGCCCCGCTGGCCGGACAGAACGAGTCGGCGCTGCGCTCGAACTGCACGATCGCCGCATCCCGGGTGCCGGCAACGAAGAGCTGGCCGAGTGCGTCGTCGACGACCATGTTCCCGGCGCCGTCCAGCCCTTCGACGCCTGCGGCCAGGTTGGTCCTGAGGCCGGCGAAGCGCAGCCGACCGTCGATGGAGTCGCGAACGAACCAGGCAACCGTATCGCCCGACTGCGAACTGGCGTACAGATTGACCCCGTCGGCGGTGATGGCCAGCGAGCTCACGCCTACCAGCCCGGTCACGCCCGCGTCCGACTGACGGATGCTGGAAGCCGGCGAAAGGCTGCCGCGGGTGGAGGTGGTGCCGGTATCGCGCGCCAGCACGTGGATGGCGTTCTCGAATTCGGAAGCGACGTACAGGAATTGGCCGTCGGCGTCGAATACCGCCGAGTCGATGCCGCCCAGCCCGACGCCCAGGTCCAGTTGGTCGTAGGTGGTGCGCCAGGTCAACGCGCTGCTGGTGGTGTTGCGTTCGAACAGGGCGATGGCCCCGGTAGTGGGCGAAAGCGCGTAGACCTGTCGCCCGTCCGGGCTGACCACCACCTTGCTGACGTCGGCCAGGCCGCTCACGCCGCCTATCCCCTGCTGCACCGACTGGATCCAGGTCAGGCGACCGGTCTGCGCGTCGCGCTGGAACACGGCCACCGCATCGTCGTTGGCGCCGGCCACGTAAAGCGTGCGCTGCGCGCCGTCGGTGCTCAGCGCAAGATCGATGGCCTGGTCCAGGCCGACCAGGCCCTGGACGGTCTGGACCAGCGCCAGGCCGCCGGCGGCGGTCAGCGAGAACACGGTGACGCTGTCGGAAATACGGCTGGCGACGTACAGGAATTCACCGTCTGCGCTCACCGCGACCGCCTGGGCGCCGTCGAGCGCTGTCAGCAACTGGCCGCCGAGCATCTCGCCGGAGCGCGCCGTGAACTGGGCGACCAGCGCGCCGCTGGCCGGGTCGCGCGCGAAGACCGAAACCGAATCGTCGAGTACGCTCGCACCGACCAGCCGGGCACCCGAGGTACCGGGCACAAGCGCCAGCCCGCTGACGCCGGCCAGCCCGGTCAGCGGCTCGGCCTGCCCGTCCAGCGGATCGGTTTCGCGCCAGGCGCGCATGAAATCGAGTTGGCCCGAGCCGCTGGCCTCGCAACGCCAGACCGCCGAGCCCTGCACGAAAGACGGGTTGCCGTCCAGCGGATCGCTCACGGTCAGCGGGAAGCCGGGCTCGTGAACGAGGCTGCTGGGCCCGGCATTTTCGATCGTGATCGTGTAGCGCGCAGTCTCGCCGGCGATGAACGAAACCTGTTCGGCTTCCTTGCTGATCGACAGGCTGCCGGCGGGCACCAGCGGCTTCGTTGCAGTGGCGCAATAATCGGCCCCGTTCGGGCAACCGGATTGAGGCGCCAGGGCGATGAAAGTGGAAGGCACGCTGACTTCGACAGTATTGCTGACGCTGCCGGTCGCTGCGGCGCCGAGGATGCCGGTGGCGCGGTATTCGATGGTGCCGCCGACGCCGATATCGACCCGGTCGTCGATGTTCCCGCCGCCGCCCGAGGCGCACACCGAACCGACGCCGAGCCGGAACGAGGCGATCGCATCGTCGCCGAAGCCGGAGGCGTAGACGAAGCGCGAGTCGCGGCTGAGCGAAATCGACCGGACACTTCGCAGGCCGTCCACGCCGCCGATGCCGTCGGTGCGGAACTCGACCAGGTTGGGCATCCCGAATTTCTCCGAGGCGGCGTTGGTATCGCGATCGAAGACCAGCAGCGAATCGGAGAACTCGGCGGCGACGTAGATTCGCTTTCCGTCTTCGCTGACCGCGACATCGACCGGGCCGTTCATCGCGGCCAGCCCGTCCTGGCCGTTGACCACGCCTGCCAGCGGCAACACCCGGCCGAACGAGGCGCTGGTGGGGTCGGTCACGCGCCTGAGCACCAGCAGCGCATCGGCATTCTGGCTGGCCACGTAGACGTGCTCGCCGGCGGCATCGGCGTTGCCGCCCGGGATTGCCAGCGCGGTCGGCACGACGCCGACGTCGCCGAGGGTGATCGGTTGGGCCTGGACGAAGTCGATCCGGCCGGGCACGCCCTGGCCCGAACGGTTGCGATTGAATACGGCCAGCGCCCGGGCGTTGACACTGGTGCCCATGACCTGGTCACCGTCGCCGGTAATTGCGAGCTCCGAGATTCCCGCCAGCCCGGTGACCCCGTTGCTGCCGCCGACGACCTGCTCGACGAATGACAGCGTGCCGTCGGCCGCGCGCGAGAACAGCGCGATCGACGAGCCGAACGATCCGGCCACGTACAGATGCGTCGAGGTCGGGTCCATCACCATGCCGCGCGCGCCGTTGATGCCGGCCACGCCGTCTTGGCCCTGGCGCATGTTCTGCAGGAACGTCAGGCGTCCGAAACCGGCCGAAGCCGGGTCGTTGTCGCGCCGGAATACCGCCAGCGTCGAATTGTCGTCGCTGGTCACGAACAGGCTGGTTCCATCGGGGCTGACCAGGACGC
Organism: Lysobacterales bacterium; assembly: GCA_002722315.1. GTDB lineage: Bacteria > Pseudomonadota > Gammaproteobacteria > Xanthomonadales > Wenzhouxiangellaceae. The sequence goes on along the minus strand of PBLG01000006.1, from coordinate 66,138 downwards.
GTCGCGCTCGATCCAGGCCGGCAACACCATTGTCTCCATCGACCCAGGACGCCACGGGCACCAGGTGCGCGCCCGGATCGGCGCCGTCCAGGCCGGCAAGCGCGGTGCGCTCGAACATCGTGATCGCGTTTTCGCCCAGGCTCAGCGCATAGACATGGCGGCCGTCCGGGCTGATGGCCTGGTCCACCGGGCCGCGCAACCTCAAGCCCGGGTCATCGCTGTCGCGATCGACCTCGATGAACTCGAATAACGGATCGGGCGCCGTCCGGCTGATGATCGTCAGCGGCGAATTGCCGCCGTCGCCGGAAGCCGCCGTGGCCACCAGCAGATGGCGGCCGTCCGGGCTGACCGCGATCTCGGCCGCCTGGTCCAGGCCGGCCGTGGACGCAGTGGATTCCTGGAAGCTCAGGTTGCCGCTGACCGGGTCGCGACGAAAGGCGAACACGACGCCGGTGGCCGAGACGCTTCCGACCAGGTGCTCCCCGTCCGGCGCGATGGCGATCCGGGCGTTGCCGCCCGTTCCGGGATCGGCGATCCCCGCCTGCAGCTCGTCGCCACGCCTGAATGCCAGGCTGGGGGCAAGACCGTCGTAGCCGAAACGACGGAGCGCCGTGGCGCCGGCCACACTCAGGTAAAGCTGCGGCGCATCCGGCGCCAGCGCCAGGTCCACCGCCGGCGCGGCCGGGCTGGAAGCGGCCGTGCCAAGCAAGCTCAGGCGGCCGGCGGGCAGCGCCGCCTGCGCCGGGTCGACGGAGTACATCGAGACCGAACCGTTCGCCGCCGAGGCGACGAAGGCCAGGCTGCGCGCAGCGTCGACGACGATCGGGCCCGCTTCCTGCGGTACTTCGACCGTCAGGTTGACGTCGTGGGCGGGCACGCCGGTAGTCGACGAGCGCTGGAAGATCGAGATCAGGTCGGCGGTATTGTCCGGCTCGCCGACCGGATCACCGCTGCCGGTTACGTACACATGCGTCTGCGTCACCGCAAGTCGTCTTGCGCTCGACGGCAGGCCGTCGCCGACCCGGTCGGCGAACGAAAGCCGGCCGAACGCGGCGCCGCCCTCGGTGAGATCGCGGGAAAAGACAACCAGCGACGGGGATGTATCAACAGGCTCGGTGGCATCCGGCGGCGCGACCGGCTGGGCCAGCACGAATACCTGGCCGCCGTCGGGGCTGATCGCCACGTCGATCGGCCGCTGCATTCCGAACACCGCAAGCCCGGGATCGCTGCTGTCGTTGGCGCCGTCGCGCTCGATTTCCAGCAACTGCGCCTCGCCGAAGCCGGCGCCCGGCGTGATATTGCGCTGGAACACCATCAGGCTGTCGCTCGCCTGCCCGATCACGTAGACGTGACGGCCGTCCGGGCTGACCACCACCGCATTGCCCGCGGTTTCGGGCGGTTCGGTCGCGCCCAGCAGCGCAAGATCGCCGGGCACCGGCGTGGTGGCGGTGCAGCTCCAGGCCACCGAATCGAACTCGGGCGGGAATGTGTCCTTGACGGTGGCGCCGAACACGTCGTCCGGGCCCTCGTTACGCACTTCGATGACATAGTCCATCGGATTGCCCGGCGTGGCGTTGGCGCTAACGGCCGTCTTGGTCACGCTCAGTTTGGCCGAGCCCCTGAGGCTGGTCGTGACGCTGTCGCTGACCTGCACGCCGGCCGCGCTCAGTGTCGCGGTATTGGTGACCTGGCCGATTGCCGAGTCGTTGGTCTGCACCGAAAGATCTATCCGGATGCGCCCGCCGGGATCGATCGCCAGGGTGGTCGACAACGGACCGCCGCTGCCGGAAGCGGCGCCGCAAACCGTATTCCCCGGATTCGCGCGCACCGAACAACTCCACGCCGCGGTTGCCGGAACAAGCACGAAATCGTCCAGCGGATCGGCGAGCACGGCGGCAGCCGCAAAGCTCGGGCCGTCGTTGTCGATCACGATGCGATAGTTCAGCGTGAACGGGGCATTGCCGTTGGTGTCGGTGATCGAACGCAGCTGCTTGGAAATCCGCAATCCCGGCTGCACCAGCAGCTCGGTGTCGTCGTCAACGCTCACGTTGTTTTCGGTAATCGGATCCTCGATGCCGGATGGGACCGTGATGGCGGCCTGGTTGACCAGGGTGCCGGTGGCACGCGGGTCCAGGGTGCCGGTGACCGTGAATTCGACCCGGCTCTGGGCCGGCAGGTCCACGCTTCCGGCCAGTGCGTCGGTGAATACCGGCGCGGTCGGATCGGTCAGGCCGCAGGCGCTGGTGTTGCTGTTGCAGCAGGCGCCGTTGAACGCCCTGCACTGCCAGGAAACACTGCCGGACGTGAAGCCCGGCCCTGCAGGCGCAGCGAACAGCGGAAAACTGTCGGCCACGGCCACGCCGTTGGCGTTGGCGAAGCCGGTGTTCTCTACGACGATCGTGTAGACATGCGCCTGGCCGGCAACCGCGCTGACGGTCCCGTCGGTGGTCGCCACGCGAAGGTCCGTGCCGAACACCAGTTCGGTATCGACCGAGCCGGTATCCGCGCCGCCGCCGACGCTGAACGGGCGGGCCGACGTCGGCGTGCTTTCGTCGAGCAACACCATCGCCGTGTTGGTCACCGTCTGGGCGTTGGCGGTGGAATCCACGCGCACGAACGCCTCGACCGTGCTGGTCGAGCCGGCGGCCAGGTTGAAATTCAGATCCGCGATATCGCCGCTGCCTTCGACCACGTCGTTGGGGTCGGGGCAGGTCCCGGGCGTGTACTGGCCGACGATGCCGCCGTCGCTGGAGCACGCGCGCCAGCAAGGAACATCCGGATCGGCGCACTGGTCCAGCGACCCCAGCAGCACTTCCGGAAAGACGTCCTCCAGCAGCACGCCCAACTCCAGGGTGGGTTCGGTGGACGCGGGATCGGGACCGATATCGCTGGGCCCGAGGTTGCGCACCTCGATTCCGTAGCCGAAACTGGCGCCGTTGACGATGGTGGCGAAGTCGGCGCGCTTGACCACTTCGACATCGGCCCGCCGGTCGACCGTCAGTTCGATCTGGTCGGCGTTGTTGCCGGTATCTTCATCCACTCCGTCGGTCGATTCGACCAGAGCGGAAAGGACCAGGTCCGCGCGCGCTGCCGAGTCGAAAGCCAGCACGACGTTCACCGTCGCAGATCCATCGGCGGCGATGTCCAGCGATATATCGCCGTCCCCACTGCCGCTTGCCGGACTGCAGGATTCGACCGGCAGGCACCCCCATTCGGCCAGTTCGACCGCGCCCGGCCACGCCAGCGGCAGGCTGGCGCCGAATGCGTCGGACGGGCCGGCATTGCCGATCAGCAGCTCGACCTGGAATCCGCCGGTGCCGGGGATGAACGATTGGCCTGCGGCCTGGATCTGCACGTCCAGGTCAACGCGGGCATCACGCGCCAGGGAGGCACTGGCGGCATGCTCGGGACAGACCAGAACGCCGGGGTTATCGGCCTCTTCCACGCAGCCCGGGTCGTTCAGCGCCGGCGGCACGTCCAGCATGGCGTCGTTGACCAGCGGATCGGCTCGCATGTCGCTGGCGAAATCGGCGTCCAGGGTGAAGGCGAGCCCGGCGCCGGCGGCAATGTCCAGCACTTCATTGATATCGCCGGAGCCGCCGGAATTCGGACACGCGCCACCGGGGGTCAGCGCCTGGCACGTCCACGACGCAATCGTCATTCCGGTCGGAGCCAGGTCTGTCAGCGTCACGCCGGGCGCATCGGAAGGCCCCTGGTTCGTCACCTCCAGCGTGAACTGCCCCGCCGCGGAAGTCCCGGGCGTGTAGCTTGCCAGGCCGTCTATCAGGCTTGCGCTCTTGGTCACCGCCAGTTCGCTGATGCGCTTGAGGCTACTGGATACCTCTACGGTGTCCGACTGCGTGGCGTCACTGCTGGCAACCGGGGCCGCAACCGATAGTGGATCCAGGGCCAGATCGGAGGCGAACGCGACCGTCAGGGTCCATGTGATGGAGCCGCCGTTCGCGGCAATCGCGTTGCCGCTGGCGTCCAGATCACCCTGGCCGATGGCATCGCTGCAGATGCTGCCGGTTCCGACCGCCTCGCAGACGGCCCCGGTTACGGTTGCTCCATCCGGGAACGCGGTTGCCGCATGCAGGGCGTTTTCGACCATATCCCCGGTATTGGCAACATGCAGGGTGTAGACGGCGGTTGTACCCGGTGTGTATTCGGCCGGACCCGCGAAGTCGATGTCGAGCGTGATATCGGCAGCGGCAGGCGCACTTGCCAGCAGTCCGAGCGCCAGGGCGATTCCAAAAACGAGCAGAAGCACGTCGCCAAACGCCCGGCCGGAGCGCAATTCATGCCATCTGATCATCTTCATTCACCCTCTTCGCTCGCCTTCCTGCACTCTTCGTCTTTCAGTTCAGCCAGGATGTCTTGTTGCGCCAGCATGGATTCGAGCGCCGACAGCTCGTCGATGAGAGCTTGCGATGGCTTGCAGTCGCCGTCAGTGTTCGGCGGCGCGTTGTCGGCACGTTCTTTCATGTTGCGAGTCTGGTCGAGACGGGCGAGCAAAGCCCGACCTGATGGTGCAAATTTCCGATCGGATGATGCAAAGTTCCTATAATCCGGCTGATGGGAGCCATTTCTTACGTCACAGGAGCACGCCGCGCCGTCGCCGCTCTTCTGGTAGCCGCAGGCCTGCCGGCCACCGCCCAGGTGGAAATCGCACCCGGCTGGTCGTTGTTGCATTGGGGCGTGGAAGACGGCATGCCGGTCGGCTCCATCAACGCCATGACGCAGGATGACGACGGCTATCTCTGGCTGGCCACCATGGACGGCCTGGTTCGTTTCGATGGGCATCATCTCCAGATCTACGATTCCGCCAGTCATCCCGGGCTGGACAGCAACCGGCTGATCAGACTCGAGCGCGACGACGACGCGATGTGGCTGCTGACCGAGAACAGGCACCTGCTTCGCTATGCCGATGGCGAGTTCCAGCGGTTGGGCGTCGAGCACGGGCTGCCCGACGAACGCGTCACCGCGCTCAAGAATGCGAACGGTCGATGGTGGGTGGGCACCCGGGCAGGCGCGGCCTGGTGGGATGGCCGGCGTTTTCAGGTGCTGGATCAGCAGCGCTGGCCGGATCACACGAACGCCCTCGTGGGTCACCCCGACGGTACGATCTGGATCGCTTCCCGGAACGGCCGGCTGGGTCGTTGGCGCGACGGCCGGCTGGAAATCGTCGCCGAACTCGGCGAGCCCATCTGGGCGCTGGCCCTGGACCCGGTTGCCGGGCTTTGGCTTGGCCACCACTCGGGCGCATCGCGCTGGCATGAAGGGAAACTGGAACCTCTCACGGTTTTGCCAAAAGCACTCCGTGACGTGATTCGAATCGAGTTCGCGCCCGATGACAGCATGTACCTGCACACCAGCGTCACGCTGTTCCGCCTTGTCGACGGCCGACTGGAGGTACTGGCCGACCCACTGCATCGATCCGGCTCCCAACCCATCGTATTCAGCCTGCCCGGCAGTGACGAATTCGTGGTCAATCACGGTCGCGAGCTGCTCCAGGCCGGCGAGCGGATCTTCAGCGGCCCGGCGCGCATCAATTCACTGATGGCCGACCGGGAGCACAACGTCTGGGTGGCCACTGCCGGTGACGGGCTGTATCGGCTCCGAACAAACTCGCTTACGCATTACCTCGGCCACCCCGAATTGGGCTCCGCCTCGGTCTATCCGATCAGCACTGACACCCAGGGGCGCATCTGGGTCGGAACCAGCGGCGCGGGCTTGTTCATCCTCGACCGCGATGGGCAAGTGCTGGAAGCTGCGGCCGCCGATCAGCCGATGGAAACGGTGTATTCGCTGCTGCCGCCGGAGGTTCCCGATGATGCCGCGTGGATCGGCGGCCTGGGGCTGTATCGCTGGCAGGCCGGTCGGTTTTCTCAACAGGGTGTCCCACGGGATCTGGCGCGGGCGCGGATCTATGCCCTTTACCGGGGCCGCGACGGCACCGTGTGGGCGGGCACGAACAGAAACGGCCTGTGGCAGCTGGTCGGCGGGAATTGGCAGCAGGTCAGGCTTCCCGGCGAACTGATCGGGGCGCGCGTGCGGGTCCTTCTGGAAGACCGGAATGGAACGATCTGGATGGGCACCAACGGCGATGGGCTTCTGCGCCGCAACGGCAACGACTTCGAACGCATCGATCCTTCCCGGGGTCTGCCCAGCCTGCTGGTCAGGGCCTTGCACCTGGACCCGGATGGTCGCCTCTGGATCGGGACCGAGACCCACGGCCTGTGCCGCATCGTCAATCCCGCCGATCCGCTGGACGCATTGATGATCTCTTGCCTCGATCGCAGCCACGGATTATTCCACCACGGCATCCATCAGGTACTCGAAGACCAGGCGGGCCATTTGTGGTTGAGCTCGAATATCGGCATCTTCAGGGCTGACCGGTCGATACTCGAGGAGGCGCTGGAAGCCGTCGCGGCCGGCCGCGACGGACCACTGATCGGGCCGACCGACTTCGTGGATGTAGACGGCCTGCCCAATCGTGAAGCCAATGGCGGCGTGCAGTCGGCCGGCACGGTCGGACCCGATGGTCGACTGTGGTTTCCAACCATGTCGGGTCCGGTTGCGATCGATCCGGCGGGCCTGGAGCCGCACCAGATCGAGCCGATTGTGCTGATAACAGGCATCGGTGCCGGCAATCGGGTATGGTCGCCGAATCGATCGCGGCTGGAGCTGCCCGCGAGACCAGGAGATATCAATTTCAGCTTCACCGCACCCAGCTTCGTTTCGCCGCGCAACCTGCAATTTGAATATCGGCTGCGCGACCATGAGCAGGCATGGCGAGGCCCCACCGATCATCGCAAGGTCGAATACATCAACTTGCCGCACGGCGAGTATTCGTTCGAAGTCAGGGCCCGCGTCGGTTCCGCGGCAGCGGGGCCGATTGCGGAGCAATTGCTGCGGATCCCGCCGCGGCTGATTGAACGCGCGTCTTTTCAGGCCATCGCTGCGCTTGTGCTGTTAGGAATGGCGGCGTTTGTCTGGCGCCGTCGGGACAAGCGCAACAAGGCCGATCGAGTGCGGCTTCAGAACATGGTCGCCAGCCGAACTGCCGAGATCAACGAGCAAAAGTTCCAGGCGGAGCTGGCGCGCGACGAGATCACGCGTCAGGCCGAACGGCTGCGCACGCTGGATCGTGAAAAGCGGGACTTCTTCGCCAACATCAGCCACGAACTCAGAACGCCGCTGACAATGCTGCTCGGACCGCTGGACCAGTTCCGCGACAGCCCGCAGCGCCTGGCCGAGCAGGCACCGCTGATGCACAGAAACGCGCGCCGGCTGAATCGACTGGTCGAGCAGTTGCTCGATCTGCAGCGGATCGAGGGCGGCCAGCTGCGTATCTCACCCGAACTGCACGACCTGGTCGCGTGGGCCGCATCTCTGGTCGACCTGTTCCGGCCGCTGGCCGATCAGCGCCGGATCGAAATCCGGCTGGAGCGGCCCGAAGAGGGCCTTCTTGCCTGGTTCGATCGCGGACAGATGGAAAAAGTGCTGGGCAACCTGCTGTCGAATGCGATCAGGTACTGCCGCGCCGGGGACCGGGTCTGCATCGAACTGGCGCGCGACGACGAGACGGCTCGCATCCGGATGGAGGACACCGGGCCGGGCATCCCGGCCGGTCACCTTCCGAACCTGTTCGAGCGTTTCTATCGGGCCACGGAGCCGGATTCGCCCATCGAAGGCACCGGCATCGGGCTGGCGCTGAGCCGCGACCTGATCCAGCTGCACGGCGGCGACATCGCGGTCGAGAGCGAACCCGGAACCGGCACGACGTTCACCCTGCACTGGCCGGCGCGGGCGACGGACGGCCACCTGCATCGCAACAGGGACCGGATCAGACACGACCGAATCGCTGATCGTGAAGTCGCACAGACGGAAGACGGTACGGAGCAGCAGCTTCGGAAATTGCTGCTGGTCGACGACAACCCCGACATCCGGGAATGGCTGGGTCGAAGCCTGAGCGGGGAATTTTCGGTTGTCACCGCAAACGACGGCGTCGAGGCCTTGCAGCGGATCGACGAAGCACTGCCCGACCTGGTCATCAGCGACTGGATGATGCCGAACATGGACGGCATCGAACTGCTCGAGGAAATGGAAAAGCGCGCCGACTGCGCCGGTCTTCCGGTGATCATGCTGACCGCGCGCGGCGATATCGGCGACCGCATCGGCGCCTACCATGCCGGCGCGGTCGCCTACGTGGCCAAGCCGTTCAACCTCGATGTGCTGCGGGCGCAGATCGACAGCATCCTGGAGCAACAGCAGCGCCTGCGCAAGCGGTTGGCCGAGGAAGGCGCTGCCGGCCGACTCGAAGTGCCGGAGGAAGCCGTTGAATCGAAGTTCGCCAGGCAAACTTCGGAGGCCATCGATCGCAACATGCACGATCCGGGATTCGGCGTGGAACAGCTAGCGGCCGAGATGAACATGGATCGCAGCGTACTGTTTCGCAGGGTTCGGGAAGAATTCTCGATCACGCCCTCGGAGCTGCTGCGCGATCGACGCTTGCAAGTCGCTCGCGACCTGATGCAACGGCGCGAGGGCAGCGTCAGCGAAGTCGCCTACGCGGTCGGCTTCGGCAGCGTAGACGGCTTCAGCCGTGCGTTCCAGCGCAAGTACGGGACTTCACCCTCGCGCGTGGACACTGCCCCTGCTCGGCCGGCGACGGCCAGCACGGACTGATCGCCGGCTCAAGAAAACCCGCAGTGGTTGATAAAGCGGGCACAATGAACCGATGAACCAAACCGCCTCTAACGGCCAGGCCGGCCACCCTTTCGATCTGCTGCAGCCCGAGCGCGTGCTGGAGGCGGCCGAGGCCCTGGGGCTGATCACCGACGGCCGACTGCTGCCGCTCAACAGCTACGAAAATCGCGTGTGGCAGATCGGGCTGGAGGAGACCGATCCGGTGATCGCCAAGTTCTACCGGCCTGGGCGCTGGTCGAACGAATCAATACTGGAGGAACACGCATTCGCCGCCGAGCTGGCCGCCACCGGCCTGTCGGTGGTCGCGCCGCTGGCGTTCGACGGCCGCACGCTGCACGAGCACGCCGAATTTCGCTACGCGCTGTTCCCGCGCCAGGGCGGGCATGCACCCGAACCGGCCGACAAGGACACGCTGGTCCGGATCGGACGCGCGCTGGGCCGCATGCACGCGGTGGGCCGGACGAAGGAATTTGCACATCGCGCGTCGATCTCCATCCAGGCACTGGGCAACGAGCCGCGCGACTGGCTGCTGGCCAACAACTGGGTGCCCATGCACCTGGAGTCGGCGTTCCGGACGCTGACCGACGACCTGCTGATGCACGCGGAAAACGCCTGGCAACGCGCCGGCGACTTCGCATGCATCCGCCTGCACGGCGACTGCCACCCGGGCAACATCCTTTGGCGCGACGGCCCGCACTTCGTGGACCTGGACGATTGTCGAACCGGCCCGGCCGTGCAGGACCTGTGGATGCTGATCTCGGGCGAGCACCACGATCGCGAGCAACAATGGGGCTGGCTGCTGGACGCGTATTCGACCTTCTGCGACTTCGACCCGCGCGAGCTCAACCTGGTCGAGGCGTTGAGGGCTTTGAGGATGATCCACTACCAGGGCTGGCTTGCCCAGCGCTGGGAAGACCCGGCGTTCCCGCACGCGTTCCCATGGTTCGACGATGAAAGGCACTGGGAAACGGTGATCGGGCAACTGCGCGAGCAGCTATCGGAGATGCAGGAGACGGCGGTGGTATGGCACCGATAGTTCCGGTTTCCGGTTTCCGGTTTCCGGTTTCCGGTTTCCGGAAAAACGGTAATCGGAGATCGGTAGTCTGTGGCCGGAAGAACCAGGGCATGAGACGGCTTTGGACTACCGACTTCCGACTTCCGACTACCGACTTCCGACTACCGACTACCGACTACCGACTACCGACTACCGACTACCGACTACCGACTTCCGACTTCCGGGATTTTGCCCTTCCGGAAACCGGAAACCCGAACCCGGAAACCTCCGGTCACGAATGCAGACTTCCGGCGATCAAGACCCAAAAAGCCCTACCGATCAGAATCCCCGGCCCGTGCCGTCTTTTCGAACTGCTGCGCTTCGTAAACAGCAATCGCGGTCATGTTGACCACGCGTCGTACGGTGGCCGACGGGGTTAGCACGTGGGCCGGGCGGCTGGCGCCCATCAGGATGGGGCCCACGTTGACGCCCTTGCCGATCACGCGGGTCATGTTGAACGCGATATGGGCGGCGTCCTGGTCGGGCATTATGAACAGGTTGGCCTGGCCGGTAAGCATGGAATTGGGGAAGATCCGCTCGCGGATACTGGGCATCAGCGCCGCGTCGGCGCGCATCTCGCCCTCGACTTCCAGCTCCGGCGCCATCTCGCGCACCAGCCTCAGCACCTTGCGCATCTTCGAGGCCATCGCGTTGACGTGGCTGCCGAACGATGAATGCGACAGCAGCGCGACCTTCGGCGTGATGCCGAACATGCGCACCTTCTCGGCCGCCATCAAGGTCAATTCGGCCAGCTGCTCGGCGGTCGGATCCGGGTTGACGTGGGTGTCGCAGACGAAATAAGTGCCCGACTCGTTGGTCATGGCCGACAGCGCGCCCATCGTCTTGCAATTCTCGCGCATGCCCAGCACTTCGGTGACGTACTTGAGTTTCTTGTGGTACTGGCCGACCACCCCGCAGATCAGCGCGTCGGCCTCTTCGCGATAGACCATGATCGCGGCGATCACCGTGTTGCGCGTTCGCACGATGGCCTTGGCCGAGTCCGGGGTCACGCCGCGGCGCTCGGTGATCTTGTGGAACGTGGTCCAGTAATCCTTGAAGCGCGGATCGGATTCGGGATTGACCAGTTCGAAATGCTCGCCGGCCCGGATTCGCAGGCCGGCACGCTCGATGCGCATGTCCACCACCGAAGGCCGCCCGATCAGGATGGGCCTGGCCAGGCCGTCGTCGACGATGGTCTGCACCGCACGCAGCACGGTCTCCTCTTCGCCCTCGGCGAACACGACGCGCTTCGGGTCCTTGCGAGCGGCATCGAAGACCGGCTTCATCAGCAGCCCGGTCCGGAACACGTATTGCTGCAGCCGCTCGCGATAGGCGTCCATGTCGTCGATCGGACGCGTGGCCACGCCGGAATCCATCGCGGCCTTCGCCACGGCGGGAGCGAGCTGCATCAGAAGTCTTGGATCGAAAGGTTGCGGAATCAGGTAATCGGGCCCGAACTTCGTTTCCTGGCCCTCGTAGGCCTGGGCGGCGACGTCCGAGGCTTCCATGCGCGCCAGCTCGGCGATGGCGTGCACGCAGGCCATCTTCATCTCGTCGTTGATCGCGGTGGCGCCCACGTCCAGGGCGCCCCGGAAAATGTACGCAAAACACAGGACGTTGTTGACCTGGTTGGGGAAATCCGAGCGACCGGTGGCAATCAGTGCATCGGGGCGCGCCTCGCGCGCCACGTCCGGCATGATCTCGGGCACGGGGTTGGCCAGGGCCAGGATGATGGGCTTCTTGGCCATGCGCTTGACCATTTCGGGCTTGAGCACGCCGGGCGCCGAAACACCGAGAAAAATGTCGGCCCTGTCGATCACGTCGTTGAGCGTGCGCGCATCGGTGTCGACCGCGTAGGACGACTTGCGAGGATCCATGTCGGCCTCGCGGCCCGTGTAGACCACACCCTCGCGATCGCAGACCACCACGTTTTCACGCTTCAGGCCCATCTTGACCAGCAGGTCCAGGCAGGCCATGCCCGCCGCACCCGCACCCGAGGCGACCAGGCGGACTTTCTCCAGCTTCTTCCTGACCAGCATCAGCGCGTTGGTCACGGCCGCGGCGGTGATGATCGCGGTGCCGTGCTGGTCGTCGTGGAACACCGGGATGCCCATGCGCTCTTTCAGCGCCTCTTCGACGTGGAAGCATTCCGGCGCCTTGATGTCTTCGAGGTTGATGCCGCCGAAGGTGGGCTCCAGGCTGGCGATGATCTCGATCAGTCGCTCGGGATCGGACTCGTCGATCTCGATATCGAACACGTCGATATCGGCAAACTTCTTGAACAGCACGGCCTTGCCTTCCATCACCGGCTTGGCCGCCAGCGGGCCGATGTTGCCCAGGCCGAGTACCGCCGTGCCGTTGGAGATCACGGCCACCAGGTTGCCGCGAGCGGTGTATTCGCGCGCCTTGAGCGGGTCCTCGGCGATTTCGCTGCTTGGCGCGGCTACCCCCGGGGAATAGGCCAGCGCCAGGTCCTTGGCCGTGGTCAGCGCCTTGGTCGGCGTGATCTTGATCTTGCCCGGCGTCGGGTAGCGGTGATACTCCAGCGCCTGCTCGTCGAATTTGTCGGACATGGGGGCCTCGGTCGGTTCTGCAGTCTGTCGACGGATCGTGCCATGGGCGGGATCGGGGGCGAAATTGACGGTTTTAGGTTTTAGGTGTTAAGTGTCAGGTATAAACCTTGAACCATGAAACCCGACACCTAACGCCTAATACTTAACACCTAACACCTAACACCTAACACTTAAAACTTAAATCGGAAGGTCGAGCCGAGGCTCAACCTTCCATATCCGCATCCCATTCGCCCTGCGCCGCCAGGCCGTTCATGCGGGCGCGGTGGAGCAGGATCTTCTGGGCGCTTTCGCGCTTGCCCTTGGGGTCGGCGGCCCATTCGTTCAGGCAAGCGGCCTGCAGTGCGCGGCCGTAGCTGAAAGACAGCGGCCACGGCAGATCGCCGAGCTGGTTCATGGCGTTGAGATGCTCGGTGGCCTCGACATCGCCCTGCCCGCCGGACAGGAACACGACGCCGGCGACGGCGGCCGGTACCGAGTTGAGCAGGCAATCGACCGTGGCCTCGGCCACGTCCTCGACGTTGGCGCGCTCGGCCGCGGCATCGCCGGAGATCACCATGGAGGCCTTCAGGATGGTGCCTTCGAGCAGCACGTTCTGCTCGTAGAGCTGCTGGAACAGGCTCTTGAGGGTGGCCTCGGTGACGTCGAAGCTGGTGTCCAGGTCGTGGCTGCCGTTCATCAGCACTTCCGGTTCGACGATCGGCACCAGGCCGGCTTCCTGGCAGAGCGCGGCATAGCGCGCCAGAGCGTGCGCATTGGAATCGATGCAGCTGCGCGAGGGAATGTCGTCGCCGATCGTGATGACGGCGCGCCACTTGCAGAATTTCGCGCCCAGCTCGGCGTATTCGGCCAGGCGCTCGCGGAGCCCGTCAAGCCCTTCGGTAATCTTTTCGCCCTCGAATCCGGCCATGTCCTTGGCGCCCTTGTCGACCTTGATGCCGGGCAGAATGCCGGCCGCGTTCATCAGGTCGACCAGGCGGGTACCGTCGGGCATCTTCTGGCGGATCGTTTCGTCGAACAGGATCGCGCCCGAGATGTATTCGCTCAAGCCTTCGGCCGTGAGCATCATCGAGCGGTAGGCCAGCCGATTTTCCTCGGTGTTTTCGATCCCGACCGAATCGAAGCGCTTCTTGATGGTGCCCATCGATTCGTCGATGGCCAGAATGCCGCGTCCCGGCGCCACCATGGCCTGGGCCGTCGTTACCAGTTGTTCAAGTTTCTCGCTCATGGTCGGATCCTCAGCATCGGTTTGCGGCCGTGCGGCCGGCGGGTTCAGGGTATCTGTTTATTGTAATGGATCGCGCGGTGGTCGCCGGCCGACATGATCAGGAATTCGACTGGTTCCGGAAAGGCGGTGCTCGGTGAAACCCGGCGGCGAATTCCGGAATCGAGCGATTGCTTGTTGAGTTTGTTGTGGGAGGCGCATCCTGCGCCGAGGCGTCAAGACCATCGGGGCTGGAAGCCCCTCCCACAAAATCTCAGGGCCCCTCCAGCGAACCGGTTTTTCCGACTACCGACTTCCGACTTCCGAGCGCTTTTCCTAAAGGCTCTCGAATTCGCGCTGGCCGTGGTCCCCCTCGGGGTCGCGCGTGGTCACGATCTTCATCGTGTTGGTCCCGCCCTCGAAGCCCGGTTCGTCGCCCAGGGTCAGGATCACTCGCTTGCCCGGCGCCACCAGGCCGGCACGGACCACGTGCTCCACGGCCCGCCGGCCGAGTTCCGATTTCTCGATCTGGTCGGACGCGAAGAACAGCGGATGGACATGCTGAAACAGCCGCATCCGCCTCAGGCTGGACCGCTTGGGCGAAAGCGCGATGATGGGCACGGGCGAACGCACGCGGCTGAGCCACTGCGCCGTGGATCCCGATTCGGTGAGCGCCACGATGGCCTCCACCGGCACGTTGTTGGCGGTAATCATGGCCGCCATCGCGATCGCCTGGTCGGTGCGCTCGGGCTTGATATTGAGACGGCGCTGGGGAATATGGGCCTGAACATGGCGCTCGGCGCCTTCGCAGATCCGGGCCATGGCCTCGATCACGCGCGACGGGTGCCTGCCCACGGCGGTTTCGGCCGACAGCATGACCGCGTCGGTGCCGTCGATCACGGCGTTGGCCACGTCGAGCACCTCGGCGCGGGTCGGAATCGGGCTGTCGACCATCGACTGCATCATCTGGGTGGCGGTGATGACCGGCCGGTTGTGCGCCAGCGATGCGGTAATGATGCGTTTCTGCAGCCCGGGCAATTCGGCCTCGCCGATTTCCACGCCCAGGTCGCCGCGCGCGACCAGCACCGCATCGGAAGCCTCGATCACCGAATCCAGGTTCTCTATCGCCTCGGTGCGTTCGATCTTGGACACCAGGTAGGCTTCGCCGCCGGCGCGCCGCAGTAGCGTGCGGGCCCGCTCTATATCCTCGGCGCTGCGCGGAAACGATACCGCCAGGTAGTCGACCTGCCATTCGGCGGCCAGCTTGATGTCGGCCTCGTCGGCGGCCGACACGCCGGGCAGCGAAAGGCCGCCGCCGCGAAGGTTCAGACCCTTGCGATCGGAGAGCTTGCCGCTTGTCATCACTTCGCAGACGATCCTGGTGCCGTCCACGCGCTTGACCCGCATGGCCATCAGCCCGTCGTCCAGCAGCAGTTCGGAATCGGGCGAGACATCGTGGGCCAGGCCGAGGTAGGCGACGCCGACCTCGTGCTCGTCGCCCACCGGCGCCGGATCCTCGGCGACCAGCGTGAATTCCTGGCCTGCCTCGAGTTCGACGAAGCCTTCGCGGAAGCGGTCGATGCGGATCTTTGGCCCGGAGAGGTCTGCCAGCACCGCGACGTCGGTATCGAGCTCTCGTGCGATCGCGCGCACCAGCTTGATCCGGCGGGCATGGGTTTCGGCATCGCCGTGCGAGAAATTGATCCGAACCACGTCGCAGCCGGCGCGAATGAGCTTCTCCATGGCCTCAGGGTCGTCGGTGGCCGGACCCAGTGTGGCCACGATCTTGGTGCGTCTCTTCATGCGGGAAGTCTAGCCGAGTCGAAGCGGCTTCACCAAGCGATCCTCTGAATTACTCTGCGCGGAGCGCGCAGGAACAAAAAAGGCGGACCCGGAAACCGGGCCCGCCTGGGCGTTATCGAAATGCCGATTCGACGATCAGTCGAACGCGGAATCCCAGTTACGCGGACGGCCTTTCTCGTCGACGACCAGTGCGGTCGTGCCTTCCGGCAGCAGCTGCAAGGTCTTCAGGAACTCGATGATCGAGTTGCGGCCGTAGTCATCCAGCGCCGACCACTGCTGGTAGGCGTCCAGCGCCTCGCCGCGGTGGGCTTCGATGGCTTCGCGCATGGTGGTGAACAGGCCGTGGTGGAAGTACGGCGGCTCGTTGGCCGCGCCCCAGAGCTTCTTGGTAATGAAGCTGCAGTTGCCGGCGTTGAACTCGGCCGAACCGGCCGGGAAGTGCATGTTCAGCTCTTCGCAGTTGGGGTCGTCCGGACCGCTGGTGATGTTATGCACCTTCATGTCGGTGAACGCGGGCACCCAGACGGTATCGTTCTGCACCGGCAGGCGCGGCTGGTCCAGCCGGTTGTCGGACAGGTCCATTTCGAACGTCGGGTATTCGCCCGGCTGGAGGTTGCCGGCCGGGTTGTACGGGTTCGGCTCGGTGTAGACCCATCCCTGGTCGGTCAGCGGCAGCGCAGGCGTATGGCAGTCGGCGCAGCCGATGTCCATGAACAGCTGCTCGCCGTTGGCGACAGCATCCTCGATGACCCGATTGCGCGGAATCACGCGGCCGGGCACTTCGAGCTGGGCCTGCCACGCGGTCACAGCGGTCACGTCGGCAACGCTCAGGTTGTTGTCGAAGCCGTCGCCGTCGTGGTCGCCTTCACCGAAGCGCTCGCGCGCCTGGATGCCGTGGTGATGGTTCATCGCGTTGTTGGTGAACTGGCGCAGCGATATCACCGCCGAAGCCTGGTGGAACGGACGGATGATCAGGTTGGGCGGTGCATCCGGCCCGGCGCTTGCCAGGCTGGGCGGCACGAAGCCTTCGGTGGCCGAGGTGTCCCAGCTGCCGTCGGCGTTGCGCGCCAGCGTGCCGAAGGAAATGCCCTTGCTGACCAGTTCGGCCGAGCCGCCCGGCGCGATGCCGTCGCGGATGGCCTGCAGGTCGGCCGTCATCTGGCGGGCCAGCATTTCGATATAGCCCGAACCGAACATGCCTAGCGTGGCGCGCGAGTTGGCAATGCCCTGCAGCGTGACCGGCTCGCCGTTCTCGTCGAAGGCGCCGCGGGTCTCGAAGCCGACCTCGTCGTCGCTGAGCGCGTCGAAGGTGGCGAAGTCGAAACGCTGGCCGAGCACGAACACGTTGGTCACGAAGTCGCCGCCGCCGCCGGAGCGCGGCAGGTTGTGGCAGCCGCCGCAGCTGTTGGCGTCGGGCGCCGATACGCGGTTCATGTTGCGCGGGAACGTCAGCGGCGAGTCCGCATCGGACAACGGGTTGCCGGTGCCGGTCAGGCCCGGGCGTCCGCCGCCTTCCTGGGCGGTCCAGTTGGCGTTGAACAGGATGCCGCCCTGGCGCATCAGCTGCGGCAGCGGCGTGGTGAACTCGTCACCGTCTTCCAGGCGCTCGGGCACTGCGACTTCCACGCCGAGAATCGGATCGGGCTGGGGCTCGCAGTTGCCGGTGTCGACGCCCAGCATGGCCAGCAGGACGCATACGCCCGGCGGTTGCTGCTGCGCGGCCACAGGCCCTGAAAGGCCAAGCGCCAGGACCGCCGCGCCCAGGGTCAATACACCCGATGCGATCGATCGCGACGGTCCGGATTTGAAATAATCGGCCCCAACCGGGCCTCGTTTGATGCTCATGATGGTCAGAAGCTCCCTAGATTTGGTTTGATCAACTTGTCCGGACCGATTGAGATCCGACCCTGTTGATACGTTGTTTCCATGGCGTTCGCGCCACGCTCCACATTTTCGTGATGAGTTTCACGAATCGGCGGAGTCTAGTACCATTCCATGGAGACAATCAAGACAAATCGTTCCGGTAAGGTGCCGCTCCGGATCATCGACCGGCCGGCGGGGATTACCTTCCCTGACTGGACTCGCAAATCGTCTCGCTCGGCCCGCACCCCGAACGGGCCGAATACCGCCCTGAGGCTCCGGACGCCAGGATCAGAAGAGCGGCAGCGCCATCAGGCCGATCGAGGCCCCGAAGCCGACACCCCAGCTCAGGCTGCGCAGCATATGGATATCGGCCCAGTAGCAGACCGAGTAGACGACCCTGGCGACAACGAACACGATCGAAAGCGTCGCTACCCATTGGCCCTGCACGCCGGCGACCAGTGCCAGCAGCAGGCCTGCGGCAAATACCGGGAAGGCCTCGATCATGTTCTGGTGCGCCGCCAGCGCGCGGGCGCCGAATCCGGTCAGACGGGACTGCTGCACGCGCGGATTGCGGTTGTCATAGCCCCGCCCCTCCTTCGACTGGGCCAGGGCGACCGGCGCCTTGGTCACCAGGATCATGAGCGCGGAGAGAATCAGGCAGAAAATCGATACGGTCATCGCGGAGGTTCCTGTGGTCTGCCCCAATCGGGCCGAAGACCGCATTGTAATGACTCCCCGACCACCGATCGGCCGATCAGACGTGCGGGCCGGGGATCGGCGATCGATCCCCGGCCGCGAGCGTCAAGCGAGGGAATCTCTTGATCAACGCTGCGCCGAGGTGACGAAGCGCCGGCAGAGATCTTCAAAAGCTAGCGCGTCTGGTCGCAATCGTACCCGGCGATGCGGATCAGCCGCTCGAAGCGACGGCTCACGACGCCGAAGCCCGACTCGCTGAAGTCGATTTCAGCATCGATCACGTTGCAGTGGCGAGCGCTTATGGTCATGGTGCCCAGCCTTTCCTGGATCACGTCTTCGCGCGCGTAGCTGCCCAGCGGCTCGGTGAAGAACTCGCCGCCTTCCAGCCTCCACATGTTGACCGTCACCGAAGCCGTCCCGACCGGGAAATCCACGTTGCCCACCACCCAGGTCGGCGCGCCGTCCAGGTAAGTGAACATGGTCAGGAACAGGAAATTGCGGTCCGGCGGCAGTTCCCCTACCTGCAGCACCAGCCCCTGCCGCGGCAGGCCTTCGACGATCCACTGGCCGGTATAGCGCCCGTGCAGCGGCGGGTTGGTGAACTGCGGCGGATCAAGCGCCGGGTCGAACTCGGGCACGTCGATGGCGATGCTCAGGCCCGACGGCCAGCGCAGTCGCAGCTCCAGCGCATCGTTGTATTGCTGCTTGGCGATCGCGTCGGAATCGGTATCGACAACGAACGAGAAACCTTCGACCAATGTCGGCAAGAGCTGATCGTTCATCGGTTCCAGCGAGGCGCCGCGCGAATCGTAGAAGCCGGTTCTGGCAAACGCGAAAAGCCCCGCGGGACGAATCTCGAAATCGGGCGTGACCAGGCTGACTTCGGGATAGCGGATGACCGGGCTACCGCTTCCCAGGTCGAAATTGACCACGATGGCCGACGCATTCGGCTCGTGGCAGCCGATGCGCCATGCACGGATTCGTACCAGCCCTGTGGCGCCGTTGTCGGCGACCAGCACCTGGCTGTCGAAGAACGTCCCGGACGGCGGCGCCGAGCGCACCGACGGCACGACCTTGAGGCAGCCGTAGGGGATCACCGACGGATAAGTGAAGCTGTTCGGAAGGTCGCGATCGAGCAGCTGGGCCGACCCATCCAGGTAAAAAAGAATCAGCAGGAATGCCAGAAGCGTTTTCATTTCGTCTCTCCAACGGTGGCCCCCGACGCGGCTGCGACCGGCGAGCCGGCCGCAGCGCATCAACCCGTATCAGTTGGTGGTGATCGGATCCTCGAACCCGTCCTGGAAGATCAGGTCTTCGAATACATCGGCGTAATACATTCCGGCAAATCCGATCGACTCTTCCGGATCGATCGGGTCTTCGAACAGCATCGCCGCGTTGATCCCCAGGCGGTTGTTGCGGTATCCGTCGCGCTCGATGCCGACCTCGCTGACGAAGGAATCGACGGGCGCTTCAGGGTCGAGTTCCTGACCCGGCGTGGTGCCGACTTCAGCCACGGTGCGAAGCGGCAGCTGGAACCCCAGCCCTTCGCGGAGATAGATGCCGCTGGTCCCGTCGCGCTCGGCCTTGAATGCGAACAGCGACGGTTGGCCGGTGCCCGAAGACAGCGCGCCAAAGGCGCTGGACCGCCAGCGCGCCAGTTCTTCAGCATCTTCGCTGTCGCCGACGCCCGGGGGCCGTCCCGAGAAACCCCAGAACAGCATGTCTTCCAGTCCCTCCTTGCCGGTGCGCGCCACCTGCCAGGTCCGTCCGGTAAACAGGTCGTGGACGAAGAATCCCTGGTTGACAGGCACTTCGACGACCAGCCCGTCCGGATGCTGCAGGTTGCAGAAGGCGATCAGGTCGACGTTGCCGTCAACCGGGCATTCCAGGAGCTTTTCGAACGTCTCCATGCCCCACGTGCCCCAGAACGCCACCCGGCCGGCATCGCTGCTGACCGAAAGCCCCTCGCCGAAGGCCCTGAACGTCGTTCCTGGCGGCTCGCCAGGCACCTGTTCGCCGACACCGGCGATCACGTCCAGTCCCGGCGTGGGCGCGATGGGCGCGCGGTAGACGCCACCCAGCGTGGGCGCTTCCTCGATGTCGAAGCCGACGAAGAACACCCATCCGTCAGCCGCGCTGGGCGGCGCCGTCGAACCGAACAGCGTCTCGCCGCCCATGGGCTGGTTCGGTATGCGGGTCTCCGAACTGGCGACCATGCCGGTGAACGGTATCGGTGTCATCGGGGTCATGTTGCGGAAATAGATTCCGGTACGGCCCAGCCCGTCGTCGACGTCGGTGTAGTTCCCCTTGTAGATGATGAACGGCTCGGATACCGCGGGCGCGCCCGGGAACTGGTCGAACCGCGTGCCGAGCGTCGTTTCGGGCACCGAGAACCAGGGGAACGACAGCGTGACGCCGTCGAGCTCGGTCGCTGCCCCCAGCTGGCTGGCCCCGGTCAGCGGCGCCTCGCCCAGCGGAAAGACGTAAACGCCCGCGGTGCCGACGCGGGTCTCGCCGTCCTCCACCAGGTAGGTCCAGACCGGCGCATGCTGGCCGCGCGACGCGGCCAGTGTGCCGTTGGGGTCGATCCTGGGGGTGGACGGGAAATCGTTGAACGCCGCCAGTTCGCCGTTGACAAGCGTGTTGTTCGGATCGGGAACGGCGTCGCCCCGGACGAACAATCGCTCGACGACGCCGTCGAACAGGTCCAGCCGGTAAATGCCGGACGTGACCGAACTGCCCGTTCCAACACGCGACCGGGCGCGAAAGACGATCATGCCGTCGTCGTTGAGGGACGGCTGGTTGTAGCTGAAAAACGTCGAGCCCGGCCGCCCGTCCGGCGCCTCGTCGTTGTCATTGACCGCGGTGTTCCAGTCGATCGGCTGGGCCGACGACGCTACAGCCACGAGCAAGCCTGCACTCATGACCGCAAGGGAAAGGATTTGCCGGAGGCATCGTGTTTTCATGGTCGTATCTCCTTGACAGAGCCCGACGCGGGGGAGTGGTTTGCCGATCGCTATTGCCGGCACTTGGCACTGTAGCGCGGTTGCTGTCCTGACGGCTTGCGCCAGATCAAAAACATTGTTTTCTTCTAATGTATATTCATCTGATATTCGGCCGTAGTCATGTTCCGGCGGCCTTACTGGCGCATCGCGCCGCGCCTGCCCTCACATCGCCGCACGGCGGCTGGCATCATCCCGGGTTGCCAACCCGAGAACGTTCCCTCACATGCGATTTCTGCGCGTCCCGCTCGCACCCCTGCTGATTCTTGCGGCAACCCTCGTGCTGATCGTCCCGATGATCGTCGCGGCAGCGGTGAAGCTTCTTTTGCCGTTCACGAGCACCCGTCGGCTCGGCCGACGGATCGTGGCGGGCATTGCCGAGATGTGGATGTGGATCGTCGTCAGGTGCTTCCGGATTTCCTATCGAACACGCATCGAAGTCACCGGCGACACCGATTTCGACCGCAGCCACAGCTACCTTCTGCTGTGCAATCACCTTTCGTGGGTCGACGTGCCCGTCCTGCTCTGGGCGTTCTGCGGACAATTGCCGTTCTACCGGTTCTTCCTCAAACGCAGCCTGATCTGGATGCCGCTGCTGGGCATCGCGTTCTGGGCGCTGGAGTATCCGTTCATCCGCTTTCGATCCCGGGAGTACCTTGAAAGACACCCCGAAAAGCGCGGCGAAGGACTGGAGACGGCGCGCCGGGCATGCGAGCGCCTCGAGGGCGTTCCGAGCACCATCGTCAATTTCCCGGAAGGCGCCATCAATACACCTGAAAGGCATCGCCGCCAACGGCCGGGCCATCGCAACCTGCTGCGCGCGCATGCCGGCGGGCCATCGCTGGTGATCTCGGCCATGGGCGAGCAGCTCGACGCGCTGCTCGATGTCACCATCCAGTATCCGGACGGTCCTCCGAGCGTTGCGGACTTCATGCTGGATCGCGTCGAACGCGTGCGCGTTCACGTCAGGCGCATCCCCATCCCCGACGCACTTGTCGGCGGCAACTACCAGGACGACCCGGAATTCCGCGCCGGCTTTCGCGCGTGGATAAACGACCTCTGGCGCAGCAAGGATGCGCTGATCGAAGAACTGAAGACTCGCCGAACGGAATGCGACCGGGATGATGCCAATGGTGAATGATGATTGTGAACAACGATGGTGAACAACAATCGTGAAAACGGGCCGCGGCTTGACCGGGGATGTCGATGCGATGATCATTGCGATCACAAGCGGATGATGCCGACCCGGTTAGCGTATACAGGTCTGCACATCAGGTGATGATTCGATATCCACCGTTCAGCGGTCGATTCGCAAATTTGCGGGATTGAAATGAATACGTTCATCGTGACCGGCGGTAATCGCGGACTGGGATTCGAGATCGCCCGACACCTGGCCGAAGATCCAGGAGCGCGCGTGGTGCTCGCGGTTCGGAGCATGGATCGAGGGCAGGACGCCGCCCGCCGAATCGGCAGCAACGTCGAAGCGATGGAACTGGACCTGGCAAGCCGCGACAGCGTCGACAGCTTCATCGAAAACTGGGACGGCCCGATCGCCGGACTGGTCAACAACGCGGGCGTCCAGTTTGCCGATGCCACGCACTTTACCGATGACGGGATCGAGGAAACGTTCGCGGTCAATCATCTCAACGCGCTGCGACTCACGCTCGGCCTTGAAAATGCGCTTCAGGGCGGACGAGTCATGTTCATCGGCAGCGGTACGCACAATCCCCGGCACCCCACGGCCGCTCCGTTCGGCTTTCGCGGCGAACAGTATGAATCGATCAGAAATTGTGCCGAAGGTCTGGACAGCTCGGACAAGATGGGGCAATTGGGCAAGGATCGCTACGCCACGACCAAGTTCCTGAACATGGTGACGACCGTGGAGCTGGCGCGCCGCTACGACGCGAACAGGATCCTGTTCATCTGCCTCGATCCGGGTTTGATGCCCGGCACCGACCTGGCCCGGACCGTACCCGGTTTCTTGAAGTTCGGGTGGTATTACGTACTGCCGATAATCGCCCGGGTGCTCCCCGACAGCAGCACGCCCGAGCGCTCCGGCGAGGCCGGGGCGAAACTGCTTACGGAAGACCGCGCAAGCCTGCATCCCGGCGGCATCTACACCTACGAATGCAAACTCTCGGAGCGGGTGATAGATCGTGTTTTCGATCCCGAAATCGGCCGCAGGGTCCTGGACCACTCGATGGCGATGCTTCGATCGGGCTGATCAGGGCGCAACCTCTACCAGCCGCGGATTGCGCACGCGCAATGTGCCGTCGAGGGTCAGTCTCAGCGACAACTGGATTTCGGTCGCGCTTTCGGGCACTTCGAACACCACGCGCTGCTCGGTCCAGTCGTGCTTGCCGACGCCTATCTCGGGCCGGCCGGGATGCGTGGAAAGTATCGCGACCCCCAGTGCCGCCGGCATGCCTCTGCGCATTCCGCTGATCCGCACCCCGACACCGGTCGGTGAAGACGGCGCGCCCGATTCGTCGCCGAGGTCGCCTGAAATATCGGCCGAAAACGCCAGCGTTCGCCCGGCAAGTCCGGCCGCGGGAAGCGTCTGTATCGCCTGCCCCCATCGTTCCCGTCCCACGCGCTGGATGATCAGCGTGCCTTGATCGACGGTGAAGCTGTAGGACGGCTCGCCGGAGTGCTGATTGAAGGCCCAGGATACGACTGCCCCGTCGGGGCCGCGTTCGAATGCGGGATTGAGCAACAGGCCGCCTTCCGGCCCCTGCCGGCACCCTGCCAATAGCAGGCCGCCGACGAGAAGCGACAGGACGAGCGGGTTGGCACGCGACCCGGAAAGCAGTGGCTTCATCTCACTATCCATGGACTGGCAGGGGCGCCGGCTATTGTAAGGCCAGCCACCGGGTACGCGACAGGGCATCGGGGGCTTCGGCCGTTGTGCGTCAGTTGCCCCGATCGATTCCGGCGTCGCGCAGGGCGCGCTTTTCCCGTCGGCGTTCGGCCCGCTTCTGTTGCCTCCTGGGCGAACCGGTACGGAATTCGATGGCGGTCAGGACCAGGCCCGTGATCAGCAGGACGAAGACGAATACAGCGATCGCGAAGAACATCGACTCACTCATCGTCTTCCTCCCTTGCCGCCAGGCTGGCGAGCTTGAAGTAGATTCCGAATGCCAGGATCGACGGCACCCAGATCGCGGTAAACAACGCGTGCTGGTAGAAACCGTTGAACCAGAAGAAGCCGGACACGGCGAATGAAACCGCCACGGCCAGCAGGATGAACAGGTCGGACAATTTGAACATTTCAATCCTCCTTGAATGCACCGCGCTCGCGCGCGCGCCTGGCACAGCGCCTGCAAGACAGATCCTTCGAAGACGCTTTGGCTAAGGCTCGAAGAAGCCGATGGCGGCAAGCAGCAGCCCGGCGATGGTGAACGAGGCCGGCGTTCGCATGCCGGCCATCCCGAACACATCGATCATGCCTGGAATCCCGGGCACCAGTCCCAGCAGCAACCATGCGAAAAACAACGCAGCCGTGGCGCAGCCGAGAATTCCGACGCCCCGCCGGAATCGCCTGACGCGGCCGGGCTCGTGGGTGACTTTTTGCCTGGACAATCTCGATGCGGTGCGATGAGTTCTTCTGGACGGTAACAGCGGGCGCACGAAAACGATGTCAATGCCCGTTGATCATGCGCCGCGGGACTGGCGATCCCTGTCCGCCGGCGCCGGCCGGGGCCGCGACGATTCGCACCTGGAGGGAACCGTCCTCCGCCATTCGGGGGCGAAAGGACGGCCAGCCGCTGTCAGGACAGCGCTTGAGAAGCCGGCGGCGAGGTTGCTTCGATCACCGTCGCCCGAATCGGGATGCTGAAGCTGTGTGAGGTGTCGGGCGGAATCACGAAGGAATCCCCTTCGACCAGCTCCGCGGCATGGCCGTCGATCACGACCGTGATCTCGCCCTTGGCGACATAGCCGACGATCTCGTAGGGCCGGCTACGTTCGGCCTTCTGATCGGTGGTGTAATCGCGCCAGATGCGCAGCCCGACGCGCTCGCCCTGTGCCAGCTGAAGATCCCCCAGCGGACCCGGTTCGATGTTTTCGCCCTTGAGCACGTTTGCAGTCATGTAATGTCTCCTTGGCTTGCATGTTCATGGATACCCTAACAGGAACATCTGAACGAATCTGCGCTACCCGGCTTTCGATCGCCGTCCCGGCGCCTCCGTCAAAGTGTCGACTGAATCGCCGGGCGGCACTCTCTCGGGCGCGGCATGTTGCTATTCTGTGGCGGCCATGATCAAACAACTGCTCATCACGCTCGCGGTTGCGGCGATCGTCATCGTGATCGCTCGCATGAAGCGCGNCCGNAGCGANCCGCGAGCCGCTGCCGGCAAGCCTTCCGCAACGCCCGAACCGTCGAGTCGAACGACCTCCATGGTCGTCGGTTACTCGCTGGCCGCGATCATGATCCTGGCCACCGCCGGCGTATCCTGGATGCGTTACCAGGAAGCCAATTCAATCGTGCGGGTGGAAGTCGTCGACACGCGCTCGGGCGAGCGCACCATCTACCAAGTGCGGCGGAAGAACCTGGGCGAACGCGAATTCAGGACCGTCGACGGACGCGTGGTGTCCCTGGGCGCGTCCGACCGGATGGAGCGGATCGAATAGCCGTCATATTCCGGGCGATCACAGATCTTCCTGCCCGTTCGAATCCGGAGCCGACCGGTCGCGGCTCGGCGCGTCTTCGACCAGCGTGACCGGGAACGGCCGCGTCGCCTCGCCGGCATACAGGGTGCGGTGCGGAAACGGGATTTCGACGCCGGCCTCGTCGAACGCTGTCTTGATCTCGGCACTGATCGCATTCCGAAGCTCGAGAAAGTTCTCCCGCACCACCCATACCGAGAACTGGATGTTGAGCGAGGAATCGCCGAACCCGGTAAAGATGAACTGCGGTGCGGGTTCGTCCAGGCAAAGCGGATTGGCGTCGGCCACCCGGGCCAGTATCTCGCGAACGCGCTCGATATCTTCCTTGTACGCTACGCCCAGCGCCAGATCGATGCGCCGAATCGGGTAGCGCGTCAGCGTGGTGACCTGGCTCTTGATCAGCGTCTCGTTGGGAATCCGGACAAACAGGTTGTCAAAGGTCTTGAGCTTGACCGACAACGCGTCTATCGAGAGCACTTCGCCGGTCAGGTCGCCGACCCGGATCAGGTCGCCGACCTCGAAGCTGTGCTCGCCGATCAGGAACAGGCCGCTGATCAGGTTGGACGCCGTGGTCTGGGACGCAAACCCGAGCGCGACCGTAAGAATGCCGGCCGCCCCCATGATCACGGTGAAGCTGAATCCCAGCTCGCTCATGGCCGCGGCAATGAATACCCCCAGCACCGAGTAGAACACCAGCCGCCGGACGATCTGGACCACGTGCGCGGTCATTCGACGGTGCATGAAGCGCTGAAGCAGGCGGCTGATGATGAACGCGAGCAACAGCCCGAGCACCACCAGGAAAAGCGCCCGCCCCCATCGCACCGCGCCTTCGAGTGAAATCAGTGTCTGCAGGTGTTCGAGCATGATCAGAATCCGTGGAAGAACGTGCTGAACGCGCGAACGACGGCCAATGGATTGTCATGGCGCGGCGCGGCGATGCGCGTCAGCGGCCGTCCGTATGGATCGACGTTGTCTTTCGAGGCCTCGATCCGCACCGAGGCAAGGTCGGAGACCTCGTCGCGCACCAGCGTTGCGCGCTGGGTCCAGAGACTGCCGTCCTCGGCGCCGAACAGCGGGAGCATCGGCACTGGCAGGCTGATCTTCTCGAGCGGCAACGCTTCTTGCGCGTTGTTCCGGATTCTCAGCGGCGTGATCGCTCGGTGGGGCCTGAGCTGAATTTCGGCGAGGTTGCGGCGCGCGTGCGTCCGGTTGGCGTAGCAAAGCTCACCGACCCGGGTGGACGGGCCGAACCAGGTGTCAGAAAGCCGCACCGAGGCCAGTTCCCGAAGCGTCATCTGCGAGGAACCCACCAGGATCTTGAGCCAGATCGGTGTCGAAAGATAGAAGGTGACTTCCTGGCGACTCAAGAGATACACCGGCTGGCGCGGCCTGGCGACCACCGCGCGGTCGCCCAGCACCGGGGCAAGCGTCACCTGGCGGTCGGGCCCATCGTGGACGAAACGCTCGTGCACTTCTTCAGGCAAACCCCTGCGCACGGCGATGCGGCTGTGGCCGCGGCCTTCATCCTCGACCCCGGTCTTCGACCAGAGTAGCCACTCGCCGTCGCCGTGGCCGATTTCGACCTTCATCGGGCCCAGCTCGAGCACGAGCCGGCTGCCACGCCTGAGTTCGCGGGTTTTCCACCACGGATTGGGGGACGATTTTCCCTTGGCCTTCGTCATCAAAACCCGCCGAAACATTGCACTCGCGCAACAGTGCCAACGAGTTTAACGCGCTCCGCGCAGCGTTGTTCATGGCTTGCTCAGTCGCGACTGATCGTGTTGATCGGAATCGTGATCACGGGCAATCCCAGCGCGTCGCTGCGGGTGCGGGCCTGGATGACTCGGCCGCGCGTCTCTGTGCCGGTTTCGCCGACAAAGTAGTAGAGCTCGGCCACCCCCTGGAACTGCTCCAGCGTCAGCAGGTTGATGCGCATGTCGGCCTCCATGCCGGGCACGAAGCCCAGCGGCAGGAAGAAGCCCCTGGTGTCGCGATCGGTACCCAGCGAGGTATAGAAGACGTTCAGGACGGCATCGGCGGTATCGGCATCACCGACCACCTCGATGTCAAAACGCCTCTCCAGTTCCAGGCTCAGGCGTGTGTCGGCATACGCGCGCACCGCGTCTCCGGCCGGAAAGCTGCTGTTCAGCAACATCGTCTTGCCCGCCCACGTCTCGAAATGCGCTTCGGGCAGGGCGGCGGCGAGGTCGTCGATGCTGTAGGTGACGAGCTTCTGGGCCGTGGAGCCGGCCAGCGAGTCCTGCACCTGGCGCGCCGCGCACGCCGAAAGCAGAAGCAGGACCAGCGCCGGCACGGCGCGGGTGGCGATCGAGCTGCGGGATTCATATTTCATGCCGCCACCCACTGCTGTCCCATAAACAGCTGAAAAAGAAGGCCTGATTTCGTCCCTGTTGGTACAATTGAATTGTCGATAAACAGTTGAACCAACGGGAGAAATCAGGCCATGGCACATTCTAGCACTGTGCTTTCACAGATGCTCAAAATCGTTCCGAGACATGAATTCAATACGCTGGCCGAGCAGCACCATTCAGGTCGGAAATTGCGCAAAATGACGCGGTGGTCGCAGTTTGTGGCCATGGCATCGGCCCAGCTGTCGGGCCGGGTCAGTCTCCGGGATCTTGTCCACAACCTGGACGCGCAGATCAGCAAGCTGTTCCATCTGGGTTTGCGCCGGGTGACGCGCTCAAGTCTGGCTCGGGTTAACGAAAAGCAGCCCCACGAACTGTACGAGGCGCTTTTTCGCAAGCTACTTGCACGCTGTCAGAAACTGGCGCCAGGTCATGGGTTTCGGTTCAAGAACAAGCTGTACTCGCTCGACGCCACGACCATCGATCTGTGCTTGAAGGTATTTCCCTGGGCACACTCCCAACAGAGCAAGGGTGCAATCAAACTGCATGTCGGGCTGGATCACGCCGGCATGCTGCCGGAATTTGTCGCCATCACCGATGGCAAGACCCACGACATCACGGCAGGTCGCGCACTGCAGCTACAGAAAGGATCGATGGTGGTCTTTGACAAGGCTTACATTGACTACCAGTGGTTTAACTCACTGAACGAACGAGACATTTCGTTCGTGACTCGGCAAAAACGAAACGCACGCTATGAAGTCGTCGAGCGCCGATCGGTGGCCAAAAAGCAAGGGCTGACCAGCGACCAGACCATCCACATGAATGGCAGCAAATCGGCTCGCTGCACCATTGCGCTTCGGCGAATCGGCTATCGCGACCCCGAAACAGGAAAGCATTTCGTGTTTCTGACCAACAACTTCAAGCTGGCTGCCAGCACGATCGCCCAGATTTACAAGGCCCGCTGGCAGGTTGAGCTGTTCTTCAAGTGGATCAAGCAGAACCTCAAGATCAAGGCCTTCATGGGAACCACCAAAAATGCCGTGATGACGCAGATCTGGGTCGCCATGTGCGTCTACCTGCTGCTGGCCTACCTGAAATTCCTGAGCAAATCGGCCTTGAGCCTGCAGCAGATCATCCGACTTCTGCAGTTAAATCTGTTCGAGCGTCGGTCGCTCCAGGATTTGCTTGCACCCAGTCCGCCAGCAGAAAAACTACCAGGTCCGCAACAGTCGCTTATGCTGGCGTGAAGTTTATGGGACAGCAGTGGGTTGGACGCTTTACGGTTTACGCCAGCGTGCCGGAAATAGAGTTCGCGTAAAGCGTAAACCGTCTCACCGTAAATCGTCGTCATTCCGCCAGCGTCAGCCGATCCACCTTCCTGAATCCCCTGGGCAGGAGGCCGCCGCGCTGGGCGCGTTCGCCCCAGTAGTTTTCGCTTTCGGCCCAGGACAATCGCAGATAGCGCTGGCCGGCCCAGACCAGGCAGTCCTGGCCCTTGACCAGCGCGATCGCGCCGGCCATGACCTCGCCCTCCTTGCGCGCCTTGGGCGGGATGTTGATCAGCTTGTTGCCCTTGCCCTTTGTCAATTCCGGCAACTCGTTGAGGTAACAGGCCAGCAGGTGGCCCGAACTGGTGGCGCAGACGATCACGGCTTCCTCGTCCTCGGTCACCGGCGCCGGCGGCAGCACGTCGTAACCGGCCGGAACGCTCAGTAGCTGCTTGCCGGCCTTTTGGCGGGTGTACATGTTTTCCAGTTTGGTGACGAAACCGTAGCCGGCGGTGCTGGTCAGCAGCACGCGATCTGTCGCGTCACCGATCGCGACACCACGGAACGCCGCGCCTGTCGGCGGCGAGAAGCGGCCGGTCAGCGGTTCGCCGTTGCTGCGCGCCGAGGGCAACTCGTGGGCCGGCATCGAGTACGAGCGGCCGGTCGAGTCCAGCGCGCAGGCCAGCTGGTTGCTCCGGCCGCGCGCGGCGTGCATATAGCCGTCGCCGGCCTTGTAGTTGAGTTCGGCGGCGTCGACGTCGTGGCCTTTCGCGGCGCGGATCCAGCCGTTTTCGCTGAGCACCACGGTGACCGGCTCGGAAGGCACCAGGTCGGTCTCCTTCAGCGCCTGGGCGGCCTGGCGCTCGACCAGCGGGGAGCGGCGGTCGTCGCCGAACTTCTCGGCATCCTCGGTCAGCTCCTCGCGGATCAAGCGGGTGAGCTTCTTCGGCGACTCGAGGACGGCTTCGAGCGACTTTCGCTCTTCTTCCAGCTCGTCGCGTTCGCCGCGGATCTTCATTTCCTCGAGCTTGGCCAGGTGGCGCAGCTTCAGCTCGAGAATTGCCTCGGCCTGCGTACCGGTCAGGTCGAAACGCTCCATCAGCACCGGCTTGGGCTCGTCGTTGGCGCGAATGATCGCGATGACCTCGTCGATATTGAGGTAGGCGATCAGGAAGCCTTCGAGCACGTGCAGCCGGTCGACCACCTGGTCGAGCCGGAATTCCAGCCGGCGGGTGACCGTGGCGCGGCGGAAGGCGATCCACTCGGTGAGCATCTCGCGCAGGTTCCTGACCCCCGGCCGGCCGTCGTTGCCGATCACGTTCAAGTTCACCCGGTAGCTCTTCTCGAGGTCGGTGGTGGCGAACAGGTGCGCCATCAGCGCCTCGATGTCGACCCGGTTGCTCCTCGGCATGATGACCAGCCGGGTCGGGTGCTCGTGATCCGACTCGTCGCGGATATCGGTGACCATGGGCAGCTTCTTGGCCTGCATCTGGGCCGCGATCTGCTCCAGCACCCGTGCCGGCGAGACCTGGTAAGGCAGCGCCGTGACGATGACGGCCTCGCCTTCCTTCTCGAATACGGCGCGCTGCCTGACGCTGCCGTGACCGGTCTCGTACATCGCCAGCAGTTCGTCGCGAGGCGTGACGATCTCGCCGGCAGTGGCGAAATCGGGACCCTGGATATGCTCGCACAGCTCGGGCACGGTGGTTTTCGGCTTTTCCAGCAGCCTGATCGCAGCCGCTGCCACCTCGCGCAGGTTGTGCGGGGGAATGTCGGTCGCCATGCCGACGGCGATACCCTGGCCGCCGTTCAGAAGAATATTGGGCACGCGGGCCGGCAGCAGCTTCGGCTCCTTCATGGTCCCGTCGAAGTTCGGCACCCAGTCGACCGTGCCCTGCCCCAGCTCCTGCAGCAGCAGCTTGGCGTAAGGCGCCAGCCGCGATTCGGTATAGCGCATCGCGGCAAACGACTTCGGGTCGTCGGGCGAGCCGAAGTTGCCCTGGCCGTCGATCAATGGATAACGATACGAAAACGGCTGGGCCATCAGCACCATGGCCTCGTAGCAGGCCGAGTCGCCGTGCGGGTGGAACTTGCCGATCACGTCGCCGACCGTGCGCGCCGACTTCTTGTGCCTGGAGGCCGCCGACAGGCCTAGCTCGCTCATCGCGTAGACGATGCGCCGCTGCACCGGCTTGAGCCCGTCGCCGACGTGCGGCAGCGCGCGGTCCAGGATGACGTACATCGAATAATCCAGATACGCGCGCTCGGCATATTCCTTCAGCGGCATCTGTTCGAAAGGGAGGTTGGGGATTTCGTTGCTCATGGGGCGGTATTGTCGCGCAACCGGGGCGCTGCGGCTCGAAAAAATACCCGGACGATGCGGCGGAGGCCAATCAGGTAAGCTGACGCGCCTTGCAGGCGGAAACCCGAACAACAGGAATGAAAATGCAGATTGCGCGCTTCTGCTCGTTACACCGCGTTATTGGTCTGGTCGGAGCCGCGCTGCTGGCGTTTTCGTTCGCCGGGCATGCACAGGACACCCGGGCGCCGATCGAGGCGCGCGATATCCAGGCTTCGGAATTTGCCGGTGCCCGGCGAGGCCCGGCCGGTGGCCTGCTCTATCTCCGGACCGCAATCTTCGACCCGGTTACCGAACGACTGGCGGTCGCCGGACTCCGCCTGCGCCAACCTTCTACCCGGTACGGCCTGGTGCAGTTCGAGCCCGGCACCCGAGATGGGTCCGATCGACTGAGCAAGGCGGGCCTGGAAGTGGTCGCGTACCAGCCGGACAACGCCTGGCTGGTGCGCTGGGACGCGCGAAAGAAGGCGCTTGCCGGGGGCATTCCCGGCGTCAGGTATACGGGCGACTACTCGGCCGAAATGAAGCTGGCGCCGTCCCTGCTGCAGCCCGAATCGATGCCCATCGACGTGTACAGGCTCTCCGACGGCGGGCTGTCGCCCCCGGGCGTGGGCCTGGAAATCGTGGGGTTCACCGGCACGACACCCAGGTCGCTCGCCGCGGCCGTCGCCAGGTTCGCCCCCGGCGCCAGGCAAATCGAATCGCGCAACGCTGCAGGGTGGCCCTCGCTGTCGGTCTGGCTGCCCGCGACCGGGCTACGGCAGGCCGTCGAGCAGCTCACGGGCGCGGCGGACGTCTATCTGCTCGACGCCGCCCGAACCTTCGAATGGCACAACATCGATTCGGTCGAGCCGATCCAGGCCAACACCGCCACCGGCGACGTCCCGCCCAGCGCCACCCCGATATGGAACCAGGGCCTGA
Source organism: Lysobacterales bacterium (assembly GCA_002722315.1). Classification (GTDB taxonomy): domain Bacteria; phylum Pseudomonadota; class Gammaproteobacteria; order Xanthomonadales; family Wenzhouxiangellaceae. The sequence continues at coordinate 33,649 of PBLG01000006.1, read as the reverse complement.
TCGGCGCAGGCCAGATCGTTGCAGTCATGGACTCGGGACTGGACAACAACGAGGACTGGTTCGTCACGCACGACGACGGCAGCGGCCCGAATACGGCGCTGACCGACGGCGTCAGCCCCGTCCCGCCCGCCGTCGGCCCATCCCATCCCGACCGGAAAGTGTTCGGCTACTGGGTCCAGCCGGGCGCGACGGCCTACGACAACAACGAGAGCTGCACGCCGACCAGCCCGCCGACGGGCTTTCACGGCACGCACGTCGCCGGGACGGTGGCCGGCGACCGACTGGCCACCGCCGCGCCGACGATCCCGGCCTACGACGACGGCGACGGCATGGCGCCGAACGCGCAGATCCTGTTCCAGGACATCGGCAACGACAACAGCGGCTGCCTGGCGATCAGCGACCTGTTCGCCACGCTGCAGCAGGCCGCCGCCGGCGGCGCATCCATTCACACCAATAGCTGGGGCTCGGACGCCCGAGGGGCTTACACCGGGCTTTCGGCTGCCGTGGACGCGTTCAGCCGCAGCGAGCAGAGCAGCCTGGTGCTGTTCTCGGCCGGCAACTCCGGCAATTTCGGCCCGGACACCATCGGCGCGCCAGCTACGGCCAAGAACGCGCTGACCGTGGGCGCATTACAGCACGGCAACAGCACCTCGGTGGTCGGCTTCTCGAGCCGCGGGCCCACCGACGACGGCCGGACCAAGCCCGATATCCAGGCGCCCGGCACCGGGATTCGTTCGGCGGCCGGCGACACGACGAACGACGGAAACATCGAGCCGGGCAGCATCTCGACCAAGTCGGGCACTTCGATGTCGACGCCCACCGTCGCCGGGGCCGCGGCCATGCTGCGCCAGTATTTCACCGAAGGCTTTTACCCGACCGGCTCGCGCACCCCGGCCGATGCCGATCCACCCTCCGGCGCGCTGATGAAGGCCGCCCTGCTCAACGGCACGCTGGCCGAGCCGTCGTTCAACGTACCCAGCAACGACTACGGCTGGGGCCGCGTGTGGCTGGACAACAACCTTTTCTTCGACGGCGATGCGCGCTATCTGCGGTTCTGGGACCGCATCAACGAGGCCGGACTCTCGACCGGCGAGTCCGACGACTACGGCATCGATGTCCTCGCCGGCGAGGAGCTGCGCATCACGCTGGTCTGGACCGATGTCGCGGCGGCCGCCGGCGCCGGCATCACGCTGGTCAACGACCTCGACCTTCAGGTCATCGTGCCCGGCGGCAACATTGCCCGGGGCAACGTGTTCAGCGCCGGTGAATCGGTCGCCGGCGGCACCTTCGACCGCCTGAACAACGTCGAGCAGATCCTGATACGCAGCCCGATCACGGGCCGTTACGACATCAGCGTCATCGGCGAGTCGATTCCCGGTGACGGCAGTGCGCTTTCGGACCGGCAGGGTTACGCGCTGGTGGTTTCGGCGGCAGCGCCGCCGGCCCCGGTCATCGCCGCGCCCGGCAATGTCACCGCCAGCGTCGCCGGCACCTCCGGCATCGAGATCGACTTCGACGCCGTGGCCGGCGCCGAACGCTACAACATCTACCGCGCCGAGGGCGACTGCAGCGCCGAGACGCTCGATTTCAGCCACGTCGGCCAGACCACGGGCACCAGCTTCGTCGACACCCGGACCATCGGCGGTTTCGATTACAGCTACCGGGTTCGCGCCGACGATGGCGCCAGCGAAGGCCCGATTTCGACCTGCGGCCCGGACAGCGTCGCGACCTCGGCAGCGGCCTGCAGCCTGAGTCCGGCGTTCGACCAGACCAGCGTGACCGCCGGCGATTCGCCGGGCGCGGCGTGCGGTATCGACCTGGCCTGGGCGGCCGGCAGTGCGACCTGTCCGTCCGGCGACCCGCTTCGATACAACATATATCGCAGCACCGACCCGTTCTTCATCGCCGGCGCCGCGACGCTGCTGGCCGGCGACATCTCGGGCACGGCCTTTACCGACACGTCCGCCGCGGCCAATACGACCTACTACTACGTGGTCCAGGCCGAAGACAATACCGACCCGGCAGACGGCAACGAGTCCAGCGGACTGTTGCGGGTAAGCGCGGTATCGGTCGGCGACGGCAGCGAACCCGGCACGTTTCTGGACGGCGCCGACGGCCTGTCGCTGATGGAGACCGATGCGGTCTGGTCGATCAGCGACAACCACGCCCAAACCGGGGTGCTGAGCTACCGCTCGGCCGGCGATTCGGCGGCGACCTATTCGTCGAACACCTGCGCCACGATCACGACACCCGAGCTGGATCTGCAGGCCGGCAGCCCGCAGCTCAGCTTTGCCGCGCGCTACGACATCGAAAGCGACTGGGACGGCGTGGTACTGGAGATCAGCACCGACGGCGGCGCCAGCTGGACCCCGATCACGCCCGACGGCGGCTACCCGGGCGATTTCTCGGCCACCGGCAACCCGCCGATCAACGTATGCGGATTCCCGGCCAGCCAGGGCGCCTTCAACGGATCGACCGGCGGCGCATTCGACCTGGTGACCGCCGACCTGTCGGCCTTCGCCGGCCAGAGCGTTCGCCTGCGCTGGTCGCTGTCCACCGATCCGGGCGTCGAGGAGGAAGGCTTCTACCTCGACGACATCCAGGTGACCGCGGCCAGCACGCCGGCGGCCTGCCTTGCCGAATCGGTTTTCCTGGACGGCTTCGAGGCGGCGCTCTGAACGAGGGCTCGCCGGCGCGACGCCGCGCTCGAGGGTCGATCAAAAGGTCGACCAAAGGAATCGACCCCTCGAGCGCCCATTGCCAGGATGGATGCAGATCGTAGCGGACTGAACAGTCTGGCCAAGACGTGCGATTCATCGGATACTTTCGTCGGATGACAGACGCGCCCGACAATCCCCGTGAGCTTCGATCCCCGGCACGCAGCGAGGAAGCCGATGACAGGCCTGGCCGGCTCACATGCCTGCTGCAGGCCATGGAGCAGGGCGATCCATCGGCCTTCGACCGGCTGTTCAGCATGGCCTATCAGGAATTGCGGATCATTGCCCGCAACAGGTTGATGGCATCGGGCGCGGGACTGACGCTCAACCCCACCGGCCTGGTCCACGAAACGTACATGAAAATGGCCGCATCGACCGGGTCGGGCTTCCACAGTTCGCGGCATTTCTTTGCCGTGGCCGCATGCGCAATGCGGCAGATCATCATCGACATGGCCCGGCGACGCATCAGCGCCAAGCGCGGCGGCGGACAAGCACGACTGGAAATGGAGTGCGACCAGCTCGCCGTGGACGATCAGGCTGCGCAATTGTGCGAGCTTGACCATCAGCTAGAACGCCTGGCCGAAACCGACGAGCGGCTGGTAAGAGTCATAGAGTGCCGATTCTTCGCCGGCTTGAGCGAACCGGAGACCGCCGAGGCGCTTTCAGTCTCGGTAAGCACGGTACAGCGCGACTGGATTCGCGCAAAGGCATGGTTCGCCGGAAACGGCGCGAACGAACGCAAGAACAATGGCACTGGAACCGGCTGACTGGAAGCGCCTGGACCGGGCGCTGATGGATGCGCTGGAACTGCCGGAAGAACAACGACCGGAGTTTCTGCGTACCCGGCTGGCCGGGCGCCCCGATCTTGTCGAGGCCGCGCTGGCGGGCCTTGCTGATGAAAGTTCAGACCCCTCGATCCAGCGACTCGCACCCGACCTTGTCGACGATCTCGCAACGACGTCCAGGCGCCAGGAGCAGGCCAGCTGGCGCGGCCGCAGGGTCGGGCCGTGGCGCATTCTCGAACCGATCGGTCACGGCGGCATGGGCGCGGTGTTCCTGGCCGAGCGCGCCGACGGCGCATTCGAGCGGCAGGTCGCGCTCAAGTTGCTGCCGATCTCGCTGCAAAGCGACGAAATGGTGCGGCGCTTCGAACAGGAACGCCGGATTGCCGCCCGCCTGAATCATCCCGGAATCGCCCAGCTTCTCGACGGCGGCACAACCGGGGACGGCTCGCCCTATCTTGTGCTCGAACTTGTCGAGGGGGTGCCGATCACCGAATACTGCGATCGCCACGCGCTGAACGTCGATCAACGCCTCCAGCTTCTGCTCCAGGTCTGCGCGGCGGTGCAGTTCGCGCACCGGAACCTCGTGGTGCACCGCGACCTCAAGCCCGACAACATCCTGATCGATCGCGAAGGCCGGGTCCGGCTGCTGGACTTCGGCATCGCGAGAATCATGGAAGACATGTCCCCGGCCCATTCCACCGAACCGCTCAGCGCCCGGTTGACGCCGGACTACGCCGCGCCGGAGCAATTCACCGGCGACATCATCACCGCGGCGACCGACGTCTATGCGTTGGGATGCCTGGCGTACAGACTGCTGGTCGGACGCGTGGCCATCGAGTTGACCGGAAAGCCGCTTGCAAAAATGCTCGAAGCCCTGCAGCAGGGCGAACGCACCGGCATTCTGAAGCTCGCCGAGAACGTGGAGCTGCCGCCGGGCGTGCGGCGCCCGGACCTGGGCCACGATCTCGCGGCAATCGCGTCAAAGGCTGTGCATCCCGAGGCCGACCGCCGCTACGGCTCTGCCGGGGAGTTCGCCGCCGACCTTGAACGGCTTCGCGACGGACTGCCGGTCAGCGCCCGTCGCCAGGGGCGCTGGTACCTGGTGTCCAGGTTCATCGGCCGCCACCGGAAGGGATTGATTGCCACGGCCGCCGCGTTTTCGATGCTGCTCCTGAGCGCGTCGGTTGCCCTGTACCAGGCCGGCCAGGCGCGTCAGCAGCGCGACGAGGCGCAGGCCGTCGCCGGCATGCTCAAGGGCTTGATGCAGCTGGCCAACCCGGACACCGGCATCGGCCACCAGGTCGACGCCCACACCATGCTCAGGGCTTCACTTGAAACCGCGATCGGCGAACTGAACGCCGCCCCCGCCACCCGCATCGAATTGCTCGAAACGCTGGCCGAGGCGCTGCTTGCATTCGAGCTGGCCGACGACGCGCTGCGCGCACGCCGCGAAATTCATGCACTCCAGCTACAGCGCCACGGGCCAGAACACCCCGAAACCCTGACCGCACTGCGCCAGTTCGCGATCGCGCTGCGGGAGCAGCGCCGGAATTTCGACGAGTGCGAGCGGCTGTTCAAGCGGTTGCTGGAAACTCGTCGCGCAATCCTCGGCGAGGCCCACCTCGACACGGCCGAGAGCTATCGCGACCTGGGCTTTCTCTACCTGCGCTACTCCGACAGCGCCCATCCGGGCCGGGCGCGATCGCTGGAACTGCTCGGCAAGGCCCATTCCATCTATGTCCAACGGCTGGGGCCGGACCATCCGCTTGCCGGCCATACGCTGTTCGAACTGGGGCTGGCCACCGAAGACAAGGTACTGCGCATCGAGCGCATGCAGCGGGGGATCGGGATCCGCGAGCGCCACGCCGAACCGGACGACCTGGTGCTTCTGCAGCACCAGGGCGACCTGGCCATGGTGCTCAGCGACTCGGGCCGGGTCGAGGAGGGCCTGGCGCTGGGCCGGCGCGCGCTGGAAGGCCACCAGGCCGCGCGCGGGGAGTTGCACCCGATTTCAATCATCCTGCAAAACAACCTGGCCGGCATGTATCGCGATCACGGTCACTACGAGAAGGCCCTGTCGATGTACCTGCGCGTCGACGAGCTGGTGCGCGCGACGGTCCCCGAAAACCATCTCCGGCGGGCGTTCTCGCAGTTCGGCATCGGTCGCAGCATGTGCTCGCTGGGCCGCCCCGCCGAGGCCGATCCCTACCTGCGCGCCGCGATCGACATCCTGGAGCACAACCGCCGCGATCACCTGGTCGGCGTGACCCGCATCGAGCTCGGCGACTGCCTGCTGGCCCGGGGCCAGGCGTCGGCGGCCGCCGCGGAATATCGGCAGGCCCTGGACATCTACCTCCAGCGGCTCGGCCGTTCGGACCAGGACGAACAGGTAAGAAGCCTCCGGCAACGCCTGGCCGCGCTTTGACGCGGTTCCCGGGATCGGCTCGCCAACTGAAAGACACCTGACCATGAAGTGATCCTGCACTGCTTTGCGTAATCAATGGGAACCCGGGTCGCGAAGGTCCTCCGGCATGCCGGCATGACCAGACTTTTCGCGCCCCGACGCCATTGTTGATCCCGGAGCGCAATGCCAATGAAATCCATACGCCTCGCCCTGTTTCTGCCGCTTCTCCTCGTTCTCCCCCTCGAGGCCCCGGCCCAGGACGCCACCATTACCTACCAGGGCCAGCTGCGCCAGGCAGGAGAGCCGTTCACCGGCACCGCCAACCTGGAGTTCCGGCTGTTCGACGCCCTGAGCGGCGGCGGCCAGGTCGGCAGCTCGCAGACCCGCCTGAACTGGCCGGTCGAGGACGGGCTGTTCCAGGTCGAGCTGGATTTCGGTCTGGCCGCGTTCACCGAGCAGGTCCGGTATCTCGAGGTCCGCGTCAACGGCGCGCCGCTGAGCCCGCGCCAGGCCATCCGGCCCAGTCCGATGGCGCTGTTTGCGCTGGGCGGCAATGAAGGACCTGCCGGGCCGCAGGGCGATCCCGGGCCAGCCGGTCCACAAGGCCCTCAAGGGACCACCGGCCCCGCGGGTCCGGCAGGGCCCCAGGGGCAGACCGGTCCGGCAGGCCCTCAGGGCCCCGGAGGCCCACCCGGCACCTCGCCGTTCACGCTGGATCCAGTCACCGGAACGATCGAGTACCTGGTCAACAGCCAGGTATTCCGATTCGAGCCAAGCAGCACGCCAAGCTCGCCGCCGCGAATCACGATGGGTCACGACACCAATCAGAACGCGGCCGTCGGCGGAGTCATCTCCGGCGGCGGCACCAGCGTCAGCCCGAACCGGATTACCGCTGGAAACTTCGGCGTTATCGGCGGCGGTTACGGCAATACGGTCACCCAGGCCAGCGGAACGATCAGCGGTGGGTTCGACAATACGGCCGGTCAGGAGGCGTCCGTGGGCGGTGGTCGCGGCAATGCCGCTTCAGCAGGCTTCGGCACGATCGGGGGCGGCGTCGGCAATACTGCCAGCGGCAACTGGACCACGGTCGGCGGTGGCGAGACGAACACGGCGTCCGGCCAACACGCATCGGTCGGCGCCGGCATCGATAACGAGGCCCGCGGTTCGTTCAGCCGGGTGGGTGGAGGCGGAGTGAACATTGCCAGGGGCGATCGAAGCGTTGTTGCCGGCGGTACGCAGAACAGCACGTGGGCAGGCTGGAGTACGGTCGGGGGTGGCCGCTTGAACTGCGCTGGTGGAACCTACTCATGGGCAGGCGGCCGCCAGGCCAAGGTTCGGCCGGGAAGCGCCCTGGGCACACCCGAGAGTGGCTGCGAGAATGTTCCGCTGAACGGGACGAGTGGAGACGACGGCACCTTCGTCTGGGCGGACGGTCAATCCTCCGATTTCATCTCCAGCGGTTCCAATCAATTCCTGGTTCGGGCCTCCGGGGGTGCCGTGTTCACCGCCGGTGGAGTCAACGACCCGGCCGGCAACCGGCTTCGTGTAGCCGGCACGCTTCGCCTCGATTCGCTGGGCAGCAGCGGGGTGACCTCGCTGTGCTGGAACAACCTCAACCAGGTCTCGACCTGCTCCTCCAGTGCGCGCTACAAGCGCGATATCGAGGACCTCGAATCCGGTGCCGATCTGATCGACCGATTGCGCCCGGTGCACTACCGCTGGATCGACAGCGGCGAGGACGACATCGGTTTTGTCGCCGAGGAAGTCGCCGAATTGATGCCCGAACTCATCACCCGCAACGCGGATGGCGAAGTCGAGGGCGTCAGGTACGAGCGCCTGACCGCGGTGCTGGTCAAGGCAATGCAGGAGCAGAACAGGGAGAACGACCTTCTCCGCGCTGAACTCGCATTGCTGAAGACCCAGGCCGAACAGGTGCAGGAACTGGCCGAGCGCAACGCCGAGCTCGAAAGCCGGCTTGCGGCGCTGGAATCGCTGCTGTTCGAAGGCGGACGGGTGGCGGTGTCGCGATGAGGGTGTGCGGTTCTGACCTTCGGTTGCCCCGGATGCGCTTTGCCCGCCCGGGCTACGCAATGCTGTTCGTGATTTCGACCGCGCTGCCCGCCCAGGAATTCAGCGTTCCCTGGTCGACCGTCGATGGCGGCGGCGAAGTGCTGGCCGAAACCGCCGACCGGCAGTGGCAACTCTCCGGCACGCTGGGCCAGTGGGACGGCACCGAATCGCTGGCGCTTTCGGGCAGCGGCTGGACACTCACCGGCGGCTTCTGGCCGGTGACCGTCGGTGAGACCGACAGGCTCTTTGCAGACGGCTTCGAGGATTGAACCCGTCCGGAGACGATCGCGCGCATTGCGCCAGACATCAAAGACCCAGACGTCAACAACAAGGAGAAGATTCAATGAAGATACGCCCGTTCATCATCGTTATCGTCACGGCACTGGCCGGCTGTGCGCAGATTCCGGTTGACGATCGCACGACCGCCGAAGCCGAGTACCGGGAACCGGAGGCTGCAGAAGGCATCTCGTTCAGCGTCAGCGGCGAGGCCACCGGTCCGGAGGAATGCTTCGTGCGCTACGAGATCGGCTATCCGGAAGAGATTGCGCCTGTCGAGCTGACGCTGGAACTGGAAGACGAAATGAAGCGTGAGGACGGCAGCTGGCTGGGCATTTCGTGGATGGAAGGGATTCGAGTCCAGGCGCCGTCTGCCGACGCGGTCGGCAACCCGCGCGGCGGCGGCCTGCTGCACTACATCCACATGGGGGAAATGCTGCTGGCCTGCGACCAGGTGCGCACGCGCGTGATCGTCCACGCCTGCGAGCCGGCGCCCTGCCCGGCGCTTTCCATCGACAGCCGAGACAACCTGTTCGAGCTGCTTCTCGACGACCGCACCGGCGGCTGAGGTCCGGCCGGAAGAATCAGGGGTCAGCGCCGGACCGCCGCGGTCCGGCGCTCAAGGCGCGAAGCAACGGGTCAGGTCGAGAACCCCCACGCCCAGCTCGCGGTCCACCGGGCCGTCGCGGCTGACCAGCACCATCCGCTCGGCCGACGCGCTCTCGACACCGAAGCGCTCGCGCTCGCCGTCGGTCTCGAACACCAGCGTGTCGCCGTCGCGCGTCCACCGTCCGCCGTACAGCGACTTCCAGCGACCGTCCTCGGCCACTCTCAGATCGTAAAGACCCTCGAAATCGAACGCCATGCGCGACTCGGCGCAGCCGCCCGGTTCCAGCGACCATTCCCCGACCAGCGGATCGGATTCGGCATGTCCTGCCGGCGGCAAGCTCAGCAGGGCGGCGAACAAGACAGAGCAGATCATCTTCATCGATCGGTCCTCCAGCAGCAACGTGATATTTCTTCAATACGCAAACCGCGCGGCGTTCACCTCAAGAGAGCCCCGGGCATCGGACGCTCGAGTTCTTCAGTGGTGCGACCCGGAGCCGGTTTTTCGGGTATCGTCGCTGCCCATGATCCAGCTCGAACACATCACCCTGCGGCGCGGCGTCGAGGACTTGCTCGTCGATGCAAGCCTGACCGTTCACGCCGGGCAGAAGATCGGTCTTGTCGGCCCCAACGGCTGCGGCAAGTCCAGCCTGTTCGCGCTGCTGCTGGGCGAGCTGGAGCCCGACACCGGCGAGGTCCGGATTCCCGAAGAGTGGACCGTGGCCCACATGGCCCAGCAGATCAGCGAGCTGGAACGCCCGGCCCTGGAATTCGTGCTCGACGGCGATCGCGCGCTGCGCCGGGCCGAGAAGGCCATGGCCGAGGCCGATGCGTCCGGCGACGGCGAGCGCATCGCCCACGCCCACCAGCAGTTCGACGACGCCCGGGGCTTCGACGCCCCGGCGCGCGCCGGCGCCCTGCTGAACGGCCTGGGCTTCGCCGCGGACGAACACCAGAAGGCCGTCGGCGAGTTCTCCGGCGGCTGGCGGATTCGCCTGAGCCTGGCGCGCGCGCTGATGTGCCCGTCGGACCTGCTGATGCTCGACGAGCCGACCAACCACCTGGATCTCGAAACCATCATCTGGCTCGAGGACTGGCTCAAGCGCTACGCCGGCACGCTGGTGCTGATTTCGCACGACCGGGATTTCCTCGACAACGTCGTCGACGGCATCGTGCACGTCGAGCACAGGCAGCTCAACCGCTACGCAGGCGGCTACAGCGATTTCGAGCGCCAGCGCGCCGAGCGCATGGCGCTGCAGCAGGCGCAGTTCGAGAAGCAGCAGAAGAAGGTCGCGCACATGCAGTCCTTCGTCGACCGGTTTCGCTACAAGGCCTCCAAGGCCAAGCAGGCCCAGGCCCGGCTCAAGGCGCTGGAGAGAATGGAGAAGATCGCGCCGGCCCACGCCGACAGCCCGTTCGATTTCGAGTTTCCCGAGCCCGGGCGGGCCGCCGACCCGCTGATGGCGCTGCGCGACGTGCAGCTGGGCTACGGCAAGGTGCGCGTGCTGGAGGGGATATCGCTGAACCTGGCCGCCGGCGACAGAATCGGACTGCTGGGCGTCAACGGCGCCGGCAAGTCGACCCTGGTCAAGGCGCTGGCCGGCGAACTGGAACCGCAGGCCGGCACCCTGGAAAGCTCGCGCAACCTGAAGATCGGCTATTTCGCCCAGCACCAGATGGAGCAGATCGACCGCCAGGCCAGCCCGCTGGTGAACCTGTCGCGCATTGCCGGCGACACCCCCGAGCAGAAACTGCGCGACTTCCTCGGCGGATTCGCCTTCTCCGGCGACCTGGCCACCGACCCGTGCACCCGGCTTTCGGGCGGCGAGCGCGCAAGGCTGGTGCTGGCGCTGATCATCTGGAAAGCGCCCAACCTGCTGCTGCTCGACGAACCCACCAACCACCTGGACCTTGAAATGCGCCACGCGCTGACCGTGGCGCTGCAGGGCTTCGAGGGCGCCGTGGTCACGGTCTCGCACGATCGTCATTTACTCGGCGCCACTGTCGACGAATACTGGCTGGTCGCCGACGGCGGCGTGCGGCCTTTCGAAGGCGGCCTGGAGGCCTATCGGAAGCTGGTCAGCCAGCCCGAGACCGGCGGCGGCAAGGGAAGCGCCAGCGGCAACCGCAAGGCCGAGCGCCAGCGCAAGGCCGCCGAGCGCGAACGCATCAAGCCGCTGACCAACAAGGTCAAGAAACTCACCGGCCGGATCGAGCAACTGGAAGCCGAGCGCGACCGGCTCGAGAAGCGATTGGCCGATGCCGACCTGTACCAGCCCGACAAGGCCGAGCAACTGAAGAAATTGCTGGCCGAGAGCGGCTCGGTCAAGCAGCAGCTGGAATCGCTGGAAGGCGAGTGGCTGGCCGTCGAGGAAGAACTCGAAGCGCTTCGCGCCGGGTGATGTCGGCCGGGCCTGCGGCTACAATCGTCCCACCCCAAAGCCTCCGGAAAGCGCAATGCCAGAAGAACTGATCCGCCGCAACCGCGAATGGGCCGAGGGCGTGCGCTCGCAGTCGCCGGAATACTTTTCGCACCTGGCCAAGCTGCAGAAACCCGACTATTTCTGGATCGGCTGCGCCGATGCGCGCGTACCCGCGAATGTCATCGCCGGGCTGGAACCGGGCGAGGTGTTCGTCCACCGCAACGTGGCCAACGTGGTGCATTCGGCCGATCTCAACCTGCTCAGCGCGCTGCAGTTCGCGATCGAGGGCTTGGGCATCCGCAAGATCATCGTCTGCGGCCACTACGGCTGCGGCGGCGTGCACGCGGCCTGCGAGGACCGCTCGCACGGCCTGGTCGACCACTGGATAGAGCCCATCCGCAGCCTGAATCACACCCACGCCGGTGAACTCGACGAACTCGACCCTGAGTCCCGCCGCGACCGGCTGGCCGAGCTCAACGTGGTGCAAAGCGTGGCGCGCATCGCCGAAACGCCCATCCTGCGCACCGCCTGGTCAGACGGCCGGGACGTCGAAATCCACGGCATGATCTACGCGCTGGCCGACGGACGGCTGCACAAGCTGGACTGCAGCATCGAGCCTGGCGGGCCCTGCCGATAGTTGACCGTAGCGGGTCCCCCGCGTAAGCTGATTGTGTTGACGGTTACGGGGACTCGATCATGAAAATGCTTTCTGCGTTCGCTCTTGTTGTATTTCTGGCGTCGGTCGGCGGGCCGGCATTCGCTGGCGATGCAACCAATGCCGCTGCGCACCCGGATCTCGCCGCGGCCAGGGAGCTGGACCGCCAGTTCGCCAAGGCGCTGCCGCAAGCGGCGCGATGGCTGCTCGAGCACACCGACCCGCGCAAGCGCGCCGCCGGCCTGCTGTACAGCGTCAGCCAAAGCGGGATGCTCGAGGCGCAGGCGGCGATGGTGGAGCGCACGATAACCGCTGAGAACCTTCGGGAATACGACTCGATCCGCCAGTCCGCTCTCGACGCGCTCGACAGGGCCGAAACCCGGAACGATGATCTGCCGGCACTGGAACCGGCCGAATTGCTTGACCGGTTCGAAAAAGCCATACGCACCACCACCGACGGCGCGGCGCTGGCGTGGCTCGCGGCGGCATGCGCCACAGCCGATATCGAAGCGTTCTGCGTGGATGCCGGGCTGGACGAAGCGATCGTGCGACACGACGGCGCCAACCTGTTCAGTCGACTGACGCTGTTCCCGGGTGCCGAGGCGGAGACGCGCGATCGATTGATCATCGAAGCCGAAAACACCCAGAACTACGCCAGCCAACTGACGGCCGTGTGGTTTGAAGCGCTCGACGAAGGTTCTGATGCCGCCTTGATCAAGAGGCCACAGGACAAACTGGTCGGCGCCTTCATCAACAGCATGGCCTACGGAATACCCACCTATCAGCCACTGACCCAGGCCTGCGGCGGGGAAATCACGCCCGGCGGCGAACTCGATCGGGCCTGCGGCCGGATCGCCGAACGAATGATGTCGGATTCGCAGACGGCGATCGGTCAAATGGTCGGATTCAGCCTGGCGTCATCGCGTGCCGAGGCGCGCGGTGACCCGGCGACGGTCGCCCGACTCGAGCAGCGCAAGGTCTACGAGCACGCAGTGCAAGGTTGCCTCGCAACGGCGCTGAGGGGCGATCTTGAAAATTTGAACGAATCCGATGCCCGGGATTTCATGGAAATGCTCGACCAGCATGGTGAAATCGAGGCCTGGGCGCGCCTGGCGGCGCAACACGACATCGACTGCTCCAATCCGGAAGATCCGACGGCCGATGCGATGGAAGAACATGCGGAGCAGCTGGAAGGCGATTCCTGATCGGGAAGCGTGCTATTTCGAGCGACACTGGTGGATGCGCTGCGCTTATCCACCCTACAAATTCTTTCGTCGTCCCGGGCAGAGCCTGTGCTGAACTTGATTCAGTAACCCGGGATCGAGCGTCTTTGTGACTCTGAAAAGCCACTGGGCCCCGGATCAAGCCCGGGGTGACGCAAATGGAGTCTTCGCACCTTCGCGAGAGCCGGTTTGACGTTTCCGGAGGTTCAGGTCGCTTGTCGATGAACGCCGGCCACCGACCGCCCCGAGGGGTCGGCGCGGTTGGCGAATGCCGGGTCCCAGGCGAGTGCGGCCGGGGAGCTGCAGGCGATGGACTTGCCGCCCGGCACCGTTGCAATGGCCGCGGCTTCCGGGTAGTGCGTCTCGAAGATCATCCGATACAGCAACGCCTCCTTGGTCGCCGGCGGGTTGACCGGGAAGCGGTGTTCGGCCTCGGCAAGCTCGGCATCGGTGACCCGGCCGTCGGCGAAGTCGTGCAGCGCGTCGATCCAGCCGTAGCCGACCCCGTCGGAGAACTGCTCTTTCTGCCGCCACGCTATCTCGTCGGGCAGCAGGTGGGCGAACGCGCGGCGCAGCAGGTACTTTTCCATCCGGTCCGGGCCGGTCATCTTCAGCTTCGGGTCGATGCGCATCGCGATATCGAGCATTTCGGCGTCGAGGAACGGGACGCGCCCCTCCACGCCCCAGGCCGCGGTGGCCTTGTTGGCGCGCAGGCAGTCGAACTGGTGCAGCGCGTCGAGCTTGCGGACCGTCTCGTAATGAAATTCCTCGGCGTTCGGCGCCTTGTGGAAGTAGAGATACCCGCCGAACATTTCGTCGGCGCCCTCGCCCGACAGCACCATCTTGATGCCCATGGCCTTGATCCGGCGCGCCATCAGGAACATCGGCGTGGCCGCGCGAATGGTGGTGACGTCGAAGGTCTCGAGGTGACGCACCACGTCTTCCAGCGCGTCCAGCCCTTCCTGCAGCGTGTAGGTGAACGCGTGATGCACCGATCCGATGTGATCGGCGACGATCCTGGCCGCGGCCAGGTCGGGGCTGCCTTCCAGGCCCACCGAGAACGTGTGCAGGCGCGGAAACCACGCCGGCTCGGTCTCGCCGGCCTCGATGCGGCGTGCGGCGTGGCGGGCGGCCAGGGCCGCGATGACCGAGGAATCCAGCCCGCCCGACAGCAGCGCGCCGTAGGGCACGTCGCACATCAGCTGGCGCGTGACCGCCGCCTCCAGGCCTTCGGCCAGCGCGTGCACGGCCTCGTCCTCGTCGGTGATGGTTTCCAGCTTCCCGGCCGTCGGCACCTGGTGGCGCCAGGGCGGATCGTAGTAGCGCAGCAGCAGGTCTTCTTGGGAATCGTAGACGTGGCCGGGCGGAAAGATCTCGAACTCGTCGCAGAAATCGTGAATCGCCTTGAGTTCGGAAGACACCACCCGGCGTCCGGCCGCATCACGGCCCCAGTACAGCGGCATCACGCCGACGGGATCGCGCGCGACCAGGTAGCGCCCGCGCCCCGCGTCCCAGAGCACGAAGGCGAAGATGCCGTTCAACGCGCGGGCCAGCGCGCCGGGCTGCATCTGCTCGTAAAGCGCCAGGATGACTTCGCAGTCGGAGCGCGTGCGCAGCGGGTAGCCCGGCGCATGCAGGCGCTCGAGTTCGGCGTGGTTGTAGATTTCACCATTGACCGCAAGCACGATCCGTTCGTCGTTGCCGTACAGCGGCTGCGCGCCGCTTTCCGGATCGACGATGGCCAGCCGCTCGTGGGCCAGGATCACCCGGTCGTCCTCGTGCACGCCGCTCCAGTCGGGCCCTCGGTGGCGCTGCCGGCGCGACCGGGACAATACCTCGGCCCTAAGCGATGACGGCTTGTCCTGGATATCGAGAATGCCGAGGATGGAGCACATCGGGGTTCCTTTTCGCCGGTCCGGCAAATGGTGACTATCGGTATCGGACTATATCGCCAAAGATCGCGCCGCGGGCCGGCTTGCGCCCCGGATTCAGCCCGGCATGACCACCGAAACCGGCACGTGGCGCGATATGCGATCCCGGCCGCCGCGCTTGGCCCGGTACAACGCCTCGTCGACCCGCTTGATGCAATCGTCCCAGGATTCCTTGCCGGGCAGGTATTCGACCACACCCAGGCTCGCCGTCAAGTCCAGCCGGTGGCGGCCGACGTTGACCGGCTCATCGCCGATCGCCGCGCGAAGCCGCTCGGCGACTCGCTCGGCCTGTTCCAGCGATGCCCCCGGCAGCAGGGCAAGAAACTCCTCGCCGCCGAAACGAAAGGCCACGTCCTCGCCCCGAATGATCCGGCCGATCCGATCGGCAATTTCCGACAGCACCCGATCGCCGACCTGGTGACCGAACTCGTCGTTGACGCGCTTGAAATGATCGAGGTCGAAAAGCATGATCGACAGCGGCATGCCTTGGCGCTCGGCACGCTGCATGTACTTTTCTGCAATCGAGTCCAGCGACAGCCGGTTGTTCATGCCGGTCAGCGGATCCTTTTCGGCCAGGTCGGCGAGTTCGACCTGTTTTTCGCGAAACAGCATGACCGCGAACGCCATGGTGAGCAGGAACCCGAAGATCATTGCGGCCAGGAATGCAATGGTCTGCACGTCGCCCTGCCCCAGCGGAATTGCACCCGGCGGCGCGAGTGCTTCCAGAAAACGGAACAGAACGACCGCCGAGAAGCCCAGCAGAACGGCTGCGGCCATTCGATGATAAGCACGCATCCCGGGACGCTCGCTGCGCCAGAGCAACGCCCCGGCCCAGGCCGAAAGCACCAGGTGAAGAACCGAGTAGACCAGGATGCGCGCGCCCAGCGACTCGCGAAGAGGCTCGAGCACGAGGCCGGCGACGAACAGCGCAAAAATGACGCCCAGCAGGATGCCGGTGCGCGCGCGATCGCCGAGATAGCGCTGTATCCCGACCAGCACGAACATGTGCCCCACCGAAATGAGAAGGTTGGCCACCCCCGCGGCAGAAGCGCCGGAAAGCGGAAAAAATCCGACCAGCGACAGGGTGCCCACCAGGTAGCCGGTGCCCAGCGCCAGACCGGCGACCAGCCAGTCGAGCATGGCGCGCGCGCGCATACCGGCGTGGTAGATGCCCAGCATGGTTGCAGCCATCAGGAAGCCGCTCACGCTGGAGGCGAATGCCATCGTCCGCATATCCAGCATCAGAAAATCGCTCGTCACGTCTTTCCCCTCGAGTCGAACTCGGAACAAGTCACCGTTCAGGATGCAAAAATCGCGCCATCAACCTGGAAAAGGTGAGCTGTTCGCTTTCCCCGACCCGAATAGCCCACTGCCAAGCACGGATTTCTTCGACAAATACAGCGCTCACTCTCTGACGCCGCCGACGGCGTGGCGCATCAATGCACGCAAAGCGGCCGGCTTGACCGGCTTGAAAAGACGCTGGTAGCCGAGCACCTCCAGACGCTCTCCCAGGTCATCCTCGCGATCGGCGGTCAGCACCACCACCGGGCAGTCGCGGTCGATGGCGCGCCGAACCGCAGCGCTCACCGATACGCCGTCGTCGCCACCGGCCAGGTGATAGTCGACGATCATCAGATCGAGAGCGGGGTGCGCACTTGCCAGCGCCTCCTCCCGGCCGGCCGCCACCTGCACACGGCAGCCCCAGCGCTCGAGCAGCATGCGCATGCCGTCGAGAATCTCGCGGTCGTCGTCGATGCACAATACCTGCAGCCCTTCGAAGCTGGCCAGCGGGTGTAGAGAAACACCTGAAATATCGCCCGAAGCCTGCCCCGCCGCGGCATCCGCCAGTGGAACCGAGACGGCAAAGAGACTGCCGCGGCCGGGCCGGGAATGCAGTTCCAGCGGAACCTCCAGCATCCGGCAGATCCTGCGGCAGATGGAAAGGCCCAGACCCAGGCCCTGGTCGAACTCCGAGGCGTCGTCCTCGCCGCCGAGCCGCTCGAATTCTTCGAATATGCGCTCCTGCTCCGAGGCGGCTATGCCGGGTCCGGTATCCCAGACCTCGATGCGCAACAGCCGTCCGCGCGTTCGACACCCGACCAGCACGCCGCCGCGACGCGTGTATCGCAGCGCATTGTTGACCAGGTTGAACAAGATGCGCTGCAGCAGCTTGGGGTCGACGTGGATCCAGTACGGACACGGACGCACCCGCAGCCTGAGGCCGCGGCGCTCGGCCAGGGCCGAAAACTGCCGCTCGATCTTGTCGAGCAATTGCGCGGCCGAAACCGTGGTCCATTTCGGCTGCAGGGCGCCCTGGTCGAGCCTGCTGATGTCCAGCAGTGCCGAGAGCAGTTCCTCGGCCACCCCGAGGCTGTGGTCGACCCGGCGCACCAGGCGCGCTTCTTCGGATTCGAGATGCCCGACGCGCTGGCTCAGGTTGGCCGAGAACAGGCGTGCGGCATTCAGCGGCTGCAGCAGGTCGTGGCTTGCCGCGGCGAGAAATCGGGTCTTGCTCCGGTTGGCCTGCTCGGCATCGTGCTTGGCGACTTCCAGCGCCTGCATGGTGGCGCGCAGTTCGCGCGTGCGTCGATTGACCTGCTGCTCCATCGTGTCGTAGGCGCTTTTGAGCTCGGCTTCGTTCTGCTTGAAGCCGGTGATGTCGGTATACGTCGTCACGTATCCCCCGCGCGGCATCGGGTTGCCCCGAATCTCGATCGCGCGACCGTCTTCGTGACGGCGCTCGAAGATATAAGAGGTGCCGCGGCGCATGTGGTGCATTCTTCGATCGATCGCCGCCTCGATCTCCCGGCTGCTGCCGCCGTGCCTGCGCTCCAGGTTGAACCTGATCAGCTCCTCTACCGGTCGCCCCAGGTAGACCATGTCGGCCGGATAGGCCAGCAGTTCCACGTAGGCGCGATTCCAGCTGACCAGGCGAAGGTCGGCATCGACCACGCTGACGCCCTGGCTGATGTGGTCCAGCGTGGCTTCGAGCAGGTCGCGATTGAACTGGATCGCACTGGAGGTCTGCTCCAGCAGCGCGAGCGCTTCGTCGGTATTCATGCCGCTTCGCCGCAGTCCGGCGGTCAGGACGGTGCGGGCCGACGCCGAACCGATACACCCGGACAGCAGGCGCTCGGTGAATCCGACGAGCTCGGCGTTGGCGGGTACGCCCTCGAATTCGCCGAATCCGGCTTCAGGCCCGCGGTCCAGCGCGTTGGCGAACGCGAGATCGACACGTTCCTGGCCGATGAAGCTCATTGCGAGGCGCCTCAGTTCACCGACGGTTACCGGCCGCAGTGAATCGCGCCGGCCCAGCAGCATCGGCAACGTCGGCCGGCGCCGCCGCACCCAGAGCGAGATCACGACCAGCGCGATGATATTGAGCGACAGGCCGACGAGCACGGCAGTATTCAGTCCCGGCTGCGCCCAGGCCGGCCAATCCGGCAGGATCGAGGGTATGAAGATCAGCAGCAGCCAGCTACCCAGGCCAAGCATCAGACCGGCCATGGCGCCTTCGCGGCTGGCGCGCGCCCAGTAGACGCCGAGCACCAGCGCGGGGGCGAACTGGATGACCGCCGCAAAAGCCATCAGACCGATCGTCGCCAGTGCGTCGGCAGACGGCAGGGCGAGGTAGTAAACCCAGCTGAAGACGGCCAGCGCGACGATGGTGATGCGCCGGCTCTGCAATAGCCACCGACCAAAGTCCCGGCCGCGGTGCAGCTTGAACTGCATCAGCATCGGCGCGATCAGGTCGTTGCTCACCATGGTGGCCAGCGCGACGGTGGCGACGATCACCATGCCGGTCGCGGCCGAGAATCCCCCGATGAACGACAGCAGCGCAAGATCGGCGCGATCGCCGCTTATCGGCAGGCTGAGCATGAACATGTCGGCGTTGACCGCCTGCCCGGAAAACCGCTCGAGGCCTGCGACGGTAATGGGCACCACCAGCAGTGTGAACAGAAGCAGGTAGAGCGGGAACAGCCAGCGCGCCGTATTGAGGTCGTCGGCGCGCTCGTTCTCGACGAAGGTCACCTGGAACTGCCGCGGCAGGCACAGGATGGCCGCGCCTGCCAGCAGCGTCTGGACCCAGAATCCATCGGGCAGGCCGCCGGGCATGAACAACGCCCTGTAATCGTCGTTGCCCGAGATCGTCCGGGCAAGGTCGCCGGGCCCGTCGAGCACCGCAAACAGCGCCCACAGACCGACCACGGCAAAAGCCACCAGCTTGATCAGCGACTCGAACGCCACCGCCATCACCATGCCGCGATGGTGCTCGCTGGCCTCCAGCCGCCGGGCGCCGAACAGGATCGCGAACACGCCGAGCGCAAGCGCAAGAACCAGCGCGAGCGAAGACTCCGAGAGGCTTGCCGAATCGTCGGCGATGACCACCAGTCCGTTGGTGACGGCCTTGAGCTGCAGCGCGATATAGGGAATCGACCCGAGCACCGCGGCCAGCGTGACCAGGACCGCCAGCGGTCGCGACTTGCCGAAGCGGTGAGCGATGAAATCCGCGATGGACGTCAGCCGCTGTTCCCGGCTCATCTTCAGGATCCGGTGCATCAGGTCGTGCCCGAACACAAGTACCAGGATCGGGCCGATGTAAATGGTCGCGAACAGCCAGCCGTCCGACGCGGCACTGCCAACGGCACCGAAGAATGTCCACGACGTGCAGTACACCGCCAGCGAAAGGCTGTAGATGACCGCTCGCGTGCGCCCGCCGAGACGGTGGGCCGGCAGCCGGTCACCGACCCAGGCCAGCGCGAACAGCATGCCGACATAGGCCAGCGCGATCAACGCGATCAGTTGCGGCGAGAACATCGACGGCTACACCGTGGGCAAAGACGACCGGGCAATCATAGCAGCCGGCCCCTGCCCCGGCGCTTCCGACTAAAGTCGAAGCGCAATCGGCAACCCCCGCTGCTATCTTCGCTCGACAACAGCACAAACGCCGGAGGGTAGAGAGATGTCGCAACACTCGTCACAACAATCGCCACAGCAGTCGGAACACCAGGATCGCCGTGACGCCTACTGGAACGCCAACAAGAGAATCATGTTCGGCTGCCTGATCGTCTGGTTCGTCGTTTCCTTCGGCTTCGGCATCGTCCTTGCCGAGCCGCTGGACAACTTCCACTTGTTCGGATACCCGCTCGGGTTCTGGTTCGCCCAGCAGGGTTCCATCTACACGTTTCTGATCCTGATCTTCTTCTATGCCTGGCGCATGAACAAGCTCGATCGCGAACACGACGTGCACGAAGAATAAGGAGCGCCGAACATGGATAACCTTCAACTCTTGACTTACATCGTCGTCGGGTTCACCTTCGTCCTCTATATCGGCATCGCCGTGTGGTCGCGGGCGCATACGACGGGCGATTTCTACGTGGCCGGCAAGGGCGTGCATCCGATCGCCAACGGCATGGCCACGGCCGCCGACTGGATGTCGGCCGCGTCGTTCATCTCGATGGCCGGCCTGATCGCCTTCCTGGGCTATGACGGCTCGGTCTACCTGATGGGCTGGACCGGCGGCTACGTGCTGCTGGCGCTGCTGCTGGCGCCTTATCTCCGGAAATACGGCAAGTTCACGGTGCCCTCGTTCATCGCCGACCGCTATTATTCGAAGACCGCGCGCGTGGTGGCGGTGATCTGCCTGATCTTCATCTCGTTCACCTATGTCGCCGGACAGATGCGCGGCGTCGGCATCGTGTTCTCGCGATTCCTCGAGGTCGATATCCTCACCGGGCTGCTGGTGGGCATGGGCATCGTGTTCATCTATGCCGTGCTCGGCGGCATGAAGGGCATCACCTATACCCAGGTGGCGCAGTACTGCGTATTGATCTTCGCCTATACCGTGCCCGCGGTATTCATCTCGATACAGCTGACCGGAAACCCGTTTCCGCAGCTTGGTCTGGGCTCGACGGTCAGCGGTACCGAATCGATGTACCTGCTCGAGAAACTCGACCTGGTGGTCCAGGATCTCGGCTTCGGCGCATACACCGACGGCAGCAAGGCCATGATCGACGTGGCCGCAATCACGCTGGCGCTGATGGTGGGGACGGCCGGCCTGCCGCACGTGATCGTGCGCTTCTTCACCGTGCCCAAGGTATCGGACGCGCGCAAGTCGGCCGGCTGGGCGCTGCTGTTCATCGCGCTGCTCTACACCACCGCGCCGGCTGTCGGCGCAATGGCCAGGCTGAACCTGATCGAAACCATCTGGCCCGGCGAGGTTGCCGAAAGCCAGCCGCTGGCCTACGAAGAACGGCCGGAGTGGTTCCGCACCTGGGAAAACACGGGCCTGCTGGATTTCACCGACAAGAACGGCGACGGGATGATCCAGTACTACAACGATGCCAACCCGGACTTCCGGCCGACTGCCGAAGCGAAAGGCTGGGAAGGCAACGAGCTGATGGTCGACCGCGACATCATGGTGCTGGCCAATCCCGAGATCGCCAGGCTGCCGAACTGGGTGATCGCGCTGGTGGCCGCCGGCGGGATCGCTGCCGCGCTCTCGACGGCCGCAGGGTTGCTGCTGGTGATTTCCTCGGCCGTATCCCACGACCTGGTCAAGAACATATTCGCACCCAACATGAGCGACCGGGGTGAACTTCTGACAGGACGCATCGCGGCCGCGGTGGCCATCTGCGTGGCCGGTTACCTGGGCTACAACCCTCCAGGCTTCGTCGCCCAGGTGGTTGCCTTCGCGTTCGGTCTGGCTGCGGCCTCGCTGTTCCCGGCGATCATCATGGGCATCTTCTCGACCCGGATCAACCGCGAAGGCGCAATCGCCGGGATGCTGACCGGGCTGATCTTCACCTTCGGCTACATCCTGTACTTCAAGGGCATCTTCATCACGCCGATCGCCGAGAACGTGCCTGAAAACTGGCTGTTCGGCATCTCGCCCGAAGGCA
This sequence comes from Lysobacterales bacterium, assembly GCA_002722315.1. GTDB lineage: Bacteria > Pseudomonadota > Gammaproteobacteria > Xanthomonadales > Wenzhouxiangellaceae. The sequence continues at coordinate 11,657 of PBLG01000006.1, read as the reverse complement.
TAGGCGTGGTCGGCATGCTGCTGAACTTCGCCGTGGCGTTCACGGTAAGCCGGTTCACGGCCGCACCGCCGGTGCACATCCGCGAACTGATCGAGGATATCCGCGTGCCGCGCGGTGCCGGAGGTGCCCAGGCGCACTGATCCGTCGCTTGCGGCGGATCGCGACAACCCCGGATCGACCGCCGCGGCGGTCGATCCGGCATAACAAGCTGCCCGGCGGTGTTTTTTCTCACCGCCGGTTTTTCGTTTAGTAAGGGGCCCAGGACATAGAATCGAGGTCATGAAAAGTCCATCGCCCGACATCACCCGCTTCCTCCACACGGTCGCGCCGTTCTCGGAGCTCGCACCCGACGCGGTCGAATCGGTGGCGGCCAGGCTTCGCATCCGTTACCACACCCGGGGCGAGTCGCTGGGCGAATTCGACCCCCCGGGCCGGGACGGTCTTTTCATCGTCCGCAAGGGCGCGGTCGAACTGCTGGACAGCTCCGGCGAGATCCTCGAGCAACGCGGCGAAGGCGACCTGTTCGGTCACGGCATCGCGTTTACCGGCGACAATCCCGGCTACTGCGTCCGTGCCGCCGAGGACTGCCTGATCTGGCACCTGGGGCCGGACGACCTGTCCGGACTTCTCCAGCGTCAGCCGCGGCTGGCGTCGTTCTTCGAGGGCGGACCCGGCGCCCGACTGCGCGAGGAAAGCCTGACCCACGCGCGGCGCGAAACCCTCGGGGAGCTCGAGCTGAGAGCGCCGATCACCGCCGAGCCCGGAAACCCGATTTCCGAATGCGCGCGTCGAATGGCCGAACATCACGTCAGCTGCCTGCCGATCATGGAAGGCGGCCAACTTACCGGCATCATCACCGACAGGGACCTGCGCAACCGGGTGCTGGCCCGGGGCCTGGATCCCGACACCCCGGTGCGCGAGATCATGACGCGGAACCCGGCAACCGTGTCGCTGTCCGGCCGGATCGAGGCGGCGCTGGTCGAGATGATGCGACTGGGCATCCATCACCTGCCGGTCACCGGCAACGACGGCACGCTGGCCGCGGTGGTCAGCTCGGGCGATCTGATGCGCGTGCAGTCGCCCCACCCGCTTCGCCTGGTGCGCGACATCCAGCGCGCACGGGACGCATCGACGGTCGCGGACCTGGCAAGACGCGGTCCCCGCATGCTCGCCGGGCTGGCCAATGCAGGCGCGGGCGCCTCGGAAGTCGGGCGCATCGCCGGACGCGTCACCGACGCCTGCACGCGGCGGCTGCTGGCGCTGGCCGAGGCAGAACTGGGACCGCCGCCGCTCGAATACGCCTGGCTGGCGTTCGGCTCCCAGGCGCGCCTGGAACAGGGCCTGGTCAGCGACCAGGACAACGGCCTGCTGCTTGGCGAAACACCGGACAGCGAGGCTGCCGCATATTTCGAGACCCTGGCCACCCGGGTATGCGACGGGCTGGATGCGTGCGGCTACGTGTTCTGCCCGGGCGGCGTGATGGCCAAGGGCGAGTGGCGAATGGGCTTTGGCGATTGGCGGCGACGCTTCGACGGCTGGATCCGAGAGCCGGCGCCCAAGTCGGTCATGCAATCGTCGATATTCTTCGACATGCGGGCGGTGGCCGGTAGCAGGGACCTGGCCGAGCGGCTTCATCGAGAAGTACTCAAGCAAGCCAGCGACAGCGAGATCTTCCGCCGTTTCCTGGCCGCCGAATCGCTGGGCCACAAGCCGCCTGTGGGATTGTTTCGCCAGTTCGTGCAGGAGCACGGCGGCAAGCAGTCGAAGGGGCTGAACCTGAAAAAGCGCGGCGTGATCCCCATCGTCGACCTGGCGCGCGTGCGGGCCCTGGAAGGCGCGCTGGAAGTGATTCACACAGAGGAGCGGATCCAGGCCGCGGCCGATACCGGCCTGATCACGACCCGCGACGCCGACGACCTGATCCATGCGCTCAAATTCATCGCCGACATCCGGCTCAAGCATCAGGCGCGCCAGCTCGAAGCCGGCCAGACGCCCGATCACCTGGTCGACCCGGACGAGCTCTCTGGATTGCACCGGCGCTATCTCCGCTCGGCGTTCGGTATCGTCAGCGAGGCGCAGAAGGCACTGGCCCTGCGATATCTTTTATGAACGCCCCGTGTTCATGAAACTCTTCAAGCGCTGGCGCTGGCGCGCGCTGGACCGGGCGCTGCGGACCGACACAGGGTGCGGGCTGCCGGACGCCGCGCTGCGGGTCAACGCGGCGCCGCTGCTGGCCATCGATCTGGAGATGACCGGCCTGGATCCGTCGACCGATGCGATTGTCAGCATCGGCTGGGTGCCGATCGACCAGGGCGCCATAGACCTGGGCGGAGCCTCGGAAGTCGGCCTGGCCGCGGACACGTCGCGTTCGGTCGGCCACTCGGCCACCATCCACGGCATCCGCGACTGCGACCGCGTCGGCGGGCTCGAACCCTCGGACGCGCTGGCCCGGCTCACCCGGGCGCTGGCCGGAAGAATCGCGGTATTTCACCACGCCCCGCTTGACACGGCCTTTCTGGATCGCGCTTTGAGGCGCGAATTCGGAACCGGCTGGCGCATTCCATGGATAGACACTCTGGACTGGTTCAGGCGGCGTCAGGCCGACCGCGACGACGACGATGCCGGCGCATCGACCCGGCTCGATGCGGTGCGCGAGGCCTTCGGGCTGGATGAGCGCTCGGCGCATAACGCGCTGGACGACGCGATTTCCTGCGCCGAGGTGGCCCTGGTGCTTGCCGCGCACAGCCGCGCCCGCCTGCTGGATGCGTGCAAACTGCCGCGCGGCAGGTAACCGCAGCTCGGTCAAAGTCAGGAACTGAAAGACAGCTCTCGCTTTTGATCTTGCCTTCCGCTGCCGGTCCGCCGGCAGGTCGTCAGAGCGCCAGCGCGTCGTCTTCGGGAGTGTCGTCCCCGCCGTCGGCCGGGAAGACTTGGACGAAGGAGCGCCATTGCGCGGCCGCAACCAGCAATTGAAGAAAAAGCGACAGCGCCATGGAGAGCAGCTGGACGATGAACGCGCCGGCGCTGCCCAGCGCCAGGCTCACGATGCCGGAAATGATCGCGAAGGTGATGCCGGCCAGCAGGAACACGCCGACGACGACAAGGCCGAAGCCGAGGAACGCCAGCCAGTTTATCGCAAGCGCACGCAGGCTCCAGATCAGCGCGGTCATCACCGGCCAGTTCCAGAAGAACACCAGCGGCACGGCGAAATAGAGTCCGCCGAGGACGAGCGCCAACACCAGCGCGGCAAGCACGAGGCCGCCGAATACGTTGACCCCCTGGAACAGCGCCAGCAGCTGCTCGGGGTTGTTGTTCATCGCTTCCGGATCGTTGAGGAATTCGGTCAGCGCCTGCATGTCCATCTGCGGCGCCAGCCATGCGCTCAGAACGCCGATGGCGGCAAACATGCCGATAACGAAAAACGCCCCGAGCATCAGCAGGCCACGCCGGCGCCCGCCGTCGCCGAGGCCGGCCAGCACGGTCTGGACGCCCGGCGTCTCGCGCTGCTGAACCGCCCGGAACACGTTGAGCATGCCGGCGGTGAGCGCCGGCGAGACCAGCATCAGCGCCAGGGTGCCGATCAGCGGAACGATCTGCACCAGCGAAATCGCCAGCAGCACCAGCACCACGCGCAAAAGCGCGCTGCCGCCGCGCGACATCAATTCGCCGCCGCTGATCAGCCAGCCGGTCCCGTCGCCGAAGCTCGCCTTGTGAATATGCGGAGATTTCATCGCTCTGCCTCCACGCCAGCGAACTTGAGCGCATCGGCGCTCCAGGGCTCGACCTGCTCGATCGCGTCGGGAACGTCCTCGGGGTGCTCCACGGTGTGCCAGAGATCGAGGTGCGCCTGGTTCATGAACTTCTCGCGCACGCTGTGGCGCAGGAAGTCCAGCAGCAGATCGTAGTAGCCGTTACTGTTGACCAGGATGATTGGACCGAAATACTGGCCGAGGCGCTTGAGCGTCATCGCCTCGAACACTTCCTCGAACGTGCCGCAGCCGCCCGGCAGCGTGACCACGGCCCGGCTGTTTTCCAGCATCAGGTGCTTGCGCACGCGCATGTCGGGGACGACTTCGAGGGTGGTCAGGCCTTGATGTCCCTTCTCCATGTCCATGAGAAACTTGGGAATGACGCCGTGGACTTCGCCGCCTGCCTTGCCGGCCGCGTCGGCCAGCGCGCCCATCAGGCCGGTGCTGCCGCCGCCGTATACGATCGGCATCCCGGCGGCGGCGAGCGCCCGGCCCAGGCGCGCGGCCACATCGAAGTATTCCGGCGCCAGCGCCTGGCTGGAGGCGGCGTAGACTGTTACCCGCTCAACTGACACAGACCAACAACCTCTCGAGCCCAAATGAAGAAAAAGACGAACACAGATCGCTATTGTAGACGCGCGGTGGCGCTGGTCGCAGCCGGATTGCTGCTTGTCGGTTGTTCCGACGAGCCGGAGACACCGCTGCAGCCGGGCGAAGCCCAGTACGTCCAGTACTGCTCGGCCTGCCATTCCCGCGACGGCAGCGGCCGCCCGCCCACCTTTCCGCCACTGGCCGGGTCCGAATGGCTGGATCTCGGGCCGGAAGCGGTATCGATAATCGTGCTGCTGGGCCTGCGAGGCGAGATCGAGGTGGCCGGTCGTACCTACCGCGGATACATGCCCACGATGCGCCAGCTCGACGACGCCGATATCGCGCTGGTGCTCGACTTCATCGACCGGCAATGGGTCGATTGGGACAGCGTGCCGTCGGCCGAAGACGTCGCCGCGCTGCGCGCGCGTGTGGCCGACGAACCCCTGCTGGAAGGCCGCGAGGCGCTGGAGCGCCTGCTCGAAGAGGTGGCGCCGTGAACGGGCTCCGCGCCGTCACCAATCCTCCGTCGGCGATGGTAATCCTCGGCATTACGGTCGCGGCCTACCTGTTCCAGTCGATGAACCAGGTCGAATCGATGCGGCTGCTCGCGCTGTGGCCGCTGGGCACGCCCGAGCAGATCAATTTCTCGGGCATCGGCGTGCTCGACACCGGATTCGGCCCCTGGCAACTGCTCACCTACGGGCTGATGCACGGCGGCATCGGGCACCTTTTCTTCAACATGTTCGCGCTGTACATGTTCGGACTTCCGATCGAGCAGGCCTGGGGTTCACGGCGCTTCGTGATCTATTACATCGTATGCATCGTCGGCGCCGGCCTCGTTCAGCTGGCCACGGCCGCGGCCACCGGCGGGATCTACCCGACCATAGGCGCTTCGGGCGGCGTGTTCGGGCTGTTGCTGGCGTTCGGCATGATGTATCCCAACCAGCGCATCCTGCTGCTGATTCCGCCGATACCGATCCGGGCCAAGTATTTCGTCATCGGCTACGGGCTTCTGACGCTGTTCTTCGGCGTCACCGGCACCATGGCCGGCGTCGCCCATTTCGCTCATCTGGGCGGCATGCTGTTCGGACTCGGCATGATCCTCTACTGGGGACGCAGCGACTACCGGAGAAGGCAGCGATAGCGTGAGTGCAAGGGGGCGGAGACGGTCGAGACCGGCGGCAGGACAACAGTCACGGTCCGGATGAAGATTATGATCACCATCATCACCATGACAGTCGTGAAGAAAGTGGTCGCCAAGTGCGCCGCCTGCCCTCAAGCGCGGCGAATTTCGTACAGGCGCAGCCGATTCGGGCGGACGTTGCTGCTGGTCCTGGCCGGGGCATGCGCGCACGCCCAGGCGCTGGATCCGGACTGGCAACCATCGCAGTTCCAGCACGATACCTATACCCGCGAAGACGGCCTGCCGGCCGACGTGGTATGGCAGGTCATCCAGTCGCGGCAGGGCTATCTCTGGCTGGGCACACAGAACGGGCTGGTGAGATTCGACGGCGTTCGATTCAAGACTTTCGACGCGCAGAACACGCCCGCGTTCGGCGCCAGCGACGTGCGAGCCGTCGCCGAAACCGATTCCGGTGCACTCTGGGCCGGCACCTACGGGGGTGGCGCGGTGCACATGACCGGCGACCGGTTCACCGGGCTGACGCGCGCCGACGGGCTGGCCGACGATATCGTCTACGACATCCACGTGGCCGGCAACGGCAGCGTCTGGTTCGCCACGGCCGGCGGACTCAGCCGGTTGCGCGACGGAGAGATCACGAGCTGGACCACCGACGACGGGCTGGTCGCCAACCGCGTGTTCCGGATCGCCGAGGCTCCCGACGGGGCGCTCTGGCTGGCCACCCTCACCGGCGGCCTGAGCCTGTTCGACGGCGAGACCTTCACCAACTTCACGCCTGCCGACGGCCTGGACTCGGTCCAGATGCACATGCTGTACGCCGATGAAACCGGTCTGCTGGCCGGCAGCTATACCGGCGGACTGTTCCGCCTGGACGGCACTGCACGGCCCACCCCGCTGGCGCGTGGCGATCTGCCGGCCGACCTGCCGATGCAGGCCGCGCTGCGCGATCGCGACGGCAACCTCTGGATCGGCAGTTACGGCAGCGGCCTCTGGCGCTGGGCTATCGGCGGTCAGGCCACGCAATTCGACCTCGGCGACGACAGCCCGCGACACATCTTCGACCTGCTCGAAGACCGCGAAGGCAACCTCTGGCTGGCGAGCATGAACGGGCTGCATCGCCTCGGCGAAGGACTATTCCGAACCTGGGGCGCGCCGGAGGGACTCGCCGACACCACTTTCGTGGTCACCGGCCACGGCGGAGACATCCTGGTCGGCAGCGAAGGCCGCGGCCTTTTCCGGCTGACGCCGGAAGCCGGCATCAGGCGCATGACCACCGCCGACGGTCTTTCCAGCAACAGCATCTCGGCCCTGATGGTCGATTCGAAAGACCGGATCTGGGCCGGCACCTTCGGCGGCGGCATCAATATCATCGACGGGCAGACGGTACGCCAGGTCGGCATCGACGACGGCCTGACCAGCGACCATGTATTCGCGATCCACGAGCACGACGACGGCAGCGTATGGATCGCCGCCGAGGGCGGCGTCAACCGCTTGATCGACGGGCGCATCGAGACGATCACGGCCGACGACGGGCTGACCGCCGGGGTCGTCCGACACATCATGGAAGACGACGCCGGACGGCTCTGGTTTTCGGCCGGCGACGGCGTGACGCGATACGACGACGGGGCGATCGAGTCGTGGCGCTTGTCGGGCGGACCGGTCTCGGTTACCTGGGCCGACGACCGCGGTGCGATATGGATCGGCATGCGCAACGGTGGGCTGGCGCGCATGAAAGACGGCGAACTGTTCCGGTTCGACCGCTCGCACGGCATGCCGCAGCAGTCGGTGATGGCGATCGTTGCCGACGCGTCGGGCGATCTATGGCTCACCGGCTCCAGCGGGCTGGTGCGCGTGAGCCGGGACGCCCTGGATGCGGTCGCCGAGGGCCGCGCCGCGAGGTTCGAGACGCGCCTGTACAACGAATCCGACGGGCTGCGCTCGTCGCAGTTCCTGGGCGGTTTCCAGCCGGCCGGTTTTCGCGCCGACGACGGCCGCCTCTGGTTCCCCACCAATCGGGGACTGGTGGTCATCGACCCGGACGAGGCCGACCCGATCGGCCGGCCGCTGGACCTCGTCATCGAGCAGGTCCGGGTGAATTCCGAGCCGGCGGGCCCGGCGACCGAACTGCAGCTGCCGGCAACAGCCCGGGCGCTGGAAATCGATTACACCGCACCGCGGATGAGCGCGCCGGAACGAATCCGCTTCCGCTATCGCCTGATCGGCTTCGACGACGAGTGGCAGCCGGCCGGCGATCGCCGCACCGCCTACTTCACCGGTCTCACGCCCGGGCCCAAGACCTTCGAGGTACAGGCCTCGACAACCGGATTCGACAACCCCTCCGAAGTGGCCACGCGACGCCTGGAACTCTACCGGGCCCCGTTCTGGTACCAGACCTGGTGGTTTATCTGCCTGGCCCTGGTCGCCATGGCGTTCGCCGCATTCGGCGTCTACCGCATCGCGGTTCGACAGTCCCGGCTCAGGGAGCGACGCCTGGAGAGCCTGGTCAACCAGCGCACGCGCGAACTCCGCCGCGCGCTGGTCAAGGTCGAGCGCATTTCACGCATGGACGGCCTGACCGGGGTGGCCAACCGGCGCTATTTCGAAGAACGGCTTGCACGGCTGTGGTCCGAGGCGGTCAAGGTCCAGGTGCCGATCAGCGTCATCATGCTGGATATCGACCGCTTCAAGCAGTACAACGACAGCGCCGGCCACCAGGCCGGTGACGATTGCCTGCGCCAGGTCGCCGCCGCCCTGGAATCGGGTGTGGTGCGTGAAGACGATCTGGTTGCCAGGTACGGCGGCGAGGAGTTCGTGGTTTTGCTCCCCGCCACCGACCAGGCTGCGGCGCTGGCTGTCGCCGAACGGATTCGCGCGGCCATCGCCGATCTCCGGATTCCCCATCCGGACAGCGACGTGGCGCAGGTCGTGACGATCAGCCTGGGCGTGGCGACCGCGCAAACCGGACACATCGACAGCCCGGCCGAACTGATCGAGCGGGCCGACCGCGCGCTCTACCGCGCCAAGCGGGCCGGTCGAAACCGGATTGTCGAGGATATGGCAGGGACACCGAGAACATCCTGACAACCCCACGCGGGGGGGCAGGCGATGGAGGGGCTCCAGAAAAGTGCGGGCCGGACGGCCCGCACACGGCTTGGCGGATTTTCCGACCGACCGGATCAGTCCAGTCGGCGAATCCCGAGATTACCGCTGAATGTCGAGGCCTCGATCTCGACGCCGGCCGAGCCGGCTTCCATCGACAGGCTCTCGCCCGGGCCGCGACCGGACCGGACTTCGCCGCCGAACGCGCTCGAAATGCTGCCGGAAAACGTCTCGGCGTCAATCCTCAGACCGGTGTCGTCGGGCAGGTAGAGCTCGACGTCGCCGCTGTGGCTGCTGATGTCGACCCGCGCGCGTTCGGTCGGTCGGATACGCGCCACGACGTCGCCGGATACCGATTCGATGGTCAGTTCGGAAACCGCGCTGCCCTCGACGCTGACATCTCCGCTGACCGATTCGAGCTCGACTCGACCGCTCGCCCCGGGGGCCTTGACGTCGCCGCTGACCGACTTGATCCGATTGACTTCCGAGGCGCTTCCGCTGGCGTCGAGATCACCGCTGACGGTGCTCGCGTTCAGCCGCTCGGGCGTGACGTCGACCAGCTCCAGGTCGCCGCTGACCGATTTCGCGTCGATCGAACGACCTTCGAGCTCACGCAGCCACAGGTCGCCGCTGACGGTCTGAACATCCAGATCGCTCCGGCGCGGGACCAGCAGCTTCAGATCGGTCGAAGCCTTGTTGAGGTTCCATCCGGAGTTGCCCTTCTTCATCTCGAGTCGGATCGTCCAGTCGTCGGGCCCGCCCTCGATCACCAGTTCCTTTACATCGTCGCCCAGGGTTCCGGACAGCAACCATTCTTCGGCGTCGTGACCGATGATCTCGAAATCGCCGGTGACGGCGGCGAACTGGATACGTCCCTCCGGTGATGCCGGCCGCGACTCGTCGACCGATTCCGCCGCCGCAGCAGCGGTCGCGACGAACAGGCTTCCAATCAGGCTTGCGATCACAATCGCCTTTACCATCTCGCTTGTCTTTACTAGGGTTTTCACAGATTCATACTCCTATCGTTGGTGGGGGTCTGGTTCCGGCCGATCGACTTGACCAGCCGCGCCTGGCGCATCCGCGCCTCGGTCAGAAATTCGAGCAGCATCCGGTTGTCCGGATCGTGCTCCAGTGCCTGCTCCAGCTGCACGATGGCCTGCTGGTTGTCCTGCCAGGCCGCCATGAGGGCGGACGGCGAATCGATATTCGTCGTAAGCGGCATCTCCGGCGCCGATGCGCGCATCGCCCGGACTTCCGCGTGCGTCGTTTCGGCGATTCCACCGGTCGGCGTCGGCGCCGGCCCGATCTGCGAGACGACCAGCGCCACGCCGCTCAGGACCGCTGCCGCTGCGAATCCGGCCGACAGCACCCCGGGCCAGCGGCGCCTGCGAATCCGCCGCTCGATCGCGGACCAGCTGCCCGACGGCGGCTCGCCAACGCGCGTCAACGCATCCAGCCTGCGGTCCAGTTCACTATCGTCCAGTCGAGAATCCCTGCTCGTCATGCCAGCATCTCCTTCAAGAGGTTTCGTGCCCGGTGAAGCTGGGCCTTCGATGTTCCGGGCTCGATACCCATCAGCTCGGCGATTTCCGCATGCCCCAGGTCCGACAGGTGAAACAGCACCAGCACCTGTCGCGACCGCTCCGGCAACCTGGCGATGGCCCGCTCCAGGTCCAGGTCCGCGGCGGGCCATGGCGGCTCCGGCGCGCTGGCGTCGATTTCCACATCGACACTGTTCAGTCGCCCGCGTCGCCTCTCGCCAAGCGCGATGTTGATCGCCAGGCGCTTGAGCCAGCCGCCGAACGCAGCTGGATCGCGCAACTGGTCCAGCTTGTTCCAGGCCTGCACGAACGCGTCCTGCAGCCAGTCCTCGGCCAGGCCCCTGTCGCCGCCGGCCAGGCGCCAGAGCACGGTCATGAGGCGACCGGCATGTGCCTGGTACAGGCCCGAAAAAGCCTGCTGGTCGCCTCTGCGCGCGGCTTCCACCCGCTCGGCGTCGGTACTGGCGGCCGGTACGGCCTCGGCAACGGTTGCTTCCATGTCCTTCATGATGCGGGTTTGGGGTGGAAGGTTTGAATTGGATCTGGTTATTTGGTTTATATGGTTGCTTGCTGCATTACGCGGAATGCGGGCGGAAACTTCAACTTCAACGGCGGTCTCGCCACGTGGTGAGGAGTGCACCGTGGCCGGGTGCGGGCGGCTCTTCCAACCCAAAGTCAACTTCAAAAACCGTTTCGCCACGCGCTTCGCGCTTGCTGGCGACCGACTTTTCACAAGCGCCTGAAAAGTAGGCAAAAGCGCTTTTTACAAGCAGCAGAGAGTTCCGGTGCGGGTTGATGGGAATGGTGGTTAGGTGTTTGATCGTGGCTCTGGCTGAAGATCTTCTTGCCCGAGCGTCATGTGCGGCGTGCTTTGCGGGTGACGACGGGATTCCGGCTTCGATGGCTATCGGAGCGGGGTTGTCTCGATCGAGGTCATTGTGATCATCGCTGGATGCTGAAGAGGGTTCCAGTTCGGGGTGGTGAGTGGATTGGGTGGCTCTATCGGCTGCTGAACTCCTGCAACCGGCTCCCGGAGGCTTCCTGCTTCTGGCCACGCGCCGGGGACGCCGCCCGAAAAATGCAGCCTCTGTTTCCAGGTTTTCGTAGGAGGCGTCTCCAGGCGCCGACGGCTCTACCCCGATCGCGGCCTGGAGACCGCTCCTACCAGACATTTCTGGGAGCGTCACCGTGCCCGCCACCGGGCAGGAACACCGCACGCAACCAGGCCCCCACCAGCCCTCACCGCCCGACACTGGAACCCGCTTCAGCATCCCCCGACAGACCAGTACAAGCATAGTCAAGGCGACCCCGCTCCGATAACCATCGAAGCCGGAATCTCGTCTTCACCCGCAAGCCGAGAGACCACTCCGCACGGGCAAGAAGATCTCAGAGCAAAGCCCGATGCCACACACCTAACCCCCAGAACGCTCCGACGAGCACCTTGAACAGCTGCCGCCTGTAAAGCGCATTTTTGGTTACTTTTTTTGCAACCGAAAAAAGTCACTCGCCCGCAAGCGCGCAGCGCGGGGCGAAACG
>PBLG01000005.1 GCA_002722315.1 Lysobacterales bacterium | reverse complement strand
GTCTGGACGTTTCCGCGGAAACGTGTGCGCCGGTGTCGAGGCGGCTTTCAGCGCCTTCGCCGTCGTGGCGCAGCGTGTCGGGATCCGTGTGGAGGTGAATGGTCGTGCGCTCGCCGCCGCTGCTGCCGGCCGTGCCACCCAGGAATCCTTCTGCAACTCGTGCGAGCGCATCGGCCCGGCGCTGGGCGACGGGATCGCTGGCCGGATCGATGGCTGGTCGGTCGGACGTTTCCGCGGAAACGTTTTTGCGTTCCTGGAATTCCTCGTCCATCGCAGATTCGATGGCCTTGACGACTCGCTCGCCCTGTTCCGGCGTGAACCTCGCTTTGAGTACATAACTGCCGTCGTCGTCGACGTACCAGTTCAACTCGCGCATGTCGTGGCGGTGGATTTCGGCTTCCATGGCCTCGATGCGCTTGACCTTTCGAAATTGACTGACCAGCTTTTCAACATGCGACGCTGTCCCGTGCCGTGCGATCGTCAACAGGTAATCCTCGGTCTCGGGTGTCGCGACACGCGTCATGGCGCGGACCTTGGAGAAGCTGATCCGGCCCTGGCGGAAATCGGCGCTGATCATTGGCAGATCCTTCAATGCATGCGCGACCCGCACCTTTTCTCTTGCCGCGCCCAAACCAATGCCGCACTTCCAGTTGAGCCAATGCGCGCAGGATCGTAGTCCCGGGCCGCCCCAGCCCTCGCGCTCGTCGAATTCGCGGATCAGTTCCAACAGCCGGAACGTCGCGGCGTGGATGTGCGCGGACAGTTCGGTGATCTGGTCTTCAATTTCTGCGAGCTTGCCGGCCGGGGAAACAGGCTCAAGGGCTGCTACGTTGAGCATAACGGATACCACTTGTTCAAGTACTATAAAAGTATATAGTAAAACTAGTCTGAATTCAATTAAAACAATGGATTACGCTTAGCTTCTCCGCGTTTTTCACCGTCGCGACAGGCACATGTCAGGGCGCAAAGTGGCCCAGACCGACGACTGATGACGCCTTCTGACAGCTTCGTTCAACTCGTACATCAAGGACAGGATCTGTGGAAAACTTCTACGTTTCCGAAAGATGGACCAAAAAGCACTGGGTTGCAGCCTTGCTGCTTGTGTCGGCATTTATGTGCGCCGGCTATTTCGGCACTGATGACGATGCGATGACCAGCAAATTGTCCGGGGCTTATTTCGGATATGCGCTGTGTGTATCAATGTTGCTCTGGGGAGCCATAGAGGTGGAAGCAGGGCGAATCAAGGGAAGGCGCAGGTATTATGAAAAAGACTCTGGCATTTCTTGAGGAGCCGTTCTCCGACTTGGATGAAGACCTGGTTTCGCTAAACGACATGATCCTGCGACCGGTCGGCTGGCCTATGTACAAGAAATTTGACGGTCTTTGCAATTCAGCGCGGCGTTCGAGAATGGGTATACATTGTCTCCCGGAGTAATGATGTAGGCTGGAACCTTCCCGGCCGAGGGGGAGAAAATGTGGTCCATACTTGAGAAGCTCGATAACCAGATGAAGCGGACCGCCCGATACGGGCACCGATTCCGATCGACCAAGGCGCTCACCATTGCCCTTCACGAGCGGGACGAGCATACTCGGCATCACTGTGACCGGGTGGTAATGCTCGCCGAGGCGCTCGGTCGGGCGCTGGGGATAAGTAAGTTTGACATGGACGAGCTGCGCCTTTGTGCACGTTTTCATGATGTGGGCAAGATCGGCATCCCGGATGCCATCCTTCTCAAGGAATCCCGTTTTGACGATCAGGAATGGGAATTTATGAAAACCCATTCTGAAAAGGGCGAGCGCATCATAAAGGCGACGACTCTTCCGGGGGCCGATAAGATCGCCAAAGTGATCCGGCATCACCACGAGAACTATGACGGAAGCGGTTACCCGGACGGTCTGCGGGCCGAGGCCATTCCCTTCTTGTCACAGATTGTTGCCCTGGTCGATGCATACGACGCGATGCGCAGCGTGCGTCCCTACCGACAGGCGAGGAGCAAAGACGAGGTCATGTCGATACTGGACTCCGAAAGCGGTTGGAAATTCGCACCTGCAATATTCGAGAAGTTCCCGGCCATAGTCGAAAAGCTTTCCCCGCGCTACAGCTGACCGGGCATTTCCGCATTCTCATCCTTGTGCTGCCGGTGCCGGCCGCGTCATCGGCCCAAGCGATCCGTGGCGCGCCGGGGCGCCGGTGAGGGGGTAAGCCAGGTTGCCGTGGGGTTTGATTTGATGCATGATTTCAGTAGCTGCGGCAGGCCTGACGGCAGTCAACGGGAAATCATATGAGTCATGCAGAAATACACAGATCACATCGCGTAGGGTGGTTGCGTGCAGCCGTACTCGGCGCAAACGATGGAATAGTTTCAACTGCAAGCCTTATTATTGGTGTTGCAGCTGCGAGCACTGCACATGAAGGAGTCCTTTTGGCCGGTGTTTCCGGCCTGGTCGCAGGGGCTATGTCCATGGCTGCTGGCGAGTACGTATCCGTCAGTTCCCAGTCTGATACTGAAAACGCAGATCTTGCGCTTGAAAAAAAATCGTTAAGAGACGATATCGAGTCTGAAAAAAAAGAACTTGCCACAATTTATGAAGGACGAGGTGTTGAGCCATTGCTGGCTCGGAAAGTAGCTGAACAACTTATGGCGCATGATGCCCTTGGAGCGCATGCCAGAGATGAAATAGGTATCCCGGAGAATGGTAGTGCGCGGCCAGCTCAAGCCGCGTTTTCTTCAGCGGGAACCTTTACAATTGGTGCTGCCCTTCCATTAGCGGTTGCGTGGGTTGTTCCCGTTGACTTGCTGATAATTCTCGTCGCTGTATTTTCTCTGGTTTTTCTTGCCCTTCTTGGCGGTATTGCGGCGCGTGCGGGTGGGGCATCGATAACCGTCGGTGCTATCAGAGTTACATTCTGGGGTGCGCTCGCAATGGCGTTGACAGCCGGAGTGGGTCGAATTTTCGGTGTCGTTGCCTAATATGAAATGCTCATGCATCCGGGACGTTGGTAGTGATCGTCCAGCACGCTGGAAGGTGGCGGGTAACAGACGAGTGCCCGTATTCTCGCGATGCTGGATCGGTGGTTCTGTTTTTGGTATGTTGAGTGTAGAATCCAAGGGTCAGGTCGTGTAATGTGCATAGAACCAAAGGTTACCTATTCCGAACTAAGTTAGCAGGGGGTGTGAGTGAACCGTGCCGGCTGCATCGGTCAATGTGATTTCGTCGATCTCATGCACATTCAGATCTTCGCCTCTCAAATCATGGCCCGGAAAATACGCAGTCGGCCAACCTAGCTTTTCCGGCTGGAAGTGCAAAATATCCGGCCAGACCTGTAGATCGCTAAATCGTGAGCGGATTGCTTCTTTGAACTGTTCAGGCGTAATGCCGTCAGGATTGGCGACGACTATCGATTGGCACTTCTTGTTGTTGCTGCCGTCCCGGTAGAGGTAGCGGACTTCGATGTTGTTGCTCATGGCATTTCTCTAGATTCGATCTGCGCGGCTTTAGGCGATTCCAGCCACAGCAGCGCCTCGACCGCCATGCTGTCGTCCATTTTCTCGCCTTCCCAGAGCGGAATCGGTGTGTCGGGCGTGATACCGAGCCCGGCCTTGTCGTTCCGTCGTCGTAGCGCGAGGACGTTTCCGCGGAAACGTGTTTCGGCGACTTGCGGGATGGTTCGGCCAGTCGGATCGGTGAATTTCGGGATGCCCTTGTCGGTCATGCGGACGCCGTAGCCGCCTTCGTGCACCAGGCGATGGTGATGGCGGCAGAGCAGGACGAGATTGTCCATTTTCGTTGCACCCCCGTCTGACCAATGCTGGATATGGTGCGCATCTATAAATCTATGCGCGGTGCATCCCGGGAATTTGCATCCCTTGTCGCGTTTCTGTAACGCGCGGCGGATGGCGGGCGGGATGCTTCGGCTGCGTCGGCCGATGTTCAGGGGATCGCCGGCTTTGTCGTCGTCCCAGTGGACAACTGCGCAATCACATGCCAGGCGTCTGGACGTTTCCGCGGAAACGTGTGCGCCGGTGTCGAGGCGGCTTTCAGCGCCTTCGCCGTCGTGGCGCAGCGTGTCGGGATCGGTGTGGAGGTGAATGGTCGTGCGCTCGCCGCCGTTGGTGCCGGCCGTGCCGACCAGGAATCCTTCGGCAACTCTTGCAAGCGCATCGGCCCGGCGCTGCGCGACGGGATCGCTGGCCGGATCGGTGGCTGGTCGGTCGGACGTTTCCGCGGAAACGTTTTTGCGTTCCTCGAATTCCTCGTCCATCGCAGATTCGATGGCCTTGACGACGCGCTTGCCCTGTTCCGGCGTGAGTCGTGCCTTGAAGACGTAGCTGCCGTCGTCGTCGACGTGCCAGTCCATCTGGCGCAGGTCGTGGCGTTGTTCCTCGGCCTCCATGGCCTCGATGCGCTTGACCTTTCGAAATTGACTGACCAGCTTTTCAACATGCGACGCCGTCCCGTGCCGTGCGATCGTCAACAGGTAATCCTCGGTCTCGGGTGTCGCGACACGCGTCATGGCGCGGACCTTGGAGAAGCTGATCCGGCCCTGGCGGAAATCGGCGCTGATCATTGACAGATCCTTCAATGCATGCGCGACCCGCACCTTTTCCCGGGCCGCCCCGAGGCCGATTCCGCATTTCCAGTTAAGCCAGTGGGCACACGATTTCAGACCGGGCCCGCCCCAGCCTTCGCGCTCGTCGAATTCGCGGATCAGTTCCAGCAGCTGAAATGTCGCGGCGTGGATGTGCGCGGCCAGTTCGGTAATCTGGTCTTCGATTTCGGCGAGCTTGCGCGGCTGGAATTCGGGCTGGTTCTGTGCTGGAAGCGCCATGATCAAAATCCCCGGATATTTTTTCTTGAAGACTGTTCAAGTATATAGTATCAAGATATTAAAATCCATTAAAAACAATCTGCTGGAGGTGATTCATGGGCGATGTTCGGAGGGGAATGAAGTGGCCCGGGCGATCTCCGTAATGATCGTTAAAATATGGTGATGGACCAACCCGAAGCCTGCGCCAACTGCCATACGCGCCTGCATCCGCTGGAGGTCAGCGAGCTCTATCGGGGCAAGAAGCTCGACTGCCACGTTTGCGGCTATCGGCTCAAGGCCGTGGCGACGGGTGCCTGGGCCGCCGTGGGAGCGGTCGCGGTCGGGTTGGGGCCCTGGCTGTCATCCGCGTTGTTCCAGCACGACGGCTTCGTCGGCGAAATGCTCGTCGTACTCGCAGTTGCAACAATCGCCTGGCTGGCGCCGCCCGGGCTGATTGCCGGCGCGCCGTGGGCCAGTATCAAGGCCGAAAGGCCCAAGCTCCTGGGGGTCAGGCAACGTCTGGCAGATCTCAGGCGCCAGCGCCATCAGATATCGGATTCACGGCGCAGTGGGTAGGAAGACGAAACGGTAATGCGACAACGTGCGCGGATTATCGAATGTTGAATTCAAATCATTGGAGTCGTTGAATGGACCAGGAAACAGTAAGAAATCTGACTACAGTCGCGCTGCGATTGATCGGCGTGATAACAATTCTTGTCGGGCTGATTCTGACCACGATGGTCTTCTTCCAGGTCATGGCAGCCTTATCGGCCGCCTCCGGTTTTCCGCAGGAGTTGCCGCGCGGCATGACTATGGAAATCAAGGGCGCTTTCGGCCGGATGGGGTATTGGGCGGTCCTGAGTTTTTTGACTATTGTCGCGTGGGGATGGCTCCTGATCAGATTTGCACGGCCTATAGCCAAGGGCATTGCCAAGTGGTAAGCGAAATGGCTTGGTACGGCTTGCTGGCAGCGCCGTCTCGGTATAGGTATCAGTCAGGAGTTCAACATTATCCACTGCTGATGATATTCTTTTATCGGAGATGCCAACATAGCGAACAAGACAGTGTTCAGGTCTGTCGCCCGTACACAGCGAGGAGAAAGGTCGTGGCTATCAGTACAAATCGATATTTGATACTTTTTCTGTTATTCGCCGCGGCCGCTGTCAGTTACGGCGTTGGATTCACGGTCGGCTTCTGGTTTCTGATCGCCATCGGCGCAGTTTTCGAATTGATCTTCTGGGGCAAGTTGCTTTTTGACCCGCGACGTCGTTGACCGCCCTGAGGCAAACAGTCGGATCAAGCAGTCGCCTGGTGTAGGTTCCGGGAAACCTCGCGGCAGGAGCGGATTACTCGTTTGATCTGGGTTGCGGCGATTTGATCTGCGCGATCGGGTCGGATTCCAGCGTACAGACGCGCGAGACGATCACGGCCTTGGCCGCGCTCGCCAGGGAGAGGCGCGTGCAGGACATTTTGATGGCCAGCTACGGAAGTGGGGGAGACCTTTGACAACGGCGTGACCCGCTAGTCCGCGTCGCTTTCCGTTCTGTTTCGGCCCTCGCGCTTGGCGCGGTAAAGCGCCTTGTCGGCGCGCTCGACCAGCGTCTCGGTCGTGTCTCCGTCGCGATACGTGGCCAGGCCCATGCTTACTGTGATGCCCCCGGCCTCCGGGTGACGATAGTTTCCCAACGCGGCATGTATACGCTCGGCGGCCTGCAGCGCGCCTTCATGGTCGTTATACGGCAGCAACAGAAGAAATTCCTCGCCGCCCCAGCGGATTGGCTTGTCGGTCTCTCGCAGGATCTTGCGCATTGTCTCGCCGACGGCTCTCAGGACCTCGTCGCCCACGGCATGACCGTATTGGTCGTTGAAGGTCTTGAAGTGATCGATATCGACCATGATCACGCTCCAGGGCTGGTCGTGGCGCCACGCCAGCTTCGATTGATTCTCCAGCAATTCCTCACCGCGTCCGCGGCTCGCCAGGCCGGTCAACTCGTCCATATTGGCTTTCCTGACCAGATCGGATTGCGCTCGAACCATCTCGGTGACATCGTGCTGCACCGAGATGAAATGCCGGATTTCCCCCGACTGGTTCCGGACCGGCGAGATATTCCATTCGACGTGGTAGGGCTGCCCGTCCTTGCGGTAGTTGACGGTACGCCCTTCGAAGGTCAGGCCCCGGTCCAGCCGACGGCGCAAGTCCTGCAGCAGCACGGGATCGGTGTCGGGGCCCTGGAGAATGCGCGGTGTCTGGCCGATCAGTTCGCTGACGCGATAGCCGGTCTGGCGCGCGAATGCCTGGTTGGCGTAGACGATGCGCGGCCCGGGCGGATCGAGCTGGGCCTCGGTCACGATCACCGCGTTGTAGAGTTGACCGAGGACGGCCTTCATCACTTCCAGGTCCAGCGGGACGGGCGCGGTCTGCTGGTCCGGCTGGTTCAATGTGTCTTGATCGGATTTCATTGCCGCATTCCTGATCGGAAGGCCTGTCAATCATCCTAGCACCATGGGTGCGGCGTCGGCGCTGATCAAGTGCCGGGCGTTCCAGATACTGGATCGGCGGTTCTGCTTCTGGTATCTTGAATTCGGGCAACCAGGCCGGAGACGGTCATGATCAAGAAGCTGAGAGCCGGTTTCGCGCTGGTTTTTCTGGGCGGTCTGCTGGCCGGGTGCGGTACGGCGCCGCTTCTGAAGGGCAACGAAGCATTTCATGAATTTTCGCCCACATGAAGCGTCTCGAGCTCGAGCAGGCGCGGATGGCCTGGCGCAACGATCGCCCTCGTTCGGCCGAGGAGCAGCAGGAACTGGTCGATTATGCAACGGTTCTGGCGGCAAACGACGACTGAGTCGTTTGCCTGTTGCGGCGATTCGAGAGATCTCTGAATGCAAATGCGTTCATTTCAGCCATCAATTTTGATTCGCACTCAAGCGGCTGTTTTAAAAGTGCTTTTTTGACAATCTCGGGTGCCTGGCCTATGCTGGGAGAGAACCCTGGCGTGGGAGAAGTCAATGAAGCCGAACCGCATCGCATCCGTGTTTTCGCTGCTGCTTGCCGGGTTGTTTTCCGGTACCGCGGCGCAGGAGGTTTCCGAACTCGAGCAGCGCTGCATCGATTGCCATGATCGAAACCAGCCGGCCATGGTGGCCGACTGGCGAAGCAGTCACCATGCCGAAGAGGGCGTGACCTGTCTCGATTGTCACGAGGTTGCCGAGGATGCGCCGATGGGCGCGCGGCACAAGGGCACTTACGTTTCGGTGCTGGTACCGCCGACCGTCTGCGGGCAGTGTCACGAGGACCAGGTCGCCCAGTTCAACGAGAGCGGGCACTTTCGCGCCTACAGGCAACAGGTTCCCAAGGACAGCCTGCACGCGCTGACTTCCATTCACGAAGGTCGCGAGCATCCGGAGTTCGGTGACGCGCCCAACGAAACCGGCTGCATCCAGTGCCACGGCACCGAGATCAAGGTCGACGACGACGGGCTTCCCACGCCGGAGACCTGGCCCAATTCGGGTATCGGCAATATCTATCCCGACGGCAGCACCGGCAGCTGCGGCGTGTGCCATACCCGACACAAGTTTTCCAATGCCGAGGCGCGTAAACCCTTCGCCTGCGCTTCGTGCCACCTTGGGCCAGACCATCCCAACATCGAGATCTACAAGAACAGCAAGCACGGTCACATCTACCTGACCGAGGGCCATACCTGGGACTTCGAAGGCCCGACCGGCGAATGGAAGCCGGGCGAGGACTATCGTGCGCCCACCTGCGCGACCTGCCACATGAGCGAGGTCGGCGACGTCGAGGCCACGCACAACGTGACCGAGCGGCTTCACTGGGTGCAGTGGGCCAAGCGATCGAACGTGCGCGATTCCGACAACATCATGAGCCCCACGCTCGGTGACGGCGAGGCGGGTCGCGAGAAGATGCTGATGGTCTGCGAAGCCTGCCACAGCATCAGGCACACCGACGGCTTCTTCGCCCAGGCCGACAAGGCGATCAATCTCTATAACGAGGCCTACTACGAGCCGGCCACGAAGATGCGCGAGGAACTTCGCGAGAAGGGATTGCTGAAAGACAACCAGTGGACCGACGAGTTCGAGATTACCTACTATCACCTGTGGCATCACGAGGGCCGTCGCGCTCGCATGGGGGCAACCCACGGCGCGCCGGACTACGCCCACTGGCACGGCTTTTTCGAGTTGATGCAGGACATCTACAAGCTCGAACAGATCTACGACAAGCGCATCGAAACCGGCGAGATCGAGTGATCTGAATGCTTCTTCCCGGCCGGCATCGCAGGATTGCCGGCCGGGATCGTTCCGTGTCGTGCGGGTTCAAGTTTCGGTAAGGGCCGCGCGATGCATCAACGCCCGCGCGCGGCAGCCGTTGCTTGCCGGTATCCGCAGCCGGTGCAAGCCGGTTCTCAGCCAGATCGCGCCGGGCAGATCGCTTCCGGCCGAACCGCAAGCGGTCCGCTTGCTCACTTCCATCACCGGGATGCTCGCAACGAAACCGCGTTCCACGCGCATACAAACGCATGGCGTATCCAGACCGAGCTCGCGGCGCATCTTGGGCCCCAGGTCGTCAAGCGACAGCGTGCTCATGAATTTTCTCCTTCGCTCGGTACCGCGCTGACGACCAACCTGAGCGGGCCGCCTGCATCGATTGCGTCCAGCGGCCAGCAGGTCACCAGCGTCAGCAGCGGTCCGCGGGCGTTCATGTCGAGCCGGGTGGTGCGCGAATCCACTATTCGGCTTTCCTGCACCCGCCAGTTGCGGATGACGCCGGCCGGCTGCTCCAGTTCGATTCGGTGCCCGCGCTCCAGATCGCCCAGGAACCTGAAATGGGTGTCTCGGTGCGCGGCGATCAGGACATGCCCGTTCGGGCCGGTCTCGATGCCGGGACCCCAGGCCAGGTTCGGCGTCTGCACGCCTTCGACCACCAGCCGGTCGAGCTCGAGCTCGGGCACGAACAGCCGCGCGGCGGGACGGGTGCGGGCGCCGGGCCACGGCGAGGCGGCACCGTCTTCATCTGACTCGGCCCAGGCCGACGCCATCAGCCACTGGCCGACAAGGCCCTTGCCGTGGATCCAGCCGAACTGGGCCAGCTGGCTGAACGCCGCCAGCAGGAGTGACGCGATCAGCAGGCGGGAGAGGAGATTGTTGTCCGATGCCTTGATCATGCGTGCTCTCCGGTGTTCGAAAAACCCTGGGTGTCATCGGCTTCGTCGGCGTGCGCTTCGCGCCGGCTGCGCTCCAGTCGGTTGAAGCGGCGGTTGAAGATCATCAGCAGCACGATGGTCAGTATGGACAGCCCTCGCAGCCCGGCTTCCAGCGATCCGGCATCGGTGGCCGGCATGGCGTGCAGGGCGGCCGCGTCGCGATCGGCCGGGGCCGCGCCGGCGACGGCGACGCGCCGAAGCTCGGCCGCCTCGGTGCGGCGCGGCGTGCGGTCCACCGCGACCAGGCTGGTCAGTGGGCTGACGATGCGGTATTCCAGTGCGGTCAGCAGCCGCTCGTCGTGCCTCAGCTGCGCGTCCATGCTGCCTTCCGGGCGATCGGCAAGGCCTTCGATGCGCGCCTGCGCCCAGGCCCGGGCCACGCCCGGGGCCGAGAAGTAATCGCGCATCGGCCACTCCATCTCGACGAACCTCAGGTCGCGCAGGCCGGTGGCGCGGACCGTGCCGCGATCGATTACGCTGGCTGGTCCGTCCAGGCGCGCGAGCACCATCAGCGGCTGGCCGGCATAAAGGTCGGGAATGCGCTCCGGCCAGGTCTCGGCCGGCGTGTTACCCGTCTGGGGCCAATCGATCTGGAGATCTTCGAGCACCGGACTTTCGAGCTGCATCAGCAGTTCGCTCATGCGCCCGGCGATGTCGCGCGGGTCCTTGATCAGTGTGGTGGTGCCGTGGCCGCGTCGGGCGGCCCGGTTCAGGAAGGCGTCGTTGACGCCGTGGCCGATGCCGATGGCGAACAGGCGCGAGTCGTCGATTTCGCGGTCGATGCGCGCCAGCTGCTGCGCCTCGTTGGCGACCGCGCCGTCGGTGGCGAACACGATCTGGCGCAGGTATCCAGGGTCGGGAAGCCCGGCCATCGCCAGTCCCATCGCCGCGTCGATCTCGGTGCCGCCGTCGGCGCCGAGCTGCTCGATGAACCGGTAGGCCCGGTCGAGGTTGGCCTGGCTGGCGGCCACCGGGCCGTCGAACAGCGGCAGGGCCGAGTTGCTGAAGGCGATCACGTTGAATCGGTCGTCGTGATCGATCCGGTCCAGCGCCAGCCGGATCGCTTCGCGCGCCTGTTCGAACGCCTCGCCCTGCATCGAGCCCGAGCGGTCGATCACCAGGATCAGCTCGCGCCGGAGCGCGACCGGCTTGAACTCGCGCGGCGGCAGCAGCATCAGCAGCGCGTGCGCCTGGCCCCGCATCTGTTCGACGAACAGCGCGCCCTGCAGGCGGTCCTCGTCGCGGGCCGACCAGACCAGTTCGAAGTCCCGGCCGGCCGCGTGTTCGGGCTCGGCCAGCTCGATGGTGCAGTCGCTGCCCCGGCCCCGGATGTCGACCGCGTGGTGCAGGCTCTGCACGCCGGCCAGGTCGAAGCCGGCCGCCAGATCCACCGTCATGGCCAGCCGTGGCGGCGCGCCGGTGGCGTAGACCGGCGCCGGCGGTGCATTGGCCAGCGTGCGCGACTCGGTGACGTGGCCGTTTTCGAATCTCGGCAGCGTGGTGGTCGGGAAGCGCAGCGTGAACCGGCCGTGGCGGTAATCGACGGTCTGGCCGAATCCAATCGTGACCACGATGTCCTCGCCCGGCGCGATGTTGGTCAGCGAGGTCGAGAAAAGGTTGTCGCGGTGCTGCTCGACCAGCCCGGCGGTCTGCCCCTGCGCGCGCGCGGTTTCGAATACCCGTCGGGCGTCGGCCTTTTCGCGCACTTCGCCCTCGATGATGCGTTCACCTATCGTGATTCGAAGCTCGTCGACGCTCGCCCCGTCGGGTAGCGGAAACACGTAGCGGCCTTCGGCCCAGCCCTGGGTATGGTTGGTGAAGCGCTGGGTGACCGTGGTTCGGGCCAGCAGGCCGGTGACGCGGATGTCGACTTCGGTGGACTGCGTGACCGCGGCCACCGCGCCGGCGTCGCCGACCAGCTGCAGCCCGGCGAGGGTCTGCGCCTGGAGGCTCGAGGCCGCTGCGAGCGCGAACAGAGCTAGGAGACACTTACGGGAAAATTTCATCGGGGCGTTCTCTTGATGGAAGTTGCAGACGATTTCAACAGCCGCAAGTGGCCCGGCCCGGCCGCGAATCTGGCGATTCGATGACCGAATGTGGCGAAAACATGGCAAGGCCCGGCGCCGCCGCCTGTGCCCGGCAAACGCGCGCTAAGCTATGCGCATGAGCCGTCGCATTGCCGTTGTCGAGGACGAGGCGCCGATCCGGGAGAACTACCTGGACGCGTTGCGCCGTCACGGATTCGAGGCCCGCGGCTACCCGGACCGGCCGTCGGCCGAGCGCGCGTTCGCCGACGACCTGCCGGACCTGGTGATCATCGACATCGGGCTGGGCGACGAGCACGAGGGCGGCTTCGAGCTCTGCCGGGCACTACGGGCGAGATCGCAGCAGCTGCCGATCATCTTCCTGACCGCGCGCGACAGCGAGCTCGATGCGGTATCCGGATTGCGACTGGGCGCCGACGACTACCTGACCAAGGACATTTCCATTCCGCACCTGATGGCGCGGGTCAGCGCGCTGCTGAGACGGCTGGAGGCGCTTGCCCGGCCCGGCACGCAGGAACATGAGCTGGTCCGCGGCGCGCTCGCCATCGACACCGACTGCCTGACAGTCAAATGGCGCGGCCGGCCGGTGGACCTGACCGTCACCGAGTTCTGGATTGTTTACGCGCTGGCGCGCTACCCCGGGCACGTCAGGAGCCGCGAGCAGCTGATGGAAGCCGCCAGCCTCGTGGTAGACGAATCGACCATCACTTCGCACATCAAGCGTATCCGCCGCAAGTTCCAGCAGCACGATCCGGACTTCGGCGGCCTGCTCACGGTGCACGGTGCCGGTTATCGCTGGGCCGGCCCGGAATGAAGCTCAGGGGCCAGTTGATGCTGGTCACATCGCTGGTGATCGTTCTGCCGCTGCTTGGCCTGCAGTTCGTCGCGCAGGTCGAGAAGCTGCTTCGGCAAGGACAGGAACAGGCGCTGATCGACAGCGCGCGGGCGCTGGCCACCGTCGTGCCGCGGCCGCCCCGGCACGCTTCGCAAGTTCCCCCTCTGTACGTCCACACCGCGCGCCAGCCGCTATTGCTCGACGGCTACGGCGACGACTGGGCGGCCTGGCTGGACGTCACCGAGAGACTCGGGCCCGACGGGCGCCGGCAGCATTCTTCAATGGCAGCGCCCGGGCAGCGCTATTCCGGTCCCGCTGCACCTTCGAATGGAAACGGGTCGGACGAACGCGCGCCGGTATCGCTGGCGCTGGCCCAGTCGCCCGCCGGTCTGCACCTGCTGCTGCAGGTCACCGACGCAGATACCCGGTTCGCCGGCGCGGACGGAACGCCCGGCGACCACGTCGAGCTGAGGTTCGGCGGCCCGCGCGGCGAGTCGCGTCTGCGCATCGTTCCGACCGCACCCGGCCGTTTCACGCGCGCGGCCGAACCCGGCGGCTGGCCGCTGGTCCACGGCGTCTGGCAGGCGCTGGCCCGGGGCTGGAACCTTGAACTGCGGATTCCGCTGCGCGACCGGCCCGACCGAATCGGTATTTCGGTGTTCGACGTCGACGGCGACGGTTTCGATCCACGCGAATACTCGATCGCCGGGCGGGTGCCGCTGGTGGCCGCCGATCCTGCTCTTTCCGAAGAGCTGCAGTCACTGCTTCCGGGCGGCATGCGGGCCTGGCTGGTCACCCCCGGGGGTTACGTGCTGGCTCGCGCCGATCGTGCGCTGTCGGGCGCGTCGCGAGGTGATCGCTCGCCCTCGATCTGGCAGACGCTGCTGTTCGAGCGGTTGGCCGGCGACGCGCTTTCCAGGCTGCCGCCGCCGGCGCCGTTCACGGCCAGGCTGGCGGGGCCCGACCTGCAGGCCGCGCGCGCCGGCGAAGTGTCGCCGCTGTGGATGATCGAACGCGGCGCGGAGCGTCCCGGCGCACGGGTGCGGGTGGCGATGCCGCTGGATAGCCGGATCGACGCGACGGACGGCGGCGAACAGCCCCCGATGCTGGTGCTGGAACGCGATGCCGACGCGATGCTGGTGCTGGCAAGCGACGCGGTGCTGCGCCTGGCCGGCGTCAGCCTGCTGATCTTCGTGGCCGCGGCGGCGGTGCTGCTGGCGTTTGCCTGGCGGCTGTCTTCGCGCATTCGGCGGCTGCAGCGCAGCACCGAGGCGGCGGTGGCCGACGACGGCAAGGTCGTCGCCGCGTCCGAGACGCTCGGAGGCGGCGACGAAATCGCGGCGCTGTCGGCCAGCATGGCCTCGCTGCTGGATCGATTGAGAGTTCACCAGCAGTACCTGGGCACGCTGGCCGACCGCCTGTCGCACGAGTTACGCACGCCGCTGACCATGATCGGGTCGTCGCTGGACAACCTGGCCGACCAGGTCGGCAGTGGCGAGACGTTCGACCACGACCAGGCCAGGCTGTACCTGGAGCGGGCCGGGCAGGGCAACCGGCGCCTGAACCGGATCTTCGGCGCCATGACCCAGGCCGCCCGGCTCGAGGAGGCGCTGATCGACGAGCCGTTCGAGACGTTCGACCTGGCCGAACTTGCTGCCGATTACTGCGCCGCGCGCCGGGACGCCTGTGTCGGCCATGAACTGAAGTTCGAAGGTCCGGCCCGGCCGGTGCGCGTCCACGGCTCGCCCGATCTTGTCGCGCAACTTCTGGACAAGCTGGTCGACAACGCGCTGGATTTCGCGACCGCCGACAGTGCGATAAGCGTTCGGGTGCGGCAGGCCGGCGACGCGGCGCGGCTGGAGGTGGAAAACGCCGGGCCGTCGATCGACCCGGCCTCGGCCGCCGAACTGTTCGAGCCCATGGTGTCCTGGCGCAAATCGGGGGCCGAGCAGCCGCACCTCGGGCTGGGACTTTTCATTGCCAGGTTGATCGCCCAGCGCCACGGCGGCCGGATGCTGGCCCGGGCGATTCCCGGCGGCAGCGTTTTCAGCCTCGTGCTGCCGTGCAGGGAAGCGGACCGCCGATAAGCGCACTGCGCCGGCGCCGCTAGCTGTAAACCAGCTCCGCGCGGTCGACGGCCTCGACCCCGGCCATGGCGGCCAGCAATTCCGCGCACGGCTTGACCCGCCAGCCGGCGCCCAGCCGCAGCGTGGCCGCGGCGCGGCCGTTGACGTAGTCGACGATCACCGGGGTCTCGCCGTTGCGGTAGGGTCGGAGCGTCGCGGCCAGCTGCTCGTCGATGTCGCCGGGCCCGAACGACGGATGGAGCCTGACGTGCAGGTGGCGGGCGAAGCGCTGGCGGGCCTGGTCCAGGCTCAGCACCTGCTCGGCGACCATCCGGTAGCCGCCGTTGAAGTCGTCGATCTCGACCTTGCCGCTGGCAATGATGATCTCGTCCGATACCAGCAGGTCGGCGCAGTCGGCGAGGGTGCGGTCGAACACCGCCACCTCGATTCGCCCGCTGCCGTCGTCGATGGCGACGAACGCGCCCTTGCCGGGTCGCCGGCGCATGGTCACGATCAGCCCGGCCAGCGTCATCGGCAGCCCGGGGCGGCGCCCGCGGGACGGTTCGGCGTCGCCGAAGCGGTTGCCGATGTCGCCCAGGCGGCAGGTCGTGAACCCGCCGACCTCGTCGACCAGGTCGTCCATCGGGTGACCGCTGAGATACAGGCCCAGCGTCTCGCGCTCGGCGCGCAGCCTCTGGCGGGAGGTCCAGCTGGCGACCTCGGGCAGCGGTTCGTCCTCGATGACCTGGTTGCCGCCGGCCGGCGCGCCGAACAGGCTGGCCTGGCCGGCCGCCGAGTCGGCCTGGTGCCGCTCGGCCGACGACCACGCGTCGGGCAGCGCCTGCAGCAGCGCCGACCTGTTCGCATGGATGGAATCCAGCGCGCCGGCGCGGACCAGGGTTTCCATCGTCTTGCGGGTCATCCGGGCCAGTTCGACCTCGCGCAGCAATGCGCCCAGCGATTCGAAGCGACCGAGCTTGTCGCGCGCGGCGAGTATCGCCTCGATGGCCCCTTCGCCGACGCCCTTGACCGCGCCCAGGCCGTAGCGGATAACGCCGTCCTCGACCTCGAAGCGCCACTGGGAGCGGTTGACGTCGGGCGGGCGCACCTCCAGCTGCATCGCGCGGCAGTCCTCGATCAGGTTGGCGATCTTGTCGGTCTTGTCGAGGTCGGCCGACAGTACCGCGGCCATGAACTCGGCCGGGTAGTGCGCCTTCAGCCACGCGGTCTGGTAGGCGACCAGCGCGTAGGCCACCGAGTGCGACTTGTTGAAGCCGTAGCCGGCGAATGTCTCGATCAGCCCGAACAGGCTCTCGGCCTCGTCGGCCCTGAGCCCCTGGTCGGCGGCACCGTCGACGAAGATCGCGCGCTGCTGGGCCATCAGGTCGCGATCCTTCTTGCCCATGGCGCGCCGGAGCAGGTCGGCCGCGCCCAGCGTGTAGCCGCCGACCACCTGGGCGATCTGCATGACCTGCTCCTGGTAAAGGATCACGCCGTAGGTGGGCTTCAGGATCGGCTCGGTCAGCGGGTGCGGGTAGTTGACGGTCGCCCGGCCGTGCTTGCGCTCGACGTAGTCGTCGACCATCCCGGCGTCCAGCGGCCCGGGACGGAACAGCGCCACGGCCGCGACGATGTCGTCGAAGCTGTCGGGTACCAGCTTTCTGAGCAGGTCCTTCATGCCGCGCGACTCGAGCTGGAACACCGCCGTGGTGTGGGCCTTCTGCAACAGCTTGAAGGTGTCGGCGTCGTCCAGCGGCAGATCGTCGAGCGAAATCGGGTCCTGGTTCTCGCCGCGGCGCTGGCGGTTGACCGACTTCAGCGCCCAGTCGATGATGGTCAGGTTCCTCAGGCCCAGGAAGTCGAACTTGACCAGGCCGACGGCCTCGACGTCATTCTTGTCGAACTGGGTGACCACCGAGCCGGTGCGCGGATCGGTGTACAGCGGCGCGAAATCGGTCAGCGGGCCCGGGGCGATGACCACGCCGCCGGCGTGCTTGCCGGCGTTCCGCGCCACGCCCTCGAGCTGCAGCGCCAGCTCCATGATGCTGCGGGTGTCGTCCTCGCTGTCGAAGCGCTGCTTGAGTTCGGGCTCCTGCTTCAGGGCCTTTTTCAGCGTGATGTCCAGCTGCAGCGGGATGAGCTTCGCGATCGAGTCGACGAATCCGTAGTTGTAGCCCAGCACCCGGCCACAGTCGCGCACCGCGGCCTTGGCCGCCAGCGTGCCGTAGGTGATGATTTGGCTCACCCGGTCGCGGCCGTAGTGCTCGGCGACGTAGTCGATGACCCGGTCGCGGCCCTCGACGCAGAAGTCGATGTCGAAGTCGGGCATGGACACGCGTTCGGGGTTCAGGAAGCGCTCGAACAGCAGGTCGTACCTGAGCGGATCGGGATCCGTGATGCCGATGCACCAGGCCACCAGCGACCCGGCGCCGGAACCTCGACCG
Organism: Lysobacterales bacterium; assembly: GCA_002722315.1. Classification (GTDB taxonomy): domain Bacteria; phylum Pseudomonadota; class Gammaproteobacteria; order Xanthomonadales; family Wenzhouxiangellaceae. The sequence continues at coordinate 25,494 of PBLG01000005.1, read as the reverse complement.
GGGCCTACCGGCACGTCGTTGTTGCGGGCCCAGGCGATGAAGTCGGCGACGATCAGGAAATAGCCCGAGAAGCCCATCGTCACGATCACTTCGAGCTCGGTCCTGACGCGCTCCCGGTAATCGTCCTCGGTGTGGCCGTCGGCCGGGCCGTAGCGCGCCAGCCGCGCCTCGAGACCCTCGAGGGTCTTGCGCTTGAGAAAGTCGTCGGCGTTCTCGCCCTCGGGCACCGGGAAATCCGGCAGCACGTATTCGCCCATCTTCAGGTCGAGATTCAGCCGCTTGGCCAGCTCCACGGTGTTGTCCAGCGCCACCGGCAGGTCCGAGAACAGCTCCGCCATCTCGGCCGGCGATTTCAGGTACTGCTGGTCGACGAATTCGTGCGGCCGGTGCTTGTCGTCCAGCAGCCGGCTCTGGTGGATGCAGACTCGCGCCTCGTGGGCCAGGAACTGGTCGGCGGCCGGGAAGCGCACGTCGTTGGTCGCCACCACCGGCAGCTGGAGCTCGCTGGCCAGCGCCAGCAGGCCGTTCTCGGCGCGGCTCTCGGCGGTGCGGCCGGTGCGCTGGAGCTCGATGTAAAGCCGGTCGGGGAATTCCTTGTGCCACGCGACCAGGCGTCGGCGCGCTTCCTCGAAATGACCGCCGATGAGCGCCTGGCCGACGTCCGAACTCCACCCCAGCAGCACGATCAGTCCTTCGGACGCTCCCGGCAGCCAGTCGAAGCGGAGCCGCGGCTGGCCCTGCACGCGGCCCTCGATGAAGCTCTTCGAAATCAGCCGGCACAGGTTCAGGTAGCCGGTGCGGTCCTGGACCAGCATCGTCGCGGCCGAGAATTCGGCCTCGTTGGCCGGGTTGGAGAGGCGAACGTCGCTGCCCACCAGCGGCTTGATGCCCTTGGCGTGCGCGCTCTTGATGAATTTGACCAGCCCGAACAGGTTGTGCCAGTCGGTGATCGCCAGCGCCGGCATTTCCAGCTCGCGCGCGCGGGCGGCGAGTGCGGCGGGCGTTGCCAGCCCGTCCTCCAGGCTGTACTGGGAGTGCACACGCAGGTGAACGAAGGGTCGGGGTGCGGTGTGCGGGAGGTCGGGCATGGTCTGAAATTATAGCCCTCGCGGCCGGGTCGCGCCGGGGTGGCGGGCAGCGAAAAAGCCGACCGAATCATGGTCAAAAGACGAAATGAGGCTTGTCAGGGTGGCATTTGTTGGTATAATTTACGGCTTGTTGCGGGCGATTAGCTCAGTTGGTTAGAGCGCTGTCTTGACATGGCAGAGGTCACTAGTTCGAATCTAGTATCGCCCACCAAAATTCCCTTCTGAGGATTCCTGTAGCACGCGGCCAGCAGCGCCGTGCAGTGCTCGGAATCCTCATGTACTCGTTTGTACATTGCGGTTCCTGTGCTCCGCGCGACACTGCTGTCCACGCACTACAGAAACCCTCAGAAGGGAATTTACCCGTTGAGGAATTGGCAGCCGGCGGACGAGGCGGGTCAACACTGCGGTTCCTGCGCTGCGCGCGACACCACACGAAAAGCACCTGAGAAACCCTGAAGGGAAAATTTGCCATTCGGGCAGGAAGAATTTCGGGGCGGGTTCGTGCGGCGCCGTGCGCTGCTCGGAATCCTCATTTTTGCCGTCAACCAGAACTCTGGAAACGCGCGTCGGCGCTTCGCGCGACTGCGGCGGTCGGGCGTGCGCTGAAGGCCTTGCTGCGGGTACAATTGGGGGTTCGACATTCTTATTGTGAAATCGCGAAACCTTCATGCCTGAAATCATGCTTCCCGACGGGAGTCGGAAATCGTTTCCCGAGCCGGTGACGGTCCGGGAGGTCGCGGCCGATATCGGGCCGGGTCTTGCCAAGGCGGCGCTGGCCGGCGAGTTCAACGGCAAGCTGGTCGACGTCGACCATCGGATCGAGACCGACGGCAACCTGCGCATCATCACGCCGCGCGACGACGAGGGCGTGGAGGTGATCCGGCATTCGACCGCGCACCTGATGGCGCAGGCGGTCAAGCGGCTTTATCCGGACACCCAGGTGACGATCGGGCCGACCATCGAGCACGGTTTCTACTACGATTTCGCGCGCGAGAAAGCCTTTCATCCCGAGGACCTCGAGGCGATCGAGGCCGAAATGCAGCGCATCGTCGACGAGGACCTGCCGGTCCAGCGCAGCGAGCTGCCGCGCGACGAGGCGATTTCGTTTTTCCGCGACCAGGGCGAGGAGTACAAGGCGGAGATCATCGCCGACATTCCGGCCGGCGAGACGCTTTCGCTGTACAGGCAGGGCGATTTCATCGACCTGTGCCGCGGGCCGCACGTGCCGTCGACCGGCAAGCTGGGCGCGTTCAAGCTGACCAAGCTGGCCGGTGCGTACTGGCGCGGCAATTCCGACAACGAAATGTTGCAGCGCATCTACGGCACGGCCTGGAGCGACAAGAAGCAGCTCAAGCAGTACCTGAAACGACTGGAAGAAGCCGAGAAGCGCGATCACCGCCGCATCGGCAAGCAGCTGGGCCTGTTCCATACCCAGGCCGAAGCGCCGGGCATGGTGTTCTGGCACGACCACGGCTGGCGCATCTACCGGCTGGTGCAGGACTATATTCGTGAAAGGCTGGTCGAGGCCGATTACCAGGAAGTGCACACGCCCGAAGTGCTCGATCTCGCCCTGTGGCAGAAATCCGGCCACTGGGAGAATTTCAAGGACAACATGTTCATCACCTCGTCGGAGGACCGCAGCTACGCGATCAAGCCGATGAACTGCCCGTGCCACGTGCAGATCTTCAACCAGGGGCTGCGCAGCTACCGCGACCTGCCGCTGCGCATGGCCGAGTTCGGCTCCTGCCACAGGAACGAGCCCTCCGGCTCGCTGCACGGACTGATGCGGGTGCGCAATTTCGTCCAGGACGACGCGCACATCTTCTGCACCCCGGCCCAGATGGGAGACGAGGTGCGGTCGTTCAACGAACTGGTGTTCGACGTCTACCGCGACTTCGGCTTCGAGGACATCCAGGTCAAGCTGTCGACCCGGCCCGAGCAGCGGGTGGGCTCCGACGAGGTCTGGGACCGCGCCGAGGCTGCGCTGAAGGATGCGCTCGAGTCGCGTGACATCGAGTACCAGATCCAGCCGGGCGAGGGCGCATTCTACGGGCCCAAGATCGAATTCTCGCTGACCGACTGCATCGGTCGGGTGTGGCAGTGCGGCACCATGCAGGTGGATTTCTCAATGCCCGAGCGACTGGGCGCGGCCTACGTCGACGAGCGCGGCGAAAAGCAGGTGCCGGTGATGCTGCACCGGGCCATTCTCGGCTCGGTCGAGCGCTTCATCGGGGTGCTCATCGAGCACTACGCAGGCAACCTGCCGGTGTGGCTGGCGCCGGTGCAGGTGCAGGTGCTCAACATCACCGACGCCCAGGCCGAATACGCCGAATCGGTCGCCCGACGCCTACAGAAGCTTGGATTTAGGGCAGAATGCGACTTGAGGAACGAAAAGATCGGATTTAAAATCCGCGAGCAGACCCTGGCCAAGGTGCCTTACCTTCTCGTCGTGGGTGACCGCGAGAAGGACGACGGCACCGTCGCCGTTCGCCAACGCGACGGATCGGACCTGGGTACGATGCGGCTGGAAGCATTTGCTGACCGTCTGGGTCAGTGGGAGGCACGTCGTGGGCGCACTGAAGCCGGCGACTGAAACCGGTAAATTTTTCGATTAAATATTTCACACAAAGGAGACCTTCACATCGCAACGGACAAGAAGACGCGACGCAACGACGACATCACTGCGTCCAAGGTAAGGGTCGTGGGGCCCGAAGGCGACCAGATCGGAATCCGGTCGCTGGAGGATGCCATCGCGCTGGCCGAAGAAGAAGGCATGGATCTGGTCGAGATCGCACCGCAGGCCGTTCCGCCGGTCTGCCGGATCATGGACTGGGGCAAGTTCCGCTTCGAGGAATCCAAGAAGTCCCAGGCCCAGAAGAAAAAGCAGAAGCAGATCCAGGTCAAGGAAATCAAGTTCCGGCCCGGCACCGACGACCACGATTACGACGTCAAGATGCGCAACCTCAGGCGCTTCATCGACGACGGCGACAAGGTCAAGGTAACCCTGCGTTTCCGCGGCCGCGAAATGGCCCACCAGGACCTCGGTCGCGACCTGCTCAAGCGCGTCGAAGCCGACATGGAAGGCGAAGTGACGGTCGAGCAGTTCCCGCGCATGGAAGGCCGCCAGATGGTCATGATGCTGGCGCCGAAGAAGACATGACCGCCGGCGCCTGATCCGTCGGCCCGGAACTCGAGCCATCGGCAGGAGCTGGAAACGAGAAAACGGGGCCGCGGGCCCCGTTTTTCATGGACGCCATCCGGATTCGGGCGGAACGCCTGGAACAGTCGATGCGGCCGGCTCGATGCGCCTCGATGCGGAGCCATCTTCCCGCCACTACCCTGGGCAGGAATATTCATTTATGATCCAGACTCCCCCATTGCGAGGGTTCGGCCCGTGGCAGACTTTGACATCACCCTGAACTACCTTGTCGTCGACGGCAAGGTCCACATGACTTCCGCCTCGATAAGTGCTGCTACCGACCAGGTCATCTCGGAAAGCTGCTCCACCTCGGTGAGCGCGAACGGCGACATCAACCTCGACAAGGGCGATACCGCGAATCTGACCTTCAACCTGGGCAACGACGACAACTGGGCGCTCAGCCATGTTCAGCTCAAGGACAAGGACAAGGACCAGTTCGGTGCGCCAGAGGGCGGCGGCAACGCGCTGGACGACGACGAGGAAATCGATTATCCCGACGTTCCCCAGCGAGACGGGACGCTGATGGCGCAGGGCACTCAGCCGATGAGCCTGACGATTCGGGATACCAACCAGAAGAACAAGGCGGTCGATTACCAGGTCGTTTTCGCCGACATCGTGACCGGTCAGACCGCCGTTTCCGATCCGCGGATTCGCGATAGTGGCGGGTTGAACTGACGCTTGGCCCAGCCCGGCCCGCAGGCGCGGCGCTTCGCCGCCTTTCTCTCGTACAGCCACCAGGACGCCAAATGGGCGGCCTGGGTGCACCGAAGCCTGGAGCGCTACCGGCCATCTTCACGACTGCTTGCCGGTGACCCCGATGCCCGGGCTCGACTCAAGCCCGTTTTTCGCGACCGCGAGGAACTGCCCAGCGCCGGCGACCTGGGCGAGAAGATCACGCTGGCGCTGGCGCGCTCCCGGGCGCTGGTCGTGGTGTGCTCACCGGCTTGCGCGAGGTCGAGGTGGACCAACCGGGAAATTCTCGAATTCAAACGGGTCCACGGCGAGGCGTCGATATTCTGTCTGATCGTCGATGGCGAACCGGGCGCCGGGGACGATCGTGAATGTTTTCCACCGGCGCTCCGGTTTCGTCTTGCCCGGGACGGCACCTTGTCCGATGTCCCTGCCGAGCCGATCGCGGCAGACCTTCGGCCGGGCAAGGACGGCAGGCAGCTTGCTCGCCTGAAGCTGATCGCGGGCCTGCTGGGGGTCGAACTCGACGATCTGCGGCAGCGCGAGCAGCAAAGGCGCAATCGAAAATTACTGGCGATCACGACCGCCTCGATTGCAGGCATGGCGCTGACCGGCGCACTGGCGATTGCCGCCATGGTCGCGCGCGATGATGCCGAGCGGCGTCAGCAGCAGGCCGAGGCACTGGTGGAATTCATGCTGGGTGACCTCAAGACCGAACTGGGGAAGGTCGGACGGCTGGATGCCCTGGATGCGGCGGCGAGAGAGGCCGAGGCGTATTTTTCCGCGCTGCCGGAGAACGAACTGGATGACGAGGCGCTGGCCGGTCGTGCGAAAGCGTATATCGCCATCGGGGAGATTCATTTCGACCGGATGGAATGGGAGCAGGCGCTGGCGACATACGGCAAGGCGCTGGAAACCAACCGAGCGCTCAATCGTCGCAATCCGGAGTCACCGGCGTTCCTGTACGGGCTGGCCCAGAGCGAATTCTGGGTCGGGTACGTTCATCTGGAGTCGGGCGACCCGGCGGCGGCCGAGCCGTTTTTTCGTCTCTACCTTGACCACTCTCGGGCGTTGCTCGATTTCGATGCCGAAAATCCGGACTGGGTCATGGAAGTCAGCTACGGCCATAGCAACCTGGCGGGCGTGTACGAGCGGACCGGTCGTCTGGAAGATGCCATACATCATGCCGCCGAGGGCGTGCGCTGGAACCGGAAGGCGGCGGCACTGGCGCCGGACGATCCGTACTATCGCGGGGAACTTGCCGGCGCGCTCGACTGGCTGTCGCGAAGCCAGATGCGCAGCGGGCAGCTCCCGGCGTCGGCCGAGACGCGCCTCGAAGCTCGTCGTATATACGCAGGAATGCTGGCCTCGAATCCGGGTGATCGCCTGACCCAGCAGAGGCTGGCCGCGAGCTTGCGCGGGGAAGCCTGGGCCGTTCATTACCTGGGCGACCATGCCCGGGCCCTGGCTTTGCTGAACGAGTCGCTGGACCATTTCATTGCCGTCAGCCGGCACGACCCGACCAACGAGCTCTGGGCATTCTGGGCGCGCGATACGGCGCTGGACTGGCTGCTGATTCAACACGAGGCCATGCTGAGCGAAGCGCTGCCGGGTCGGGTATCGGATCTTCTCAAGGATTTTTCCGAACGCGGCTACGGGGACGATGCATTGCGCGAAGCGCGACGGCTGCTGGCGCTGGGGCTGCCCCCGTTGCTCGGGCTCGACGGTAACCCGACCACGGGTAATCGGCCGAATGCAGTCGGACTGGCGCAACGCGCGCTCGGAGATCTGGTGTTCGACGGACAGACCGAACTGCCTGTCCATCAGGAGGCCGCGAGGTTCCTGATCGCGAGCCTGGGCTCTGAACACGAGTCCGCAGCCGACCCGGCGATGACCGAAGCAGTGCTGGACGCGCTCCACGCTGCCGCGCGGGATTCCCGAAACCCGACAGTGCTCTCCGTCCAGGCGGAGCTTGCCTGGCGGACGGGCCAGCAGGCGCTGGCGCGGAAAAGCTTAGACTGAAGTTCTCCGATAGTGCTGCGATAAAACGTCTCTATTTCAATGGCATAGCGGCATTCCGCCGTGCGCTGACTGGCTACAGCCTGATTTGGGTGGCCAGATCGAGCGCGCGCTGTTGAACCGGATTGGGCGTGGTGGTGATCTCGAAGGTGGACGGGGTCTCGTCGCTGCCGGGCGTGCGGCAGGTGTTGCGCACGATCCCGGCCAGCTCGCCCAACAGGGTCTGGAAGCTGTGCAACGGCTGGCCGGTGTCGTTGATCTTGCGGGCGACCTTGCGTTCGGCCGCCGCTGAGCGGCGCGCAGGTCGAACCGGGTCGCGCTGACCCTTGGCAGCCTGATCCTCATCGGCAAACAGCATCGGCCGCCAGGCTTCGCGCAGATGCCAGGCGACGTACTCGGCCAGCATGCACAGGAAGATGTGCGCGCGGACCCGATCGGCGAGGCGATGATGGATGGGCCGGACCTTCAGGTCCATGGTCTTGAGCGATCGGAAGGCACGCTCAACATTGGCCAGGGCCTTGTAGTTGCGCACGCACTCCGAAGCGTCCATCTGCTCGGGCTCAACACTGGTGCGAAGCACATACAGCCCGTCGAGCGCCGCTTCCTCGGTGATCTTCTCGGCATCGCGCCGGAACTCGAAGCGCGCCTCGTCGATCTCGAGCACGAAGTGCTTGCCGACCTTGTAGCGATCCAGCACCTTGCCGACCGCGACACCGATTCGATCCGCGCCGGTCAGGCGGCCGCGCTCGACACGTTCACGGACCTTGGCCAACTGAACTTCGGTAGCCTCCAGCAGGGCTTCACGCTTGGCTGCACGGTGCCCGGCCAATTGAGGGTTGCGGCAGGCAATCAGGCGTTCGCCGGGATAGTCGGGATGGCGCAGTTCAAACAGATTGCGCTCATCGAACAGGTCCAGTTGCAAGGTCTGGCCCTGGACCAGCTTGCGAATCGAGACACTTTTGAGCGCGGTGATCCAGCGCAGGCCGTCGAGTTCGCGCAACTGTCTGATGTGGACTTGAGAGATCATCCCGCGGTCGCCGACCAGGACCACGTCGCCCAGGCCGAAGGTCTCGCGCAGGCGCGTGACTTCGGGCATCAGCGTGGCCGCGTCCGCCGTATTGCCCGGATACACCGAGATCGCCACCGGACAGCCGCGGCGGTCGGTCAACAGCCCGTAGTTGACCTGCAGCTTGCCCTTCTTGCCATCTCGGCTGTAGCCCAGCCGGGCCAGCGGGCAGTGGTGGCCCTCCAGATAGCTCGACGACAGGTCATAGAGCACCAGTGAACCGGCCTGCAAATGGCGCGCGGCCAGACGTTTCTGCACCGCCTCCTGGCGCGCCAGCAGCCAATCCATGGCCGCATACAAATCCTCGGCTTGCGCGTCGAGCACGCCGAAATCCTCGGCCAGCGTGGACTGATGCCAGCGCCGGGTGGTGGCCAGCTTGGTGTCCGGGCAGACCACTCGCGCGGCAATCATGGCCAGCGCCAGATCGCGCTCCCGGCTGGGCCGGCCGGCCAGCAGCCGGGCCATGCCCAGCTTCTGCATGGCTACATGCACGGCCTGAACATGTCCGCAAGGCCTGGACGCGACGGCTTCGAACAGCTCACCGACCGGCCGCACCGCATCCCCCCGCAGGATCGCCCGGATCCCCTCGATCTGGGTTTCGGACAGGGCCGACAGGTTGGCAAGCGTACGTTTGCGCACCCGCTTGCCCTCACGGTAGGACTCGCGCAGCAGATAGGCCGGGCGCGAGCCACGATTGGGGACGATGTCGATATGCATGGCCACATTATAGCGGATACAGCTTGGCATGACAAGACAAAAATCGCATTTACATGGCTACATTATTGACAACCTCCCCGCTCAAAACGACGAAACCCCTTGAAAGATCAAGGGGTTTGCCAATAAACAGCCGTTTTTTCGATCAGAACTTCAGTTTAGCCGGAAGGTTGCCGTGGTCAGGCAGCCTTACGGCCGGTGCCGGCAGGATCGGTACCCGCCAACTGGCGCAGAACGTAGTGCAGGATGCCGCCGTGCTTGTAGTACTCGACTTCCTTGGGCGTATCCAGCCGCACACGCACCTTGAACTTCGTTTCCTCGCCGTTGCCGTCGGTCGCCACGACCGTGGCTTCGCGCGAGTTGCCGATGTCCAGGTCCTCGATTGCATACTCCTCGAACCCGGTCAGGCCCAGGCTCTCGCGCGTTTCGCCCTCGGCGAAGGTCAGCGGAAGCACGCCCATGCCGACCAGGTTGGACCGGTGAATGCGCTCGAACGATTCGCAGATCACGGCCTTCACGCCCAGCAGCAGGGTGCCCTTGGCTGCCCAGTCGCGCGACGACCCGGAACCGTATTCCTTGCCGGCGATGACCACCAGCGGCGTTCCCTTTTCCTTGTACTTCATGGCCGCATCGTAGATCGGCATGACTTCGCCGGACGCCACGTGGGTAGTGAAGCCGCCCTCGGTGCCCTCTGCCATTTCATTCTTGATGCGCACATTGGCAAACGTGCCGCGCATCATCACCTGGTGGTTGCCGCGGCGCGAGCCGTATGAGTTGAAATCGACCGGGGAGACCCCGTTTTCCTGCAGGTACTGGCCGGCGGGTGATTCCGGCTTGATCGCGCCGGCCGGGGAAATGTGATCGGTGGTCACCGAGTCGCCGAGCTTGGCCAGGCAGTGTGCGCCCTTGATGTCGCCGATCTCGGGGAGATCCAGCGACATGCCCTCGAAGTAGGGCGGGTTCTGGACGTAGGTCGAATCGTCGGACCAGTCGAACATCTCGCCGGTGGGCGTATCCATTGATTTCCATCGATCGTCGCCTTCGAACACGCTGGCGTAGTTGCTCGAATACATTTCCGAAGTCACGGTGTCGCGAATGAAGTCGTGCAACTCGTGGGCGTCCGGCCAGATGTCCTTCAAGAAGACTTCTTCGCCGTTCGGATCCTCGCCCAGCGGTTCGTTGACCAGGTCGATGTCCATGCGCCCGGCGATCGCGTAGGCAACTACCAGCGGCGGCGAGGCCAGGTAATTCGTCCGCACTTCCGGATGGATTCGACCTTCGAAGTTGCGGTTGCCGGACAGCACCGAGCAGACCACCAGTTCGTGGTCCCGAATGGCCTTGTCGATAGGCTCGGGCAGGGGCCCGGAGTTGCCGATGCAGGTCGTGCAGCCGTAACCCACGGTATAGAAGCCCAGCGCCTCGAGATCGTCGTCGAGGCCGGCCGATTCGAGATAGTCGGTGACGACCTTCGAACCGGGCGCCAGCGAAGTCTTGACCCACGGCTTGACCGCCAGCCCCTTCTCGCGCGCGTTGCGCGCCAGCAGCCCGGCGCCCAGCATGACCGCCGGGTTGGAGGTGTTGGTGCAAGAGGTAATCGCGGCGATCACCACGGCACCGTCCTTGAGCACGAATTCCTGGTCCTTGTACTCGACCTCGGCAACGCCGGGCGCTTCGTGCCCGACCGCGGTTCCGCCGCCCTCGTTGGCGAACCGACCTTCGTCGTTGCCGTCGCGGTTCTTGGTCATCTCGGCGCAGACCTCGATGAACTTGTTCTTGGCATTCGACAGCGCGATCCGGTCCTGCGGGCGCTTCGGACCGGCCAGGGACGGCTCGACGTCGTCCAGGTCGAGTTCCAGGATATCGGTGTATTCGGCATCCTCGTCGCCGTCTTCGCGCCACATTCCCTGGGCCTTTGCGTAGGCCTCGACAAGCGCCAGCCGCTCCTCGCTGCGTCCGGAAAGCTTGAGGTAGCGGATCGTTTCGCTGTCGACCGGGAAGATCGCACAGGTGGAGCCGAATTCCGGCGACATGTTACCGATGGTGGCGCGGTCGGCCAGCGGCAGCTGGCTGAGGCCGTCGCCGAAGAATTCCACGAACTTTCCGACCACACCCTTGTTGCGCAGCATTTCGGTCACGGTCAGCACCAGGTCGGTGGCGGTGGCGCCTTCCTTGAGCTTGCCGTTGAGCTTGAAGCCTATGACCTGCGGCAACAGCATGGAAATCGGCTGGCCGAGCATGGCCGCTTCGGCTTCGATGCCGCCCACGCCCCAGCCGAGAATGCCCAGGCCGTTGATCATCGTGGTGTGCGAATCGGTGCCCACCAGCGTATCCGGCCACGCCATCAGGTCACCGTCGACCTCCTCGCCGAAGACCACGCGCGAGAGATGCTCGAGATTGACCTGGTGAACGATGCCGGTATTCGGCGGCACGACCTTGAAATTCTCGAACGCGCCCTGGCCCCAGCGCAGAAAGGCATAGCGTTCCTTGTTCCGCTCGAATTCGATCCGGTTGTTCAGGTCCAGGGAGTCCTCGGTGCCGTACTTGTCGACCTGCACCGAATGGTCGATTACCAGTTCGGCCGGGGACAGCGGGTTGATCTTGGTCGGCGAACCGCCGAGGTTCTTCATCGCATCGCGCATCGCGGCCAGGTCGACGATGGCGGGCACCCCTGTGAAGTCCTGAAGCACGACCCGCGCCGGGGTGAACGCGATTTCCTGGCTGGGCTCGGCATTGGGATCCCAGTTCGCGATCGCTGCGATATCGTCTTTGGTGATGTTTTCGCCGTCTTCGTGGCGCAGCAGGTTCTCGGCGAGGATCTTGAGCGAGTAGGGCAGCCTGGAAATATCGTGCTTCTGGCCCAGCTTGGCGAGGCTGTAGAAGTTGTAGGTCTTGCCGTTGGCCTCTAGTGTGTCACGACAGTTCAGCTCGTCTCGCATTGAAATTCTCCGGTGTCGATGTTGGCTCGGAGCAGCGCTCCGAAAACCGTCATTTTAGCATGCGGCACCGGCGCGGCAGCCCGGCGCCGGGCTGCCTCAACCGGCAAGTTCGGCCGCGATGCGAAACATTCTTCCACGCTGGAAGAGCAGTCGCCAGGGCCGTCCGCCGAGTTGAAACCATAGAAACCCGGCGCGCACGCCGGCCAGCAGAATGGCCCGGATCAGCGAAACTTTCTCGTCCTGCTTGAGATGGGCGGGGTCGCCGTGCACCTGGATGCGCAACGGCAGGGTGGAGATTTCGCTGCGGTACACGTCGGCCAACTGCGCCACGACGCTGGGGTCCAGCGAATCCTCGGCGCCTTTCCAGGCGGGTTCGACCAGGCTCAGCGAGCGCGCCATGGCTTGCTGCCGGGTCTTGTCCTTGCGCAGCATCATGGCCAGCCTGAGCAGGCCGCTGGCGTAAGCCATGGCCTGCTGCGAGTCCGCGCTGCCGCGAGTGGCCATTTCGCGGGTCATGGTCAGCCCCAGTCGAATCCCCGACAGGCCGCCGAATACCGCTTCGGTGCTCTCGGCGTCGGGCGTAAACAGGCTGTCGATGCTGTTGCGCGCAAATGCCTGGCTGCACTGCCCGCCGGTGGCGATCTGGCGCACCAGTTCCCCGGCCTGGATCACGCCGGCAAACGCCACGGTCTGTTCTGTCAGCGAACGTTTCATGATGAAGTCTCCGGAATCCTGCGGTCGCTGGAATCGATGATGCCGCCGCCGAGGCATACCTCTCCGTCGTAAAGCACGACCGATTGTCCGGGCGTCACGGCGCGCTGCGGCTGGGCGAATTTCAGCTCCATTGTGTCACCCTCGAGTCGTTCGAGTACGACCTCCTGGTCGGCCTGGCGATAGCGAACCTTGGCGGTCAGGCAGGCTCCCGGCTCGGGCGCACGCCCGGAGATCCAGGTCAGGCTCTCGGCCTCGAGGCGACGCGACAGCAGGTGGGGGTCGGACGGATCCTGGGTCACGAACAGTAGATTTGCGGCCAGGTCCTTGTGCACGACGAACCAGGGCGCCTCGGAGAAGCCGCGCACCCCGCCAATGCCCAGTCCGCGCCGCTGACCCAGCGTGTAGTGCATCAGGCCGCGGTGTCGGCCCAGCAAGCGCCCGTCGGTGGTCACGATGTCGCCCGGCTCGCCGGTCAGGTACTGTTCGATGAAGCGGTCGTAATTGCGCTCGCCGATGAAACAGATCCCGGTCGAATCCTTTTTCCCGGCTGTTGGCAGCCCGGCCGCGGCGGCCAGCGCCCGCAGGTCCGACTTGTTCATCTCGCCGACCGGGAAGCAGGCCCGGGCAAGCTGCGCCTGGTCCAGCATGTACAGGAAGTAGCTCTGGTCCTTGTTGCCGTCCACGCCCTTGAGCAGACGATAACCGTCATCGGTTCTGTCGCTGCGCACGTAATGGCCGGTGGCCATTCGCTCGGCGCCGAGGTCGCGCGCGTGCTCCAGGAACACCTTGAACTTGATCTCGCGGTTGCACAGCACGTCCGGGTTCGGTGTACGGCCGGCTTCCAGTTCGGCCAGGAACTGTTCGAATACGTTCTCCCAGTACTCCGGCGCAAAATTGCGCGCGTGAAAGGGGATGCCAAGCATGTCGGCCACGGCCCGGGCGTCGGCCGCATCCGCTTCGGCACTGCAGACCCCGTCCAGGTCGTCTTCTTCCCAGTTCTTCATGAACATGCCCGCGATCTCGGCACCCTGCCGCTGCAGCAACAAAGCGGTCACCGAGGAATCCACCCCGCCGGACATGGCCACCATGGTCAATTCATTCATGGGCTCAGAAATGGGGCGGGGCGGCGGCAATCGCAAGCCTCACCATCGGTTACTGGCGCTCGGCGGCGCGTCGGCCAAACTTCAGACCACAAGTGGTTACGGCTTCGTATGTGCTTTTGACGTTGCATTCGGCGAAGCGCCCGGCGGCTGGAGCCCGGATTCGGGAAACAGCTCCGGCGACATCAGTTCGATGAAGCGCCGGGCCTGCGGCGTGAGATAGGCGCCCTTGCGGGTGACCACGCCGTAGGTGCGCTTCGGAAACCACTGGCTGACGTCACGCGTGACCAGCCGGTCGCGGTCGGCGTCGTCGAGGCAGATGCTGGTCACGATGGAAATGCCCATGCCGCCGGCCACGTAGCGCTTGATGACCTCCCAGCCGCCGACCTCCATGGTGACCCGGAAAGGCAGCTTGTGGCGCTGAAACACCCGATCGATCAAGGTGTAAGTGGTCAGCCGCCGAGGCGGCAGGATAAGGCCGTAGGGGCTGATGTCGGCCAGTGTGAGCTTGCTGCGACGGGCCAGCGGATGGTCCCTGCTGGCGATGAGCACGGGCCTGAAGCTGTAGATCGGACGGTAGTGGATGTCCTCGGGAACGTCGATCATCGAGCCCACGGCGAAATCGACCTGGTCGGAACGCAGCATGCCGAGTCCGTCGGCCCCGGTGACGTTGTGCAGGTGAACGAAAATCCCCGGGTGTTTCCGACGGAATCGTTGCACCAGGCTGGGCAGCAGGTGAAGAATCGTCGATTCGCCGGCCGCGATGCGGACCTCTCCTGAATCCAGGCGGCCGAAAGCTCGCGCGAACTCGTCGGGCAGGGCGTCGAACCTGTCGACCAGGGGTCGCCCGAGCTCCAGCAGCGTCTTGCCCGCCGGCGTCAGGTGCATCTTCGGACCCTGCCGTTCGAACAGCTGCTGGCCGAGTTCGAGTTCCAGCGCCCGGATCTGCTGGCTGATCGAGGGCTGGGAGAGATAGAGGGCGTCGGCCGCCGCCGACACGCTGCCCAGGCGCGCGGTCTGGCAGAACGCACGCAGGTGTTTGAGAAGATTGCCTTTGTACATCGGTTGCCGGCAGACCTGGTGATTCCGGAGGACCTGCCAATATTACATTATTGGAAAAACCAATGCGTAATATCTGATTATTTAATTTGTCAAATATAGCTCCGCTCGATAGTCTGTTTCACATTCACGACACCCGGAGATGCATCGATGACCACTGCCAGCGACGTGCCGCCGGCCCGGATACTTGCGCCCGCACCGGAACCGACCTGCGGGCTGCTCGAGCCGGACCTTCTGCGCCTTCTGGGTGAACTGGGCACCCGATTCAGGGCACCGGTGGACCGGCTCCTCGAGGCCCGCGTGGGGGTCCAGAAGCAGCTGGACGACGGCGACCTGCCGGATTTTCCGGCCGAGACCCGCGACATCCGCGATTCGGACTGGAAAGTGGCCGAGATACCGGCCGATCTGCGCGACCGCCGGGTCGAGATCACGGGTCCGGTCGATCGCAAGATGATCATCAATGCGCTCAACAGCGGTGCGCGGGTGTTCATGGCCGATTTCGAGGATTCCAGCACTCCGACCTGGGACAACATGATGCACGGCCAGCAGAACCTGCACGACGCCGTGCGCGGCACCATCGAATTCACCGGCGACAACGGCAAGCAGTACAAGCTGGGCGACGATCCCGCCGTTCTGATCGCCAGGCCCCGAGGCTGGCACCTGGACGAGAAGCACGTCGAAGTCGCCGGTCGTTCGATACCCGGCGGGCTGTTCGACGCCGCCACGTACGTATTCCATAACGCAGATGCGCTTATCGCAAAGGGCTCCGGACCCTATCTCTACCTGCCCAAGCTGGAGAACCGATTCGAAGCCGCGCTTTGGGAGGAAGCGCTTTCGCTGATCGAGCGGCGCATGGATCTCGAGCCGGGCACGATCAAGGTGACGGTGCTGATCGAGACCATCATGGCAGTGTTCGAGATGGACGAGATCCTGCACGCGCTGCGTTCGAGAATCGTCGGCCTGAACTGCGGCCGATGGGACTATATCTTCAGCTATATCAAACGTTTCCGGAACCATCCTGACAAAGTACTTCCGGATCGGGAACAGGTCACCATGACCGTGCCGTTCCTCAAGGCGTATTCGCAGCTGCTGATCAAGACCTGCCATCGCCGCGGCGCTTTCGCGATGGGCGGCATGGCCGCGCAGATACCGATCAAGAACGACGAGGCGGCCAACAAGGCCGCGATCGACAAGGTGCGCGCCGACAAGAAGCGCGAAGCCTCCGAGGGTCACGACGGCACCTGGGTGGCTCACCCGGGCCTGATTCCACTGGCGATGGACATCTTCGACGAATACCTGCACGGCGCCAATCAGCTCGACCGCCTGCGGCGCGACGTCCAGGTCAGTGCGTCCGACCTGATCGAACCGCCCGAAGGCACGATCACCGAGAAGGGCGTTCGCGGCAACATCTCGGTCGCGATTCGCTACCTTGCCGCATGGCTGGACGGGCAGGGCTGCGTGCCGATCAACAACCTGATGGAAGATGCCGCAACCGCCGAGATCGCGCGCGCCCAGCTGTGGCAATGGAGTCGCCATCCGGCCGGCCGTCTCGAAGACGGGCGGAATATCGACCTGGCCCTGGTCAGGACTTTCATCGGCGATGCGCTGGACGAGATCCGCGCCGAATCCGAGGGCGCACACAGCAAATTCGAACAGGCCGCGGAACTGCTGCAAGCGGTGACCGACGACGACGATTTTGTCGAATTCATAACACTGCCGGCTTATTCGAAGCTGGACTGAGTCTTGAGAACCCAGGAGATACCCGCATGAACGAAAGCGCAAACACCAGCAACATCATCAAGCTCGAACGCGAGTGGACCGAGAATGCCCGCTGGAAGGGCGTCGAACGGCCCTACGATGCGGCCGAGGTCTTTCGCCTCAGGGGCTCGATCACGATCGAGCACACGCTGGCCCGGATGGGCTCGGAGAAGCTCTGGCGGCTGATGCACGAAGACCCGTTCGTCAACGCCCTGGGAGCGCTGACCGGCAACCAGGCCATGCAGCAGGTCCGGGCCGGGCTCAAGGCCATCTACCTTTCGGGCTGGCAGGTCGCGGCCGATGCCAACAACGCCGGACAGATGTATCCCGACCAGTCGCTGTACCCGGTCAGTTCGGTGCCCGAGGTGGTGCGACGCATCAACAATACGCTGTTGCGCGCCGACCAGATCCAGCATTCCGAGCAGTCGGGAGACATCGACTGGTTCGCCCCCATCGTGGCCGATGCCGAAGCCGGTTTCGGCGGTGTGCTCAACGCGCATGAACTGATGAAGGACATGATCGCTGCCGGCGCCGCCGGCGTGCACTTCGAGGACCAGCTGGCTTCGGCCAAGAAGTGCGGCCACATGGGCGGCAAGGTGCTGGTGCCGACGTCCGAGGCGGTCGCCAAGCTGGTCGCGGCGCGCCTGGCCGCCGACATCGCCGACGTACCGACCATTATTGTTGCCCGCACCGATGCCATGGGCGCCAGCCTGCTGACCTCGGACGTCGACGCGCGCGATCGCGAATTCGCCACAGGCGAACGCACCGTCGAGGGCTTCTACAAGGTCCGCCAGGGCCTGGAGCAGGCCATCTCCCGCGGGCTCGCCTATGCGCCTTATGCCGACCTGGTTTGGTGCGAGACCTCCACCCCGGACCTCGACCAGGCCCGACAGTTTTCCGAGGCCATACGCGCCGAGTACCCGGACAAGATGCTGGCCTACAACTGTTCACCCTCGTTCAACTGGAAGAAGAACCTCTCCGAGGCCGACATCAAGCGCTTCCAGCGGGAACTGGGTGCAATGGGCTACAAGTTCCAGTTCATCACGCTGGCCGGCTTCCATTCGCTGAACTACTCGATGTTCGAACTGGCGCGCGGCTACAAGGCCCGACAGATGGAAGCCTACGTCGAACTCCAGGAGGCGGAGTTCGCCGCCGAGAAGGACGGCTATACCGCCACCCGCCACCAGCGCGAGGTCGGTACCGGCTATTTCGACCAGCTGGCCCAGGCCGTCGCCAGCGGCCAGTCCTCGCTCAGCGCGCTCAGCGGCGCGACCGAGGAAGAGCAGTTCCGCGAATCGGCCTGATCGCAGCTCGAACCCCCGGCGCGCGGCGGCCACCGCCGCGCGCCTGCCCGCCCCCCGGACAAATATCTGAACAGGCCGCACGCTTCACTTTCCACGCGGCCGGATTCGGTTAATATCATGGGTGTAGCAACCCAGAACGCAACCGAGAACATGACCGACCCATCGCGCGAATCCGACAACCCGAGAGACGGCCTGGCCCTCGAGGAATCACGCCCGAAGACCAAGAAGCCGCCGCTGTACAAGGTGGTGCTGCTCAACGACGACTACACCCCCATGGAGTTCGTCGTCGACGTGCTCAAGAAGTTTTTCGGCCTGGCTCACGAAAAGGCCACCCAGGTAATGCTCAACGTGCACACCCGTGGTCGCGGGGTGGCGGGTGTCTACACCTTCGAGATCGCCGAGACAAAGGTCATCATGGTCAACGATTACGCTCGCGAAAACGAGCACCCGTTGCAATGTACGCTTGAAGAATCCTGATCGGCGGCGATCCCTGTCCCGGATCGTCGCAAGTCTGGCGTGAATCGGCCGGGAATCCGGTCGCGATTGAAACCGACCGCCCTGCATGCGGTCCATAATGAAGACGCGAATCCACCGAAGGCCGCCCGGCCAGGAGTACGGCGCTAATGTTCAGCAAAGACCTCGAGCTATCGATATCGCAGGCGTACCATGCCGCGCGCAGCCGCAGGCATGAGTTCCTGACCGTCGAGCACCTGCTGCTGGCGCTCGTCGACAATCCGTCGGCACGCTCCGTGCTGCTGGCCTGCAGCGCCGATCTCAAGCTGCTTTCGGCCGAACTTGAGCAGGTGCTCAACGAGACGATCCCGGTGCTTTCGGCCGGCGACCAGCGCGATACCCAGCCGACCGTCGGTTTCCAGCGCGTGCTTCAGCGCGCGCTGTACCACGTTCAGTCGGCCGAGCGCAGCGAGGTGCTCGGCGCCAACGTGCTGGCAGCCATTTTCAGCGAAAAGGATTCGCACGCGGTCTACCTGCTCGGCAAGCAGGACGTAAACCGTCTGGACGTGATCAATTTCATTTCCCACGGCATCACGAAGAACGAGGAGCAGCCTGCGCCCGACGCGCCGACCGGCGCGACCCAGGCCGAGGGCGAGGGCCAGGAGCAGAAGTCGCCGCTGGCCAGTTTCGCGACGAACCTCAACGAGCGCGCGCGCGCCGACCGTATCGATCCGTTGATCGGACGCGAAGCCGAACTCGAGCGCACGGTGCAGATCCTGTGCCGGCGGCGCAAGAACAATCCGTTGTACGTCGGCGAATCCGGCGTAGGCAAGACTGCGCTGGCCGAGGGGCTGGCGCTGCGCATCGTCGAGGAGCGGGTGCCCGAGGTGCTCGCCGACGCGGAAGTCTGGGCGCTGGACCTGGGCGCGCTGCTGGCCGGCACCAAGTACCGCGGCGATTTCGAGAAGCGACTCAAGGCAGTGCTCGCCGAACTTCGCGAGAAGGAAGGTGCGATCCTGTTCATCGACGAGATCCACACCATCATCGGCGCCGGCGCGGCCTCCGGCGGCGTCATGGATGCTTCCAACCTGATCAAGCCCGTACTGGCCAACGGCGAGCTTCGCTGCATCGGTTCGACGACGTTCGAGGAATACCGCGGCGTGTTCGAGAAGGACCGTGCCCTGGCGCGTCGATTCCAGAAGATCGATATCGTTGAACCGACGGTTGCCGAGACCATCGAGATCCTCAACGGACTGAAGTATCGTTTCGAGGAGCACCACGGGGTCAAGTACGCGCCGGAAGCCCTGGAAGCGGCCGCGACGCTGTCGGCACGCCATATCAACGACCGACACCTGCCGGACAAGGCCATCGACGTGATCGACGAGGCCGGTGCACGCCAGCGCCTGCTCGACCCGGAAGGCCGGGTGGACGTCATCGGCACCCACGAGATCGAAGAAGTGGTTGCGCGCATGGCCCGGATTCCGCCGCGCCAGGTTTCGCGCTCCGACCGCGATGCCCTCAGGACCCTGGAGCGCGATCTCAAGCTGACCGTATTCGGCCAGGACAAGGCCATCGAAACCCTGTCCTCTGCGATCAAGATGGCCCGCTCCGGGCTGGTCGACGCCGATCGCCCGATCGGCTCGTACCTGTTCGCCGGCCCCACGGGCGTGGGCAAGACCGAGGTCACGCGCCAGCTCGCGATGACGCTGGGCATCGAGCTGATCCGGTTCGACATGTCCGAATACATGGAAGCGCACACCGTATCCAGGCTGGTCGGCGCGCCGCCGGGTTACGTCGGCTTCGACCGCGGCGGCCTTCTGACCGAGGCCGTGACCCAGAACCCGCACGCGGTGCTGCTGCTCGACGAGATCGAAAAGGCCCACCCCGATATCTACAACCTGCTGCTGCAGGTGATGGATCACGGCAAGCTGACCGACGCCAACGGCCGCATGGCCGACTTCCGCAACGTCATCCTGGTGATGACGACGAACGCCGGGGCGGCCGACATGAACAAGCGCGCCATCGGTTTTACCGATTCCGACGCCAGGCCCGACGGCATGGAGGCGATCCGCCGCCAGTTCACGCCCGAATTCCGCAACCGGATCGACGCGGTGATCCAGTTCGAATCGCTGCCGTTCGACGTGATCCTGCAGGTGGTCGACAAGTTCGTCATGGAGCTGGAAAACCAGCTGGCCGACCGCAACGTGCACATCGAAGTTTCCGGCGATGCCCGCGAATGGCTTGCGCGCCACGGCTTCGATCCCGCCATGGGCGCCCGACCGATGAAGCGCGTGATTCAGGAACACATCAAGCGACCGCTGGCCGACGAGTTGCTGTTCGGCAACCTGGGCGAGCAGGGCGGCACCATCCGCATCGACGTGAACGAAGCCGGCAAGGGCCTTTCGCTTACATTCGACGCAACGGAAGTCGAGGCGCTGCCGAGCTGAGCCGGACGGGCGGTGGCGGGAAATCCAGGGCGTTGCCGGCCAAGCCGGCACGCCGGTCGACTGACCGGTTACTTCATGCGGTAGGTGATACGACCCTTGGACAGGTCATAAGGGGTCATTTCAACCTTGACCCGATCTCCGGTGAGGATCCGGATGTAGTGCTTGCGCATACGGCCTGAGATATGCGCGGTGATCGTGTGGCCGTTGTCGAGTTCAACACGGAACATCGTGTTGGGAAGCGTCTCGAGTACGCGACCTTCCATCTCGATATGTTCGTCTTTTGCCATGAGGCTCCATCAAGGTGTTAAAACCCCGTTATTCTGCCACCATTCGGCGCTAAAGCCAAGCTTCATTGACCAATCTTTGGTCAATCCCCGGTCAATCTGGCAGACGGTTGCCGAATGATCGAAACGCGACCCAGCGAATCACGGCGGCATGTGCCCGGGATAGCGGAGCATTTCGGGCAGGAATCCATCTCCGATACGATAGTGCAGGGTCTGGATCGGCATGCCGTCGCGGTAGACAGTCGTCGTTCTCAACGGCCCCAGGCCGATCAGCGCCAACTCCAGCCAGTCTTCGTCGATAAGCTTGGATTCGTGGCTGACCAGCAGCACCGGCCGGGTCGGATCGGTATTCGGATCGAACCAGCGCTCCCACTGCGAACCGCTCATGCCGACCAGGTTGCGCGCGGTGATGTTGTCGCGTCTGCCGTCGACGTCGTGAAACGCCAGCGCCGCCGGGATGCCCCACTTGGCCATGCCGGCAACGATCGGTCGCCGGCCGGTTTCCGATTCGATCTGCATTTCGATGGCGTGGACCTCGCGAGCCAGTTCCGGCCAGCCCATGTAGCCCAGCCGGTTGGGCTGCCACTGCACGCCGGGGAGGCCGATCGAGATGTAGTGCAGCCCGAACCCGAAGGCCACCAGGGAAAGCGGCAGGAGGGGGCGCCAGAGTCTCTCGATGATCCTGGATGCGCGTGACGCACCGGCCCAGGCCGGTGGGTGCACCGTCGCCGCGATCATCGGCAGCAGGCCCAGCCACGCCGGCACGATCCAGTGGACCTTGGTTTCGGTGAACAGGCCGAACGCGAAGATGATGGCCACCGGCGCCAGCGCCATGCTGAGCATGAACCGCCGCGATGCGTCGTCCCGGCACAGGCGCCTGCGCGCCGGCCCCAGCAGGTACAGCGCCACGATTCCGGCCAGCGGCCCAAGTGCGACCACGGTGTGTATCGGCAGCCAGTGCGCGCTCGCGCTCGCGTCCTCGGCGATCCGGCGGGTGGACTGAAACGCGAACGACGCCCAGTCGTTCTGGAAGTTCCAGACCAGCACCGGGCTGAACAACGCCAGCGCGACCAGCGCACCGACCCAGGGCTGCCAGGTCGCGAGATGCCGCCGGGCGGGGCGGTGGAGCAGCATGAACACCAGCACCGCCGGCCCCAGAAAAGCGACCGTGTATTTCGCCAGCGCGCCCGCGCCGATGGCGACGCCGGCGCCGATCCAGGCCCCGGGGCGGTCATGGATCAGCGCGCGCTGCAGGAAATACAGCGCTGCCAGCCAGGCGGTCGTTGCCGCGGCATCGGTAGTCATGAGAAAACCGGTCGCCAGCCAGGCCGGAACGACGGCGACCAGCATCGCGCCCAGAAGTCCGCGCGTCTTGTCATAGAGATCGCGGGTGAACAGGTAGGCGAACACGATGCTCGCGGGGCCCAGCAGCAGCGTGGCGGCGCGCACGCCGAACGCGTTGTCGCCGAATGCCGAAGATCCCAGCCAGACCAGCCAGGCGGTCAACGGGGGATGGTCCAGGTACGAAAGCGCCGGATGCAGCGTGTATGTCCAGTAATACATCTCGTCGAAGATCAGTTCGGCCTGCCCGAGATAAAGCCAGCGCAGCATCAGAGAGCACCCGATGAGCGCCAGCGCGGCCATCCGCCACCGGGTTTCCGGGTTGTTCTCGGCATCGCGCGCGGGGAACACGTAGAAAATCGATCCGAGGTAGTTGATGACGGCGGTCAGCCCGACCGCGGGCAGAATGGCGATCCATGGCACGACACCGAGGCCGTCGGTCAGCATCGCCAGCACGCCGCCGCGCAGCGTCAGCGAAAGCAGTGCGACCACCAGGAACGCCGAATAGCGTCGCAGCGCCGACCGGTCGGGGTCGAATTCTCGGGCAAAGCTCCAGCGGTAATTGAGGACGAAGTTGCTGACCGTGGCGACGAAGAACGCGCCGAAATGCGCGGTGGCCAGGCTTGCCTCCAGCGACCTCAGCAACCAGAACACGGCAAGGTCCACGCCGACGCCGCTCAGGCCCACCAGGCTGAACCGCGACAGGTTGCCAAGCGTCATTCGCGCGCCGCCCAGCGCGGCCAGTCGGCGCACGAAGAGCCACTGCACGCGCGCGTTCATCTTGGACGCGCCGGTATCGCGGTCGTTGAACCGGAACGGCACCTCGACCACGCTCGGGTCGGGACGCGTGCGCACCAGTACTTCGAGCAGCACCTTGTAGCCGGCCTCCAGCGGCTCCAGCGAGGCCAACCGTTCACGCTTCGTCGCGAAGAAGCCCGACATCGGGTCCCGGACCCTGGTGAAAGGCCAGGCCAGGAAGGCCGCGGCGCGAGACACCAGCCGGCGCCAGCGCGGCCAGTCGTCGATCGCGCCGCCCGGCACGTGCCGGCTCCCGACCGCAACGTCGGCCCGGCCGGATTCCAGTGGTTCGAGCAGCCGCGCGACCGCCTCCACCGGGTGCGACCCGTCGGCGTCCATCACCACGCAGTAGCGCCCGCGGGCAATCCTGGCGGCCTCGAGCACCGAGGCGGTCAGGTCGGGGGTGCCGGTGCGCTGCAGCAGTCGGACCCGGCCGGATTCGGCGCGCGCCCGGACCTCTGCGATCGTCGAATCGGTGGAGCCGTCGTCGGCGACGATGATTTCGATCCGGTCGACCAGGCGCGGCTGCGCCAGCAGCGAATCGATTAGCGCGCCGATGTTGCCGCCTTCGTTGCGCGTGGGCACCAGGATCGAAACGGTCGGCACCTCTACCGGCCCTTCGACCTGGACCTGGTCGTCCGGCAACCGGCGGCTGGAATGTGGGTCTGGGGAACTCAAATCGGGTTGATCCGGCGGCCGGGCGGCCCCATTGTGAATGCTGAACCGAAGTTTAGCCGACGGTCGCGGCCTAGCAGAACCTTTATTGCCCCGAAAACGTCAAATAGGTATTGACAGGAAGAAATGTCAGGCTAAAATTACGGGTCTTGTCTGCGGGAATAGCTCAGTTGGTAGAGCACAACCTTGCCAAGGTTGGGGTCGCGAGTTCGAGTCTCGTTTCCCGCTCCAGATACTCTGAACAGCCCCGGCTCGGCCGGGGTTTTTCTTTTCCGGACGGGTGATGCGGCCGCACGACCGACGCGCCGGAAAAATACGCGGTACAATTTGCGCTCGATGTTCCACACCACGGCTAGGTGGCAGAGTGGTCATGCAGCGGCCTGCAAAGCCGTTTACCTCGGTTCGATTCCGGGCCTAGCCTCCATCCCCTTTTTAGCGACACATATTCCACGAATCTGGCAGAACGCCGGACCGCGCTGTATCATCTTCGCACCAAGAAACCACTGAAAAACGTAGCGAGCGGGTGTCTGGCGGTGGCCGCCGGAGCGCAGAAACCGAAACGTATATGTGAATACGTGAGGATTTCGAGCACCGCCGGACGCCGCCAGGCGCACGCGCAGTAGTTTTACAGTGGTTTCTAGTGGTCCTTCAGCATGATAATTACGGATTCAGTTGGTCTGTCAGCGTTCAGGGCAAGGCGCGGCCCGCAGTGAATGGCCAGCCCCATTTACAAGGGCCGGAACGCCGCCATGGACGCTGACGGGCCAACCCTTCGGGCGCTCCTGTGGCGCTGCGCTGCGGTGTTACCGTGCTTGCCAAGGACGACGGCCATTGACTGCGCACGGCGCCCAGCCGCGAAGCGCCACAGGAACGCTGAACCCGCAAGTATCATGTTGAAGGACCACATAGCCCGGGTGGTGAAATTGGTAGACACAAGGGACTTAAAATCCCTCGGCCGAAAGGTCATGCCGGTTCGAGTCCGGCCCCGGGCACCATTACAAACAATGGTTTAGAAGATTTCTAAGAATTCATTGCAATTGAGAAACGCGCTTTGGGTGAAACTCTGGGTGAAACTTTGGCGGGGCTAATTGACCTGGGTGACATTTCCACGCATCGAAAAATTTCTACACGGGCAGGGAAGATTGCCTACGGACCAGCGGGAAATTTACCGATAGCGTTGCCCAGGGCAGGGTGCGAAGCTGTCGGGCGTGATCGGCAAGTCTAGGCGGAAGCCAATGAAACACGCCAGCCATGTTCGTCCAGGTGCAGAACCGTCGCTGACCGACAACAAGGTCGCCTCAGTTCGCTGGGGACGGCTTGTTGATGCCGCGCGATGGTGCGGTGTTCGGTCGGCCTGGCCGGTATGATGTCTTTCAGTCGGAATGAAGAGACGCCCGTTTGGTTGACATGTTCGTTTTTTCCCCGCCGCGTGTGCCAAACACCGAAAATCGCCGGAAAAAAAAGGAAGGAAAGACGAATATGTCGCTGGACTCGGGTCTTGATCGAAAATTCTCTCTGTGTGCAATTATTCTCGCATTCCTGAGCGGCGCCAGTTCGATGGTGTTCGCTCAGGAGGAAGTTTTATTCGCCGACGGTTTTGAACCGACCTTCACCGACTGCGCCGACTGCCCCACTATGGTGATGATCCCGGCTGGCAGCTTCACCCAGGGTAGTCCGCCGGACGAGCCGGAACGGCGGAGTAATGAAGGCCCGCAACGCATTGTCAACGTTCCGGCCTTCGCTATGGGCCAGACCGAGGTAACGTTCGCCCAGTGGGATGCCTGCGTGGCCGACGGCGGTTGCTCACATGATCCGAGCGATAGCGGTTGGGGTCGCAGCGATCGGCCGG
>PBLG01000004.1 GCA_002722315.1 Lysobacterales bacterium | reverse complement strand
ACCTGCTGCCGCGCGACATCTCCGACGAGCTTGCCAAGCTGCAGGATCACGTCCCGGCGTTTCCCGGCGACCAGGCCCGCGCGATCGTCGAGGAAGAACTGGGCAAGCCGGTCTCCGAACTGTTCGGCTCGTTCGACGAGACGCCGCTGGCCTCGGCATCCATCGCCCAGGTACACGCCGCGACGTTGCCCGACGGCACCGAGGTGGTGGCCAAGGTGGTTCGCCCCGGCATCGAGAAACGAATCGGCACCGACCTGGAGCTGCTGTCCACGCTGGCCAACCTGGCGCGCCGCTACCACCCGGAAGGCGATCGCATCCGGCCCAACGAGGTGGTGGCCGAGTTCAAGCGCGTGATCTACGACGAACTGAGCATGCAGGCCGAGGGCGCCAACGCCAGCATGCTCCGGCGCAACTGGGAAGATTCCGAGGCGCTTTACATCCCGAAGATCTACTGGTCGCACACCGCCGACCGGGTGCTGGTGATGGAGCGCGTCGGCGGCGTGCCGGTGCGCGACATCGACGAGCTCAAGCGCCAGGGCGTGGACCTGGAGCGGCTCGCGCGGCGCGGCATCCGGGTGTTCTACCAGCAGGTCTTCCGCGACAACCTGTTCCACGCCGACATGCACCCGGGCAACATCCGCATCGACACCACCGACCCGCGTGACGCCAGCTTCATCGCGCTGGACTTCGGCATCGTCGCCAGCCTCACGCCCAGCGATCTTTACTACATCGGCGAGAACTTCCTGGCCATCTTCAACCGCGACTACCGGCGCGTGGCCGAACTGCACATCGAGGCCGGCTGGGTGCCCCACGACACCCGCATCGACGAGATGGAAGCCGCCGCCCGGACGGTATGCGAACCCAGCTTCACCCGGCCGCTGGAGGAAGTGTCCTTCGCCGAACTGCTGACCAACCTGTTCGAAGTCGCCCGCCGCTTCAAGCTCACGCTGCAGCCGCAGCTGATCATGCTGCAGAAGACCCTGCTCAACATCGAGGGCATGGGCCGCGACCTCTACCCCAGGCTCAACATCTGGGACGTGGCCAAGCCGGAGCTCGAGAGCATCTTCCGCGAGCGCTACGGCATCGGCAAGACGGCGAAGAAATTCGGCCGGGAGATTCCCGCCTGGCTGGCCCGCGGCCCGGAAATCCCCAACCTCATCCACGACGCGCTCAAGTTCGCCTCCAGCGGCAAGATCAACGCGCGCATCGCCAGCGAAGACCTGGAGGCCCTCGACCGCCAGTTCCAGCGCCACAACCGCCGAACCCCCGGCGCAATCCTCGCCGCCGGCCTGCTCATCGCCTCCTCCGTCCTCGCCGCGTTCGACGTCGGCCCCTTCCTGCAGGATCACTCGGTACCCGCGATGGTCGGTTTCGCCGTCTCCATCGTCCTCGCGATCAGGGCGTTTGGGAGATAGGGGGCGCTGCGCGCCCGTGTTTAAGTGTTAGGTGATTAGGTTTTAGGGAAGGGCGAAGGCGTTGTTGGTTGGTGCGGCGATTTACGGTTTGGGGGTTTGTAGGGTGGATAAGCGAAGCGCATCCACCGTTCGATGCTCGGATTGGTGGATGCGCTGGCGCTTATCCACCCTGATATGGATTGACCTGTCAAGTCTTGCCCGATTATCTTGCATTCATAGTGTTTCTCGTCAGTGGTTTTGGGTCAGGGTCTGGACGGCGATTCGCGACGGTGGATCACTCTGATATACGTGGGTTGGTTACCGACCGGACTTCACTTCGTCGCGGAACTGCCCATCTCTACGATCGCGGGTCTGCCCGAAGGGCGCCGCTATAGGGTGGTCTGGGGTGTTCCTCACCGGCCGCCCGGACCCTGACCCAAAGCCACTGACGCCTGTTCATGACAGGGCCTTGCTGGCGTGGGGCTTGCCCGTGACCTCGCAGGCAATCGCCCAGATGAACCCGGATAACTCGCGGGCCACTGCGGTGACGACCTGGTTTTTGTGCTTGCCGACCTGCGTCAGATGCCGATAGCGCCCGCACAATCGCTTTTGGGCTTGCCATGCGATGGCCTGAACCTGAGGCGAGGTCTGCTCGGCCCGTCGTTCGATCACCCGCGTTTTACGCGCCGGGAAGCGGTAGTTCCAGGCCGCCTCGGTCAGGATTCTTCGCACATGACCGTTGCCGGTGCGCGTGATGCGACCCTGCCGGCGGGTTTGACCGCTCGAGTGTTCACTGGGCACCACGCCCAGGTAGGCCATCAGCTCGCTCGGCGTATCGAAGCGGGTCAGATCGCCCAGCTCGGCCAGAATGGTCATTGCCGCGACCAGGCGAATACCGCGCATCGCCATCAGCGCCTCGGCCACCGGCCTGAGTGACCAGTCCGTCAGCGCTTCGCGCATCTGCGTCTCCAACGTGGCCACCTGTCGCTGCGCGCGCTTGACCGCCTCGATGTACTCGACCAGCACCACCTGCTGCACCGGCGAGTCGAACTTCACCGTCTCCAGCCAGCGCCAGTGCGCCTGAGTCCAGCGGCTCTTGCCCCGAAAGACCTGTCCGTGGCGCAGCAAGAACGCCCCCAGCCGCTGGCGTGCCTTCAACTCGATCGCCTTCATGTCTTCGCGCGCCCGGGTCAGATCGCGCAGCGCTTCCTGTTCGGCGTCCGGCACCCACACCGACGTCAGTTCGCCGGCCCGCAGCAACCGGGCCAGCGTCAGCGCATCTCGACGGTCGGTCTTGATCCGCTGGCCGGGCTTGCGCGGAATCAGCGAAGGCGCCACCACCGTGCAAGCATGGCCACACGACGTCAAGTGACGATACAACCCGTAGCCGCACGGGCCCGCCTCATAGCAAAAGTTGATTACTTCACCACCGCGACTGACGCGCTTGAGCAGCTTGGCGATCCCAGCTGAGGTGTTCGGAAAATCGCCCACATACAGCACTTCCTCGCCGTCCCGGGCCACCGCAACCGCGATGCGGTCCTTGTGTACGTCCAAGCCTGCGTAGATGCCGTTAAAATGGTTCATTGACCTGCCCTCCTCGATGTGGCTCTGTGTAAAGGGATTTTTTCCAACCTCGAACATAACCCACGATGTCGAGGTTGGGCAGGTCAATCCATGATGTCTACAAAACCTCGCAATGACGTGCCACCGCCGGGTTATCCGTTTCCGGAACGGATTCCCGTAGGGTGGATAAGCGAAGCGCATCCACCAAACGATTCTCCCGCAGTCCAGATCCCGGAACGGGGCCTGCCCCACGCGAAGGTCCGAAACTGTCCGGCCCGGATGCTTACAATGTGCCGACGGATTCACCCGCCCCGGAAACTGTCCGGCGGCGGATTTTTGCGGGGAGGCCCCATCGTGAGTAGACAGGTTTGAGCAGACAGGCACGTACCGTGGCGATCGCCAACCAGAAGGGCGGGGTGGGCAAGACGACTACCGCGCTGAACCTGGCGGCCGGGCTGGCCGCGATGGATCGCAAGGTCCTGCTGGTGGACATGGATCCGCAGGGCAACTGCACCACCGGCCTGGGCGTGGAAATCGGCGAGGGCCAGGCCACCATGGCCGAGGTGCTGATGGGCGAAGCTGCAATAGGCGACGTGATTGTGCGGCCGGGATCCGAGCCGCTGGACCTGGCGCCGGCCAACGGCGACCTGACCGCCGGCGAAGTCGCCGTGATGGAGCGCGAGGACCGCGCACACGTGCTCAAGGAGGCGCTGGCATCGTGCCGCAGCCGCTACCACGACATCATCATCGACTGCCCCCCGGCGCTGAACGTGCTCACCTTGAATGCACTGACCGCCGCCGACCGGGTGCTGATCCCGATGCAGTGCGAGTACTATGCGCTGGAGGGGCTGACCGCGCTGGTCAACACCATCGAGCAGATCCAGGACTCGGTGAACCCGGCGCTGGAGATCGAAGGACTTGTGCGCACGATGTACGATGTTCGAAACAACCTGTCCGGGGCCGTATCGCGCCAGCTTTCCGAGCATTTCGGCGAGAAGCTGTACAACACCATCGTCCCGCGCAACGTGCGCGTGGCCGAGTCGCCGAGCTACGGCGAATCGGTGCTGACCTACGATCCGGAATCGCGCGGTGCGCTGGCCTATCGCGGGCTGGCCGGCGAATACGTTCGAAGAATGAGGGCCTGAGATGGCAACCCGCAAGAAAGCGCCGCTTGGCAGGAACCTGAACGCGCTGCTGGGCAAGTCGCGCGCCGCCCACGAAACCAGCACCGAGGCCGGTCCGGCCGAGGATCAGCTGCGCAAACTGCCGCTGGACCAGATCCAGCCCGGCCGGTACCAGCCGCGCACCGGAATGGATCCGGATAGGCTCGAAGAACTGGCCGATTCGATCAAGGCCCAGGGCGTGGTCCAGCCGGTGGTGGTCCGTCGCCTGGGATCGGGCAAGGGCTACGAGCTGATCGCCGGCGAACGTCGCTGGCGCGCCGCCCAGAAGGCCGGGCTGCACGAGATTCCGGCGGTCATCCGCGACGTGCCGGACGAGGTCACGTTGGCCATGGCGCTGATCGAGAACATCCAGCGCGAAAACCTCAACCCGATGGAAGAGGCCGGCGCGCTGGCCCGGCTGATCGACGAATTCGAACTCACCCACGAACAGGTCGCGGCCAATGTCGGGCGTTCGCGCACCTCGGTCACCAACCTGCTGCGCCTGCGCGAGCTCGAGCCGAAAGTGCGCGAGCTGGTCGACGCGCGCAAGATCGACATGGGCCACGCCCGCGCGCTGCTGGCGCTTTCCGGCAACGCCCAGGTCGACGCCGCCCGCCAGGTGGTCAACCTCGAGCTTTCGGTGCGCCAGACCGAAGCGCTGGTCAAGCGCCTGAAGGCCGGCGGTCCGGAAAAGAAACAGACCGAGCGAAAGGACCCCAACATCGAGCGGCTGGAGCAGGAACTCACCGAAAACCTGTGCGCCCCGGTCTCGGTCAAGCACTCGGCCTCGGGCAAGGGCCAGGTCACCATCCGCTATTCCAGCCTCGACGAACTCGACGGCCTGCTGGAGCGCTTCAAGCGTTAGGGGCCACTTGTCCACTGCCGCCATGCTCGTGTGGCAGGGCTTCCCGCTGTGGGAGGGGCTTCCAGCCCCGATTCCGTAAAGCGCATCGGTGCAGGATGGGCCTCCCACAAGACCAGCTATCAGCCGGGACATGCCCGAAGCGCGCATCCGGGGCCTGGCTGATTGTGTTCAGCTGCGATAGACCCGCCCATGGCTGCCGATGTCGACAAACAGGATTTCGCGCTCGCGGATTTCCAGCTCCAGCGTAATCCGGTATTGCATCGAGATCGACACCGAGTGCAGCCCCTGCAACTGCCCCTTCAATGCATGCAGTCGCAGCGACGGGTGGTGTGGGTTGCTTTCCAGAAGCAGCAGCGTCTTGTAATAGCGTGACCGGATTTCCGGGTGGCGCTTCAGAAACGTTTTTTCCCGCTTGCGATACGAGGCGGGAAAAACAAGCCTAGGGAACCTCTGAACAACTCTGCGCGGGCGCGACGGCGCCTTTGCGGGGGGCTCCGGCTTGGCTTGGGCGAGCGTGGTTTGGTTGTTCCAAATAAGCGAGCCCAAACAAGCTGGAGGCCCCGCAAAGGCCCGTCCCCTATGGGTTTCGCCGGAGAAGCCGCATCTCGCGCGTTGCGACCCTCGGCCGTAGCTATGGCTACTGTCACGCGGCTCGCACCACACGATCTGCGGCTTCTCCGACTGAAACGCGCTCCGCGCAGAGTTGTTCAGAGGTTCCCTAAACGTCATCCGCTTCGCGCTGAAGCCGGGCGATATGTTCCGAAGCGGTCTCGACGACGTAATCCCCGCCCGCTTCGGTGGCCTGTGCTTCCTGCCAGGCCGACGCGATCTCCGCCTCGCGCAGGCGCTCGTAATGCGCCACGCTCATCACCACGTAGCGCGGTTTTCCGCGGACGCTGATCGTCGCCTCGTCGTCCTCGCCGAGCGCTTTCTCCAGCGCCGATACGCCTCGGGTCTTGAGATCGTTTGCAGTCAGATCGGACATGAATCGCACTCTTTATAGCATTATTAAAAATGCGATTGTAGGCACTTTCCAGGCCGGGCGCAACTCAAGGCGGGTCAGAAGCCAGGGATCTCGGAGTTATCCCGGGGACCAGGCACAGCGCAGGATTCAACACATGCTGATCGTTGCATCGGACAGGAAGCGCCCGTCCAGCAGTTCGACGGTTCGCTGTCCGCGCTTCGCGTTTTCGCGGTTATGGGTCACCTGGATGATGCTGACGCCGTCGGCGTTGAGTTCCGCCAGCAGATCCATGATCTTGTCGCCCTGGCTGGTATGCAGCGCGCCGGTGGGTTCATCGGCCAGTATCACGCGCGGCCTGGCGATCAGCGCCCGCGCCACGGCAACCAGCTGCTGCTGGCCGCCCGACAGCTGGCCGGGATACAGGTCGCGCTTGTCCTCGATTTCGAACCTGGCCAGCATGGCGTCGACCCGTGATTTCCGCTCGGCGCGCTTCGTATCGCGGTAGGTCAACGGCAGTTCGATGTTCTCGGCCACGTCCAGGTCGTCGAGCAGATGGTACTGCTGGAACACGAAGCCGATGGACGCTCTTCCGAGCTTCTGGCGTGCCGCGGGCTTCAGTCGGTCCACCCGGTTCTGGTCAAGGCTGTATTCGCCGGTCCAGTCGTGATCGAGCATGCCGAGCACGTTCAACAGCGTGGTCTTGCCCGACCCCGACGGCCCGACGATGCTCAGGAATTCGCCGGGCCGCAGGTCCAGGTCGATGTCGGCCAGCAGCGCCACTTGCGCGCCGTTGTGACGCACGGTCTTGGAAACGCCGCGAAGCGAGACGATTGGAGAAGCGGACGGATTCGGGTCCTGTTCATTCATCGCGCAGCGCCTCCGACGGAAGCACCCGCGCGGCCTTCAGCGCCGGCCGCGCGAGTGCTGCCGCGCAGATCATGGCAAGCAGCGTCAGTCCCGCGGCGAATGCAAGCGTGTCCCGCCCGCGCACGCCGAACAGGAAGCCTTCGAGCGTACCGGCGGCCAGCACGGACAGAAGCATGCCAAGGCCAGCACCCCAGACGGCCGGGCGCGCGCCGATCCAGATCATGCGCCGCCGAATGGCAGCAGGCGCCGCGCCCAGCGCGATGCGAACGCCGATTTCATGGGTATGACTGGCGACCAGCTGGGCCAGCATGCCGTAGAGGCCGATCCCCGCCAGCAGGCTCCCGAGTACGCCCAGTGCAGTGGCCAGTCCGCCGGCGATCTTCTGCGGCAGGAGCGTCAGCGATGCGATGTCTTCCAGAGGCTGGGCCAGGGGCTTGAGCAGACGCGGATCGATCCGGCTTTGTATTTCGCTCATGCGCTGGTCGACCGCGCGCAGTCCGGCGTCGCTACGCACGAACACGTGCATGCCGCTGCGCGGGCGCTGGCGATAGGGCAGGTAGACGAAGCCGGTGCCGGTGTCGGAGATGTCCCGGTAGCGGCCGTCCGGCGTGATACCGATGATACGCATCGGGCGGCTCTCGGCAACACTTCCGAAGCCGAACACCTCGCCCAGTGCGTCGCCGTCGGGCGCCAGCCGGCGCGCAAGGGATTCGTTGACGATGGCCACCGCTTCACCGCCTTCGCGGTCGCGCGCGTCGAAAACGCGTCCGCGCACCGGGATCTCGAGGGTCCCGAAGAAGTTGCCCGAAACGACGTTGACATCGGCATCCACGGTCTCCCCACCTTCGCGTATGAAGTCGCCAAGGCCCATCCGGCTCATGCTCAGCGGCACCACGGCCGCGGCCGCGGCCGATTCGAAAGCCGCATCATCTTCCAGGGCCGCGACGTAGCGCTCGATCAAGGCGACGCGCTGGTCGTAGTCGAAGCCGGTGGGCTTCAGATCCACGCCGGCGGTGTACACGCCGTCGACGCGATAGCCGATGTCGACATCGCCGGCACGCTGAACGGCATTGACGAACAATCCGGCAAGGACCAGGAGCAACAGCGAGAAAGCTACCTGGGTGGCCGCGAGCACGGTCCGAAACCCGCCCCGGCCACCGGCGATCGAGCGGCCGGAGCCGGCCAGCACCTGGCTGGGCGCCGACCGCGCGGCGCGCCAAGCCGGAAACAGCCCGGCGAGCAGCGTGGCCACGAGCACCGCAATCACCAGGAAGGCCATGACGCTCGGCGAAAAGCTCAGGTCCAGGTTCAGCGCCACCGGCTCGGGCAGCGGGAGCTCGATGCCCTCGAGCGTTCGCTTCGCCAGCCAGGCTGCAGCTGCCCCCAGGCTGCCGGCCGCGACCACGAGGACCAGCGTCTCGACCAGCATCTGACGCAGCAGCCGGCCCCGGCCGGCGCCCAGCACGAGGCGCATTGCGATCTCGCGTCGTCGATCCTCGCCGCGCGCCAGCAGCAGTGAAGCGACATTCGTGGTTGCCACCAGCAGGACCACGCCGACCAGCGCGAACAACATGCCGACGAAAACAGTTACCGGCATCCGGGCCGGTGGCGGCAAGGCACGCATCGGCTTGGCGGTGTAGCCGATCTCGCGGTTGGCCACCGGCCATGCGCTTTCCAGTCGATTGCCCAACGAGACCAGCTCTGCATTGAGTTCATTCAGGCTGCGCCCCTCGGCCAGGCGGCCGCCGGCGTTCATCCAGCGCGACCCGCGTGAGTCCAGCGCGTCGGCCGGTAGCCGGCCCAGTTCGGCGGCCAGGCCCAGCGGCAGGTAGAGATCGGTCGACGTGCCCAGTCCCGGGTGGTCGAACCCGGGCGCCGCAACGCCCGCGACGGTCACGCCCTGGCCGTTGACGGTCAAGGTCGAGCCCAGCACTGACGGATTGGCGCCCAGGCGGTCCCGATAAAAGCGATCGGAAATCACGGCGATGCGTTCCGGCGCGCCCGGGCGATCGTCGGCGGGTTGAATCAGTCGACCCTTCTGCGGCACCTGCTGCATCGCCCGAAAGTAGCTGCCGCTGACCATCCGCCCATTGATACGCATGGGGCCTTCAGCGCCGCGCATGTTCATGGTCAGCGCCGAATGGCCGTAAAGGGCGTCGACCGTGGTGACACTTTGCTCAAGGTCCCGCAGATTGGGCAGCGACAGCGAATCGAAGCCGTAGGATTGCGTGGTCCGGCCGATCTCGACCATGCGCTCGGCCTCCGGGACGCCTGCGACCGGGGAGAGCAGCAGCGAGTTGACGATGCTGAACAGCAGCGTTCCCGCGCCCAGCGCCGCGGCCAGCGAGATCGCCGCCGTCAGCGTCAGCAGCGGGGCCTGGGCGAACTGGCGAAATGCCGTTCGAAGATCGTCGGGTAACAGGTTCATCGTGGTCTCCGGGAGACGTGGTGGGTCGAAACGGATGAATGCATTTGGGTGCCGCCTGTCATTCGTGATGCAGCGCTTCGATCGGCTGAACGCGAGCGGCGCGGCGCGCGGGCAGCAGACAGGCAGCGATTGCGACGCCGAAAATCGTGCCGATTGTGACCAGCCAGGCCAGCGGATCGGCCTGGTTCACGCCGTGAAGCATGCCGTGGAGTACACGACTGAAAAGCGCTGCCAGAACGATGCCGACGACGACACCGCCGGCGCTGACGCCCAGCCCGCGGCCGACGAATCGTCCGAGTATGTTTCGATCGCTGGCGCCCATCGCCTTGCGCAGTCCGATTTCGGACGTGGCGGCGGCGACCTGCTGGGCGAGCACGGCGTAAAGCCCCACCGACACCAGTGCCAGCGCGCTGAGCGCGAACGCCGCGACCAGCGCCAGGCGGAACGTGCTGTCGCGGTACAGCCAGCCGATGAACTCATCGACCGGCTCGACCCAGTCCACCGCGGAAGCGGGGGCAATCCGGGCAAGCGCGGCGTTGAGCTGCTGCGCATAGGCGGCCGGGTCGCCGTCGACCTCGATGATCGGCGACACGACGCGGCGCGGAATCTGGGCATACGACAGGTAGATCTGGTGATTGAAATCGGCCGGCCCGTCCGGCCCGCCGAAGCGCGTATCGCCGACCACCCCGACCACACGGTAGGTCGTCCCGTTCAACGCAACCTCGCGCTCCACTGCCGCTTCCGGCCCGCCCATCAGGTCCGCCAGGGACTTTCCGACGATGGCGCTGAGCGTGGCCGAATCGGCATCGCGCGAATCGAACAGCCGGCCCGCCACACGCGGGATATCGAGGCCGTCGAAGAAGCCGTCGTGAACGATGTAGTTGCTCACCATCATGCCGTCTCCGGCCACCGGCATTTCCGGCCAGGCCAGGCGCCCGGTCACCGGGCTCGGCATCGGCACCGTCGGCCACAGCAGTGCCACGTCCAGCACGCCGGGTTCCCGCATCAATTCGGCCTCGAGGCGATCGACGAAGGCCGGCAGCGCCGCTTCGTTTGCAACGTCTTCGGCATTGACGAACAAGGCCATTCGAAGCCGATTTTCGGTCGCGAAGCCTAGATCTCGACTGCCCAGTTCCATGTAGGCGCGGCCGAGCAGCGAGCCGGTCAGCAGCAAGGTGACCGTGAGTGCGACCTGGCCGCCGATGATCCATCGGCCCCAGCGCGACGTGGTGCGCGAGCCCGCGAGTCGGCCGGATCCGTCGCGCAGCGAATCGTTGACATCGACCCGGGTGGCCGCCAGGGCCGGAAGCGACGCAGCCAGCAATCCCCCGATCAGCATGGCAATGAACGCAATTCCCAGCGTCCAGGCGTCGATCTCGATGGTCATGTAACTCGGAATATCGGTACCGGCTACGGCCAGGAAGCCCGAGAGCAGCGGCGCGGCCGCGACGCATCCGATCAGTCCGCCGACCAGCGAAAGCAGCATCGTCTCACCCAGGATCGGCGCCAGCAGTCTGCCCCGCCCGGCGCCCAGCGC
The DNA here is from genome assembly GCA_002722315.1 of Lysobacterales bacterium. Taxonomy (GTDB): domain Bacteria; phylum Pseudomonadota; class Gammaproteobacteria; order Xanthomonadales; family Wenzhouxiangellaceae. The sequence continues at coordinate 13,420 of PBLG01000004.1, read as the reverse complement.
ACCGCGAATCGCCAGGTCGTGCCTGCGTTCCAGGGTGCGGCTGACCAGCAGCATGGCCACGTTGAGTACCGCGATGCCCAGGAGCAGCGCGGCGGCGCCGGCCAGCAGCGCGTTGGCCTGGTTGAAGCCCGCCCGCCAGCTCGCGCCCAGGTGCTCGACCTGGAACCCGTGGCCCTCCGATATCCCTGCGAACTCCGGCGCCAGCGTTTCGGCCAGCGCGTCGACTTCTGCCTGCGCGGCAGGCAATGCAATGCCGTCGGAAAGCCTGCCGATCGCGAGCACGTTTCTCAGGTCGCGCCGGCCGCGGGCGTCGGCGTCCAGGTAGGCTCGATACGGGATGAAGAACTCCAGGTCCGGCATGTCGTCCTCGATCGTCCCGTGGAAGTCCGGCGGCAGCACGCCGACGATCGAGTACGTGGTCGCAATCTCCTGGTCCTGGGTCAGGGTCCGGATGGTCTTGCCGACGATCTCGGGATCGAACTGGAATTCCCGGCCCCAGGCGGCGTGGGACAGCAGCATCACCGGCTCGCCGCGCGCGAATTCCTCGGCCGAAATCAGGCGGCCCATGAAGGGCTTGACGTCCAGTAACCCGAAGTAGCCGGGCGTGACGGCTTCGCCCTCCACCCTGCGACCTGGTTGACCCGGGCGATCCCAGATCAGCCGGGATCGCGCGGTGGCCTCGAGCCGGTCCAGCGCACTCATGTTCCGTTGAAGGTCGCCGAGGTCGGCCGGCGCAAGCGCGTCCTGGCGCGGCGAGCCCTGCTCGACGTTCCAGATGCGCACCAGTCGTTCGGCATCGGGAAACGGCAGCGGACGCAGCGACGTCAGGCTGATCAGGGTCGACACCGATGCGGTGGCCGCCATGCCGAGCGCGATGCACAGCACCACTGCGCTGGACATGCGCGGCGATTTGAGGATGCGCCTGAGGCTTTCGCGCACCGTTGCGGTTGTCTGCGTTGTCACCTTCGTCATCGCCCGAGCCGACCTCATTCCTGTCGCAGGCCGACCATCGGGTCGATGCGAAGTGCGCGCCAGGTGGGCAGCGCGGCGGCCACGGCCGTGATCACGATCAGCAGGATCGCGACGCCCATGTAGGTCAACGGGTCGGCAACATTGACGTCGACCAGCATGCCGCGCATTACCTGCGCGAAGCCGAATGCCAGCAGCATGCCGATGACCATGCCGAGGCCGAGCTGTCCCAGGCTCTGGCGCGCCATGAATCCGATGATGCGCGAATCGACCGCGCCCAACGCGCGGCGTACGCCGATTTCCCGGGCCCGCTGCGCCACCGAATAGGCGAGTACGCCGTACATCCCGACCGCGGCCAGCACCAGCGCGATGAGGCCGAAGATCTCGAAGTTCACCGCGATGACCCGGCTGGTCCAGGCGCCGAACTCGATCCAGTAGTCCAGCGTCTGCAGCCAGTAAACCGGCAGGTCGGCATCCAGCGCCAGGACCGCCTGGCGCATGTCTTCCGAATGCGCCAGCGGATCGCCGGCGGTGCGGACCGCGGCGTACGCAAAGCGCACCCCGTTCTGGCTCATGGGCATGAATACGGTGCCGCGAGGACTGTCCTCGACGTCGCCGAAGTGGACATCTTCGACCACGCCGATGACGGTGCGAAAGCGCTCGGGCTCGTTGGCGGCGCCCAGTGCGATCTGGTTCCCGACGGCATCCTGCCTCGGCCAGAGCGACTCGGCCAGGCTGCGCGTGACGACGACCACGGGCTCGGCGTCGGCGCGATCGCGCGCGCCGAACGTCCGGCCGGCGACCAGCGGAATCGACAGGGCGTCGAACACGCCGGGCGTGGCCACCGACATGTGGTCCCAGGCGCGATGCCCGAACTGGTCCTCGAGCAGGCCCCCGCCGCGGACGCCGATCTTGGTCCAGCCAACCTGTCCGCCGGGCAGGCCGGTGGAGGCGAAAGCGTGCGTGACGCCGGGCATTTCGGCGAGGTCTTCCGTCAGCGCCTCGAAGAACTGCGACCGAGAGGCTTCGGACGGATACTTTTCCTCGAAAAGCCCCATCCGGCCCAGCAGGATATTGGACGAATCGACCCCGAGGTCGCGCTGGTCGATGTTGACGATGCTCCTGACCATCAGGCCGGCGCAGACAAGCAGCACGCAGGCCAGCGATATCTCGAATATCACCAGGCCTCGGCCGATTCTCGTGCTGGCCGTCCCCCGGCTGCCGTCCTTGAGCGACTCGCTGAGGTTGATCCGCGTGCCCCTCAGCGCCGGCAGCAGACCGGCCAGCAGCGTTGTCAGGGTGGCTGCGCCGATGGTGAATGCGAACACCCGAAAATCCGGTGAGACATCGACCCAGAACGGCATCTGCGCATCGCCCGCGCCCAGCGCCGACATCATCGCCCGGCCGGCGACATCGGCCAGGAACCAGCCGAATACCGCTGCGACTGCCGACAGCAGGAGGCATTCGGACAGCACCCGGGCAACAAGCTGCCGACGGCTGGCGCCCAATGCGCTGCGGATGGTGAGCTCGCGTGCGCTGCGCGTGGCCCTGACCAGCACCAGGTTGGCAGTATTGGCGCAGGCCATGACCAGGAGCAGGACCACCGCGGCGAACATCGTCAGGATCGTGGCGCGGGCGCCGGCGTCGATGAACTCATGGGCGAATGGCTTGACCAGCACGCTGCGGTCCCGGTTGGTCTCCGGGTGATCCTTTGCCAGGTTGGCCGCGATCGCGTTGAGTTCGGCGGATGCCTGTTGGCGTGTCACACCATCCTTCAAGCGGCCGAAGACTTCCAGCGTCGTGCCTTCGTCGCGGGCTGCAATCTTCGCCGGATCGATGCGCAGAGGCACCCATACCCGCTCCTTGACCGGAAACGCGAACTCCGGCGGCGTGACGCCGACGACCGTGGCGTCGCGTCCGTTGACCCGTATCGTCCGGCCCACGATGTCCGGATCGCCGCCGTAGCGGTGCATCCAGACGCTGTAGCCGATCACCGCGACGTCTGCGGCGCCGGGCTCGCTGTCGCGCGGCTGCAGAAGCCTGCCCATGTGCGCGTCGAGTTCGAGCAGTGAAAAAGTGTTGCCGGACACGAAGGCGCCGTCGTAGCGTTCCGGTCGATCGGCGCCGGCGCCGCTGAGGTTCACGGTGCCGGAGTAGAAGCCCGCCAGGCCCTCGAACGAACTTTGCTGCGCGCGATAATCGAGGAAATCCAGCGGCCGGATCTCGATGCTGTCCTGGCCGCCGGGGAGATCCTGGTTCTCCATGTGCATCAGTTCCCCGCTTTCGGGAAACGGCAGCGGCTCGAGCAGGTAGCCCTTGACGGCGCCGAACATGAAGATCGTGCCGCCGAGCCCGACCCCGAGCACGAACACGATCAGGATGGAGTAACCCGGCGAACGTCGCAGGCGGGAAGCGGCGGATCGAAGTTCTTGCAGCAGTTCGGACATGACGATCTCCATGGGTCATCGATGCCGGGACCGGGCTGTGAGCCCATCGAGGGTCGGCAACGATCAGACGGACTGCCGGCCTCGCGTCGTGCCCTGGCGACATCTCCCATGCAAGCATTGCGCCAACGCGCCCTGCCGCAATGTAAGTTACTGATTATNCGAATTCAGGAGGCGCTGTGGATGTTTGCGGCGAGTCGCAAGAGTCAGGCGGCGCGTCGAATCCGGGATTCCGGATTCCAGATGCGAGACGCGCGTGCCCCTCCGGGAACCGGACGATCAGCGCCGGGCCCGCCCGAGCGGGCGCAGCGGCTGGCCGACGCGGGTGAACGTGATCGCCGCTGGACTCATCGCGCGGCATCCCCGGCAAATGTTCGATCCGCCGGCTTCGGGCGGATCCGAACCCCGAACAATGGCTGCAGCCACCGGACGCGGAGCACCAGGAAGTGGTGGATCACGGTGCAGCCGAGCACGGTGCCGATCAGCACCAGCAGGGCTTCGACGGGGCCTGGAAGGGCCAACGGGATCAGCAGCGCGGCCAACGGCACGATCAGGCTCTGGTGGAGGATGTACCAGGGATAGACCGCGCGATTGGCCTGCGGCAGCCAGGACCGGGGTTTGTTCAGCCAGACCGCGCCAAAGGCCAGAATGCTGAGCAGTGCCGACCATGCATAGATCGCGTGGCCGCTGTCGGAGATGGCGCGCCAGTTCCAGTCCGGCAGCGCGGCAGCGGTGTCGGGCGTAATCAGTCGGCCCAGAACGCGCAGGCCGAAATACAGCACGAACCCGACCGCGGCGATCGACAGCACTCGATAGCGCGCGGCCATCAGCGCCGACCAGAAATCCTCGTGCCGGGCGACCACGAAGCCGAACAGGAAGACCGGGAAATACTTGGCATGGTTGGCCCAGTCGCCGAACAGCGCCTTGCTGTCGCCGAAGATCGGCTCCAGCCAGTGGATGACCGCGAACAAGGCGAAACTTGGCACAACGATCAGAAGCACCGGCCACAGCACCGTCCCGGCCGCCGGCCGATTTATCGCGATGCCCATGCGCTTCAACAGCCTGACCAGCACCAGCAGCGGCACAAGGGCGAGGCTGTACGCCCAGAGGTAGGCCAGATACCAGAGGTGGTTCCAGGTGATTCCGAACTCGGCCCCTGCAAAACCGCCCTCGGGCCAGGGCTGCAGCTGCCAGTAGCGCAGCAGGAAAGCGTCGAAGCCGGCCTCGAACACGCCGTTCTCCCGCGCCTCGATCCAGGCCTGGATCGGCACGATGGCCAGCATGCCGAAGATCAGCGGAATCAGCAGCAGTCGCGACCGGCGCAGGCCCATCCGCCATGGCCGAGCCGGGGCGCGACTCAAACCCAGCGCGATGCCGGAAATCAGGAAGATCAGGTCCATGCGCCAGCGGTTGACCGCCACCATCGGCCACTGCAGCCATTCCCACTGATGCGGGCTCTTGATATGAAAGCCCCAGTCGTCCACGTAGACCATGCCGACGTGATAGAGGATCAGGAGGCCGAATGCGATGACCCGGAGGGCATCGATGTCATGGCGGCGGGCGTTGCTGGGGGTGGTCATTCCTGGCTCCGGCGGTGCTGTGTTCGAATGGTCATTCTTCGGCCGGCCGCACTGCCGCGCAAGCGCCGGGGGACAAGGCGCGCCCCGCCGGGGACGAACCGAGGATCGGGCGGGACGGAATGCGGTTAGGATTCGAGCCATGAACTTCACCGCCGCCGATTTCCTTCGCTGGTACGCGCCCCGCAAGGCAAGTTTCGAGTGGGGCTTCTGGATCGTCACCCACGTCGTCAATGCCGTGTTCAACAGCGCGGTAAGGGTGATGGAGCTTGCGCCCGGTGCCCGCGAGCCGCAGGCATGGGAGCCCGTGGTCTGGGAGTGCTCGAGCGCGCTGTCGATGCTGCTGCTCGTCTGGCCGGTGGTGTGGTTCACTCGAGCCTGGCCTTTCCGCTGGAACGGGGCGGCAAAGTGGCTTGGCGGTCACTTGCTGGCCAGCGTCGTGTATTCGATTACGCACGTGCTGCTGATGGTGGCGATGCGCGAGATCGCCTACGCCCTGGCCGGCGGCAATTATTCGTTCGGCCCCTGGGCCGGCGAGCTTTTTTACGAATACTTGAAGGACGTCCGGACCTACATGGGCGTGGTCTTCCTGATCGAGGGCTACCGCTTCGTCCTGCGTCGGCTAATGGGCGAGGCGCGCTGGCTGGATTCGCGCGACGATCGGCCCGAACCGCCGCCGCACCGGCCCGATCGGTTTCTGGTCAAGATGCTGGGGCGCGAATTCCTGGTGCCCGCCGACGATATAGACCGGGCCCAGGCTGCCGGCAACTACGTCAATCTTGTCGTCGGTCGCCGGGAATATCCGCTTCGCAGCACCATGAAGGATCTGGTCGACCGACTCGACCCGGCGCTATTCAGGCGGATTCATCGCAGCCACATCGTGCGCCTCGACTGTATTGCCGAGATCGAGCCGCTGGAATCCGGTGACGCCCGCGTCACGTTCAAGGACGGCACGGTACTTCCGTGCTCGCGCAACTACCGGTCGGAATTGTCCTGACCGCGTTCCTGCTTCAGCCGCTCCTTGGTCCGCCGACCCTTCTTCTCCAGCATCGGCCGGAGCGCGCGGCCGACCCGCGGGAACAGGTAGCTGATCGTGGTGAGATATCCGCTGATGCGCGGCATGGGCAGGTCCAGCGTTGCGTTGTCGACCAGCGCCACGATGGCGTCGGCAACTTGCTCGGCGGTGCTGATCGGCTGGGAAAACGTCAGGTCGGTGACCGTGTCGATGTCGTCCATGATGAAGCCGGTGTCGATCGGGCCGGGCGAGACGCTGGCGATCTTGATGTTGCTGCCGCGAAGTTCCTCGGCCAGCGCCAGGCCGAACGCGCGCATGCCGAACTTGGTGGCCGAGTACGTGGCCGATCCGGGCACCGGCGTGCGCCCGGCCAGCGATGCGACGTTGATCACGGCCGGGTGCTTCGACCGGCGCAGGTAAGGCAGCGTCAGCCGGGTGGCCATCAGCGGTGCCTTCAGGTTGACGTCGATCATCCGCCCGATGTCGTCTGCGGAAACGTTCTCGACCCGCCCGCGCGAGTGGAACCCGGCGTTGTTGACCAGCACGTCGACCGAGCCGAATACCTCGTCGGCGCGCGCCAGCAGCTTGCCGAANCCGGCGATGTCGGTCACGTCCAGCGGCGCCACCATCACCCGGTCGCCAAGATCGAGTTCGTCGGCAAGCGCGTCGAGCTTCTCCTGGCCGCGGGCGATCAGCACCAGGTTGGCGCCCCGCTTTGCGAAAGCTCTGGCGGTAGCGGCGCCCACGCCCTGCGAGGCGCCGGTGATGATGACGGTATTCCTGTCGAATGATTTTTCCATTCCGGGATTCTACCCCTGGAAATCGACCTGGGTGAATGGACCACCGAACAAGAGCGAAGCAATCAGCAACAATCGGAAGGCCTCCCAGAATGTGATCGCGCGGATTCCGAAGATATCCGGAATCGTGATGTTCCAGAGCCACCCGAGCAATGCCGTTGCAACGCCCACCCCGAGGATCACCAATACGACGGGGATAAATAATGCCAAAAAGAATACTGGTTCCATGCTGTCCTCCTATGCCCAAGAAAGCGCCCGATCGGCATTGCCAGGCCGACCCAGCGGGCCGAAAATACCAGAACTTCGCCTAGGGAACCTCTGAATAGCTCTGTGCGGCGCGCGTTTCAGTCGGAAAAGCCGCAGATCGTGTGGTGCTGTCGTTATGACAATCGGAGCGACAGTAGCCGTAGCTACGGCCGAGGGTCGCAATGCGCGAGATGCGGTTTTTCCGGCGAAACCCTTCGGGACTGGCCTTTGCGGGGCCTCCGGCTTGTTTGGGCTCGCTTATTTGGAACAACCAAACCGCGCTCGCCCAAGCCAAGCCGGAGCCTCCCGCAAAGGCGCCGTCGCGCCCGTGCAGAGTTATTCCGAGGTTCCCAGACTTTTCACCCATATCCGGATGCAGGAGCACCACGCGTTTCACTGCAGACCCTGACACGCGCACCAGGGGATACACTTTCGACAATTCAGCTCGATCAAGGAAGGGATGCCAATGCGCTTGTTCACGAGGACCCTGACCGCAGTTCTGCTTTCCATTGCCGGCGCCGCTGCGCTGCCGGCGTATGCCGATTCCGACAACCCCGTAGAGTTCGACGCCGAACTTGCAGCCGAACTGGGCGCCGACGACTACGGCATGAAGCGCTACGTGATGGCGTTTCTGAAATCCGGTCCTAACCGGCCGGAAGATCCCGAAGAGGCGCAGGCGCTGCAGCGCGCGCATCTCGACAACATCCGGCGCATGGCCGAGGACGGCAAGCTGGTGCTGGCCGGGCCGTTCATGGACCGGGGAGAGATCCGCGGCATCTACGTGTTCGCGGTCGACAGCGTCGAGGAAGCCGAGGCGCTGACCGCGACCGATCCGGCCGTGCAGGCCGGCAGCCTGGTGATGGAGCTGCATCCCTGGTACGGCTCGGCGGCGCTGATGAAAGTCAACGACATCCATTCCGCCATCGCCAAGTCGTCGCCCTGAGGCATTGGAACTGATGAAATTCCACGCCTTCTTGCTTGCGATGTTGCTGCTCGCGGGCGGTGCCGACGGCCAGGATGCGCCCGAGGCACGTGTCGAGATTGGCGACCTCGCCTGGCTCGAAGGCTGCTGGGCAGGCACCGGCTTCGGCAACCGCGTCGAGGAATGCTGGATGACCGCGCCCGACGGCCGGCTGACCGGCATGTTCCAGATGATCGGTGCCGACGGCAAGCAGACGATGTCGGAGATCTTCGTGCTCGACCAGTTCGAGGACGGTCCGGCGATTCGCCTGAAGCATTTTCATCCCGACCTGACCGGCTGGGAAGGCCAGGATGAATTCATCGTCTTCCCCCTGCGCGAAACCGGCGCCGATTTTGCCCGCTTCGACGGGCTGACCTACAGCCTGGCCGAGGATGGCCGCATGATCGTCGAACTGGTCGTCTCGCAGGGCGGCGAGCCGTCGCTTCAGCGCCTGGAGTTCGAGCGCGTCGCGGACTGAGAACCGCAAGCCTCGCGCTTGCTCGTTCGCATCCGTAGACATCATGGATTGACCTGCCCAACCTCGACATCGTGGGTTATGTTCGAGGTTGGAAAAAATCCCTTTACACAGAGCCACATCGAGGAGGGCAGGTCAATGAACCATTTTAACGGCATCTACGCAGGCTTGGACGTACACAAGGACCGCATCGCGGTTGCGGTGGCCCGGGACGGCGAGGAAGTGCTGTATGTGGGCGATTTTCCGAACACCTCAGCTGGGATCGCCAAGCTGCTCAAGCGCGTCAGTCGCGGTGGTGAAGTAATCAACTTTTGCTATGAGGCGGGCCCGTGCGGCTACGGGTTGTATCGTCACTTGACGTCGTGTGGCCATGCTTGCACGGTGGTGGCGCCTTCGCTGATTCCGCGCAAGCCCGGCCAGCGGATCAAGACCGACCGTCGAGATGCGCTGACGCTGGCCCGGTTGCTGCGGGCCGGCGAACTGACGTCGGTGTGGGTGCCGGACGCCGAACAGGAAGCGCTGCGCGATCTGACCCGGGCGCGCGAAGACATGAAGGCGATCGAGTTGAAGGCACGCCAGCGGCTGGGGGCGTTCTTGCTGCGCCACGGACAGGTCTTTCGGGGCAAGAGCCGCTGGACTCAGGCGCACTGGCGCTGGCTGGAGACGGTGAAGTTCGACTCGCCGGTGCAGCAGGTGGTGCTGGTCGAGTACATCGAGGCGGTCAAGCGCGCGCAGCGACAGGTGGCCACGTTGGAGACGCAGATGCGCGAAGCGCTGACGGACTGGTCACTCAGGCCGGTGGCCGAGGCGCTGATGGCGATGCGCGGTATTCGCCTGGTCGCGGCAATGACCATTCTGGCCGAGCTGGGCGATCTGACCCGCTTCGATACGCCGAGCGAGCTGATGGCCTACCTGGGCGTGGTGCCCAGTGAACACTCGAGCGGTCAAACCCGCCGGCAGGGTCGCATCACGCGCACCGGCAACGGTCATGTGCGAAGAATCCTGACCGAGGCGGCCTGGAACTACCGCTTCCCGGCGCGTAAAACGCGGGTGATCGAACGACGGGCCGAGCAGACCTCGCCTCAGGTTCAGGCCATCGCATGGCAAGCCCAAAAGCGATTGTGCGGGCGCTATCGGCATCTGACGCAGGTCGGCAAGCACAAAAACCAGGTCGTCACCGCAGTGGCCCGCGAGTTATCCGGGTTCATCTGGGCGATTGCCTGCGAGGTCACGGGCAAGCCCCACGCCAGCAAGGCCCTGTCATGAACAGGCGTCAGTGGCTTTGGGTCAGGGTCCGGGCGGCCGGTGAGGAACACCCCAGACCACCCTATAGCGGCGCCCTTCGGGCAGACCCGCGATCGTAGAGATGGGCAGTTCCGCGACGAAGTGAAGTCCGGTCGGTAACCAACCCACGTATATCAGAGTGATCCACCGTCGCGAATCGCCGTCCAGACCCTGACCCAAAACCACTGACGAGAAACACTATGAATGCAAGATAATCGGGCAAGACTTGACAGGTCAATCCATATCAGGGTGGATAAGCGCCAGCGCATCCACCAATCCGAGCATCGAACGGTGGATGCGCTTCGCTTATCCACCCTACAAACCCCCAAACCGTAAATCGCCGCACCAACCAACAACGCCTTCGCCCTTCCCTAAAACCTAATCACCTAACACTTAAACACGGGCGCGCAGCGCCCCCTATCTCCCAAACGCCCTGATCGCGAGGACGATGGAGACGGCGAAACCGACCATCGCGGGTACCGAGTGATCCTGCAGGAAGGGGCCGACGTCGAACGCGGCGAGGACGGAGGAGGCGATGAGCAGGCCGGCGGCGAGGATTGCGCCGGGGGTTCGGCGGTTGTGGCGCTGGAACTGGCGGTCGAGGGCCTCCAGGTCTTCGCTGGCGATGCGCGCGTTGATCTTGCCGCTGGAGGCGAACTTGAGCGCGTCGTGGATGAGGTTGGGGATTTCCGGGCCGCGGGCCAGCCAGGCGGGAATCTCCCGGCCGAATTTCTTCGCCGTCTTGCCGATGCCGTAGCGCTCGCGGAAGATGCTCTCGAGCTCCGGCTTGGCCACGTCCCAGATGTTGAGCCTGGGGTAGAGGTCGCGGCCCATGCCCTCGATGTTGAGCAGGGTCTTCTGCAGCATGATCAGCTGCGGCTGCAGCGTGAGCTTGAAGCGGCGGGCGACTTCGAACAGGTTGGTCAGCAGTTCGGCGAAGGACACTTCCTCCAGCGGCCGGGTGAAGCTGGGTTCGCATACCGTCCGGGCGGCGGCTTCCATCTCGTCGATGCGGGTGTCGTGGGGCACCCAGCCGGCCTCGATGTGCAGTTCGGCCACGCGCCGGTAGTCGCGGTTGAAGATGGCCAGGAAGTTCTCGCCGATGTAGTAAAGATCGCTGGGCGTGAGGCTGGCGACGATGCCGAAGTCCAGCGCGATGAAGCTGGCGTCACGCGGGTCGGTGGTGTCGATGCGGATGTTGCCCGGGTGCATGTCGGCGTGGAACAGGTTGTCGCGGAAGACCTGCTGGTAGAACACCCGGATGCCGCGCCGCGCGAGCCGCTCCAGGTCCACGCCCTGGCGCTTGAGCTCGTCGATGTCGCGCACCGGCACGCCGCCGACGCGCTCCATCACCAGCACCCGGTCGGCGGTGTGCGACCAGTAGATCTTCGGGATGTAAAGCGCCTCGGAATCTTCCCAGTTGCGCCGGAGCATGCTGGCGTTGGCGCCCTCGGCCTGCATGCTCAGTTCGTCGTAGATCACGCGCTTGAACTCGGCCACCACCTCGTTGGGCCGGATGCGATCGCCTTCCGGGTGGTAGCGGCGCGCCAGGTTGGCCAGCGTGGACAGCAGCTCCAGGTCGGTGCCGATTCGTTTCTCGATGCCGGGGCGAACCACCTTGGCCACCACCTCGGTGCCGTCGGGCAACGTCGCGGCGTGTACCTGGGCGATGGATGCCGAGGCCAGCGGCGTCTCGTCGAACGAGCCGAACAGTTCGGAGACCGGCTTGCCCAGTTCTTCCTCGACGATCGCGCGGGCCTGGTCGCCGGGAAACGCCGGGACGTGATCCTGCAGCTTGGCAAGCTCGTCGGAGATGTCGCGCGGCAGCAGGTCGCGGCGGGTCGAGAGGATCTGGCCGAACTTGACGTAGATCGGCCCCAGTTCCTCCAGCGCCAGGCGCAACCGGGCACCGCGCGACAGGTCGCGCACGCCGCGGCGTCCCCAGGGGATCATCCGAACCACGCGCGCCAGCTTCAGCGCCGGCAGGTCGAGGATCAGCGTGTCCATCCGGTAGCGCGCCAGCACCACCGCGATGCGGAACAGGCGAAACCCGCGGCCGATCACGCCTGGCGCCTCCGGATGCGGCTTTCCAGTCTGTCCACGGCCTCGCGCAGCCCGTCGACGCCGTCGCGGAAGTCGCGCCACTCGTCGGGGTCGGGCACGAAGCGGCTTTCCTCACGCAGCCAGCGCGACACCTGGTCGCCGCCGGTGGTCGCGGTCTGGCCGGCGAACGCCAGGGCCTCGGTGGCGATGCGGTACATCTGCGGGCCCAGCAATTCGCCGAAATAGTCGATCAGGCCTTTTTCCAGGTCGGGATCCAGCGCCTTGACCGCCTGCTGGAACTGTTGCGCCAGGCGCGCGTCGCCTTCGATGCGAACGCCGCTGCCGGTGCCGAAGGCGGGCAGCGCCATGGCCAGCAAGCCGCCGGGTGAACCGGAGATTTCGGTGTCGGCCTCCAGCGACTCTTCCTCGGGCTCGGCCAGCACGCGGAAGCGCTCGCCCTCGGCGCTCAGCCACAGGTCGATCTGCAGGCCTTCCAGCGCGAATTTCAGCCAGCGGCCTTCCAGCGGCTCGAGCTTGGCGGCCGGATCGGGATCCAGCGATGCAGCCTGGCCCAGGACGAATTCGATGGCAGCGGCCAGCATGCCGGGCAGTGGTGTCATGTAGCGGGACATCAGGTGCGCGCCCCGCGGTGGATGGCGGCAATGCCGGCGGAGAGGTTTTCGAACGTCACGCGCTCGAAGCCGGCCTCGCGCAGCATGCCGGCCAGCGTTTCCTGGTCGGGGAAGCGACGGATGGATTCGGCCAGGTACTGGTAGCTGTCGCGGTCCGACGCCACCGCCTGGCCCAGGCGCGGCAGCACCTTGAATGACCAGACGTCGTAGGCCTGGGCCAGCGGCTTGGGCGAGACGTGCGAGAACTCGAGAATGTGCACCCGGCCGCCGGGCTTGAGCACCCGATGCATCTCGGAAAGCGCTTTTGCCTTGTCGGTGATGTTGCGCAGGCCGAAGGCGATGGTGAGATGGTCGAACTGGCGGTCGGCGAACGGCAGCGCCTCGCCGTTGACCTGCAGCCACTCGAAGGCGTCGACCTGGCCGCGGTCGTCCATCCGGCGCCGCCCGGCCTCGAGCATCTGGCGGTTGATGTCGGCCACCAGCACCTCGCCGCTGGGCGCCACGCGCTTGCGTGCCAGGTCGGCGATGTCGCCGGTGCCGCCGGCCAGGTCCAGCACCCGCTGGCCCGGCCGCATGCCGCAGCCGGAAACGAAATGACGCTTCCACAGACGGTGGATGCCCACCGACATGAGGTCGTTCATGATGTCGTAGCTATCGGCCACGGACGAAAAGACCTGCCCGACCAGCCGGGTCTTCTCCTCGGGTTCGACTTCGCGGTATCCAAAATCGGTCATGTTGATTTCTACGGCTGCGAGGCGCTTGGCAATCAATCTTCAAGGTTAACCGATGTTGCGGAAAGGCAGGATGATGTCGGGGGGGAAAGGCACGGTTTACGGTTGGACGGTTTACGGGGGTGGGCGCTGGAAGCGCTGGTGTTAAGTGTTAGGTGGTTAGGTTTTAGGCACGATCAAAGGCGTTGTTGGTTGTTGGTTGTTGGTTGTTGGTTGTTGGTTGTTGGTTGTTGGTTGTTGGTTGTT
>PBLG01000003.1 GCA_002722315.1 Lysobacterales bacterium | reverse complement strand
ATTTCTCCCGTTGGTTCAACTGTTTATCGACAATTCAATTGTACCAACAGGGACGAAATCAGGCCTTCTTTTTCAGCTGTTTATGGGACAGCAGTGCGTCCAACCGTAAACCGTACCCCGTCCTTTATCATTGCCACAACCGTTACAACAGCTGAACCAGCCACCCGAATCGAAGGAACCCCGATGTCGACAAACCACAGCCATGAACTCTTCGTCCGCGCCCAGGCCCGGATTCCCGGCGGCGTCAATTCGCCGGTGCGCGCGTTTTCCGGCGTCGGCGGCGAGCCGCTGTTCTTCGACCGCGCCGAGGGTGCATGCATCTTCGACGTCGACGGCAAGCGCTACATCGACTACATCGGTTCGTGGGGGCCGATGATCTGCGGTCACGCGCACCCGCACATCATCGAGGCGGTGCAGCGCGCGGTTTCCAAGGGCCTGAGCTTCGGCACGCCGTCGCCCGGCGAGGTGACCATGGCCGAGCGGATCTGCGAACTCGTGCCGTCGCTGGATCGGGTCCGCATGGTCAACTCGGGCACCGAGGCGGCGATGAGCGCGCTTCGGCTGGCGCGCGCGGCGACCGGGCGCAAGCGATTCATCAAGTTCGAGGGCAATTACCACGGCCACGCCGACAGCTTCCTGGTCAAGGCCGGCAGCGGGGCCCAGACGCTCGGCGTGCCCACCTCGCCGGGCGTGCCGCCGGAGCTGGCCGAACTCACTTTGAATGCTCGCTACAACGATCTCGATTCGGTGCGTGAGCTGTTCGAGCGGTATCCGGATGAAATCGCCTGCGTGGCGGTCGAGCCGGTGGCCGGCAACATGAACTGCATTCCACCGGTGCCCGGGTTCCTGGAAGGCCTGCGCAAGCTGTGCGACGAATTCGGCGCCGCGCTGCTGTTCGACGAGGTGATGACCGGTTTTCGCGTGGCGCTGGGCGGCGCCCAGGCGCTGTATGGGGTGACCCCGGATCTCAGCTGCTTCGGCAAGGTCATCGGCGCGGGCATGCCGGTCGGGGCGTTCGGCGGCAAATACGAATACATGAAGATGATCGCGCCCGAAGGGCCGGTCTACCAGGCCGGCACGCTTTCAGGGAATCCTGTGGCGATGGCCGCCGGCCTGGCCAACCTCGACCTGATCACCGAGCCCGGGTTCTACGAGGCGCTCACCGCCAGCACCCTGCGCCTGGCCGAAGGGATTCGTGCAGAGGCTGCCGACGCCGGCGTGCCGATGGCGATCAGCGCGGTCGGCGGCATGTTCGGCCTGTTCTTTACCGACCTGGAGCGCGTCGAGAATTTCGACCAGGCCGCGGCCTGCGACCTGGAAGCGTTCAAGCGCTTCTTCCACGCCATGCTGGACGCCGGCGTCTATCTCGCCCCGTCGGCGTTCGAGGCCGGTTTCGTCTCCAGCGCCCACGGCGATCGCGAAATCGACGACACCATCGCGGCGGCGAAGCAGTCGTTCAAGGTCGTGGCTGCCTGACACAACACCGAAAGCGTTCGACAGCTGCATTCATCAGCTGTTGTTTCAGTCGACGAACAGATCGATGGCCAGCTCCTGGTCGGGATCGACCGCGTACCGGTCGAAGTCGCTGACGCCGGCGGCGGCCAGCACCTCGTCGTCGATGAAGAAGTTGCCGGTGGTCTCGCGCGAAGAGCGGGTCAGCACGTGGTGGGCGGCGTCGGCCATGATCTCGGGCTTGCGGCAGCTTTCGGGCTTGATCATCCCGCCCAGCATCGCCAGTGCCGCCGTTGCAATCACCGTGCGCGGCCACAGCGCGTTGACCGCGATCCGGTCGGAACGGAACTCTTCGGCCATACCCAGCACGCACATGCTCATGCCGTACTTGGCCATGGTGTAGGCCACGTGCGGCGCAAACCACTTCGATTTCATGTTCAGCGGCGGCGAGAGATTTAGAATGTGCGCATTGTCGCTTTGCTTCAGGTAGGGATGGGCCGCTTGCGAACAAACGAAAGTGCCCCGAACGTTGACGCCGAACATCAGGTCGAAGCGCTTCATCGGCACTTCCGGTGTGGGCGCCAGGTAGATCGCCGAGGCGTTGTTGACCAGGATGTCGATACCACCGAAGTGATCGGCGGCCTGTTTCATGGCCGCCGCGACCGCCTGTTCGTCGCGAATGTCGACCTTCAGCGGCAGCGCCTTGCCGCCGGCATTCTCGACCGCTTCGGCTACGCTGTGGATGGTGCCGGGCAACTTCGGGTGCGGCCGGTCGGTCTTGGCGGCGATCACGATGTTTGCGCCGTCGGCGGCTGCGCGAAGGGCGATGGCTTCGCCAATGCCGCGCGAGGCGCCGGTGATGAAAAGTGTTCTGCCTGTCAGTGAAGTCATCGAGATGCGGTCCTTTCTGTTTTCGGGGTGTGCGTGCTGCTTTGCCGTATACCTGTCCACAGATTACACAGGTTTGCATGGATTCATCAGCGTAGATGCGGGACCTGGAGTCGTCGCAGTAGACTGGGTCATGAATGATTCGGGTTATCCCGAGCGGGAATGAGCGTGCCTGAGTTCCAGCAATTGTTGCAGTTGTCGGCAGTCAATCCGGGCTGGGTGGTGGCCATTGGGTTCGCACTGGCTTTCGTGGAAGCGCTGGCGCTGGTCGGCATCCTGGTGCCGGGCATCCTGCTGCTGTTTCTGCTCGGCGCAATGGTCGGCTGGGATGGTCCGCTGCTGCTCGGGCTGGGAGTTTCGGTCATGGCCGGCGCGGTAGCGGGCGACGGTGTCAGCTTCTGGCTGGGCCGGCGCTACCGGGATCAGCTTCGCACCCGCTGGCCGTTTGCAAAACGAGTCCAATGGCTGGACCTGGGTGAGCAATTCTTTCTGCGCCACGGCGGCAAGAGCATTTTCATCGCCCGTTTCGTCGGGCCGCTCCGACCCGTTGTCCCGCTTGTGGTCGGATCCATGGGAATGCCGGTAGCGACCTTCGTACCGCGCATGCTCGTCGCCTGCGCGCTGTGGTCACCGGTGATGCTCCTTCCCGGCGCGCTGTTCGGCGAGTCTCTGGAACTCGCCGCCGAGTTCGGCGGTCGCCTGACCCTGCTGTTGCTGGTGCTGGTCATCGGCGGATGGCTGCTGATCTGGTCGACCCGCAGCGTCTACGAGACCGCGGCCCGTCGATCAACGTGGTGGCTGAAGAATCTTGCCCTGTGGCTGCGTCGGCACCGCCATCTCGGGCACTGGTTCGGCGGGCTGGTCGAACCGGGCCGTCGCGAGGTCCTGTCGGTGGTCACCCTCGGATTGCTGCTGGTGGTTTCGCTGGCCGTGCTGTTCGGTGCGCTTGTGCTGGCGCCGCTTTCGACCGCCGCCTGGGAAGCGGGGTTCGAGTTGTCCGGGTTGGCGGCCAGCATGCGCAGCCATTTTGCCGATCCGGTGTTCCTGGTCCTGGCCATGGGCGTGTCGCGTCCGGTCCTGCTCACGCTGATCGGATTCGGAGCGCTGATGCTTTTGATCCAGCGGCGCTGGAACGCCTTGCTGCACTGGCTGCTCGCGACGCTGGGCGGCTGGTTCCTGGCGCTGATGCTGAATGCCTTGATGGGGTTCTTGCTGGGCCGGCCGGCGATTTCGGGCAGCATCGGCCAGGTGCCGCACGTGGAGTTCGTGGTGACCACCCTGGTGCTCGGCTTCGGGGCCTTGATTGTCGCGAAGGATTTCCGTCCGCGCCAGCGCAAGTGGCTGTACCTGAGCACCGTCGCGCTGCTGGCGCTTGTGGCGCTGTCCCAGTTCTACCTTGCCCGGGCCACGTTGAACGGGCTTGCCGCCGGTCTTGCGCTGGCCATGGGCTGGCTTGCGCTGACCGGCATCGGTTACCGGTCGCGGGCCAGGCCCTACGGCGCGCCCGGCTGGCGCCTGGCCGCGTTCATCGGCGCCTGGCTTGCGACCGTGCTGTTCTACGTTCCCCCGAACTACCCGGAATTTGCGGCGGCACACCAGCTCGTTCAACCAACCCGCCAGATCGGGGCCGTTGCATGGTGGACCGGCGGCTGGCGCAGCCTGCCGGAATTGCGCTCCCGGATCGGCAGGGCGGACCGGCAGCGCTTCGACGCGCAGCTTGCAATGAGCAGGAACGAACTCGAACAGGCATTGACCGCAAGTGGATGGGTCCGACCGCCAAGGCTCGGTGTCGATTCCCTGCGCCCGATCTTCGGCACCCGGCCCAGGCCCGAGCGCCTGGTGCACCTGCCGCGCGACTTTGCCGGCCAGCCCGACGATCTCATGCGGCGCAGGATGCTGTCCGGCGGCCGGGTCGTGGTGCTGCGGGCCTGGGACTCCGGGGCCAGGCTCGAGCCGTCGGCAACGCCGGTGTGGCTGGTGCAGGCGCGCGTGCTGGAACCCGTGACGCGGCTGGGGCTGTTCAATACCTGGCGGGAGATTGACGAAGATTCGAATAGAGCGCTGGCCGAATTGCGCACCATGGGCGCGGACTGGCAATGGCGCCGGCCCGGGCCGGAGGCACCCTGGCTGGTTCGCTCGGCGCCAGGGGGTCGTTGAGCACGACAAAGGCACGGAACCGCAGATTACGCAGATATACGCAGATTATTAAATATTCAAGCATTGCCCCCAGCGCGGCCGTTCGCAGTCAGAGCCTGTGAACAGTCGCCAGGGAAAGCGTTTCGATAAACGAAAGGCTGGATCAAACATCAAGATTCGGTAACAGCATCGTGTTACAAAGAATTCCTTCCAATCAAGCCTTTAATCTGCGGTTTCACGCTTTTTATAGCGCGATCGTGGGCGTAATCCTCAATCGTCCGGTTCGTCTTCCTGGGTCTGTTCCAGCAACGAGCAAAGCGCGCTGAGGCGGTCGTGCGGATCGGTTACCGCCAGCAGTTCCTGGGCGCTGGCCGATTCCAGCGGCAGCACCGACGCCAGGGCCATGCCCAGCGCGCTGGCGTCGTCGCCATCGGCATCGATCACTTCGGCGAATGCCTGGTGCTGCAGCAGTTCCCGGAGAATGCCTTGCAGCACCGCGTGTTCCGGCAGCACCTCCAGCCGCGGTTCGGCCGGAAGCCATTCGACGTCGCCGATGATCAGGCCGTCGTCGCGGGCCCGGGTCGAGCGAATCCGGAATCGCCGGTTGCCGCGTACTTCCAGCCCCAGGAGCCCGTCTTTCAGCGTGGAGAAATCCTCGATGAGCGCCTCGGTGCCGATGGCCGCATGGCGAGCAGGCATGTCATCGTCGGCCGGCGAAAAATGGACGATGCCGAACCCGGAACCGCTGGCCGAGCATTCCCGGGTCATTTCGAGGTAACGCGATTCGAAGATCCTGAGCTGTGTCCGGGCGCGGGGAAACAGCACCAGCGGCAGCGGGAATAGCGGCAGCGATTCGGTAGCCGGCGATTCCGCTTCGGTCCCGCGCATCAGGTGCCCTCCAGGAACCGGTGGGGCGCGTTACCGAAACCGCGGTTGCTCATGAAAACCACGTAGTCGCCGGCGCGCGCCTCGGCCCGGAGATCGGCCAGAAGGTTGTCGATCTGGTGCC
Organism: Lysobacterales bacterium; assembly: GCA_002722315.1. Lineage (GTDB taxonomy): Bacteria > Pseudomonadota > Gammaproteobacteria > Xanthomonadales > Wenzhouxiangellaceae. The sequence continues at coordinate 69,745 of PBLG01000003.1, read as the reverse complement.
GGAACCTTCCGCCGGACTGGAGCTTGGCGAAAACGGTGGACGGATCCCACTCCAGCGGCTCGGTGGAATGCAGAAAGACGAAATCGGCGGGCGCCAGCGCCGGCGCGAGCTGGTCCAGCTGGTGGCCGGCGCGCATCGTGTTGCTGGCCGGCTGCAGCGCCACCAGGATTCGGGCGCCTCCCACCGATCGGCGCAGCCCTTCCAGCGTCAGGCGTATCGCTGTGGGGTGGTGGGCGAAGTCGTCGTAGACGTGCACCCCGCCGGTCTGGCCAAGGTATTCCATGCGGCGCTTGACGCCCTTGAAGTCGGCCAGTGCCGCCACTGCGGCTTCCGGCTCGACGCCCGCCACCGCTGCCGCAGCCACCGCAGCGGTTGCATTCAGCGCGTTGTGGCGTCCCGTCACGGGCCATTTCAGCTCGCCGAGCGAAGTGTCCTGGTGGAAGAACTCGAGTTTTCGGCCGGCCGGGTCGAGCATTTTCACCCGCCACTGGGCATCGGAATCGCCGTCGAGGCCGAACATGCACGACTGGCTCCAGCAGCCCCGTTCCAGTACGCGCTTGAGATTTGCGTCGTGCTGGTTGGCGATCACGCAGCCGTTCCCGGGAATGGTTCGCATCAGGTGGTGGAACTGGGTCTCGATCGCGGCCAGGTCCGGATAGATGTCGGCATGGTCGTACTCGAGGTTGTTCAGGATGGCCACGGACGGACGGTAGTGCACGAACTTGGCGCGCTTGTCGAAGAAGGCCGTGTCGTATTCGTCGGCTTCGACCACGAACAGCTTCTTGCCGGCGCGCGCGCTGATGCCGAAGTTGCTCGGGATGCCGCCGATCAGGAATCCCGGCTTGAGCCCGGCCTTCTCCAGGATCCAGGCCAGCATGCTCGAAGTGGTGGTCTTGCCGTGGGTGCCGGCCACGGCCAGCACGCGTTTCCCGGCGAGGTAGTTTTCGCCCAGCCAGCGCGGACCGGATACATAGTTGATTCCGCTATTGAGTACGTGTTCGACGGCCGGGTTGCCGCGGCTGAGCGCATTGCCGACGATGACCAGCTCGGTCTGCTTCGGGATATCCCGGGCCGAATAGCCTTCGGCGAGCGTGATGCCGAGCTCTTCGAGCTGGGTGCTCATGGGTGGATAGACGTTCTGGTCCTGCCCGGAGACGGTGTGACCGTCAGCGCGCGCCAGTGCCGCGATACCGCCCATGAACGTACCGCAGATGCCCAGAATATGGATGTTCATCGTTTCAGGAGACTCCCGGATTCCCCATTGCCTGGAAGACCAGCATTTGGAGAAATAAAATTAACACAGCAACCATCAGCCCGCCTGCGAACGAGCAATTCAAAGCGTTGCGCCACACATGCCCGTCCACCGCCAGGCTCCAGAACAGCGCGACCAGCGCCAGCATCACCAGCGGCGCGGGCAGCGGCGTCTGGGCGGAGAACCACAGCGGCAGGTTGACCAGGCTGATCAGCGCGCCGGTGCCGAACAGGGCGGCAATGGTCTGGTTGAATCGAGCCGTGACCCGTCGCAGGCCGAGAATGGAGCCGGCTGCGACCAGCGGCACCACGATCGATACGAACAGGTCGGAAATCCCGGTGGCCCGTTCATCTGCGAGCCCCGAGATCACCACGATGCCGGTGTACATCGCGATCGAGATCGTCGGCGCCGAGCCGCCGCCCGGAAGATCCTGGGGACCCGCGCGCAAAAGCGCGATTCGCCAGATCGTCTCAAGAAAGCGAAACATGGACCCGACTCCATCGGCGGTTGTTGCAGGAACGGTGGTGACATTGGTTGCGGTGTCTGTCACGACAATTATCGCGACAATTATCGCGACAATTATCGCGACAATCGTCGCCGGCCCCTGGCCCAATCGATATCATGAGGCCTGCGCATGCATGACGGAGTGAATCGATGGACCCGGCCGAAACCGCCGACAGGACGCTGGACGCCACCGGCCTGCTGTGTCCGGAGCCGGTGTTCCGGACGCGCCTGGCGCTGGCCGAAATGGAGCCCGGGCAACTGCTGGAAGTGAGCGCTGACGATCCGCTGGCCGAAGTCGACATGGCGGTATTCTGCCAGCGCACCGGCCACAGCATGGTGTCGAGCACGCAAAAGGATGACTGCTGGATCTTCGTGCTCCGAAAAGCGGGCGAGTAGGAGGGCTCTCCAGGCCGCGATCGGGACTCGCGGCAGGTCGGCGCCTGGAGACGCCTCCTACGAACCTGTTGAAGGTTCCCGTAGGAGCGGTCTCCAGGCCGCGATTGGTTCGCGCGGAAGCCGCCGACGGTCTGCGGACGCCGAACGATTCCGTGCCCGCCGGATGACTTGCTTCAGCCGGCGTCCGGATTTTCCAGCGTGTCGAGCAGGCGCTGGTTGACTTCCTCCACCGAGCCCATGCCGTCGACTTCCCGCAGCTGGCCGCGCCTGGCGTAATGCCCGGCGACCGGTGCGGTCTGTTCGGCATATACGCGCATACGATTGCGAATCACCTCTTCGGTATCGTCCGATCGGCCTTCTTCGATTGCGCGCCTGGACAGGCGATCGACGATTTCGCTTTCGTTGACCGTGACCGATACGGCCGCATCCACCGGCTGCTCGATGCGTTCCAGCACCGAGTCCAGCGCTTCGGCCTGCGAAAGGTTGCGGGGATAGCCGTCGAGAATGAAACCGCGGGCCACGTCGGGCTGGCCGAGCCGTTCCTCGATCAGCCCGAGCACCAGGTCGTCGGGCACCAGCTCGCCGGCATCCATATAGGATTTGGCTTTCTTTCCGAGTTCCGTCTGTTGCTCGACGGCTTCGCGCAGGAGAACGCCGGTGGAAATGTGCGCGACGCCGAGTTGGTCGCGTAGCAGGGCGGCCTGGGTACCCTTGCCGGAGCCGGGCGGACCAAGAAGTACGATTCGCATGATTTTCTGGGTCAAGATCATTGACTGGACAAGCATACAAAAGTAACGCGCGCAGCCCGAAGTGTCAATTGTTCGGTCGTAATTCGATCAAAGTGCGGCCGATTCCGTCCGATCCCGGTTTCGGGGGCATTCGGCCCGGTCGCGGCCGGTGATTTGTTTTATCCTTATAAAAAGATTTCTCTCCAGCCTTCACAATCGATTCGGGACCATGGCCGCGAACAACATCCTCTACGCCCAGTCCGGCGGCGTCACGCCGGTCATCAACGCCACCGCCGCTTCGGTGATCGAGACCGCGCGGGCCCACGCCGACCGCATAGGCCGGGTCTTCGCCGCGGCCGACGGCATCATCGGCGCGCTCGAGGAACGCCTGATCGATACCTCCAGCCTCAGCGATGCCGATCTGCGCGCCCTGGGGCAGACCCCGGGCGGCGTGTTCGGCTCGTGTCGCTACAAGCTCAAGTCGATGGACGAGAATCGGCGCGAGTACAAGCGGCTGATCGAGGTGCTGGACGCGCACGGAATCGGCACGTTCTTCTACAACGGCGGCAACGACTCGGCCGACACCGCCAACAAGGTAGCGAAGATGGCCGAGGAACTCGGTTATCCGCTCAACGCGATCGGCATCCCCAAGACCATAGACAACGATCTCGCGGTCACCGACAACTGTCCCGGATTCGGTTCGGTGGCCAAGTACGTCGCGGTCTCCATCATGGAGGCCAGCCTGGACGTGATGTCGATGTCGTCGAGCTCCACCAGGGTCTTCATCATGGAGGTCATGGGCCGGCACGCCGGCTGGATCGCGGCCGCGGCCGGACTGGCACGCCGCCGCGACGACGACCCGCCGCAGATCATCCTGTTTCCCGAGGTGCCCTTCGACCGGAAGAAATTCCTGGCCGCGGTCGACGACTCGGTAAAGCGCCACGGCTACTGCTCGATCGTCGTGTCCGAAGGCGCTCGCCATGCCGACGGCACGTTCCTGGCCGATGCCGGCACCACGGACGCCTTCGGCCACAAGCAGCTCGGCGGCGTGGCGCCGGTCGTGGCCGGGCTGGTCAAGTCCGAGCTCGGCCACAAGTATCACTGGGCGGTCAGCGACTACCTCCAGCGCTCGGCGCGCCACATCGCATCGAGAACCGACGTCGAGCACGCCCGCGCGGTCGGCAAGGTGGCGGTCGAGCTGGCCCTTGAAGGGCGCACCGGCGTCATGCCGGTCATCGAGCGGGTCAGCGACGACCCGTACGAGTGGAAGATCGCCACGGCCCGACTCGACGACATCGCCAACCACGAAAAGAAGATGCCCGCCGAATACATTTCCGACGACGGCTTCGGCATCACGCCGGCCGCGCGACGCTACCTGGAGCCGCTGATTCGCGGCGAGGACTACCCGGATTACGACGAGCAGGGCCTGCCGAAATACCTCAGGCCGGATCTCGAAACGGTCGAGCGCAAGCTGGCCGACTTCGAGCCGTCGTGAACTCCGAATTCGAATTTCACCCTTCACCCTTCGCAACCTGGAATCTTTCATGAGCACAAAGCTGACTGAACTGGCCGACTGGGTCGATTCCGTCGCGAGCCGGACGCGTCCGGCCGAAATCCACTGGTGTACCGGCAGCGCAGAGGAAAACGCCTCGCTGGTCAACGGAATGCTCGACAGCGGCGACCTGCTCGAGCTCAACCAGGCGACGCATCCCGAGTGTTACCTGCATCGATCGGACCCCGACGACGTCGCGCGGGTCGAGCACCTGACCTTCGTCTGCACCCGGGACCGCGACGCGGCCGGGCCGAACAACAACTGGATGGCGCCGGACGAAGCCCATGCGTTGATGGACGAGCTGTTCGAAGGCTGCATGGAAGGTCGCACCATGTACGTGATCCCGTACTGCATGGGGCCGATCGAGTCGCCGTTCTCGCGCCTGGGCGTGGAGATCACCGACAGCGCCTACGTGGTCGCCAACATGCGCCTGATGACCCGGATGGGGTCCGAGGCGCTGGCGCGTATCGAGCGCGAGGGCAGGTTCGTCCGCGGCCTGCACTCGACCGGCGAGCTGGACCCCGACCAGCGCTACATCATGCATTTCCCGGAAGAGCTGAGCATCCAGAGCTACGGCTCCGGCTACGGCGGCAACGCGCTTCTGGGCAAGAAGTGCCACGCGCTGAGAATCGCCAGCTACCAGGCCCGCACCGAAGGCTGGCTGGCCGAGCACATGATGATCGTCGGCATCGAGAATCCGCAGGGCGAGACGCGCTACGTGGCGGCCGCCTTCCCTTCGGCCTGCGGCAAGACCAACCTGGCCATGCTGATTCCGCCCGAGCCCTATCGCAGCGCCGGCTGGAAGGTGCACACCATCGGTGACGACATCTGCTGGCTGCATCCCGGCAAGGACGGAAGGCTCTACGCGATCAACCCCGAGGCCGGTTTCTTCGGCGTCGCGCCCGGCACCTCCAACAAGACCAACCCCAACGCGCTGGCCATGCTCGATCGCGAGGCGATCTTCACCAATGTCGCGGTTACCGACGACAACCAGCCGTGGTGGGAGGACCTGGACGACCGGGTGCCTGCCCTGGACTGGAAGGGTCGGCCTTATGACCCCGAAAACGGACCGGCGGCCCATCCGAATTCACGCTTCACGGTTTCGATCGACCGCTGCCCCAGCTACACCGGTGAGTCGGAAAACCCGGCCGGGGTGCCGATCGACGCGATCATCTTCGGCGGCCGGCGCGCCGCGCTGGCGCCGCTGGTGATGGAAGCCGAGGACTGGGCCCACGGCACGTTTCTCGGGGCGGCCATGGCATCGGAAACCACCGCGGCGGCCACCGGCAAGGTGGGTGTGGTCCGGCGCGACCCGATGGCGATGAAACCTTTCTGCGGGTATCACTTCGGCGATTACTGGGGCCACTGGCTCGACGTCGGCAGCAAGCTCGAGCATCCGCCGAAGATCTTCCAGGTCAACTGGTTCCGCAGGGACGGCGACGGCAAGTTCATCTGGCCGGGCTTCGGCGAGAACCTGCGCGTGCTCGAGTGGATCATGAAGCGATGCGCCGGCGAGGTGGAGGCCCGGGAAACTCCGGTCGGCAACCTGCCCGAGCGCAACGGCATTTCCACGGCCGGCCTCTCGAGCGAACCCGACCTGGATACGCTGCTCTCGGTCGACGGCCGCGAATGGCTGGGCGAACTCGACGAGATCGAAAAGCACCTCGAGGCCTTCCAGCCGCGCGTTCCCGATGCGCTGCTCGATTGGCTTCGGAAACTGCGCGACCGGCTGTCGAAATAAAGCTGGTCCCGTAGTCGCCGAATAGTCGGCGATAGACGATTCGCGCGGCGGCGGGTGCAGCCGCCGATACCGTCCCCGTTGGCACTGTCCGGGGGCGGGTGGAAAAATACCAGCCCCGGCAGGTTGGAACAGCGCCTGATCGATGCCGAGGGAGTCGTCGGCATCGCCCGTTTCAGTGCGTTTCAAGCGTGATGCGCATCACGCTATTCGAAAGATCCGGCGCCAATTTGTATCAAATGCAACGTTTTCTTTAAATTGACTTGCAGTTTGGTCAATTTTTCGTTAAAAAGGGCTGCGCGATGTCGTCTCGTGTACCCGGGAACCACAAGCGTTCCATCCAGGCGACACCGCGATAATTGCAAACATCGCTTCAGGCACGCCTCGGCCGCGACCGAACGAACCTGCCCAAAGAGCCGGATCGCCAGCGAGAGACCGTTGGCGTCGCCGTCATGAAGCGAAACCATTAAAAACCCACTAGCTAGGGAGAGGTACATATGGAAACCAGTCGTAACCGCCTGGCCGAGGCGATCCGCCTCGGGCTGTTCGCCGGCATCTTTGCCGGTGTCGGCGCGGGATTCGCATCGCCTGTGCTCGCACAGGACGAGGGCGAAGACCAGCAGACAGAAGAAGAGGATTCGGCCGATCTGAGCCGCGTAACCGTCACCGGTTCGCGTATCGAGCGCGCCGGTCTCGACACGTTCTACCCGGCCATCACGGTTGACCGCCAGCTTCTCGAAGATCGCGCGTACACCAACATCGCCGAGGCCCTGAACGAAATCCCGACCTTCGGTAACCCGGACGTCACGCCGCAGGGCGTGCAGAACGGCTTCACCGTCGGCCAGAACTTCGTCGACTTCCTGGGCCTGGGCGCACAGCGCACCCTGACCCTGGTCAACGGTCGCCGCTTCGTGTCGGCCAACGTGCCGTCCGTATTCGGTGCTTCCGGCGGCCTGCAGGTCGACTTCAACGTGATCCCGGTTGCCATGGTCGAGCGCATCGAGACCGTCGGTATCGGCGGCGCGCCGATCTACGGCTCCGACGCCATCGCCGGCACGATCAACGTGATCACCCGCGACCGTTTCGAAGGCGCTGAATTCACGTTCCGCCACGGCTTCACCTCCAAGGGCGACGCCGAGTTCGAAAACGTGATGATGGTTGCCGGTGCAAACACCGCCGACGGCAAGGGCAACGTGACCTTCTCCGCCGAGTGGTACCGCCAGGGCGGCCTGGCCGGCACCGCGCGCCCGCGCTTTTCCGAAGGCGACAACGACGTGTTCTTCGGCACCACGGCTCCGGGCCGCGCCGAAATCTTCCGCAACAACCGCATCAACCTGTTCACCTTCGGCGGCGTACCTTCGCCCAGTGGCTCGTTCATCGGTTCGTTCGGTGTCGGTCGCTTCCCCGACGGCAACTTCTACCAGTTCGATTCGAACTCCAACCTGGTCGGCTACACGCCTGGCGTGCCGGGCCCGGGTTCGGCGTTCTTCGCACTGGGCGGCGACGGCCCCGACTTCTTCGACGAAGTCGAGCAGCTGCAGTCTCCGCTGGATCGCGGCGTGTTCACCGGCCAGTTCAACTACGACCTGACCAACAACGTGCGCTTCTCGTCGGACTTCCTGTTCTCGGACTCGAACTCCACCGAGCTGACCAACCAGGGCGGTTTCCAGACCTTCGCCTTCGGCGGTACCAGCGGCGCGCTGATCTTCGATGCCGATCATCCGTTCCTGCCGCAGCAGGCGCAGGATGTGTTTGCCGAAAACGGCATCAGCGTCTTCTCGCTGCACCGTTTCAACAACGACATCATCGATTCGTCCAACGATCGTGACCAGCAGCTCTGGCGCTGGACCGGCGGGTTCGACGGTGATTTCTTCATCGGCAATCGCCGCTTCAACTGGGAAGCCTTCGCGGTTCACGGCGAAAGCGATATCGAAACCCAGGCTGAAGGCATCATCGACGGCCGTTTCCTGAACGCCATCGACGTGCGTCGCCTGACCGCAGAAGACCTGGCGGCAGTCGATCCGGGTGACCTGAACGCCATCGGCGGCCAGGGCGCTGTGGATGTCGGCAGCCTCGTCTGTGAAGCTGTTTACCAGGCGGCACTGAACCCGGACTTCGGCACCATCTCCGGCAGCGGCGTGTCTACCGACCGCCTGTTCATCGACGGCTGTATTCCGCTGAACCTGTTCGGCCAGAACGCTCGCTCCGAAGCGGCCCGTGAATGGGTCACCGGTGATCGTCTGACCAACACCAAGATCAAGCAGACGGTCTACAACTTCAACATNGGTGGCGAGCTGTTCGACCTGCCGGCNGGCCCGCTGGCCGTCAACGTCGGTTACGAAGGCCGTCGCGAGTCCGCCGTGTGGACCCCGGGTCTTGGCACCGANCTGCCGGTCACCCGTTCCGCGCCGTTCTCCGAGACCGGTGGTGAATTCGATACCGACGAAGTGTTCTTCGAAGGTGTTGCGCCGATCTTCAGCGACGACATGAACATCCCCGGTTTCCACACCCTGGAAATCAATGGTGCGGTTCGTGAAATCGACAACTCGCAGTCCGGCAGCTCCACCGTCTGGTCCGCGGGCGGTAACTGGAAGCCGATCAGCACGTTGAACATCCGCGGTAACTACACCGAGTCCATTCGTGCGCCGTCGCTGGTCGAACTGTTCGCGCCGGTCACCCAGTCGTTCAGCTTCGCCAACGACCCGTGTGACTTCCGNTTCGTCGACCAGGGCCCGAACCCGGAACAGCGTCGTGCCAACTGTGTCGCCGCCGGCATCAGCGATCCGGACGACTTCACGTCCAACATCGTCAACGCCACGGCAACCGGTCGCACCGGCGGCAACCCGGACCTGACCGACGAAACGGCAGAGTCCTACTCGGTTGGTTTCACCTGGGAACCGCGTTGGGTCGACAACCTGATCATCGGTGCCGATCACTTCGACATCGAACTCGGCAACGCGATCACCTCGCTGGACCTGACGAGCCTGATGGTGGCCTGCTTCGACTCGGCCAACTTCCCGAACAACCCGGCGTGTGATGCGTTCGAGCGTGATGCAAGCGGTCAGGTGGTCGATTTCCAGACCGGCCAGACCAACGCCGAGAGCTTCCGTGTCGAAGTGCAGGACTTCTTCGTCGATTACCGCTTCGAAGTGGCCAGCGCACTGGGCCTGTTCTCGGAAGGGATGCGCGACAGCAACCTCGGCTTCCTGCGACTGAACACGCGTATCTCGCGCGATCGCCGTCGCCAGCAGTCGGTCACGGGTGAAGACATCGTGCGTTCCAGCCGTTCGTTCGCTTCGCCGAAGTACTCGGGTACGTTCGATGCGACCTGGTCGCGCAACGACACCCGCGTGTTCTGGCGCACCATCTGGCAGAACCGTGCACGCCTGTCGCCGAGCCAGCAGAACGCTTTCTTCAACGAAGAAGGCGAGCAGGTGACCTCGACCAGCCAGCGCTTCATCAGCAACCTGACGATTTCTCAGGCGCTGCCGCGGTGGTTCGACTGGATGCCGCAGGACACCCGCGCCCAGGTGGTCGTGAACAACGTGTTCCGTCGTATGCCGAACACGGTCGAGCAGGCCGCCGGACATTTCGGCTTCGCCGAGCTGTTCGGTCGCCAGTACTCGTTCACGCTGCAAGTCCGCTACTGACCGGCAACCAAACCTCAAGGCTCTTTTCCATAGGAGCCTCTCCCTTGGCCCGCCGAACCGGCGGGCCTCTTTTTATCCATCTCCCGGACTTTGTGCCGTTGTCGGTTTTCACACCAGCGTGATAATGTGCTATTGTATTAACACGCTATTACATCAAGGCAGAAAACGCGCGCATGAAACAGCTTGACGAACAGCACCTCAAGGCAAACCGGGCCGGGCGCAACAGCCTGGCCGAAGCGTTCATGGCGATGGAGACGGCGGACGAATGCCGCGCGCTGCTTCGCGATCTGACCACGCCCGCCGAGCTGGAAGCGCTGGTCGATCGCTGGCGCGTGGTGCAGCTGCTCGACGCCGGCCTGCCTTACCGCGAAATTCACGACCGCACCGGCGTCAGCGTGACCACCATCGGGCGCGTCGCGCGATTCCTGGAAATGGGCCACGGCGGCTATCGCCTGGCGCTGCAGCGGCTTCAGGGCCAGGCGTTTCCGGGCGAACCCGATCAAGGAGAGCAGTAAGCATGTCTTCCGAACAACCTCGAATCAAGATTGCGATCCAGAAATCGGGACGCCTCTCGGACACCTCGCTGAAGCTGCTGGAGAAATCCGGCCTGCAGTTCGCGCGAAGCAAGGACAAGCTTTTCTGGTACGGACGCAACCTGCCGGTCGATCTCCTGCTGGTTCGCGACGACGATATTCCGAGGCTGCTCCTGGAAGGGGTCTGCGAGCTCGGCATCGTCGGCGAGAACGTCGCCGTGGAAAAGGTGCTGGAAGCGCGCAAGCGCCGGCCGGACGCAGACCTCGAGATCCTCGCGCCGCTGGACTTCGGCCACTGCAGGCTGATGCTTGCGCTCCCGGAGGGCGTCGACTATGCCGGGCCCGGCCAGCTGGCCGGCCAACGGATCGCGACCAGCTATCCGCGCCTGACCCGAAAGTGGCTGCACGAGAACGGCGTCGAAGCCGATATCGTCATGCTCAACGGGGCGGTCGAGATCGCCCCCAGCCTGGGCACGGCCGACGCCATCGTCGACCTGGTGTCAACGGGCACCACGCTGCGCGCCAACCACCTGCGCGCCGTGACGACCGTTCTCGAGAGCCAGGCCGCGCTGTATCGCGGCAATTCCAGGTTGCCGCCGGAGCGCGAAGCACTGCTGGACAAGCTGGTCCAGCGCGTGCTGGGCGTACAGCGCGCGGCCGAGACCAAGTACGTCATGCTGCACGCCCCGCGCGACGCGCTGTCGCGCATCAGTGCCATCCTGCCCGGCGCCGAGACGCCCACCGTGCTGCCGCTGGAAAGCCAGCCGGACCGGGTCGCGGTGCACGCGTTGTGCACCGAACAGGTGTTCTGGGAGCACCTGGAAGAACTCAAGGCCGCCGGGGCCTCGGCGATCCTGGTGTTGCCTGTCGAAAAGATGCTGGCCTGAATGATTGACCCTGCGGAGCGAGAAACGATGAAGACCGTGACCTGGGACGACCTCGACGAGGACGCCAGAAAGGCCCTCCTGGCCCGGCCCGAAATGGAATCCGGTGCCGAACTGCAACGGATCGTCGCCGATATCGTCGCCAACGTTCGCGAGCACGGCGATGAGGCGGTCGCCGGGTATACCCGTCGTTTCGACGGCGTGATGCCGCCGGCACTATGGCAGGCGACCGCCGATCACGGCCGGCTGGACCCGGCGCTGGACGCGGCGATCGACCGGTCGATTCAGACCGTGCGGGCGTTCCATGCCGCCGGTCGTCCGGAAGACTATTCGGTGACGACCGCGCCGGGCGTCGAATGCGCCATGCGCTACCTGCCGCTGGACCCGGTCGGCCTTTACGTGCCCGCCGGCAGCGCACCCCTGCCGTCCACCGCCGTGATGCTGCTGGTGCCGGCGCTGCTGGCCGGGTGCCGCCAGATCGTGCTGGCCACGCCGCCGAATGAATCCGGCCTGGCCGACGATGCGGTGCTGGCCGTCGCGCGGAAGCTGGGCCTGGACAAGGTGCTTGTCGCCGGGGGTGCGCAGGCGATCGCTGCAATGGCCTATGGTACCGAAAGCGTGCCGGCCTGCGCCAAGCTGTTCGGACCGGGCAACCGCTTCGTGGCCGAAGCCAAGCGCCAGGTCGCCGCCGACGTCAACGGCGCGGCCCAGGACCTGCCGGCAGGGCCCTCGGAGGTGCTGGTGATCGCCGACGAGTCGGCCGATGCGCAGTGGGTGGCGGTGGATCTTCTCAGCCAGGCCGAGCACGGGCCGGACTCGCAGGTGATCCTGGTCACCGATTCGGCCCGCCTGGCCGACGCCGTGCCGAAGGAAATCGAAGCCCTGCTCGAGCGCCTTTCGCGCGCCGAAACCACGAAGCTGGCGCTGCAGCACGCCATCATCGTGCGCGTGGACAGCCTGGATGACGCCGTCGAGGTCAGCGAGCGCTACGCGCCGGAGCACCTGATCGTCCAGACCCGCGACGCGGAAAGCCTGGCCGAGCGCATCACCACCGCCGGGTCGGTGTTCGTCGGCCACTACACGCCGGAATCGCTGGGCGACTATATCTCGGGGACCAACCATACGCTGCCGACCGGCGGCTGGGCGCGCACGACATCGGGCCTGGCCGTGGTCGACTTCATGCGCCGCATGACGGTCCAGCGCGCCAGCCTGGCCGGGCTGCGTGAACTGGGCCCGCCCGGCGCCCGACTGGCCGCGCACGAGGGCCTGGACGCGCACCGCCTGGCCATAGAGCTGCGGCTGAACAAGGAACCGACGTCTTGAAGCCGGAAGCACTCGCGGAGCTGGCCAGGCCGGAGATCCGGGCGCTGAAGCCGTACGCCTCGGCCCGCGCGCTGGCCGACGCGGCCGGCATCCTGCTCAACGCCAACGAAAGCCCGTGGCCGCCGGTCGGCGACGGCGGCATGGCGCTGAACCGGTATCCGGACCCGCAACCGGCCGGGCTCAAGTCGCGGCTGGCCGAGCTCTACGACACGCGGCCGGAGAACCTGCTGGTCACCCGCGGCAGCGACGAGGGCATCGACCTGCTGGTGCGCGTTTTCTGCCGGGCCGGGATCGATCGCGTGCTGATCTGCCCGCCGTGCTTCGGAATGTACGCGCTGTCGGCGCAGGTCCAGGGGGCCGGGGTGGCGCAGGCCCCGCTGGTCGCCACCGGCGACGGCTTCGACCTGCCCGCCGACCTGGTCGACAAGGCCGACGGCTGCAGGATCGCGTTCCTGTGCTCGCCGAACAACCCGACGGGTAACACCATTTCGGTCGAGACGGTCGCCGCACTGGCCACCGCGCAGCAAGGAACCGGCCTGGTCGTGGTCGACGAGGCCTACGTGGAATTCGCGCCGGAGACATCGATGATTCGGCTGCTGGCCGAGCACCCGAACCTGGTGCTGCTGCGTACGCTGTCCAAGGCTCACGCACTGGCCGGCTGTCGGCTGGGCGCGGTCATCGCCGACCCGGTGGTCATCGACCTTCTAAGGCGGATCATTGCGCCTTACCCGCTGCCCACGCCCACCGTGTCCATCGCCCTGCAGGTGCTGAACGAAGATTCCCTGGCCACCGAACGCCGACAGCTGGCGATGCTGGCCGCCGAGCGCGATCGCGTGACCGGGGTGCTGGCCGACAGCCCCGGGATCGTCAAGGTCTGGCCGGGCGCGGCCAACTTCGTGCTGGTGCGTGCCGCCGACGGACCGCGACTGGTGCGCGACGCCGCTGCCGCCGGCATTCGCCTGCGCGACCAGTCGGCGCAACCGGGCCTGGCCGACTGCGTGCGCATCACGATCGGCACGCCGGAAGAGAACAACGCCCTGATCGGCTTCATGCAAGAGTGGAATTCATGACCTATCGAAAGATCCTGTTCATCGACCGAGACGGCTGCCTGATCGAGGAGCCGGAAGACGAGCAGGTCGACTCGCTGGAAAAATTCCGTCTGATGCCGGGCGTGATTCCGGCGCTGCTCAGGCTGAAGCAAGCCGGCTACCGTTTCGTCATGGTCAGCAACCAGGACGGACTGGGCACTGCCTCGTTCCCCGAGGAACATTTCCGCGGCCCGCACGAACTGCTGCAGCAGATCCTGGGTTCCCAGGGCATCGAGTTCGACGCCGAACACATCGACCCCAGCCTGCCCGAAGACAACAGCCCGAACCGAAAACCCGGTGTCGGTATGCTGCTGGAGTACCTGCGCGATCCCGACATGGACCGCGAACGCTCGGCCGTGATCGGGGATCGCGAAACCGATATGCAGCTGGCGACCAATATGGGCCTGGCGGGTCTGCGCGTCGGACCCGACGGGATGGCCTGGTCCGAGGTTGCCGGCCGCCTGCTCGACCAGCCGCGGACGGCGCGTGTCGAACGCAGGACCAACGAGACGGCCATTTCGGTTTCGGTCAACCTCGACGCCGACAAGCCCATAGGCAACCACACCGGCATCGGCTTTTTCGACCACATGCTCGACCAGCTGGCCGCGCACGGCGGCTTCTCGCTGGAACTGAAATGCGAGGGCGACCTGCATATCGACGAGCACCACACCGTCGAGGACTGCGCGCTGGCGCTGGGCGAAGCGCTGGATCGCGCGCTGGGCGACCGTCGCGGCATCGGGCGCTACGGGTTCACGTTGCCGATGGACGAATCGCTGGCCAACGTCGCGATAGATCTTTCCGGCCGCCCGGTGTTCGAACTCCACGGTGAGTTCCCGCGCGAATCGGTGGGCGGGCTGCACACCGAGATGGTCGGCCACTTCTTCGCCTCGCTGGCGCAGAAGCTGCGCTGCGCAATCCACATCACGCTGGTCGGCGACAACACGCATCACCTGGTCGAGGCCTGCTTCAAGGGCGTCGGCCGCGCCCTGCGCCCGGCGCTGGCGAAAGGCGAGGGCGGCACCCCGTCGACCAAGGGGATGCTGTGATGGCCGATATTCTTGCTGTTCAGGCGTCCGTCTGCTGCCAGCCAAAAGCAAAGGCAAGAACTCAAGACAGCTCTCGCGAAGCCGCGAAGGCGCCAAGGAAAGCTAAAAAAGTAAAAGCGTGCTCTCGCAGAGACGCAGAGACGCAGAGAAAGTCAAAATTGGAAGATGCTCGCCTCCTGGACGCAAAGGCGCTAAGGAAATCGAACAAAACTCAACCCCGTAGCCCGGGTAAGCAAAGCGCACCCGGGGTCAGCAGACGATCCAGCCCGCGTTCCCGGATGCGCGCTACGCGCTTGTCCGGGCTACAAAACCTGTTCAAGCTTTTGCCCTTGCCTTTCTCTGCGTCTCCGCGCCTCTGCGAGAGGACGCCTTTGACGTGCCTTTCCTTCGCGCCTTTGCGCCTTCGCGAGAGCTGTCCTGAATTTCAGCCTTTGACTTTGCCTTTCTCCGCGTCTCTGCGTCTCTGCGAGAAAACGCCTTTGACTCGCTTTTCCTTGGCGCCTTTGCGCCTTAGCGAGAGCTGTCCTGAGCCTTTGCTTTTGCCGTTCGATCAAGTGGCGAGAGAGCGATGACCATCGCGGTGATCAACTCAGGCGGGGCGAACCTGGGGTCGGTGGTGCAGGCGTTGAACCGACTGGGCGCCGAAAGCGTGCTGACGCGCGACGTCGACGAGGTCCGGGGCGCAAGCCGCGTCATCCTGCCCGGCGTGGGCGCCGCGGCATGGTCGATGAATGCGTTGCGCGAACACGGGCTGGTCGACGTGATCCGCGGGCTGACCCAGCCGGTGTTGGGCGTCTGTCTCGGCCTGCAGCTGATGTTCGAATCGTCGGAAGAAGGCGATACGCCGTGCCTGGGGCTGATACCCGGCCGCGTGGCCCGATTGCCCGCCGAGCCGGGACTGCGCCTGCCGCACATGGGCTGGAACCGGCTCGCGTGGAAGGCCGACGACCCGCTGGCCCGGGGCCTGGACGGCCACGAATGGTTCTATTTCGTCCACAGCTATGCCGCACCCGCCGGTTCGGCCGTGGCCACCAGCGAGCACGGCCGAGAGTTCGCCGCGATCGTGCGCCGTGGCAACTTCGCCGCGTGCCAGTTCCACCCCGAAAAATCGGCCGCCGCCGGCGCCCGGCTGTTGCGGAATTTCCTGGAGGGTTGAAAGTGATTATTGAAAGGCGGATAGCCACGAAGGGCACGAAGAACACGAAGAAATTCGAAAAGAACAACCGGAAAATCGGCCGATTCGATTTCAAGTTTTGCACGGGTGCATCGTCGGGCTTCGGGACCTGTCAGTTCGCGTTCAACAATCAGAGTGTGTTGTTTATCCTTCGTGTTCTTCGTGGCCTTCGTGGTTCACGCTTGTTTTCCATTCCGGTCACTACGCAGGCATTCGCATGATACTGATACCCGCCATTGATCTTCGCCACGGCCGCGTCGTTCGCCTGCAGCAGGGCGACTACGCGCGCGAGACGCGCTATGACGAATCTGCGCTCGAACAGGCCCGCCTGTACCGGGACGCCGACGCCGGACTGATCCACATCGTCGATCTCGATTCGGCCCTGGACGGCGGAGACGGCAACCTCGAACTGATCGGAGAGGTCTGCCGCGCGCTGGATGTTCCGGTGCAGACCGGCGGCGGCGTGCGCGGCGAGGCCGATGTCCAGGCACGCCTGGATGCCGGGGCGGCCCGGGTCGTCATCGGCAGCGTGTGCGTGCGCGATCCTCAAGCCGTGTGCGATTGGATCGAGTCGTTCGGCGCCGAGCGCCTCGTCGCGGGCCTGGACGTCAAGCGCGACGCCGGCGGCCGCTGGATGCCGCAGGCGGCAGGATGGACCGAGCCCGGCGGGCAGGATCTGTTCGAGCTGCTCGAGCACCTGACCGGCGCCGGCCTGGAGCATCTGCTGTGCACCGATATCGAGCGCGACGGCATGCTGAGCGGCGCCGGCGTCGAGTTGTACGAGGAACTGCAAGAACGATTCCCGGCGCTCAAGGTCCAGGCCTCGGGTGGAATCGGCTCCGAGGGCGATATCGAGGCGGTGGCCGCTACCGGCGTGCACGGCTGCATCGTCGGGCGCGCGTTGCTCGAGGGCCGTGTCTCCATGGATGCCATCGGCCGTTTCCAGGACGGTCGAGCGGCCGAGGTCGGCCGGTAATGGTTGCCGTTCGTATCATCCCATGCCTGGATGTTCGTGCAGGCCGAGTGGTCAAGGGCGTGAAGTTCCGCGACCACGTCGACATGGGCGACATCATCGAGCGCGCGCGGGCCTACCGCGACCAGGGCGCCGACGAGCTCGTGTTCTACGACATCACCGCGAGTCCGGAGCAGCGCAGCGTCGAGGTCGAATGGGTGGAGCGGGTTGCCGCCGAGATCGACATCCCGTTCGCCGTCGCCGGCGGCATTCGCGACGTAGACCGTGCGCGCGCCGTGCTTCACGCCGGTGCCGACAAGATATCGGTCAACAGCCCGGCATTGAAGCGACCGCAGCTGGTGCGCGAGCTGGCCGACACTTTCGGCAGCCAGTGCGTGGTCATCGGCATCGACTCGATGCGGGAGGTCGTCAATGGCAAAGGCTGTTACAGGCTGCGCGCCAACACCGGCGACCCGGACAACATGATCGATCCCGATCTCGATACCCGCGCCTGGGTCGAACAGGTCCAGCGGCTCGGCGCAGGCGAGATCGTGCTCAACTGCATGGACGCCGACGGCGTGCAAGACGGCTACGACATCGACCAGCTTGCCGAGATGCGGACCATTTGCGACGTGCCGTTGATCGCCTCGGGCGGCGCCGGCGCGCGCGAGCACTTTCTCGAGGTGTTCCGGCGCGCAGACGTCGACGGCGCGCTGGCCGCCACGGTATTTCACTCCGGCCGGATTCCGATTCCGGCGCTCAAGGCGTGGCTGAGCGCCAACGGTATCGAAACGCGCCTGCAGGCCGAATCCACGGCCCCTGTGCAATGATGCGGATGGCTCTACCCGGTATACCGAAATGAGAAACAGTTGGCCCCTGCTCGAAAAATCCGACTTTCCCGCGATTCGAAGACGATCGCTGGATACGCTCCAGATGAACCTCGGCTATCTGTGCAACATCGCCTGCACGCACTGCCACGTCAACGCCGGCCCGAACCGCACCGAACTGATGGATCGCGCGACCATGGCACAGGCGCTGGCAGTGATCGATCACTTCGGTATCGGCACGCTGGACGTGACCGGCGGTTCGCCCGAAATGAACCCCGAGTTCCGCTGGCTGGTCGGCGAGGCGCGCGCGCGCGGCGTGCACGTGATGGACCGGCTGAACCCGACCATCATGGAAGAGCCCGGCTACGACTGGGTCGCGCCCTTCCTGGCCGAGCATCGTGTCGAGACCATCGCATCGCTGCCGTGCCATTCGAAGGAGAACGTGGACGCCCAGCGCGGCAATGGCGTCTTCGAGGCCTCTATCAGCGCGCTTCAGACCCTGAATGAATACGGCTACGGCAAGCCGGATACGGGCCTGGTGCTCAACCTCGTCTACAACCCGGTCGGCGCCAGCCTGCCGCCGCCGCAGGAAGCCCTTGCTGCCGATTACCGGCGTCTGCTGGCTGCCGAGTTCGGCATCGTCTTCAACAACCTGTACACGATCGCCAACATGCCGATCAAGCGCTTCGGTGCGGTGTTGCTGGCCAAGGGGCAGGTCGACGACTACATGACGCTGCTCAAGAACAGCTACCGGCGCGAGAACCTCAATGGCGTGATGTGCCGCGACCTGGTCAGCGTGGATTACCGGGGCTACGTCTACGACTGCGATTTCAACCAGATGCTGGGACTGCCACTGGGCAATGCTGAAGAGCACACGCACCTGGCCGACCTGCTGAAGCTGGACGAAGTGCCGCGCGGCATCGCCGTTGCCGATCACTGTTACGGCTGCACGGCGGGCCAGGGCTCGAGCTGCGGCGGTGCATTGAATGGTGCATGACAGCGGGGAATGATGAAGATGGCCGGGTCGACACGACAAATTTGAAGAGAAACGATATGAGCAATCTTGAAAATCTCGACTGGCACAAGGTCGACGG
The DNA here is from genome assembly GCA_002722315.1 of Lysobacterales bacterium. Lineage (GTDB taxonomy): Bacteria > Pseudomonadota > Gammaproteobacteria > Xanthomonadales > Wenzhouxiangellaceae. The sequence goes on along the minus strand of PBLG01000003.1, from coordinate 51,004 downwards.
GTTGATGCCGGCGGTGGTGCAGGACGCCGGCACCGGCCGGGTGCTGATGCTGGGCTACATGAATCGCGAAGCGCTGGAAAAGACGCGGGCCACCGGTCACGTCACCTTTTTTTCCAGGAGCAAGCAGCGGTTGTGGACCAAGGGCGAGACATCGGGCAATAAGCTGGAGCTTGCCGAAATACAGGCAGACTGCGACGGCGATACGCTGCTCGTTCAGGCCATTCCCCACGGTCCCACCTGCCACCTGGGCACCGATACGTGCTGGGGCGACGAGGTTCACCCGTCGGCGGGCTTCCTGGCCCGGCTCGAGCGCATTGTCGAGTCGCGCGTCGGCGCCGATCCCGAATCCAGCTATACCGCCCGCCTGTTGTCCGAGGGCGTCAAGCGATGTGCCCAGAAGGTCGGGGAAGAAGGGGTTGAAGTGGCACTGGCCGCCGTCGCCGGTGACCACGATGAGCTTGTCGAAGAATCGGCCGACCTGCTTTATCACCTGCTGGTGACGCTGGCCGCCAGCGACGTTTCGCTGGAAGAAGTCTGTCGCACGCTGGAATCACGGCATCGAGGCTGAGACCGCTCGTTTCCGAACCGAATGCAGAACGGTCCGCGGTCGTTGACGCCGTCGCTGATACCCTGACGTCATATTCGTCGCGGTCGACCGACCGCAACAGGGAGATGCCATGAACGCTTTCCGCCTTGTCCTTGCCCCGGTCCTGCTGGCCGGGATTGTTGCGTGCAGCGATTCAGCCGACGATACCGCGCCAGCAATCTCGGAGCAGACGACCGGCAGCGGTCGGGATCCGCTGGCCGGCAGCCCGATCGGCGTGACCGACCGCGCAGGTGGCGATTTGCCGGTCATGATCGAGCGACGCACAATCCGCGCGCTGGTACCTTACAGCAGGACATTCTATTTTCTCGATCGCGAGGGCAACCAGCGCGGCCTCAGCCACGCCTTCATGCGCGCGTTCGAAGAACAGATCAACGACAAGCTCGACAGCGGTCTGCTGAAAGTGTCGGTGGTACTGGTGCCCGTGACGCGCGATCGTCTGATTCCGTGGCTGTTGGCCGGACGCGGTGACCTGATCGCGGCCGACCTGACGGTCACGCCCGAACGCGCCGAGTCGGTGCTGTTCACCGAGCCGCTGGCGCGAAACGTGCGGGAATTGCTGGTCTCCGGTAGCAGCGCCGAGAGCGTGGAAGATTTGGCCGACATGGCCGGCCGGAGCGTGCTGGTGCGTAGAGATTCCAGCTATTTCGATAGCCTGCAACGGGCCAACGGCGTGCTCGTTGACAATGGGCTGAAGCCGATGCAGCTGGAATTGGCGCCGGGTCATTTCGAGGTCGGCGACGTGCTGGAGATGGTCAACGCGGGGGTGGCCGACTACGCCGTGGCCGACGAGTACCTGGCCGGGTTCTGGTCGCAGGTGCTTCCGGAATTGAAGGTGCACCAGGACATTACGCTGAGAAGCGGCGCGGACATCGCTTTCGCGGTTCGCCCGGAGAGCCGGGCGCTGAAGGCCGAACTGGACGAGTTCCTGGAAACCCACCGGGCCGGCACTTTGTTCGGCAACATCCAGTTCCAGCGTTTTCTCGAGGACACGCGCTGGGTCAGCAATCCTGCGGCCGAGGAGGAACTGGCGCGTTTCAGGCAACTCGCCGACCTTTTTCGCGAGTATGCCGGCCGCTACGACCTGGACTGGCTGCTGATGACAGCGCAGGGCTACCAGGAATCCAGGCTGGATCACTCCGTGCGCTCGCCGGCCGGTGCGGTCGGCGTCATGCAGTTGCTGCCGTCCACCGGCGCCGAAATGGACGTCGGCGACGTCACGGAGCTGGGCAACAACATCCATGCCGCGGCCAAGTACGTCAGGTTCATGATCGACCGTTACTACGACGAGCCCGAAATCGCCGAAGAAGACAGGCTTCTGCTGGCGCTGGCATCGTACAACGCCGGTCCGCGCCGGGTCCGCGAGCTCAGGACCGAGGCCCGTACCGAGGGGCTGGACCCGAACCGCTGGTTCGACCACGTGGAAGTGATCGCGGCGCGCCGCATCGGTCGCGAGACGGTCGACTACGTTCGCAATATCTACAAGTATTACGTTGCCTACAAGCTCATTCTGGCGCGCAACCGGCAGGTCGAGCAGCGCGACGGCCTTTGACCGTATTCAGAACGGAAAGAACAGCGGCACGACGATGAGCGTGGCGACGAGAACCAGCAGCTGCAGCGGGATACCGACGCGGGCGAAGTCGGAGAACCGGTAGTCGCCGGGATTGTAGACCAGCGTATTGACCGGCGAGGCTACCGGTGTGGCGAACGCGGTCGATGCGGCGATGGCAACCGTGATCAGAACGGCGTCGGGGTCGATGCCCATGGCGGTGGCCGCGCTCAGCGCGATCGGCGCGGCCAGCACCGTGGTGGCGGTGTTGGAAACCAGCTGGCTCAGGCCCGAGGTCAGAACGAATATCGCGACGATCAGCGCGTGGGGTCCATATCCCTGTGCCAGTTCGAACAGCGCGCTGGCCGCCAGCGCCATGCCGCCGGTATTTTCCAGCGCGGTGGCCATGGGCAGAATCGCGGCGATCAGGATGACGCTTTCCCAGTTGATGCCGCCGAAGGCTTCCTCGACCGTCAGGCAACGACTGAACAGCATCGCGACCGCGGCCGCCAGGACCGCGATCACGTTCGGCACCAGCCCGAGCGTCATGGTTGCGAGCATGAGCAGCATGATCACGATCGCCGCCGGTGCCCTGGCCGTGCGCCGGGTGCGCAGCGAAAGGTCGCCGCCCAGCAGCACCAGGTCGCGTGCGTTCTCGGCCACTCGCTGCAGGGCAGGCACGCGCCCGGTTACCAACACCGCGTCGCCGACTTCCAGCGGCCGGTCCAGGTCTGGCGGCGCGATCGGTTCGCTGCGTATCGGCCGATGCGCCAGCACGGTGACGCCGGCGCCGGAATGCAGCCTGAGCTCGCGCAGGGTCTTGCCCGAGAAACGCGATCGCGGCGGGATCACGGCCTCGAGGAGATGAACCGAGGTCGGCAGCTCGGGATGTTCGTCGAGGCGTTCGAGCCCGAGCGATTTGCACAGCTGATCGATCGCGTCGGTTTCACCGGCAATCACCAGCTCGTCGCCGCTGCGGATCACGCTGCCGGACTCGGCCCGGCGCGTCTGCCTGCCGCGCGCCGTTCGGCTGCTGATGGCCAACGCGGTGACCCGGTAGCGTGTGCGCAGGGCCGAATCGATCAGACTCAGTCCGCGTAGCGGCGACTCGTCCGGGACGGCCACGCGCACCAGGTGATCGGTGAGTCGGTACTCATCGGCCAACTCGCGCTCGTCCGCGCCCCCGGACGGCCGATTCCGGTCGCCGCGGTCGGGTACAAGCCGGTGCCCGAGCAGGCCGAAGAACGCGAGGCCGACGCCCAGCATGAAAAGCCCCGGCAGCGTGAAATCGAAGAAACCGAACGGCCCGGCGCCGGTGTCGGCTCGGGCGGCGCTGACGATCAGGTTGGGCGGCGTGCCGATCAGTGTCAGCATCTCGCCGAACAGGCTGCCGAAGGCCAGCGGAATCATCAGCTTCGACGGGTTGACATTGCGCGCATGGGCCAGCGCCATGACCACCGGGATCAGCACCGCGACGGTGCCGGTGGAACTGATGAAGGCCGAAAGCAATGCCGCGACCAGCATTACCGAAACCATCATCGACCGGATGCCGGCGCCCGCAGTGCGCTCGAGCCAGCGGCCCATCGCGTCGGCCACGCCGGTGCGGAACAAGGCGCCGCCGACAACGAAAAGGCCGGCAATCATGATGACCAGCGGGTGCGAGAAGCCGGCCAGCGCTTCGTCGGTGTCCACAAGACCGGTCGCGAAAAGCGCCAGAAGCGCGGTGACCGCCACCAGGTCGAGCCGGAAACGGTTGCTGACGAACAAGCCGAAGGTCACGGCCATGATCAGCAGCAAGGCCATCAGGTCCGGGGTCATGGCTGGCCTCCAGGGCGCGCGGCACGGATGTTCATGGGGTGATGATACGCAAGACCGCGACCCTGTCATGCCGTGGTCGCTCCCGGAGCGGGGCTGATATCATCCAAACAGGCTCCGGTGGCGATCGACTGCGCCCGGCGGGTCGACTGCATTCACTTCGATCACTTTCATCAACGGGACAGCATTGGAACGAACCGGCGACAAGTATCCGGGATTGTTCGGCGGGACGCTGGCGGCCTGGCTCGGCCAGCCGCTGGTGCTTGGCGCAGCCTGGCTGGTGCTCTGGCGCCTGTCGGCGCTGATGGAATATGCGCCGCACGCGAGCATCTGGTTTCCGCCTGCCGGACTTTCGTTTGCCGCATTCCTCGTGCTGGGTTTTCGTCCATTGCCGGTCTTGCTGGCCTGCGGCATCGTCGTGACGTTCTGGAGCAACGCGTTATACGGTGTGTCACAGCCGTGGACCCAGACCCTGGCGGCGGGTACGTTGTTCAGCCTGGCGCACGTCGGTGCTTACTGGGCCGGGGCCGCGGCCCTGCGTCGGCTGTTCGTCCGCGGAAGCGGCGAGCGTCTGCCGACGTTGATCATCGCTTTTCTGATGTTGGCCACGCTTTCTGCCCTGGCGGCATCACTGCTGGGCACGCGGGCGCTGGCCGTGGCCGGCACCCTGGAAGCCGGCAGCATCAACGAGACCTGGATTCCGTGGTGGATCGGCGACATGGCCGGTGCGATCGTGTTGGGTCCTTTGTTTGCAGGCCTGCTGGTGAGGGGCAATTCAGCGGCCGGCGATCGACTGCGCGAACTCGGCCTGCTGCGCACCGATTCTCCGGCCTCGTTCTGGCTGGGCAAGGTCGCCCTGGTCATTGTGTTGCTGGCGCTGCTGATGCTCGTCACGGCGCAATTCGGGCGTTCCGAACTGCTGGCGTTCGCGGTGTTCTTTCTCATCCTGCCGCAAATGTGGATCACCTACACGGAGAGCGCGTTGCGGGTCGCCGCGAGCGTCGCCGCGTTCAGCGTGGCGGCCGCGGTGCTGGTCGACGTCCTCGGCCTGATGGACCAGGCCATGGCTTACCAGTTCGCCGTCATCGTCATTGCCGCGAGCAGTTACTTCGGCTTGTCCGTGCCGGTGCTCATCGACCAGAACCGGCGCCTGCGGAACCTGGTCGACGCCGATCCCCTGACCGGCGTCGACAGCCGTCGGCATTTCTTCCAGCGGGCGCAGTTCGAGCTGGGTCGGGCGCGGCGGCGGGATCTGCCGGTATCGCTGGTGCTTTTCGATATCGATCACTTCAAGCGCATCAACGACGAGTACGGGCATACCGCCGGCGACCGGGCGCTCGTTGCCGTGGCGCGCACCGTCCGGGCGAGTCTTAGAGGCGAAGACCTGATCGGCCGTTTCGGCGGCGACGAATTCATGGTGCTGCTGGTGGGCAGCGGGATGAACCTGGCCCTCGAAACCGCCGAGCGGCTGCGTCGCGATCTCCACGGCATCGAGGTGGGCGATCGCGCCACCTTGAGCGGGAGCTTCAGCGCGGTGGAGATCGGCGCCGACGAGCGCCTGTCGGATGCTTTCGAGCGCGCCGATGCCCGGCTGCTGGCGGCAAAGCGCGCCGGACGGGATAGGCTGGTAGGCCGGGACGCGCACGAAGCCTGAGAAACCGGGAAGCTTGTCGAGGACCGTCCGTGGCCGCCGTTGCTGCGGCGATTGTTACCGCTGCGTTTACAGCCCGATCGCGAACAATCCCAGGCACAGTAGCAGACCGGCTACCGGCACCAGCACGGTGAGCGCCCCCATGGCCGGGTACGCGGCAGCATGGGATTCACCGCAGATCGCGCGGATGGTGGTGACGACGTAGCCATTGTGCGGCAGCGAGTCCAGCGCGCCCGACGAGATGGCGACCACGCGGTGCAGCTGATCCGGGTCCACGCCCTGGTCGATGTAGTGCGGCCCGAGAATCGGCAGCGCGATCGCCTGGCCACCGGAGGGCGAGCCGGTCATCGCCGCGATGGCCGAGACGGCGATGGCGGCCGACACCAGGCCATTCCCCGGCAGCCCCGTGACCCAGACCACGGCCGCATCGAAGGCCGGCGCGGCCTTGGCCACGGTACCGAAGCCGACCACGGCCGCGGTGTTACCGATTGCGATCAGCGCGCCGGTGCCGCCTTCGGTCAGCGCCCGGCCGGGCGAATGCAGGTGGTTGGTGTTGATCGCGGCCGCGGCGATGCAGCCGGCCAGCAGCGCGATGATCAGCGCTGACGTTCCTAGCATGTCGTGGGTGGTGAACGAGACCGCGAGTACCACCAGCAGCGGCAGCGCCGACAACGCAGGATGGGGCAGGTCGCCGCGGCCGCTGTCGGGATCGAACTCGCGCTCGTCGAAGTTCTCCCCGCGCGCCACGGCCCGATCGAGCATCCACTTGAGCCAGAAGTATCCGGTGGTGGCCATGAAGATCGCCACGATCAGGCTGGCCTGCCACGCGGCCAGCGGGCTGGTGCCCAGGAACTCGATCGGGATCCAGTTCTGGATCTCCGGCGAGCCGGCCGAGGTCATCGTGAACGTGACCGAGCCGAACGCCATGGTCGCCGGAATGAACCGACGCGGGAGGTCGGCGTCGCGAAACAGCGCCAGCGCCATCGGGTAGACCGAGAACGCCACCACGAACAGGCTGACCCCGCCGTAGGTGAGCACGGCGCAGGCGATGACCACGGCAAGCGCGGCCCTGGCGTTGCCCAGCCGGTTGATGATCCAGTGCGCCACGCTCTCGGCGCCGCCGGACGACTCCATCATCTTGCCGAACAGCGAGCCGAGCAGGAAGATGAAGAACCACGAGGCGATGAAGCCGGTGAAGCCGTTCATGTACTGGGTGATCAGGTTGACCTGCTCGCCTTCGGCCAGCGGCGGCAGCAGCGCGATGTCGCTGGTCAGCGCCACCAGCAGCGCGCACAGCGGCGTGGCCACGAACAGGCTCATGCCGCGCATGGTCAGGACAATCAACAGTGCAAGGCCGCCCAGCAGCCCGATCAGGCTCAACATTCTTCAACCATCCATGGTTCGAATCGCATCGCCGTTGCGCAAACCCGGCGAAGGCCATGGTGCTCGGACTGCGCGCGCGGTGGAACTGTACCAAGGTACAAGCGCCGCACCCCGAATCAGTCCGGATATGGTCGGCTTGTACCTTGGTACAGTATTTTTCCTCTCCCCTGCGCTTATAGACTCGCCATTGACCTGCCCGGCCCGCCGGGAGCGACGCATTCAGTTCAAGCAGGATTCATTCAATTCAAGCAGCAGGCGAGGTTTCAGCATGATCGATTCGACAACAACAACTTACAAGCGCACGCGGCTCGGGCGCGCGATTCGAATGGCACTGATCTCCGGTCTGTGCATCGGTTTCGCGGCCGCGCATGCGCAGGACAGCGCAGAGACGGAGAATGGCGACGGCCAGGACGCGCAGGAAGCGGGCCTGGACCGGATGGTCGTTACCGCGCGGCGACGGGATGAAGACTTGCAGGACGTGCCGATCTCGGTCACCGCGATCAGCGGCGCCAAGCTCGAGGATTTCGGTGCCCAGGACATCACCTTTCTCAACCGGGTGGTACCGAACGCCACCATCGAAACCTCGCGCGGCACCAATAACACATTGACGGCATTCATCCGCGGCGTCGGTCAGCAGGATCCGGTTGCCGGCTTCGAGGCGGGCGTCGGCATCTACATCGACGACGTCTACCTGAACCGGCCGCAGGGCGCGCTGCTGGAAGTCTATGACGTGGAGCGGATCGAAGTGCTGCGCGGACCCCAGGGCACGCTGTACGGACGAAACACCATCGGCGGCGCGGTCAAGTACGTGACCAAGCGGCTGGGCAACGAGCCGGCGGTGTCCATCGAGGGCTCCTACGGCAGCTACAACCAGGCCGATTTCATTGTCTCCGCCGAGACGCCGATCGGCGATACCTTTGCCATCGGCGCCAGCGCGGCCACGTTCAACCGCGACGGCTTCGGCACCAATCGCAATCTCGGCGAAGACAACTACAACAAGGAACTGCTGGCTTTCCGCGGCAGCGCCGAATGGACGCCGACCGACCGGTTCTTCGCGCGGGTCACGGCCGACTACGTGGAAGACGACTCCAACCCGAGGGCCGGTCATCGCCTGATTCCGGGCCTGTTTTCGGGCGCACCTGTGCTCGACGACGTGTTCGATTCCCGTTCCGGCATCCAGGGCCCCAACAATTCCGAACAGTTCGGCACCAGCCTGCTGCTGGAATACGATATCTCGCCCGATCTCCAGTTCAAGTCGATCACCGCCTATCGCGAAGACGACAACTTCACGCAGATCGATTTCGAGGCGCTCCCGGCACAGGACGTCGACGTGCCGGCGATCTACGAGAACGAACAGTTCACCCAGGAATTCCAGCTGGCCTACACCGGTGATCGAATCAGCGGTATCGCCGGCTTCTACTACATCGACGCAAACGCCTTCAACGTGTTCGACGTCGTGCTGGCGACCACCGGCGACCTGATCGGGCTTCCGGGACTCACCGCACAGACCGAAGGCGACGTGGACACCGAATCCTGGTCGGTGTTTGCCGACGTCAGCTTCGACCTTGCGGCGTACTTCGGCCTGGATACCGGTCTGGAGCTTTCGATCGGCGGCCGATACACCAGCGACGAGCGGAGCTCGAGCGTCCTGCGCCGGAACTTCATCGGCGGCAATTCGCCGCAGCTGGGGGGTGCCGGGATTCCAATCCAGACGACTTCGGACTTCCAGGGCAGCGAGGAATTCACCGATTTCACCCCGCGGATCAGCCTGGCCTGGCAGCCCGTGGATACGCAGAACATTTATGTCTCCTACAGCCAGGGCTTCAAGGGCGGCGGCTTCGATCCGCGCGGCCTGACGACCGCAGCGCCGGATTTCAACGGCGACGGCACCGTGAGCGACGACGAAGTGTTCGAATTCATGAAGTTCGAGCCCGAATTCGTCGATACCTTTGAAGCCGGCGTCAAGTCGAGCTTCGCCGATAATCGGATTTCCACCAGCCTGGCGGTCTTCTACAGCGACTACACTGATATCCAGGTGCCGGGCTCGGTCGGCGTGGATACCGATGGCGACGGCATTTCCGACACGTTCGCCGGCGTGACCACCAATGCCGGCGAGGCCACGGTGAAGGGCCTCGAATTCGAGGCCAGCGCGATGCTGGGCTACGACATGGCGGTCGCAGGCGACAGCCTGAGCCTCGGGCTGGCGCTGGGTCTGATCGATGCCGAATACAACGAGTTCATCGCCCAGGTCACCGACCCGGCGACCGGCTCCACGGCGCTCGAAGACGTTTCCGATGAGCGCGTGTTCCAGAACACGCCGGAGACGACCGTGCACATGAACATGCAGTACGACCGGCCGCTTGCGCTGCTAGGCAATGCCGGCACGTTGTCGCTCATCGGCGCCTGGTCGTTCCGCACCGAAACCAACCAGTTCGAGATTCCCTCCGGGTTCCTGGACGAAGGTTCCTACTCGCTGTACGACGCCAGCATCGTGTGGAAGCGCCTCGACGGCAAGTACGAACTCGGACTTTACGGTCGCAACCTGGCAGACAAGGAATACAAGGTCTCCGGTTACAACTTCACGGCCGCCAACGGCACCGTTCCGACGCTCGGGCTCGAAGGCGTGCTCAACGCGTTCTACGGCGACCCGCGCACCGTGACGTTTACGGCACGGGTCAATTTCTAGAAGTTCGAAGACTCGGGCTGCGATTCTCCCGTTGCCCGTTGGACCGGCGCCTTCGCCGGTCCTTTTTACCCCGGGCCCGGTAAACCTCGCCTTACGGCCCGTGAGCAACACTGTGCCCTCCATTCGGGCCGGCCTCGCGGTCGGCCCTTTTCTTTTTTTCGGTTGGACTAGTAAGCTCGCCGGCATGAACCCTATCGACAGACCGATACCGGTGAAGGCATGACCCAGCTTCCCGGAAGCATCCTGGCCCTGGCCGGACTGGTCTGGCTGGGCCTGCTGTTTGCCGCCGCGCTGGCCGGCGAGCGTTCCCCTGAGCGGTTCAGGCGCTACTGGCCGGTGGTCTATTCGCTTTCGCTGGCCGTCTATTGCACCGCCTGGACCTTTTACGGCACCACAACGCAAGCGGTGCGCTCGGGCTGGCCGGTGCCGCCGACCTTCGTCGGCACCATCCTGATCTTCCTGTTCGGCTGGCGCTTCCTGATGCGCCTGGTCGAACTGAGCAAGCAGCAGAATTCCACCAGCATCGCCGACTTCATCGCAAGCCGCTTCGGCAAGTCGTCGATGCTGGCCGCGGTGGTGACCACCGTGGCGGTGCTCGGCATCGTCCCCTACATCTCGTTGCAGCTCAAGGCCGTGGCGATGAGCTTCGGTGCGCTGGCCGGCGTGTCCAGCGATGCATCGGGGCTTGCCGCCTGGCAGGACCTGGCGTTCTACATCGCGGTATTCATGGCGCTGTTCGCGGTGCTCTTCGGCACCCGAAGGGCGTCGGCGGTCGAGAACAACCGCGGGCTGGTGCTGGCGATGGCGTTCGAATCGCTGTTCAAGCTCGGCGCGATGCTGGCGCTGGGCCTGTTCGTGCTGTTCGGCCTGTATGACGGACCGGGCGACTGGGCCGCGTCCACGCCCGCCCAGCCGTTCGGTTCGATGGGGACGTTCATCACGCTGACGCTGCTGGGCGCGCTGGCGATGTTCACGCTGCCGCACCAGTTCCACATCGGCGTGGTCGAATGCCGCGACGGAGCGCATATCCGCACCGCGCGCTGGCTGTTTCCGCTGTTCCTGGTGCTGATCGGTCTGCCGATCCTCCCGCTGGCGCGCGCCGGCGAGGCGCTGCTGGGCGGGCAGGCCGTGCCCCCGGATCTCTACGTGTTGATGCTGCCGCTGTCGGAGGGCAATTCCGGCCTGGCGCTGTTCGCCTTCCTGGGCGGCTTGAGCGCGGCCACCGGCATGGTCATTCTGGCCAGCCTGACGCTGTCGATCATGATCGGCAACCACTGGCTCACGCCGCTGCTGGTCAGCCGCCGCGCTTCTTCCGCCGGGGAACTGGGCATCGCGGTGCGCGTGCAGCGCAGGCTGGGTATCGTGCTGGTGCTGTTACTGGCCTACGCCTACAGCCGGCTGGCCGGCACCGCCGAGGCGCTGGCCGACATCGGCGCGGTTTCGTTTTCCGGGTTGGCCCAGCTGGCGCCGGCGGTAATACTGGCCGTTTACCGTCCCGGTCTGAAACCGCGTGCATTGCTGGCCGGGCTGCTTGGCGGTGTACTGGTCTGGGCCTACGTGCTGCTTCTGCCGCTGCTGATCGCACACGATTCTCAGCCTGGCTGGATCTTGCAAGGCCCGTTCGGGATCGGCTGGCTGACGCCGAGCGACCTGCTGGGCCTGGGTGCGCTGGAAAGCCTTCCCAGGGCGGTGCTTGCCAGCCTCGTTGCCAACGTCGCGCTGATCGGCCTCGGGCAGCGGACCGGATTGCGGCCGGGCGCATCGGCGATCGAGGCCCAGCGGCTGGAACCCAAAGTGCTGCGTCGCCTGGCCGACCGGTTCCTGCCGAGCGATCGAATCGCCATGCTGTTCGACCGGTCGCGCGAGGACAGCGATCTCGAGGCCGGCGTGGAGCATGAGCTTGCCGCCGTGGTCGGGGCGGCTTCGGCCCGGCTGTTGCTGGACGCCGCGCGCCGCCGGGCGCCGGCCCCGCTGGAAACCGTCGCCGACCTGGTCGGCCAGGCCTCCGAGCAGGCGCGCTTCAGCCGCGAAGTGCTCTCCGGTGCGCTGGAAAACATGAGCCAGGGCATCTGCGTGGTGGATTCCGAAATGCGCCTGGTGGCCTGGAACCAGCCGTATCTCGACCTTTTCGACTACCCGGTCGAACTGATCCAGGTCGGCCGCCCGGTCGCCGACCTGCTCCGGCACAACGCCGAGCAGGGACTGATGGGCGCCGGCGAGCGCGAGACGATGATCGAGAAAAGGTTGGCCCACAAGCGCGCCGGCAGCCGCCATCGCGTCGAGCGTCCGTGGCCGGACGGGCGCATCATCGAGATCCGCGGCAACCCGATGCCCGGCGGCGGCTTCGTCGCGACGTTCACCGACGTCACCGCATTCCGCCATGCCGAGTCGGAACTCAAGCAGATCAATGAAACCCTGGAGCAGCGCGTCTCCGACCGCACCGCCGAACTGGAGCACGCCAAGGTCCAGGCCGAGCGCGCAAACAACGCCAAGAGCCGTTTCCTGGCCGCGGTCAGCCACGACCTGGTGCAGCCGCTCAACGCCGCGCAGTTGATGACGCATTCGCTGGCCCGACGCGTGACCGACGGCGAGCAGCGCAGCGCGGTTGCCCGCATCTCGGGTGCGCTGGGCGCGACCGAGGACCTGCTGGAAGGTCTGCTGGACATCTCGCGCCTGGACGCCGGCGGGCTGGAGCCGCGGATCATCGAGTTTCCGCTGGGCGAACTGTTCGAGCAGCTCTCCGGCGAGTTCAGCGTGCTTGCCAGCGAGCGGGGGCTGGCGTTGCACTGCATGCCCACCTCGCTGAGCGTCAGAAGCGATCCACAGTTGCTTCGACGCATCCTGCAGAATTTCCTCTCCAACGCCGTGCGCTACACCCGCACGGGCCGAATCGTGCTCGGCGTTCGCCGTCGCGGCAACTTCGTGCTGGCGGGCGTCTGGGACACCGGGCCCGGCATACCGCAGGCATCGCGCCGGCTCATCTTCGAGGAATTCCGCCGACTGGATGCCGACGTCGCCTCGCCCGGGCTCGGCCTTGGCCTGGCGATTGCCGAGCGGATGGCGCGCCTGCTCGGGCATCCGCTGGTGCTCGAAAGCGCCGAAGGCCGCGGCACGCTGTTCGGCGTGGAGGTGACACGGACCGAATCGGCGCATCCGCGAGCCGGCCGACAGGACGCGCCGGCCGCGCCGGAGGGCGGCCATGTGCTGGTCGTCGACAACGATCCCCAGATGCTGCTCTCGCTGGAGCAACTGCTGGGCGATTGGGGCTTCGCGGTCCAGAGCGCCCCGGATACCGCCGGGGCCCGGCGGCACTGCAGCGAACGCCGGTTCGACCTGTTGATTCTCGACTACCACCTCGACGGCGGTGCAACCGGGCTGGACCTGCTGCGCCGATTGCGCGCGGCAGGCGTCGATGCCCCGGCCCTGCTGATCAGCGCCGACCACGCCGCCGAGCTGCGTAACGCCGCGCGCGAGGCCGGGTGCGAGCTGTTGCACAAGCCGATCCGGCCGCTGGCGATGAGATCGGTGTTGCGCCGTCTTCTCGTGCAATGAATTCGAAAAGCGCCATCGCGGCATAGCGTGTGAACAAGATCACGCAATCGAATCTTGATTTGCTCCATCGGGGGGGGATAAGCTAACTTCGGCGCTGGTGTGAATGAACAAGGGGGGTGTATGTTCGGCGTCATTCGGTGATGGTTCGTTGGCGCGAATCATCGAATGTTCTGGCAGTTAGGAGTAAATGAAATGAAAAAAATGATTCTTGCCGCCCCGGCGGCGCTAATAGCTCTTGCATTTTCGATGCCTGTTTGCTCTACGGAGACCAAGGTGGCATTGTGTGAGTACTGCAATTCGGCTGCGTTCAGAAACGCGGCGGAAGTGATCGCGCTCGAGGAGTCGCCCCGTCTCCAGGAAGGTGTGCAATTCGTGTTCGTGGCCGATATAGGCACCGATGAAATCCGCTACTACGAAGTCGTGCGGGAATACGTCGAAACTTGTCTGGAGCGTGACAAGGCGGATGCCAAGCGGTCACGCGGTCCGGTCCTCGATCCGGGCGACCCGCCGGATTTTCCCGATTGTTTTTCGAGCTGGGTCACGACCAGTACACAACTTGCCCCGCCGGCCACCGAATTGGCTGAAATTCGCGGTGCACTCGAGGAAGTCGACAAGTTTCTCGCAGAGATTCAGGACATGGAAGCTCGCGATATGGATTTCGGCAGCATCTACCCCATTGATTCGGCGACCGATCTGATTGGCCCCGATGGGACGGCCCCCAATTACTACAACGTCTCCGCCCGGCAGCAAGCGTTCATGAATGCGGTTTCGAATGCCATGTTGGATTCATTCTGGGAGCGAGCCTATTGGGACGCGCAATCGGCCGCCAGTGCGGCTGCGGCGAAATACCTCGGCGAACGTGCAGAGGCTATTGTCGTAACGATAAACTTCGAGAACGGAACGGAAATCAGTGTAAAGTTGATAAACCTCTTAAGAGACGAGAATGGCAGTGTCGCCGGCTTTGAAATGGAAATCCAGCCTGGTTCGGCGCTCCATGCCGATGGGCTCACGCCCCTGCCAGGAAGTGCAGGTGACTTTATCGATCAATTTAGCAGCCCATTTTTTACAACGCCCCCCTTGGCCAGAGCACTCATGGATCTTTTCGTGCGCGCCGGCGGGCGTGTGGTGCCGGGCCCATCAACCAATGACTGTTCACGTGGCACGGTAATGTGTTGGACGAACCCCGACGGCAAAGAAGAATGCCAACCAAGCTACCCTGATCCACAACTGGGTTGCTGATCAAACCTGACAGGAAGGCTCGCGCCAGCGGGCCTTCCTCGTTTGACCGACCCATAAAGAGTGACTTGCTCCGATGGTGTACAGCGGACGGTTGTGATGCCAGTGATTTCAGAACCAATATCCTCGGTGGTTCGACTAATGGCAGGAAACGAGAGGCAGCCGATTGCAGGACCTGCGAGTTCGACCTGGCCACTGCGCCCACTCACTACCCGAACCTGGAACCCTCTTCAGCATCCACCCTCGGTCACACACCACAATCAAAGCGACCCCGCTCCGATAACGATCGAAGCCGGAATCCTGTCAATATCCATGAGCCGAAGACGAACACTCCGCTCGGAAAAGAAGATCCCGGACCGAAATCCGATACCTTGCACCTAACCCCCAGACCTCTCCGATCAGCACCTTGAACAGCTGCTGCCTGTAAAAAGCGCTTTTGCCTACTTTTGTCGCGACTGACAAAAGTAGGTCGCCTGCATGCGCGCAGCGCGAGGCGAAAAGATTTTGAAATGGCAGTTGGAATTTGAAATCAACAACCGTCGCCACGTTAGAATCGGTCCAATACCAAGCCAACGTCGCCACGAAGGTGGCCGGGAAAAACAATGATCCAGATCTCCAGCCGGTTCGACGCCGGCAACATCGAAGTCGTCAAGGCCGAAGTCGCCGCCGACATTCGCCTGAAAATCAGGCGCGACGAAGGCGGCGAGCACGCCCAGTGGTTCTGTTTCCAGCTGTCCAACGCCGCCGGCAAGCGTTGCACGATGACGATCGAGAACGCCGGCGAGATGTCCTATCCGGACGGTTTTCACGACTACCAGGCGGTCGCGTCGATCGACGGCGAAGACTGGTTCCGCGTGCCGACCGCGTTCGACGGCAAGCAGCTGGTGATCTCGCACGAACCGCCGACCGACCAGGTCTTCTACGCCTATTTCGCGCCCTACAGCTACGAGCGCCACCAGTGGCTGATCGGCGACGCCGCCGAATCCGAACGGGTGCGCACCGAGGTGTTGTGCGCGACGCCGGACGGCCGCGCTCTGACCCTGCTGAAGATCGGCGACGAGACCGCCGGACACAAGCGGATCTGGATCACCGCGCGCCAGCATCCGGGCGAAAGCATGGCCGAATGGTGGGTCGAGGGATTCCTCGACCGGCTGCTGGATCCCGAAGACGGCGTAGCGCGCGCGCTGCTCGATCACGCCGTGATCTACCTGGTGCCGAACATGAACCCGGACGGCAGCGTTCGCGGTCACCTGCGGGTCAACGCCCACGGCGTGAACCTCAACCGTGCCTGGCGCGACCCGGATCCGGAGACCTCGCCCGAGGTCTACTACGTGCGCGAACGGATGCACGAAACCGGCGTCGACATTGCGCTGGACGTACACGGCGACGAGGCGTTGCCGTACAACTTCATCGCCGGCGGCGAGGGCGTGGCGCGCTGGAACGACGCGATGGAGAACGACCTGAAGGCGTTCAAGTCGCTATTGGCCCGGATCAGCCCGGACTTCCAGACCGAGTTCGGCTACGACCGCGACGCGCCGGGCTCCGCCGACCTGCGCAAGTGCACCGACTACGTCGCCGAAACGTTCGGCTGCCTGGCGATGACGCTGGAAATGCCGTTCAAGGATGCCGCCAACCATCCCATGCCCGAGGTCGGCTGGTCGCCGGGCCGAAGCCGCAAGCTGGGCGCGATCTGCGTGGACGCGTTCTGGCAGACGATCTCGGGCGGCGGCGCCTGAGTCAGGAGGAAAAGCCGCTCATTCGGCCGGGCCCGTTTCGCGGGCTTCGTCTTCTTCGGTTCGCTCGCGGTGCACCATCCGGGAGAAAACGATGCCGATCTCGTACAGGGCCCAGACCGGCAGCGCCAGCAGGGTCTGCGAGATCATGTCCGGCGGGGTGATCAGCATGGCGATGAAGAACACGCCGACGACCACGTAGCCGCGCATCCTGGCCAGGTCGTCCGGTGTGACCACGCCGATGGCCACCAGCACGACGGTCACAACGGGCACCTCGAACGAGAAGCCGAAGGCCAGGAACATCACCAGCACGAAATCGAGGTAGCGGTTGATGTCGGTCATCACCGCCACCCCCTCGGGCGCAATCTTGGTGATGAAGGTGAAGATCACCGGCAGCACGATGAAATAGGCGAACAGGCAGCCGAGGTAGAACAGCACCGTGGCGGCGGCCAGCAATGGTTTGGCGATGCGCTTTTCGTGCTGGTAGAGGCCCGGGGCGACGAACGACCAGGCCTGGTAGATCACGTAGGGCATGGCCACCAGGATGGCCAGGATCAGGATCAGCTTGAACGGCGCGAATATAGGCGAGGCGACGTCGATGGCGATCATGCTGGTGCCTTCCGGCAACCGGGATACCAGCGGCTCGGAGATGATCGTGTAGAGCTTGCGGGCGAACGGCGCCATCGCCAGCATGGCCACCGCGATGACAACGACCGAACGGATCAGCCGGTTCCTGAGCTCCAGCAGGTGGTCTATCAGCGACAGTTCCTGGTCAGTTTCGATCGGCTGACTCATCTGGCCTGGTATTTTCGCTGGCGGTTTCGGGGGGCGGCTCTTCAGTCGAGGCTTGCTCGGAAGACTCGGGCGGATTTGCCCGGGCCTGGGTGGCTTCCATGATTTTTCGGTTGTGGTCGGCATCCAGCTCGGCCTGGAGCTCCGACTGCAGGCCTTGCCAGGCGTTGCGCGCCTGGCGTGTCAGCTTCCCGACAGTGCGGGCAATCCTGGGGAGTCTTTGCGGGCCGACCACGATCAGGGCGATGACTGCCAGCAGCAGCATCTCGGTGAAGCCGGCGCCGCCCATCGATCAGGGTTTCGATTTGCCGGAATCGTCGCCCGATTCCGAAGAAGCCGATTTCTCGGACGAATCGTCCTTGCCCTCGGCGTGCTCGTCTTCGTTGCTCATGCCCTTGCGGAAGTCGCGTATGGCAGAACCGAGGTCACCGCCGACATTGCGCAGTTTCTTGGTGCCGAAGATCAGCAGCACGATCAGGAAAATGATCAGCAGCTGCATGGGACCTATATTGCCCAACATGGCGTTTCTCTCCGTTTGGCGAGCGGGTATCTGGAGGCTTATTCTACCGCTGCCGGATGTAGAGCGTCCACCAGGACGCCATCAGCATGAGCAGCGCCATGATCGTGAGTCCAAGCGGATTGCCGGCGGGGATGATTTCCGGGTCCGGCAGCGTGCCGGTGTCGGGCTCGCAACCGCCAGGCGGCGCAATGGCGAGCGATTCGAAGCCGACCAGCGCGGCGTCCGCGGTTTTCTGCGCCCGGCCGGTTTCCAGGTCGATCCGGAGAATCTCGGATTCGATGTCGGGGATACCGTTGGCGCGGCGATCCGTGATCGCCCACAGGTTGCCGGCGTCGTCGAAAGCCAGGCCGGCATTGGCGTAGGGGAGTACGGCCTCGCCCAGCGAGCCGATGAATTCGGCCGTGCCGTTGACCGGATCGATCCGGTACAGGTTGGGCGCATCGGTGGTGAACATGCCGTCTTCGCCGGCCAGGCCCTGCCCGATGCCGTAGACCTGTCCGCCCCAGCTGGCCAGGTCGGTGATCGGGGCGCCGAGGCTGCCGGCCTGTCCGATGCGCTGCAGGCGGCCGGTGTCAAGCGATGCGCTGAACAGGCTGCGCTCGGTATCGGAGCTCACCAGCAATTCACCGTCGCAGGTGAAGGTCATGCCGAAGTCCATCGGTTGCGCGAGCGGCATGCCCATGTTGTTGCGGAGGCCCCCGACGGGGCTGGAAAAACCGCTGTTGACATTGACCGTGACCAGCGTCTTGGTCTCGTCGTCGGCGCCGTAAAGAGTGCCTTCGGCGTCCAGCGCAAGACCTTCCATGTCGATGAAGCCGGTCTGGCCGATGCGCTGGACCTGTCCGCTGGAAAGGTCGACGCGCCAGAGTACGTGGATGTCTTCCTCGGCCGTGAAGCCGCGTGAGTTCACCGCAAGCCCGGTCGGCTGCGCCCACGCGATCACGTGCGCCAGCAGCAGCGCAAGCGCGAGGACAGATTTTGCCAGGCACACCGACTTCATCGTATTGATTCTTGTATTTAGATTTCTCCGACCCTCCGGATATTAGCAGATACCAGGCTATGAGCACAATCCACGCCCGTACCGGTAAACTCGACTTTCGTTCAGCTGGGATACGAAAATGGCCGATCCGATCAAGTCCGTGCGGGAAGCGCGCGAACTCTCCGCGCACACGCTGGCCCCGCGCGCGGGAATCCTGCTTGCCAATCTCGGCACGCCGGACCGTCCCGATGCTTCGGCGTTGCGCAAGTACCTTCGCGAGTTTCTCTGGGATCGGCGCGTCGTCGAGGTGCCGCGGCCCATCTGGTGGATGATCCTCAACCTGATCATCGTGCCGTTCCGGTCGCCGCGGTCGGCCGAGGCCTATCGCCGGGTCTGGACCGAGCGCGGATCCCCGCTTTTGTTCCACACCCGCGACCTGGCCCGCGCGATGGCTCACGAGTTCGAGCGCAGCCAGCCGCAGGTCCGCGTCTACCCGGCCATGCGCTACGGCAGTCCGGGCATTGCCGAGGCGCTCGAGCAGGCCCGGGCCGACAACGTCCAGCGCCTGATCGTGCTGCCGATGTATCCGCAGTATTCCGCGACCACCACGGCCAGCGTGTTCGACGGCCTGGCGAACGCGCTGAAGAAGGTGCG
This sequence comes from Lysobacterales bacterium, assembly GCA_002722315.1. Taxonomy (GTDB): domain Bacteria; phylum Pseudomonadota; class Gammaproteobacteria; order Xanthomonadales; family Wenzhouxiangellaceae. The sequence continues at coordinate 31,850 of PBLG01000003.1, read as the reverse complement.
CTGGCTTCCCGAACTGCGGTTCATCACTCATTATCACTACGACGAAGCCTGGGTCGAGGCGATTGCAGACCGGATTCGCGCCCACCAGGACGCGCACGGCAAACCGGAGAAGCTGCTGTTCTCGTTTCACGGCATCCCGAAGAAATACCTGCTCAAGGGCGACCCCTATTACTGTGAGTGCCAGTCCTCGGCGCGCCGCATCGCGGCACGGTTGAAGCTGGATCCCGGGGCCTGGCAGGTAACCTTCCAGTCCCGGCTCGGGCGCGAGGAATGGCTCAAGCCCTACACCGACGAGACGCTGCTGGGCCTGGCCGCCGAAGGCGTCAAGCACGTCCAGGTGGTCTGCCCGGGATTCGCCGTCGACTGCCTGGAAACCATCGACGAGATCGGCGTGGAGAACCGCGAGGCGTTCGAGCATGCCGGCGGTGAGAAGCTCGAGTACATTCCGGCGCTCAACGCCGAGCCGGATCACGCCCGCGTGCTGTCCGAACTGTGCTGGCGCCATGGCCAGGGATGGCCCGAATTCGGCAAGCAGGCCGCATTGAGCGACCAAACCCTGGTCGAGCGCGCCGGGCGGGCCGAGGCCGCGGCCCGCTCGCTGGGCCTGGAGCATTGAGCCGAGCAGTCTCCCAATCTACCCAGGCGCCGGCCGAAGCGATGCGGCAGGCCCACGAGGTGCTGCGCGAGGTGTTCGGCTTCGGCGGTTTTCGCGGCTGCCAGGAGGCGATCGTTCGCGCGGTCACCGAGGGCAGGAACGCGCTGGTGCTGATGCCCACCGGCGGCGGCAAGTCGCTGTGCTACCAGATCCCGGCACTGGTACGACCCGGCACCTGCGTCGTGGTCTCGCCGCTGATCGCGCTGATGCGCGACCAGGTCGAGGCGCTCAAGGCCTTCGGGGTACGTGCCGAGGTGCTCAACTCCAGTCTGCCGCCCGACGAGCAGCAGCGGGTCGAGCAGGCCCTGAACGGCGGCGAACTCGACCTGCTCTACGTGGCGCCGGAGCGCCTGATGCAGCGGCGCATGCTGGGCCGCCTCAAGCAGGTGCAGATCGCGCTGCTGGCCATCGACGAGGCGCACTGCGTTTCGCAATGGGGGCACGATTTTCGGCCCGAATACCTGCAGCTGGGCGCGCTGGCCGAGCATTTTCCCGGCGTTCCGCGGATTGCTCTGACCGCCACGGCCGACGTCCGCACACGCGATGAGATCGCGGCCTCGCTGTTTGCCGACGGCTGCGAGAAATTCATCGACAGCTTCGACCGCCCGAACATCCGCTACAAGGTGCAGCCGCGCCACAACGCGAGGAGCCAGCTGGTCGACTTCATCCGACGCGAGCATGCGGGAGAGTCCGGCATCGTCTACTGCCTTTCGCGCAAGCGCTCCGAGCAGGTCGCCGGATGGTTGAACGCGGAAGGATTCACGGCGCTTCCCTACCACGCCGGACTCGACGGCGACGAGCGGCGCACGCACCAGGATCGATTCATCCGCGAGGAGGGGTTGATCGTGGTCGCCACCGTGGCCTTCGGCATGGGCATAGACAAGCCCGACGTGCGCTTCGTGGCGCACATGGACCTGCCGCGCTCGATCGAGGCCTACTACCAGGAAACCGGCCGCGCCGGCCGCGACGGCCTGCCTTCCGACGCCTGGATGGTGTACGGGATGGAAGACGTCTATCGGCTGCGCCAGATGCTGGCCGAATCCGGGCTCTCCGACGAGCGCCAGCGCATCGAACGGCAGCGGCTGGAGGCGCTGCTGGGTTACTGCGAGCAGTCCGAGTGCCGACGTCCGTCGCTGCTGGGCTATTTCGGCGAAACCCATGCGGGCGACTGCGGCAACTGCGACAACTGCATCGATCCGCCGAAGCGGGTGGACGCGACCGAGCCCGCGCGCATGGCGCTTTCCTGCGTCTACCGTACCGGCCAGCGCTTCGGCGCCGGGCACCTGGTCGACGTGCTCAGGGGCAAGGAAAGCGAGCGCGTGAGCAGCCTGGGGCACGATCGAATCTCGACCTTCGGGCTGGGCGCCGAGCAGCCGCCGGCGTACTGGCACTCTCTGATTCGCCAGCTGCTTGCCGCCGGCCTGCTGGCCGCCGATCCCGACGGACACGGCGGCTTGCGCCTGGATCCGTCGGCACGCGAGCTGCTGCGCGGCGACGATTCTTTCAGGATGCGGCAGGATCCGCCGCGAAAACCGGCCGGCAAAAAGCGCCGGGGCGCGCCGGCGAAGGATCTCGGCCCGACCGAGCAGAAAGGCTTCGACAGCCTGCGCGCGCTCAGGTTGGAGATCGCGCGCGAAGAGGGCGTGCCGCCGTACGTGATTTTCCACGACGCCACGCTCCAGGCCCTGCTTGCCGAACGGCCCGATTCACTCGACGCGATGGCCGGCGTGCAGGGCATCGGGCGCCACAAGCTGGAGAAATACGGTCAGGCGTTCCTGGATCGGTTGCGCAGCCTGGATTCGGGAACCTCCGGATAACTCTGCAAAACCGCCATCGCGGTCGTTGACGGTCATTTCAGCGGTTGCTCAGCGTGCTTGCCCTGCCGGGATCAACCCCACAGATGGAGCACGGGCCAGAACATCACCAGCAGCACTGCAAGCGCCGCGGCCGTGTAGCCTGCGACTCGACCCGGGTTGCGCCTGGCGTAGTCGGCAAGCGATTCCGGCGCGTGATTTTCGCGAGCCTCGGCGGCAAAAGCGTGCTGGAACGCGTCGAAAATCTCCTTCGCCCGATCGAATTCTTCGTCGCGGCAGATCCAGATGCTGCCGGCGCTGATGCCGAAGGCCGACGGCGGCGTTTCATAGAACTCTACGCCTCCCGCCTCCAGCGCCTGGCGCAGGCCCTCGGCTTCCTCGATCGTGACGCCACGCAGATTAAGGATTCTTCTGGCCATGCTGATTCCTGGATTGTTCCCGATTCAATCGAACAATGCTAACCCGTATCGGCGAAGTACAATCGATCTCCCACGGCTCAACGAGGCACCCAGGTCATGCGTATTCCTCCGTCGTCCTGCTTTATACGTCGCTGCTTGCACTGCTGCTGATCGGCCTTTCCTACAACGTGGTGCGGTTGCGCCAGCGGCACCAGGTGGGCATCGGGACGGGCTCGGTCCAGGCGCTGGAGCGCGCGGTGCGTGCCCAGGCGAATTTCTGCGAATACGTACCGCTGGCCCTGCTGCTGCTCGCCCTGATCGAGTTCGGCGGCAATGTCCCGACCTGGGCGCTGCACGTCCTGGGGCTGCTGCTGCTCTCCGGTCGGATCGCGCACGCCCTGGGCCTCACTCGCAGCGCCGGCGCGAGCCGGGCACGGGTGATCGGGACGGTGCTGACCTGGACCGTGCTGCTGGTTGCATCGGGCATGGGCCTGGCGGCCGGCGTGGTGGCGGCGATCAACTGACGGCGGCTCGGGCAGCCGCTGCAAGCGGATCGACGCGGTCCGTCAGCCGGCGCCGGCAAGGCCGGGGACACCCCAGTAGAGCGCCGTGTAGATCTTGGGATCGATGGCCTTGCCCTGGCGGTACTGGTCGCGAAGCCAGGCGTCGATCCGAGCGTGCTCGATGGTGTGGACGGTGATGTCTTCGCTGTCGTCCCCGCCGCCGGGGCCGGTCCTTTCCAGTTCCCCGGCCGCCAGGAACACGGCGATTTCGTCGGTCATGCCGGCCGAGGTCGGGCAGCGCATGATCTCGGTGATCTTCCCGGCGCTATAGCCGGTCTCCTCGACCAGTTCCCGGTGTGCAGCGGCCAGCACCGATTCGTCGGCCTGGTCGCGCTGTTCGCCGACCAGGCCGGCCGGAAGTTCAATGGTCATGCGCTCGATCGGCTTGCGGTACTGCTCGACCAGCACAAGTCGGTGATCGGGCAGCCAGGCCACCAGCACCGCCACGACCGGGTTGGTGCGCGTCGCGAACTCCCAGTCATCGCGTTCCACAAGGCTCAGATACCGGCCTTTATAATGCGTCTTCGTCTTCATGTGACACCCCGCTTGCGATCCGACGGCATCGCGCGCTGCGCTTTGCCGGTGAACATTCTTGCATGAACACGGTCGCATTCTTGTCCGCGCGCGGTCGGCAATGCCGAAATTGGCTCCGGCGCGCCCCTGTTCCACAAATCAAACCCGAAATCGAGCATTCCATGAAACCGAAGTACCTGATCTCTCTTGCGTTCGCGATGCTTTCGCTTGTCCCGGCTTTCGCCCTGGCGCAGTCGGCGTCGCCGCAGTCGCCGGATCAAGCCGCCGCGCAACCCGGGTCGCAGTCGCCAGGGCAAGCACAGCCTCCGGCGCAGCAGCAGACGACGCCCGCGATGCAGCTGGCCACCTGGTACCGGCGCGCCGCGGAGGCTTATGCGGCCGAGGACCACCCCGCATGGGTCACGGCGCTGGAGAATCTCCACCGCCTGCGACCGTTCAACTACGATTTCATGCGCCAGCTCGTGATGGGCTACGCGCTGACCGGCAAGACGCCGCAAGCCTTCAACATGATGCTGCGGATGCAGCAGCAGGGGCTGGCCGCCGACTGGGACCAGGTCGAGGAAGTCGAGTCGCTGCGGAAGTACCCGCTCTATCCGCATCTGCGCGACCTGATGAAAAGCGCCGCCGAGCCGGCCGGCCAGGCGACCGAGGTGTTCACCATCGACGCCGAATACCCGATGCCCGAGGCGCTGGCCCATGACGCGGACACCGGACGCATCTTCGTCGGTACGGTTCGCGACGGGCTGATCCTGGTGCGCGGCCGGGACGACGCCGAATTCAGCGTCTTCGCCGACTCTGAAAACGTGCCGGGACTCATGGCCGTATTCGACCTGCTGGCCGACGAGGCGCGCGGTCACCTGTGGGTGGCCACCGGCTCCACCGGCCAGTATCGCGGTGCGCGCGCGTCCGACTTCGGGCGCACGGCGTTGATCAAGCTGGATCTCGAAACAGGCGAAAAGCTCGGCGAGTACCGCGTTCTGCCCGACGGGCAACAGCACATGCTGGGCGCCATGGCGCAGGCCGCCGACGGCACGGTCTACGCCGCCGACGGCTCCGCCCCGTTGATCTATCGCCTGCGTCCCGAAGACGAACGTCCGCAGCCGTTCCTCGGTACCCCGGTCTTCACCGGTCTGCGCGGCATCGCGTTATCGGAAGACGAAAAGCGCCTGTACGTGGCCGATTACGACCTCGGCCTGTTCTTCTTCAATCTCGACGAAGGCCGACAGGGTTTTGCCCTGGGCATCCCGGAAACGCTCAACCTGGGCGGCATCGACGGGCTTTACCAGTGGGACGGACACCTTGTGATCATCCAGAACGGCGTGACGCCGCAGCGAGTGCTCAGGCTGAAGCTCGACGACTCGGGCACCCGGGTCGCCAGCCTGGCGACCATGGCCAAGGCGCTGCCGGCGTTCGATAATCCGACCTTCGGCACGGTCGCCGGCGACGACCTGTTGTTCCTGGGCGCCAGCCACTGGCACTACGTCGGACCCGATGGCCGAGTCGCCAACCCGCCGCTGCCGGACGTGCCCGTGCTGCGCTCGTCGATCAAGGACGCCAAGAATGTCATCGTCGGCGAGGAGATGCTTGAAAAGCTCAAGCGCCAGGGCGGCCCGGTGATACCACGGCGCTGAGAGCACGCGACCGACGCTGATGATCGGGCAGCGTCAGGTGTTTCCCAGTCGATGGAGGCGCTGGCGCAGGGTCCGGCCGAATCCGAGGGTGTCCAGCAGCACATCCAGCCCGTCGGGATTTGCCGCGCCGATGCCGTCGTGCGTTGCGCTCTCGATTTCGGCAATCGGCGTTTCCAGCCCGGTGAGCCGGCGGGAGAGGCGAACCGTGGGCTCGTGCTGCCGCAGGCGCGCGCCCATGGCCTTGGCGCCGCGAATCTTCAGGAACGCCAGCTCGTCGATGCGCTCGAACAACGCGTCGATGGTGCCGAAGTGCGCCAGTAGAGACGCCGCCGTCTTCGGTCCGACGCCCGGGACGCCGGGGATGTTGTCCACGGGATCGCCGGTAAGCGCCAGGAAGTCGGCGATCTGGTCTGGACGGACGCCGAACTTGAGTCGTATGCCGGCCTCGTCGAGGCGGTTTCGCCGGGCGAAGTCCCACCAGCTGTCGTCGGGCCCGGCAAGCAGCTGCGCCAGGTCCTTGTCGCCCGTCACCACCGCCACGGCGTGCCCGCGCCCGCGCCAGTAGCGGGAGAGTGCGGCAATCAGGTCGTCGGCCTCGAAGCGGCTGTGCACGTAAAGCGGCAGCCCCAGGCACCCGGCCAGATCCTTGCACCACTTGAACTGGCGCTCGAGGTCGGCAGGTGCCGGCTCCCGGTTGGCCTTGTAGTCGGGGTAGATTTCGTTGCGGAACGACTTCGACAGCGATTCGTCGAACGCCACCGCGACGTGTCGGCTTCGGGTGTGTTCGAGGAATTCGCACAGGAAGCGGGCGAAGCCGTAGACCGCGTTGGTCGGGCGGCCCTGCGGATCGGCGAAGTCTTCGGGCATCGAGTACCAGGCGCGAAAGATGTAGATGCTCGCGTCGATCAGGTGGACGGGGGGCTTTTCGGCATTCGGCATGGGCCGAAGTGTACCCTCCTGGGGGCACCGGTTCAGTTTCCATTTATCGGCGTGTGCTAGTGTCACGGTATGAACCAGAGAACCGTTAAGAAGAGCGCAACGATGAAATCCGGTTTACGCCTCGCGATACTGGCCATGGCAACGCTGGTGCTGGGCGGGTGTTCGACCTATTACCAGTCCTACTATCCCGACTCCGGCGTCTACTACGAAGATTCCGGCGTGTATGGTCGTTCGGCCGGCTACTCGCGCGTCGGCTACGGCCCGGTGAACCCGGTGGTCTATCCCTACTGGTCGATCGACTATTTCTATTTCAGCCAGTTCTATCACCCCTATTCGGTCTACGTGGGCTACAACGAGCCGCTCTATTACCCCTACCCGGGCTGGGCGCTCGGCCATTACCGCCCGTCGCGATGGCACGGCTCGCTGGCATTCGGCTTCGGCTACCCGTGGTACGGCCACGGGTACCGTTATCCGGCTTATACGTTCGGCTTCTTCTCCGGCTACGACCCCTACTACCACGGCGTGCATTACCGTCGCGATCGGCACAGGATCCGCCATATCGATAGCCGCCTCGAAGCCTTGCAGCACGGCGATTCCTACGCCTCCCGCCGAGACCTCCTGGGGCGAGACCGGATTGCCGGCCGCCCCGGCGGCGGCCTGTACGACAGCCGCGGCGGCTACCGCGACGCTGGTGCTCGCCCGCAGTCGCGGGCCGATATCCTGCGGCAGCAAAGCGCCGGGAACTCGCGGGCGCTGCAGCGCAGGGCAGTGGCGCCCGATCGAAGCGTCCAGCGTCGCGCCCCCGACATCCGCTCGGAGCGGCGCCCGGACCGGCGCACGATCGACCGCGACCGCATCCGCCGGGACGGTGGGGCATCATCGGCCTCCGAGGGTCACCGCGGCATCCCGATCGAGGGTCTGCGCGGGCGCGTGATCGTGAATTCCCGGAATCGCGCGCCGGACGACGCGCGGGGTCGCGACTCGCTTCGCCGCGACCGTATTGACGATGGCAATCGCATCGGCGGCGCGCAGAACATCCGGCGTGCACCGGCCGTCGATTGGGGTCGCGCTGAACGCCGCTCGGGCCGAGAGTCGGCCCCGGTCATTCGCCGCGACGCCGACCCGGCTCGCGGCAGTCTTCTGAACCGCTCTACCCGCAGCTCGGGCGCGCCGCCGCAGAGGCCTGATCATCGCGCGGCGTCGCCGCCACGGCCGTCGCGCGACGTCGGTCGGCCCGACCCCCGGAGCCGTGCATCGTCGGCGCCGCCTTCGCGGCGTGACCTGATGCGCCAGCGCTCCGGCAATGATCGTTCGGGCCGAAATGGTCGCGACCGCCGCGGCGACCGTCGCGGCTGAGTCGGGTCCACCCTGCAACTGCACGGCCGCGCCGCGCGCGCGAGACGATTTACATGCGCGTGCTTTTCACGCACTTGCGCTTGTCGTGGGGCGTGCGCCAGGGTGTAAAATAATGAATTGATTTCAGTACCTTGGGCCGTCGCGCCCGGCAGGTGGGCATGCGTTATCCGGAAAACTTCGATGTCATCGTGATCGGCGGCGGCCATGCCGGCACCGAGGCGGCGCTGGCTGCCGCCCGGTGCGGTGCCGACACGCTGTTGATTACACACAACATCGAAACAATCGGCCAGATGAGCTGCAATCCCGCGATCGGCGGCATCGGCAAGGGTCACCTGGTCAAGGAAATCGATGCCCTCGGCGGTGCCATGGCGATTGCCGCCGACGCCGCCGGCATCCAGTGGCGTCGACTCAACGCCAGCAAGGGGCCGGCCGTGCGCGCCACGCGAGCCCAGTGCGACCGCAACCTCTACCGCTCGGCGATCCGTCGCACGGTGGAACAGCAACCCGGCCTGACGGTTTTCCAGGCAAGCGTGGACGACCTGGTGGTCGAGGGCGACCGGGTAGTCGGATGCCGTACAGGTCTCGGCCTGGACTTCCATGCCGGCGCGGTCGTGCTGACCACCGGCACGTTCCTTGGCGGGGTCATCCACATGGGCGAGGTCCGCTCGTCGGGCGGGCGCGCCGGCGATGCGCCGGCCAATGCGCTGGCCGAGCGACTGCGCGCGCTGCCGCTCAACGTGGCGCGACTCAAGACCGGCACGCCGCCGCGCCTGGACGGACGCAGCATCGACTTCTCGCGGCTCGAAGAGCAGCCCGGCGACGATCCGCGGCCGGTGTTCTCGTTTCTCGGCTCGCTCGAAGACCATCCGGCGCAGCGCTCGTGCTTCATCACCCGCACCCGGCCGGCCACCCACGACATCATCCGCGGCGCCCTGGATCGCTCACCGATGTACTCGGGCGCCATCGAGGGTGTCGGGCCGCGCTACTGTCCCTCGATCGAGGACAAGATCGTGCGTTTTGCCGACAGGGATTCGCACCAGATCTTCCTCGAGCCGGAGGGCCTGGACCTCAACGAGTGGTATCCCAACGGGATTTCGACCAGCCTGCCTTTCGACGTTCAGCTGGCGTTCGTGCGCACCATCCCCGGGCTCGAAAACGTGCGCATCACCCGCCCGGGCTATGCCATCGAGTACGACTTTCTCGACCCGCGCGATCTCAAGCCGGGGCTGGAATCCCGGGTGCTTCAACGGCTTTTCCTGGCCGGCCAGATCAACGGCACCACGGGCTACGAAGAAGCCGGCGCCCAGGGACTGGTTGCCGGGCTCAACGCCGCGCGCGCCGTCGCCGGTCAGCCGGCCTGGCAGCCCGAGCGCTCCGCGGCCTATATCGGGGTGATGATCGACGACCTGATCACGCGCGGAACGGCCGAGCCCTATCGCATGTTCACAAGTCGCGCCGAATACCGACTGATGCTGCGCGAGGACAACGCCGACCTGCGGTTGACCGAAACGGGTCGCCAACTGGGGCTGGTCGACGCCGCGCGCCACGCGGCTTTCACGGCGCGTCGCGATGCCGTGGATGACGAAGTCCGGCGGCTGGAGAAGCTGCGCGTGGGGCGGGAAAGCGAGCTCGCGCGCCAGCTTGAAACGCGCCTGGCCACCCCGATGAACAAGGACGTCAGCGCCGCCGACCTGCTCAAGCGACCGGGCATCGGTTACGCGGCGTTGATGACCATTCCGCAACTCGGGCCGGGCGTGGATCGCCCGGACGTCGCCGAACAGGTCGAGACGACCATTCGTTACGCAGGTTACCTGGACCGCCAGCACGAGGAGATCGAGCGGGCCCGGGGCGCCGAGGAAATGCCGATTCCCGAAGATTTCGACTTCGGCTGCGTGCGCGGACTGTCGGCCGAGGTGCTGGAAAAACTCCAGCGCCAGCGGCCGGCTACCGTGGGTCAGGCCGGCCGGATTCCGGGTATGACGCCAGCGGCGATTTCGCAGCTGCTGGTCTGGCTCAAGCGCGCCCGCTCGGCCGCATGACCGCCGTTCCGGCACGGTTCTGACTCATTCACCCGCGATTCACGGTAGACGAAGATACTGCGACTGTCGGTAGCGGTTACCTCTCGGTTCTGGCTCCCTCCCGTCCGCTATCGATGCATTGTTATCACCCCGGCCACGGCTCCCGGCCGGGGTTTTTTTTGCCTCCGCCGACCGTGCCGCTCGCCTGCACTGGATACGGCGAGGCCGAGGGTATAGTGAAGGTTCTTCGAACGATTCCCCGGTTTCCCATCTGACCGCGGGTAATGAAATCGTCGGCAAGGAGAATGCAATGATCGAAAACAGGCAGAAAACCGCACGGATGCTGGGCTGGGCAGGACTCATCCCGTTTGCGGCGCTGGCCGTCACGGCCGTGATCGGTGCACCGGAATCGGTGCAGCAGCTGCTGATCGGTTACGCCGTCGCGATACTGGCGTTTCTCGCTGGTAGCCTCTGGGCCGGCGCGCTGGAGCGGCCCGCCGATGCGCCGGCGTCGCTGATTGCCAGCAACCTTCTGCTGCTCGCGGCGCTTCCGGCGCTGCTCATGCCGCTGAGCGCCGCGGCCGGCTGGCTGGCGCTGATGTTCGCGCTGCACCTGGCCGCGGAATGGCGCTGGGTGCTCACCGGCCATCCGGGCTGGTATCGTCGCCTGCGGCTGATGTTGAGCGGCATCGCGATCGCACTGCTGCTGGTGGCCGCGATGGGCGGAAGCGCGAATGGCTGACGACTGTGATGACGTTTGTCATGATGATAATCGCGACGATTGCCGTGATGAGCGGCAGCCTGTGCTTCGCGCGCGCGGCGTGACGCGAACCTATCACGATGGAAACCAGGACATTCGCGTGCTCGACTCGGTCGACCTGGAGGTCTCGGCCGGCGAGAAGCTGGCGATCACCGGCGAGTCGGGTTCTGGCAAGTCGACGTTTCTGCACCTGGCCGCCGGCATGGACCTGCCCGACGCCGGCACCATGGAGCTGCTGGGCGAGCACGTCAATCGGCTGGCCGAGCCGGAGCGCACTCGCTTTCGCGCCCGCCATATCGGCCTGGTGTTCCAGGATTACAACCTGATCGAATCGCTGAGCGCGGGCGAGAACATCGAGCTGGTCGGATGGTTGACCGGCAGGCCGGCCTCGGTCGACGACATCCGGCGCCTGGCCGCCGAACTGGGCATCGACGAGTTGCTGGGGCGCCGTCCGGACCAGCTCTCGGGCGGCCAGCAGCAACGCGTCGCGATTGCCCGCGCGCTGATTCACCAACCTTCCCTTGTGCTGGCCGACGAGCCCACCGGCAGCCTCGACCAGGCCAGCGCGGAGCAGGTCATGCAGGTGCTGTCGCAAAGCGTCGACGCCCGCGGTTGCGCCCTGGTGCTGGTGACCCACAGCGAAACGGCGGCGGCCCGATGCGACCGCCGCGTCCGGCTCCGGGCGGGGAAGCTGGAGGCGACCTGATGCTGGCACGGCTGTCGCGCGCCTTTTTCTATCGTCACCCGGCCCAGGTCCTGCTTGCGCTGATCGGCATCGCCGCGGGCGTGGCCGTGGTCACCGGCGTTGCGCTGCTGCGCGGCGCACTGGTGGAGTCGCTGGACGCGGTCTCGGCCGAGCTGGTCGGCGAGCAGGCCCTGGTCGTCCGGCATCCGTCCGGTCGGCTCGACGTCGACACCTACGCCCGGCTGGTGCGCCAGCCCGGCGCGCCGGATTTCGTTCCGGTGCTCCGCGCGGCGGTGCGCAGCGACGGGCAGCGCCTGGAAGTGGTCGGCGTCGACCCGTTCAGCGGCATCCGCACGCTTACCGGCGCCGACGGAACGGGATTGTCGACTGCGTTGTTCAACGAATCCGGCGGCATTCCTTCGGCGGTCGTGAGCGCCTCGACGCTGGAGCTGCTGGACAGCGGCCTCGATTCGGTCCTGACCCTCGACGAATCCGGCCGGCAGGTGCGCGTGACGGCCGTGATACGCGGCCGACCGGGCCTGGACCGGCGCCTGTTGATGGATATTTCCCGGGCCCAGGCGATGCTCGACGAGCGCGGCTGGGTTTCCGAACTGCTGGCCCCGCCCGAATCCGAGGCCTGGCTGCGGGCTAACCTGGGCGACGAACTGCTGCTGGTCACGGCCTCCGGTCAGCGCGCTTCGGCCCGCCAGCTGACCGCCGGGATGCGCGCCAACCTGACGGCCATGAGCCTGCTGGCGCTGGCCACCGGCCTGTTCGTGGTCTACAGCGTGCTGAGTTTCCTCATGGTGCAGCGACGCCGAACCTTCGGTCTTCTACGCGCGCTGGGGATGACCCATGGCCGGCTGGCGCGCCTGCTGATCGGCGAAGTGCTGGTGATTGCGGCCTTCGGCGCGCTGGCCGGCCTGGTCGCCAGCACGGTCCTGTCGGACCAGCTGCTGCGCCTGATCGCCGCGCCCGTGGCAGAGGTTTACGGCCAATTGCCGCCGGCAGCCACCAACCCGACGCCCTGGCTTTACGCCGGGATCTGGCTGGCCGCGCTGGCCGCCGCGGTGGCAGTGACCGTGCCGGTGATGCGCGAGGCGCTGCAGATCCCGCCCGGGCGCCTGGTACGCTCGTTCGTCGTGCATGTGCTGCCGGCGCGCAAGGTGCTGGCACTTACCGTCTTGCTGGTGACTTCGGGTGCGGCCTGGGTTGCGCTGGACGCTCGGCTGGTCGCTGCGCTGGGTGGGCTGTTCCTGGTGCTGGCCGGCGTGATCGTGGCAATTCCGATGATCGGCTTCGGCCTGGTGCGGGGATTGGCCCGCCGTACCGCCACGACCTTGCCCGGTCGCGCACTGCGATTGCTGGAAACCGCCCGGGGACGCCTTTCGCCTGCGCTGGCGGCGCTCTCGCTTGCCCTGGCGCTGGCCATCGGCATGGGCATGATGATCCTCGGCTTTCGTGCCGCCGTCGGCGACTGGGTGACCCGGCTCCTGCAGGCCGACATGTACGTTTCGCTGGAGAGCCGATCGCTGGCGCGCGAACAGGTCGATCGACTCGCGTCTCTGGAAGGCGTGGAGGCGTTCTCCTCGGTGCGTCGAACACGCCTGGCCGACGGCACGACCCTGACCGCTTACGACCTCCCGGCGCGCGCCTGGTCGGGCTTCGAATTGCTGGGCGAGGCGCCGGAGGCGTACAGGCAGTTCAGTGCCGGCGACGCGGTGCTGGTGTCCGAGCCGTTGGCGCGCCGCCAGGGCCTGGCAATCGGCGATATCGTCGAGTTGCCTACACCCGAAGGCCCTGCGCGAGTTCCGATCGCGGCGGTGTTTCGCGACTACAGTTCCGAGCAGGGCTTCGTGGCGGTGAGCGGCGACCTGTATCGGCGCTGGTTCGACGACCACGCCGTCGACAGCGTCGGTCTTTACCTGGCCGACGGGATGACGCCGGCCGAGCTCGGCCGACGCATCGAGGGCCTGGCGCTGGGCGGTGTCGCACAGTGGATTACGCCGGCGGGTATCCGGCGAGAGTCCCTGGCGGTGTTCGACCGAACGTTTCGGGTGTCATGGGCGCTGGCGATGCTTGTGGGCCTGATTGCGCTGGTCGCGTTGACCAGTGCATTGCTGGCGCAGGGTCTGGAGCGCTCGCGCGAGCATGCCACGCTGCGCGCCCTCGGGCTCTCGCCGGCGCGCCTGTTCGGCCTGGTCACGGTGCAATCGGCCGGCTTGACCGCGGTGGCGCTGGCGACCGCGCTGCCGCTGGCGGTGCTGATTCACTACGCGCTCTCGCTGCTGATCCAGCCTCGGGCCTTCGGCTGGAGCCTGCCTGCCGGATTGCCGCCGGCCGAGCCTGTGTTGTGGGTGGTGCCCGTTGCGCTGGTACTGGGGACCTTGACCGGCCTTTACCCGGCCTGGCGCATCGGGCGGCGACCGATGATCGAACACCTCAGGGCGGGACGATGAGGCGGGATATCGTCATCGCGGTTCTGATAGCGGTGGTGGCCGTGGGCTGGCTGGTGCAGCGGATCGAGCAGCGCGAGCCTGATGCGACCGGCATCAGCGGGACGGCGCTTCTGAACGCCGCGCCGGATGCGTTCAAGCGCGTGACCGGCCCGGAGCCCCTGGTGTTCCCGGCCGATCACGCGATGCACCCTGGGTTTCGCAACGAATGGTGGTACTTCACCGGCAACCTGTTCGACGCAACGGGTCGGCGCTACGGTTTCCAGTTCACGTTGTTCCGGTTCGCGGTGGAGCCGGGCGAGCGACCGGATTCGGACTTTGCCAGCGACGCGATCTGGATGGCCCATTTCGCGGTCAGCGATGTGGCCAGGGCGCGATTCAACTCGGCGGAACGATTCGCGCGCGACGCACTGGGCCTGGCGGGCGCGACCGCCGATGAATGGTGGCTGCGCGACTGGACGGTCACGCGAACCGAAGAGGGCTGGCGGCTGCGCGCACAGATGGATGGCGCGTCGCTGGACCTCGACCTCGCGCCGCGCAAGCCAGTGGTGCTCCAGGGCGATTCAGGCTACAGCCGGAAGGGCCCGGAGCGGGGCAACGCATCGCGCTACTACTCGATCACGCGGATGGCCGCCGACGGTCGCGTGGTGCTCGACGGGAATGCCGCCGAGGTCACCGGCTCGGCGTGGCTGGACCGCGAATGGGGTTCCAGCCAGTTGGGCGAAGGTATCGCCGGCTGGGACTGGTTCGCGCTGCAGCTCGACGACGGGCGTGACTTGATGCTCTACCGGCTGCGCACCGAGGCGGGCGATGCATCGCGCTTTTCGGCCGGCGTGCTGGTCGAGGCCGACGGCGGTTACCGGGTGCTCGAGCGCGACGATTTCGAGTTCGAGGAGATCGGGCGCTGGCGGGATCGGCTGGGCGTGGACTGGCCGGTTGCCTGGCGGGTAAGGCTGCCGGGCGAAGGGCTGGCATTCGAAGTGCGCCCGGCGTTCGACGCGCAGCGCTGGTACGCCACGGTGGGCTACTGGGAAGGCGCGGTCGACGTGATCGATCCGGACGACGGGCGAACGCTGGGGCGGGGCTACCTCGAGCTGAGCGGTTACGCCGACAGCGACGCGCAACGAGTCGGCGTTCGCTGAGCGCGAGCCGCGAGATTCAGCGGTTCACTGCCGGAACGAGATCCGTCCGGCCCGATCGTCGGACGGCAGCGGCAGGCTGCGGGCCTCGGCTTCGTCGGCCGGATCCGCCGACCTGGTCCCCAGGATTCGCTCGACACGGTTGACCGAGACGCCGCGCTGGACCATGTGCAGGGCAAAACTGTTGCGCAGCACGTGCCCCGTCACGCGGCGATAGATGCTGGCGTCCAGCGCGGCACGTTCGAACTTGCGATGCAGCGTCTTAGGATCGACGTGATGGATCACTTTCGATACCGCGTGGTCCGGCGCGCCGGTGCGCTCGTGCTCCAGGCGTTGCGGGAACAGGTACTGCCAACCCCAGTTGCGCGCCACGTTCGGCGTGCGGGCCGCAACCAGCGGTGGCAGGGTGGCGCCGCCGTTGCCTTCGACGATATCGCGGATATGGGTAAGCTTGAGGTCCTCGAGGTGCTCCTTGAGCCGGGGCTGGATGTTTTCCGGCAGCGGCAGGCGACGGGTAATCTTGTCGGCGCTGTCGCGTACCGTCAGCTTGTTTTCGCCGAGGTCGATATCGCGAACCCGCAGCCGCACGCACTCCAGCAGCCGGATACCCGTGCCGTAGATCAGCGCCGCGGCAAGCCAGCTTTCACCCTTGAGCTGGGCGAGCAGCCTGCGGACCTCGCTTTCGGAAAGAATGTTGGGGGTGGCGTCCGGCCGTCGTTCCTCGATCAGGATCCTGAGCCATGCCGGCGGACCGTCGGGCATGGCCTTGAACAGCCATTCGATGGCTTCCAGGGCGCGGTTGCGGGACGGGCGCCCGGCAAACCGGTCTTCCGAGGCGTGCGCAAGAAATCCCTCGACGTCGTTTCGGTCCAGTCGCTCGGGATCGTCGTTGTTGCAGAATGTCAGAAACGCCCGCGCCCAGAACAGCAGGCTCTTGCAACGTTCCTCTTCGACCCCTTCAGCGCGGAGTGCAATCCGCATTCGGGTCAGGGAATCCGACATCGTGCAACCCCTTGGTACAACCGCAGAACGACTGCCTCACTATAGGCGAGCAGATTTGCTATTTCAAGCAATAAAGCCTGCCTTAAATGTTAATTCAAGCACATTCTGCCGGCAAGCGTCGAGGGTTGCCCGGCCAGGGCGATTGCCCGGGATTACCGCGATGGTGTCTTGTGGACGTGGCCGGCCTTCATGACGAACGCCACGTCGCCCAGCGTCGAGACGTCGGCCAGCGGATTGCCCTCGACCGCGATGACATCGGCCCAGTGGCCCGGCGCGAGCCTGCCCGCGCGATCGGAAACGCCGAGAAGTTCGGCGGCATTCAGGGTTGCGCTGCGAATGGCCTCGGCCGGCGACATGCCGGTTTCGACCATGAACACGAATTCGTCGGCGTTGTCGCCGTGCGGACTGACGCCGGAATCCGTGCCGAACGCAATTCTGACGCCGGCTTTCCATGCGCGTTCGAACGTATCCTGGATCATCGGTCCGATCGTCCGGGCCTTGGGCCGGACCAGGGCCGGGAAGTAGCCGTCGATCTCGGCCTTCTCGGCGACGAACTTGCCGGCGCTGATGGTCGGTACATACCAGGTGCCGCGTTCCTTCATCAGGGAGATGACTTCGTCGTCCATCATCGTGCCGTGCTCGATCGACGTGATGCCGGCATTGATCGCCCGGATCATGCCTTCCTTGCCGTGCGCGTGCGCGGCGACGTGCATCCCGTAATCTTCGGCGGTCTCGATCACGGCCTGCACTTCGTCGGGCCGGAACTGCGGCGCGATCCCGCTCTTGGCGACGCTCAGGACGCCGCCGGTTATCGTGATCTTGATCAGGTCAGCGCCGTCCTTGTATCGCTGCCTGACCGCCTCGCGGGCCTCGGCGACGCCGTTGAGAACGCCCTCGCGCGGCGTCGGCGCACCCATCAGGTCGGCGCGCCAGCCGTTGGTCGGATCGGCGTGCCCGCCGGTGGTGGCCAGCGCCTTGCCGGAGGTGAATATGCGCGGACCGACGACGTGTCCGGCGTCGATCGCATTGCGCAGGGCGATGCTTGCGTTGAACGAGTCGCCGAGATCGCGCACGGTGGTGAAACCGGCTTCCAGCGTGCGGCGCGCGTAAACCGTCGCTTCCAGCGCCACGTCGGCTTCGTTGCGCGTGAACGCCTTGCTGTAGCTCGACGGGCTGGACTGCGAGGTGATGTGGGTGTGCATGTCCATCAGGCCCGGCAGGCAGGTCAGCCCCGAGAGATCGACGATCCCGGCCTGCGCCTGCGCTTCCGGGTGACCGTCGACCACGCGTTCGATTCGATCGTCGACGACGACCAGTGTCACGGGGCCGGTGAGCGCGCCTTCGGCAACGTCGACCGAGTCGCCGCAGCGCACCCAGGTTTCGGCGCCGGCGGTCGTCGTCAGCGCAAGCAGCAGGATCGAGAGAATGCTTCGCATGAAGTGTCCTGTGTTCCGGTTTCGAGTGTTGTTCAGGAAAGCAGGCCGGCCAGCAGCAACAGACTGAGCACGGCAAACCATATGCCGAGCGCGCGCCACGCGAGTCGCCGGCCGTCGGCCAGTCCGCTGGCCAGATCGTCGGTCGGGTCGCACAGCGTGCGGGCGAGGTCGTCGAGCAGGGCGGCGGGAAGCTGCCAGCGATCCTCGCGCGCGTCGAAAGCCGCCTTGACCCGGTCGTAGTCGGTCATCAGCGCGATCGCGCCGGTCATCAGCGCCACGACGGGCCAGTTCATCCAGCCCAGGACGCGGCCCATCCAGGCGCGCTCGACGGCTTCGAACCTGTCGCCGTGGTGTGCTTCCCGCAGGCTTCGATAGAGAAGTGCGCCCGGAACGCCAAGTACGACAAACCAGAATACGATCCCGAACCAGCGCGCGAGTGCCGCGTGAAGCGACGCGGCGGCGGCCTCGGGGCCGCTGGAGACGGGCGTGAGCAAAAGTCGCTCCAGTGCAACCTGCTGCTTGTCGGGTTCGCCCGGGTTGGACGCCATGCGGATATCGCGGTCGAGGTGCTCGGGTCCCAGTGTGTAGAGCACGCTGGCGATGCCGAGCAACAGCAGGCCGAACAGCCCGGCCAGCCCGCCTGCTATCGCGGTTGCCAGCCCGCCGATCACCAGCGCGAGCGCTGCCAGAAGCGCGACCGGCAGCCAGTGCGGCCCCCGGCCACTGGCGGCCACCGGCCCGGCGAGCAGCCACTCGAAGCGACGCAGCCGGGAGGCGGTCGGCCAGTGATGGCTGATCGCAAAGGCGATGAGTAGCGAAAG
Source organism: Lysobacterales bacterium (assembly GCA_002722315.1). Taxonomy (GTDB): domain Bacteria; phylum Pseudomonadota; class Gammaproteobacteria; order Xanthomonadales; family Wenzhouxiangellaceae. Next base: position 13,643 of record PBLG01000003.1, on the reverse strand, counting down.
AATCTTCAAGTCGGCATGCCGACGGCGTTGATGGAGTTGCCCTGTTTTAGCGCCGGGCCGGGCGCGGTGTCAACCGTCCGGATCCTCACGCGACGCCGAACGACGAACCGCAGCCGCAGGTGGTCGATGCATTCGGGTTGCGGATGACGAAGCGCGCGCCCTGCAGCGATTCGCTGTAATCGACTTCGGAACCCTCGAGGTACTGGAAACTCAGGGGGTCGACGATCAGTTCCACGCCGCTGCGCTCGACCCGGATATCGTCCTCGTCGGCTTTCTCGTCGAAGGTGAAGCCATACTGGAAGCCCGAACATCCGCCGCCGGTGATGTAGACCCGCAGCTTCAGATCCGGGTTGCCATCGGCAAGAATCAGTTCGCGCACCTTGCGCGCAGCGGAATCCGTAAATTCGATTGGCTCGTCGTGTTCCATGGTTATCCATCAACAGCTGATACAAGAAGATTATGGGGCCGCAACAGGGGCAGGTCAATCGCCCCGCCCCGGTTCGGATGCGTTCGGCGGGTCCAGCGCGAAGCGCAGGCGCTTGTCACGACGCTTGTCACGACGCTTGTCACGACAATCGCGGACACGCGCCGCAAAAGCCGAATGCAGCCGCGGCCCGCTTGCGGGTGCGTGTACCCGCCGATCAAACCAGGCGGCCGCACGCCGCACAAAAATGGATCGATGTTTGCCCCACAACGGTGGAAACTGCACCCGTCGGCGCGTCCAGCGCCAGCGCGAAGCGGAGGCGCTTGTCATGACAATCGCGGACACGCGCCGCAAAAGCCGAATGCAGCCGCGACCGAGGCACTTTCCCGGCCACGACCCGCAGTCGGCGCGTCCAGCGCCAGCGCGAAGCGGAGGCTTTTGCGGACACGCGCCGCAAAAGCCGAATGCAGCCGCGGCCCAGCGGCTGCATGAATAAAAAAGAAAGCGGCCCGAAGGCCGCTTTTGCCCCAAACCGGATGATGCTCTTCCCAGCTGGTGAAACGTGCCGTTGTTGTTAAATTTTTGTAGGCACCCGGGGTTTATACCGTAATCGGCATCGGCCCGTCAAGCGCGGCCCGGCGGCGGCGCGTCTCAGGCGCGTCGATACAGCAGATCGGCGATCTCGTGGCCCTTGCGCTCGCCGCGCCGCTCGAAATGGGTCTGCGGTCGCCACGCCGGAGGTTCGACGAACGGGTTGCCGAGGTTCTCGAAGTGCGGGCTGGGTTCGAGCTGTTCCAGCATCCATTCGGCGTAGGGCTGCCAGTCGGTTGCAAGGTGCAGCAGGCCGCCCGGCCGAATACGTTCGGCCAGCAGGTCGATGAAGCCGGCCTGGACAAGGCGTCGCTTGTGGTGGCGCTTCTTGGGCCAGGGGTCGGGAAAGTAGATCCTCGCTTCGCTCAAAGACCCGGCCGGGACCTGACCTGCCAGCACTTCGACCGCGTCGCGCATCGCCACGCGCACGTTATCCAGGCCTTTCTCATGGATGTCGCGAAGCAGTCTCCCGACGCCCGGTTCGTGTACCTCGATGCCGATGAAGTTCTTGTCCGGTTCGTGGGCCGCCATCCAGGCCAGCGCTTCACCGTTGCCGAAGCCGATCTCGACGACCAGCGGCCGGTCTCGATCGAACGCGTCCGCGACGTCGGCGAGGTCCGGCGCGATTTCGAAAACCGGCAACAATTCCTCGAGTGCGCGCTGCTGGGCCGGGGTGAGCCGGCCCGGCCGGCGCACGAAGCTGCGCACGCGCCGATGGTGGCTCTCGTACGGATCACTTTGGCCGCGGTCGGTCGCATCGGTCATCAGAAGAACGTGCCCTCGATGGGCGACGAGGCCGAGGCATAGCGCTTGCGCGGAATGCGGCCGGCTCGATACGCCAGCCGCCCGGCCTCTATTGCCAGCCGCATGGCGCGCGCCATCGCGACCGGATCGCGGGCGCCGGCGATCGCGGTGTTCATCAGCACGCCGTCGCAACCCAGTTCCATCGCGATTGCAGCATCCGAGGCCGTGCCGACACCGGCATCGACCAGGATGGGCACGCTCGCTTCCTCGACGATGGACAGGATGTTCCAGCGGTTCTGGATGCCCAGCCCGGACCCGATCGGCGCGGCCAGCGGCATCACCGCGCAACAGCCCATTTCGCCGAAGCGACGCGCCAGGATGGGGTCATCGTTGGTGTAGACCATCACGTCGAAGCCGTCGGCCAGAAGGGTTTCGGCCGCCTTCAGCGTTTCGATCACGTCCGGGAAGAGCGTCTTCTCGTCGCCCAGGACCTCGAGCTTGACCAGGTTGTGGCCGTCCAGCAATTCGCGCGCCAGGCGGCAGGTGCGAACCGCGTCGTCGGCGGTGAAGCAGCCGGCGGGATTGGGCAGGATGGTGTAGCGGTCCGGCGGCAGCACGTCGAGCAGGCTCGGCTCGTCCGGATTCTGGCCGATGTTGCTTCGACGAATCGCGACGGTCACGATCTCGGCGCCGGCGGCTTCGGTGGCCAGGCGCGTCTGCTCCAGGTCGCTGTATTTGCCGGTGCCGGTCAGCAAGCGCGAGCGGTAGCTCCGGCCGGCGATGACCAGTGGGGAGTCGGCGTTCTGCGAACCCTGATCCGATTGTGTCGGCGATTGTGTCGACGATAGTGTCTGGGTATCTTCCTGCACGTTGTTCAGCCTCCGCCTATGGCGTGTACGATTTCGATCCGGTCGCGCGCCTGTAGCGTCTGTTCGGCGTGCAGGCTGCGCGGCACGATGTCGCCGTTGCGTTCCACGGCCACCCGCTTGCCGGCATGGCCGAGCCGTTCCAGCAGTGCTTCCACGGTCGAGTCTTCGGGCAGCGAATGCGGTTCGCCGTTGACGATGATTTCGATCATTTGAATCCGTTTCCTGGGAAAAGTGCTTCGACTTCCAATATGGAGGTCAGGCCGCGTCGATCAACCATTCGAACAGCGCGGTTCGCAGGTGGACCCCGATGCGGACCTGCTCGAGGATCAGCGCGCGCGGCGAGTCGACCAGACCGTCCGCGATCTCGACGCCGCGATTGACCGGCCCGGGGTGCAGGAACCTCGCACGGTCCGGCATGGCGGCAAGCCGGTCGGCCGTCAGTCCCCAGCGCTGGTGGAACGCCGCCCCGTCGAGATAGCCGCTGGCGGCCATTCTCTCGCGCTGGATTCTCAGGCAGATCAGCGCGTCGATGCCGTCCAGGGCGGTGTCGATATCCGGCATTCGCATCGCTTCGGGCAACTCGTCGGGGTCGGGCATGAACTCCGCCGGTCCGGCAATCCGGATCTCCGCCGCGCCCAGGCGCGAGAGCAGCGCAATATCTGAACGTGCCACCCTCGAGTGCCGGATGTCGCCCACGATCGCCAGCTTCAGGCCCGACCATTCGAACCCTGCATGTGCAAGCGTTGCCGCGTCCAGCAGCGCCTGGCTGGGGTGGGCGTGCTGGCCGTCGCCGGCATTGACGATGCCGATTTCGGCGCCGGCCAGGGCCGCGGCCAGCTCGGATGCCGCGAAATCCTCGGGATGGCGCAGCACGATGGCCCTGACGCCCATCGCGGCAAGCGTGCGTGCGGTGTCGGCAAGGCTCTCGCCCTTGCTGGCCGACGAATGCTGCTGCTCGATGTTGACGACGTCCAGGCCGAGCCTGCGGGCGGCCATCTGGAAGGAGACGCGGGTTCGGGTGCTCGGCTCGAGGAACAGGTTGGCGACGGTCCCGGCTCGGCTGGCGCAGGAAGCGCCCGCGGCCAGTTCGCCGGCGCGGGCAAGCAGGCTCGCGATGTCGGCCCGTGCGAGGTGCTCGATGTCGAGCAGGTGGCGTGTCACCGCGACACTTCCGTTTGCGCCGCAGGCGGATTCGCCGCCAGCCAGGATTCCACGATTATCGCGGCCGCCACGCTGTCGAGATTGCGCGCGTCACGCCGGCGGGCGTGCCCCTCGCGCCGGGCCGTGGCAAATTGGGCGTCGGCCATCCTGCTGCTGTACCGTTCGTCCTGGAAGACTACTTCGATGTCCGGGTGGCGCGCTTGCATCTCGGCGGCGAATCGGCGGGCAGCGCGGCTGCTGTCGGTCTCGCTGCCGTCAGCCGCCAGCGGAAGGCCGACGACGATGCAGCCGGGCTTCCAGCTTTCGACGGCCCGGTCGATTTCTTCGGCCGGCGCGCCGTCGTGGTGGATGGTGTTCAGCGGCCGCGCGGTTCCGGTCAGCGTGTTGCCGGTGGCCAGGCCAATGCGTCGCGCGCCGAAATCGATGCCCAGTACCAGAACCGATGGGGCGCGTTCAGGCATGCCCGCCGATGGGCTGCAGCGTGGACGCGTCTATGCCGAGCGAGGCCACGGCCCGCGCCCAGCGGTCGTCTAGGGGCAGGTCGAAAATGATCGCCGAATCGGCCGCGGTATTGAGCCAGGCGTTTTCCTTGAGCTCGTCTTCCAGTTGCCCGGCCGACCAGCCGGCGTACCCCAGCGCCACCACGTACTTGGAGGGCCCGCGATGCTCGGCGATGGCTTCCAGGATGTCGCGCGAGGTGGTGACCATGATGCCCGGCGCGACCTGGGTGGTGGCTTCCCACCGGCCGTCGTCGGAGTGCAGCACGAAGCCGCGTTCCTGCTGGACCGGGCCGCCCTGCAGCACCGGCTGATTGGCGATGCTCTCGTCGCTGCAGCTGATCTCCAGCTGGGAGAGCACGTCCATCAGCGTCAGGTCCGAATGGCGGTTGATCGTGATGCCCAGCGCGCCGTCCTCGTTGTGCTGGCACATCAAGGTCACGCCGTGATCGAAATTGGGATCTTCCATCCCGGGCATCGCGATAAGGAGTTGTTGGTCGAAATAGGTCACGTTTGCAATGATACTACCAAGGCTTCGAGATGACTCGATATATCGGGTTGGCCCGGCCCGTATGCAAGTTCGTCCGGCGACAGCGCGAAGCGGCGCGATTTGCGGACATGCGCCGCGAATCGCGAGTGCAGCCGCGGCCCCGCTTGCGGGTGCGTGTACCCGCAAATCGAGCGCGCGGCCGGAAGGCCGCCGGTGGCTTGGGCTTGCAGCAGAATCAACGATAACCCGCAGTCGGCGCGTTCAGCGCCCGCTTGCGGGTGCGTGTACCCGCAAATCGAGCTCGCGGCCGGAAGGCCGCACACATTGGCCTTTCCTAAGCCTTAGTTCAAACCCGATCGCGCCGAGAACTGCCACGTTCGCGTAATCGTCAGGATGTCGGTCTCCTCGCGAACGTCGGCCGGCAGTTCGGCGTAGGGCGCCGCCAGCCGGACGATTCGCACCGCGGCCTCGTCAAGGAGGTCGTAACCGGATGAGCGCAGCACCTGGACGCGCTCGATCGAGCCGTCGGCGAGTACGTCCACGCTGAGGACCAGGCTGCCCTCGAGGTTGCGTTGCCGGGCCTGATCCGGGTAGTTCATGTTGCCGACGCGCTCGACCTTGGCCACCCAGGCGCGCATATAGCTGGCGTAGAGATGCTCGCGAGTGTTGGCGGTGATGAACTTGCGCCGCGGCCGCTTGGGCACGATGCGTTCGAAGGCCAGCGGATCCGGCGCCGCCTGGGTGACGTTCCGAGCCTGCTGCAGAAGCTGGCTGGCGTCGGGCAGCGACTTGTCCTCGGCCGGGGGTTGTTCGACCTGGGTCAGGTCCGGCGTGTCGCTTGCACGCGCCAGCACGTTCTGCGTTGCCGGTTCCGCTTCCGGTTGGGGGCGGGTGGTTGCTTCCGGCAGCGGCTCGGGGTTGCCGGCCGCTTCGCTGGGCGGCGGGGCCGAAGGGCGCTCGAGTTCGGGATTGTCGCCGCCGCCGGTCTGGTTGGCCTGGGCCAGGAAGTCGGCTTCTTCCGGCGCCTGCTCGCTGGCCCAGTCGACCAGGATCACGTCCAGGTCCGGCGCGCGCGACTCCAGGGCGCTGTTGATCCAGTCGAAATGCAGCTGGGTGATGACCGCGACGTGCAGTATCAGTGCCAGCACCAGCGCCAGGATCAGCGTTTCGGTCTCGCTTCTTGCTGGTGCGGCTGGCCGGGTCGTCATTGTCTGCCGAGTGCGTCGAAAAGCATTCCGGCTATATTGATCCCGAATTGCGCGTCGAGTTCGCGCACGCAAGTGGGACTGGTCACATTGATCTCCGTGAGTTTGCCGGCGATCACGTCCAGGCCGGCGAACTCGATGCCGTTTTCGACCAGCACCGGTCCGACCGTGCGGGCGATTCGCAGCTCGTCGTCATTGATCGGCTGCCCCTCTCCACGTCCGCCCTGGGCGAGGTTGCCGCGAAAATCCGATCCGCCGGGAATTCGGGCGAGGACGTATGGCACCGGCTCTCCGTGAACCATCAGGATGCGCTTGTCGCCGTCGGCGATGCCGGGCAGGAATTCCTGGGCCATGGCCGGTCGCCGGCCATCCCTGGTGAGGGTCTCGACGATCACGTTCAGGTTCTGATCCTCGGCATTGGCGAGGAAGATTCCACGCCCGCCCATGCCGTCCAGCGGCTTGAGGACGGCGCGACCGTGTCGGGTGACGAATTCGCGCAGGATCGCCGGATCGGCCGCGACGCGGGTGGCCGGCGTCAGCTCGGGAAAGCGCGATATCGAAAGCTTTTCGTTGAAATTGCGAAGCGCGTCGGGCCGGTTGACCACGCGCGCCCCGTGCGCCTCGGCGCGATCCAGCATCATCGTGGCGTAGACGTAGTTGTCGTCCACCGGCGGATCGCAACGCATGAGCACGAGATCGCCTCGGCCGAGTGCCCGGGTCGTTTCACTTTCGACCTCGTACCAGTGGTCGCCGTCGTCGAACAGGCGGACCTGCCGGAGCCTCGCGATGCATTCGCCGCCGGCCAGAACGAGGTCGGATTCGTTTGCATACCAGACCGGAAGGCCGCGACGCTGGGCTTCGAGCATCAGAGCGAAGGTCGTATCCTTGACCGGCTTGATGTGGTCCAGGTCATCCATCACGCAAACAACTGCGTTACTCGTCACAGATAATTGCTCCTGTTCGCATCGAAGCGACAGTTTATCAGTGTGCCCTTGTCAAAAAAGATTCAATGGCACTGGATTCAATTGTTTCAAGCGTTTAGACTTGGTATAAAGAACGTACTATAACCACGTGACACTTCGGGACGACGCGCAGGGTCAAGGGCAGTTCCAATGAGCGAGCAATCTATGAACAACGGCAACGGTGGTTCGGCCTCGAGTTTCAAGGGGCTCAAGGTCATGGTCATCGACGACAGTCGGACCATTCGCAAGTCAGCCGAGACCATGCTGGGAAGGGAAGGGTGCGAGGTGCTTACAGCCGATGACGGCTTCGAGGCGCTGTCGCTTATCCACGAACACCATCCGGACCTTATCTTCGTCGATATCATGATGCCGCGCCTGGATGGTTACCAGACCTGCGCAATCATCAAGAACAACGACAATTTCCGGTCGACGCCGGTCATCATGCTGACCAGCAAGGACGGTCTGTTCGACAAGGCTCGCGGACGCATCGTCGGGTCGGATCACTACCTGACCAAGCCTTTCACCAAGGACGAGTTGCTGGAAGCGGTACGGGAGAAAGCGCCGGCCAAGAGCGCGGCATGACGCAAAACCTGGAGAGCTCGGGCCGTCTCGACGGCACTGGATGAGGGAAGCAGCCAGTTGAAACCGGGCCACGAATTACTTAAAGGGAGGATCGACGGGTCCAGATGGTAAGCAGAGCAGCCAAGTCCCTGTTCGAGCTGCTGGCCGATTTCGAGCGCCGAAGCATTGCGCACGATGCCAGCGGATCTTCGCAGCGCGATCGAGACAGCACCTGGGATGGTGTGGTTTTTCGATTGGGCTCGCATCGCCTGACCGTGGGCATTACCGAAGTCGACGAAATCCTGCCCCTGCCGCAGGCCACGCCCGTGCCCGGATCGCGCGACTGGCTGCTTGGCATGGCCAACGTGCGCGGCAACCTGGTCACCATCGTCGACCTGGGCTGGTTTCTGTACGGATCGCGTACGCCGATCACCGCGCGAACACGCCTGATCCTGACGCGCCTGCAGGGCCGCTATCTCGGTCTCATCGTCGACGAGGTCTTCGGCCAGCGCCATTTCAGCATTCCGGAAATGGTCGAGGAAAGACCCGACGACGAAGCATTGGAAGGCCTGGTCGACCAGGTCTTCCCCCAGGGTGACGAGCGCTGGGGGCGGTTTCGCGTGAACCAATTGATGACCGACCCGGCGTTTCTGGATGGGTCGGCATGACGACGTCTGCGGCCAGCGGCCGGCAGGCGAGACAAACAGGTTTGAATGAGCCATTGAATCGAGAGGCCAAGGCATGAGCAGCAAAGCAACCCCTATCACCGAACGCCGGCTATCACCGTTCCAGGTGCTGTTGTTCCTGGTACTGGTCGGACTGGTGGGCGCCGTATCACTGAACTTCTTCCTGCTCAACCAGCGCAACGCGCAGGAAACCCAGTACCTCGCGTTGACAACCGAAATCCAGGTGCGTGCGCAACAGCTCGCCAAGGCCGCCGGGGAAGCGGCAGTGGGCAACTTCGACGCTTTCGATGAGCTCGAGACAACCCGGGACATCATTTCCGAATCGATCAATCAGCTTCGAAACGGCAACCCCGAGACCAACCTGCCGCCATCGCCGGCCTCGGTCAACGACAGCCTTTCGACCCTGGAACAGATCTGGCAGGGTATCGATGCCGAAGCCGAAAGAATCCTGAGCCGCTCCCAGCTCGTTCTCGACCTGGCCGACGCCGCGGCCGCCTTCGCGACCAACATCCCGCGCCTCCAGGGCCTGTCCGACGAGGCGGTCCGCCTTATGATCCAGACCGGTACGCCGACCGGCCAGATTTACCTGGCCAGCCGCCAGCTGGTGCTCGCCGACCGCATGCTCAGGCGCGTGGGCGAAATCCTGGGCGGCGGCGGGGCCGCGATCACCGCAGCCGATGCCTTCAGTCGCGAAGCCGAGCTTTTCGACCAGGTGCTGCAGGGGCTGTTGCTGGGCAACGACGAGCTCAATATCCCGGCGGTTCGCAACCAGCAGGTGCTCGATGCGCTGGCCGAGATCCAGCCGGTGTTCGAGGAAGTCAAGATCGACGTGGACACGATTCTGGCCGGCTCCTCGGATCTGTTCGAGGTGCGCGAGGCGGCCGACGAAATCTTCCTGGATTCGCAGGAACTGACCGCGCAGGCCAGCGCGCTTGCAGGCGAGTACGCAACCCTCGGCGAAGGCCGCCTGTGGCCGTCGCTGATTGCCGGTATCGCACTGGCCGGCGCCGCGTTGCTGGTGCTGTTCCTGGTCGGCCTCAACCTTTACGTGGTGCAGCGCAGACGCGCGCTCGAAACCGCCAAGGTCAACCAGCGGAACCAGGAGGCCATTCTGCGGCTGCTCGACGAAATGAGCTCGCTCGCCGACGGTGACCTGACCGTGGAAGCCACCGTGACCGAGGACGTCACCGGCGCCATCGCGGATTCTGTGAACTTTGCCGTGGAAGCCTTGAGAGACCTGGTCTCGGGGGTCAACTCGACCGCCCGGCAGGTGGCGGCCCAGGCGCAGGAAACCGAGGCCACGACCACCCAGCTGGCCGAGGCCAGCGAGCACCAGGCACAGGAAATCCGGGTTGCCTCCGACACCGTCAACCAGATGGCCAAGTCGTTCGACGAAATGGCCCGGCGCTCCAGCGAGTCTGCGGAGGTTGCGCAGAATTCGGTACAGATCGCCAATCGCGGGGCCGACATGGTGCGCCAGACGATCTCGGGCATGGACCAGATTCGCGACCAGATTCAGGACACCTCCAAGCGCATCAAGCGCCTGGGCGAATCGTCCCAGGAAATCGGCGACATCGTGGAACTGATCAACGGCATCTCGGAGCAGACCAACGTGCTGGCGCTCAACGCCGCCATCCAGGCCGCATCGGCCGGCGGGGCGGGTCGTGGGTTCGCGGTGGTCGCCGACGAAGTCCAGCGACTTGCAGAGCGCGCCACGAACGCGACGCGTCGAATCGAGACCCTGGTGCAGACGATTCAGTCCGACACGTCCGAAGCGGTCACGTCGATGGAAACGACAACCTCGCAGGTGGTCAGCGGCGCGCGCACCGCCGAAGACGCCGGTGAGGCGCTGGAATCCATCGAGAAGGTATCCAACGACCTGGCCAGACTGATTCAGGATATCTCCGAGCAAGCCCAGCAGCAGTCGCAGAATGCCGGCAAGATCGCGCGCCTGATGAACTCGATACGGGAGGTTTCCGTGCAGACTTCGGAAGGCACGAGCCGCACTGCCAAGTCGGTGGTCAGCCTGGCCGACCTGGTACGCGACCTGCGCGACTCGGTATCCGACTTCACGCTTCCCGAAGACCAGGACTGATCGGGGGTGACGCACACCTTAGGACATCGCGTGAGGTCGGCATGTTGAACAGTTCTGCGGCAGCTCGCGCCCAGGGAATTCATTGGACACGTCCATACCTGGTTGCGCTGTGCGACGAAATCCGCCAGGCGCTGGAAGCCTGGGCGGGCGAGCCCGATGCCGGCGCGCCGGATCTGGACCAGGCCCGGGCGGCGTCGCGCAAGCTCGCGGCAACGCTTGAAGCCCTGGCCGTGCCGGGCGCGGCAAGCCTGGCCGCGGCGCTGGGTCGCGCCCTCGAGGCGATCGAGGCCCCCGATCAGGAAACCGCCACCGTGCTGCTGGAGAGCGTGGCCGTCCTTCCCGACTACCTCGAACGGCTGGAAACCGGCTCCCCGGATCTGCCCGAAGTGCTCGAAGGATTCATCGGTCGAACCCTTGCCGCCGCGGGCCTGGAAACGACCGCGGCGCCGGCCGCGGCAACCGGCATCGAAGCGCTGAACGACGACGGTAGCGGCGACCATGAGCCGCTTGACGCCGAAGCGCTGCGACGCGGATACCAGCGCGCGCTGCGGGATTGGCTCAAGGACTCGGGCGACATCGCCGGGCTGACCGAATTCACCGATGCCCTTCAGCGGGCGCCGTACCAGCAGCTCCGACGTCTTGGAAAGATCTCCGAGGCGGTCTTCAAGGGTCTGGCCGGCGGCCAGCTCAAGCCGGGGCCGCAGATACAGGCACACCTGGCCTCGCTGGATCAGCTCCTGCGTCGCTTGAGCGAGGAAGGCGACGACGACTCGGTGCTCGAGCACGCCGACAGGGTCGCGCGCACGCTTCTGGACGACTTGCAGGCGGCTGCCGAAGGCTGTCCTGAAATCGATCGGATCCGGGCCGCAACCGGCGCTGAACAGGCCGCCGATCCGGCCGAGCTGGAACGCGCCCGCAGTGTGCTGTCGGGTCGCAACCGCGAGCTGTTCACCGCGATCGCCGAAGCGGCGCGCGGCGAGCTGAATCAAGCCAAGGATGCGCTCAACGAATTTCTGCTCGGCCGCCATGGCGAGGGTGCCGGCATCGGCGAACAGGCCGGCCTGTTGCGCTCGGTCTCGGAAAGCTTCGGCATGCTCGGGCTGGAGCGGCTCAAGCAGCGTGTCCGCAAGCAGGCCGACCGTCTGGGCGAGTTGACCGCGGATCCGGAAAACCCGGTCTTGCTGGACGTCGCCCGAGAATTGTTGCTGGTCGAGTCCGAACTCGACGAGGCCGTGCTGTACCTGGGCGAGGCGCCCGAATCCGACCTGCTGGAAGGCGACGGGCAGCACCTGCCCAAGGCCGAACATCGCCGCGTCATGCGCCAGGTGCTCGGCGAGGCGCTGGACGATCTCGGGCAGGCCAAGCACCTGCTCGACCAGGTCCACCGCGGCCAGGCCGATTCCGACAGCGTCGAGCAGTCGATGCGGATTCTTCGACGCGTTGCCGGCGTGCTTTACATGGCCGGACAACCCGTGGCAGCCGAGATGCTGGAGGCCAGCGCGTCCTGCGTCGGCGACGAAATGGGCGCCGGTGCGACCGATGATGTCGACAGCGAACGCCTGGAAGGCCTGGCCGAAGCGCTGGTGGTGGTCGACTTCTATCTCGACAGCCTGACCCGACTGGATGACCGCGGCGTAGAGTATCTCCACGATGCCCGCAATCGCCTGATAGACCTGGGCTATCTCGGCGAGCCCGAGACGCCCGCCGCGGACGAAGAGACCGCGGAAGTCGAAGCCGCGGCGGCCGAAGGGCCGGCGACCGAGACCCCCGAGCCGCATCTGGAAGAGCCCGACCAGGCCGAGGCGCCAGTCGAAGAAGAAGTGGAAGCACCATCGGAAGCCGAAGACGAGCCGCTGAGCATCGACTTCGACGAAGCGGCAGAAGAAGCATCGGAAGCCGAAACGGAGCAGCCAGCGGAACCTGCAGACGTCGAAGAGCCGGCCGAGGACGAAGCGCCGCTTTCGATCGACTTCGAACCGTCAACAGCCGACGAGCGTGCCGAGGCGCTCGAGGAGACACCCGTCGCCGCAGAGGGGCTGGAATCCGACGAAAAAGGCGTCGAAGCCGGTACGGCGGACCACGACGAGCGGGAGCCTTCTGCCGAAGAGGCCGCCGCCGAAGAGTCTTCAGACGAAGAGCCCGCGATGACCGGTGGGTCAGCGCTCGACAGCGACGATTTCGACCTGATGTCCATTTTCCTCGAGGAATTCGACGAGGAACTGGCGTCGCTCAAGCAGGGCTATCCCAAATGGCGCGAGCAGCCGAACAACCAGTCGTTGATCACCGACATCCGGCGCTCGTTCCATACCCTCAAGGGTTCCGGCCGGATGGCCGGTGCAGAGCGCATCGGCGAATTTTCGTGGGAAATCGAGCAACTGCTCAACCAGACCCTGGACGGCCAATACTCGGCCGAACAGGTGGTCGAGCTGGTCGGTGAAGCGATCGAGGCGTTGCCGAGCCTTAGAGCCGCGCTGGTGGGCGAATCCGCCGATCTCGATGACGACGACATCGACGCACTGCTTTCGCGTGTGACCCGAATCGGCCAGGAAGGCGACCTGCCCGAACTCGAAGGCCTTGACCCGACGCTGATCCAGCTGATGGTCAAGGAGATCAACGATCATCTTGAAACCATCGACCACTGGATCGAAACCAGCCGCCGCCAGGGATGGCCGGCCGACGTTGATCGCGATCTGATCCGGTCGGTCCACACCATCAAGGGTACGCTCCGGCTCGCGCCCATCGGCGACGAAGCCGAAAGCATGCAGTTGATCGAGGAATACCTGCAGGAGGTGCTCGACACCGACAGCGACGCGGCCGAACCCGCGGTGGAACTGATGGAAGACTTGCGTTCGCTTCTCGGAAAACGCCTGGACAGGCTCCAGAAGCGCGCCGTCTCCACCGATCATTTCGACACCCGGCAAATTGCCGGCCAGGCCCGTTCGCTGATTTCCGCCCTTCACCGGGAAGTTGCGCACGAGGAGCGGGAACAGGCGCCCGGCGAGGATGTTGGCGAACCTGAGGCCGGCGTCGATTTCGCCGAGCTCGAAGAGCAGGCCGAGGGCGGCGCACCGGAAGCCGATGCCGCCGACGAACTGACCGCCGAAGCGCCGGAGGCGGAATTCCCCGAGCCCGAAGAAGCAGAGGAAGAACTGCCCGGCGAAGAACTCGCCGAGTCGGAAGCGCTCGAGCAGGAGTTCCCCGAACCCGAAGTCTCCGAGGAAGAAGCCGCCGAGGAAGAAGCTCCCGAGGAAGAAGCCGCCGAGGAAGAAGCTCCCGAGGAAGAAGCTCCCGAGGAAGAAGCCCCCGAGGAAGAAGCCCCCGAGGAAGAAGCCCCCGAGGAAGAAGCCCCCGAGGAAGA
>PBLG01000002.1 GCA_002722315.1 Lysobacterales bacterium | reverse complement strand
TGACAACCTCCCCGCTCAAAACGACGAAACCCCTTGAAAGATCAAGGGGTTTGCCAATAAACAGCCGTTTTTTCGATCAGAACTTCAGCTTAGAAACCCTGGCCGAGATGGGCTACGCAACCGAGCGTTTCCGCACGACCGCGAGAGAACTTGCCGGGTCCAGTGTCCAGTAATGAAAAACGGGGCCCGCGGCCCCGTTTTCGTGTCCGATATTCAGTCCGTCGCGGTCAGACCACGTAGACGAACAGGAACAGCGCGAGCCAGACCACGTCGACGAAGTGCCAGTACCAGGCCACGGCCTCGAAGCCGAAGTGGTGGTCGGGCCTGAAGTGGCCCGCCATGCAGCGGAAGGCAATGACCAGCAGCATGATGGTGCCGACGGTCACGTGCATGCCGTGGAAGCCGGTGAGCATGAAGAACGTCGAGCCGTAGATGCCCGAGCCCAGCGTCAGCCCGAGGTCCTGGTAGGCGTGGATGTATTCCTCGACCTGGTAGAACAGGAAAAGCGCGCCGAGCGCGACCGTGGCCAGCATCCAGAACACCAGGGCGCCGCGCTTCATCTTCTTCAGCGCCCAGTGCGCCATGGTGATCGTCCAGCCCGAGGTCAGCAGGATCAGCGTGTTGAGCAGCGGCACGTCGAATGCCGGCACGGTCTGGAATTCGCCACCGACGTTGGCCGGCCCGTTGGTCGGCCAGGTAGCCTGGAAACCCGGGTACAACAGTTCGTTGGTCATCGCGCCCGTGCCCACCCCGCCAAGCCACGGCACCGCGAACATGCGTGCGTAGAACAGCGCGCCGAAGAATGCCGCGAAGAACATGACCTCCGAGAAGATGAACCAGATCATGCCCTGACGGAACGAGGCGTCTACCTTGGTGTTGTACAACCCGCGCTCGGATTCACGAATGACGTCGGCGAACCAGCCGAACATCATCAGGATGACGGTTGCAGCGCCGGCGGCCGCCATCCAGGGGCCGATTCCGGCGGTGTTGCCGCCGTTCATCCAGTTGGCGAATCCCGACACCATCAGGAACAGCCCGATCGAGCCGACGATCGGCCACTTGGCCTGGTGAGGAACGTAGTAGCTACCTTGTGCCATTTTGACTCCCGGTTCTATGCTGGCCGGCGCGTTGGCCGGCCTCGATTTTCTTATTTTATACCGCGCTCTCGAGGCGCGGGAATATGCTGGTATTCAGCCCTGCCTGTCATCACTGTCTTTCAGCCAAAGACGCCGCGCCCGATGAAGCCCAGGTAGATGAGCGCCGCGACGCCGGCCAGCAGCGCCACCGTCCAGCGAATCTGCCGCCGGTGGCGCTGTGTGGTCCTGTGTCGTTGACGTTCGTCCGACATTGCCGAATCAGGCCAGCTGGTCCTTGTGCGCGGTCACCGAGTCGTCGACCTGCGGCGGCGTGTCGAAGGTGTGCAGCGGCGCCGGCGAGGGCACAGTCCATTCGAGCCCGTGGGCGCCTTCCCATACGCCGGCGGTGGCTTTCTCGCCGCCGCGAACGCACTTGATCACGATCCACACGAACAGAAGCTGTGCAAGGCCGAAGGCGAAGCCGCCGATCGACGAGATCAGGTTGAACTCTGCGAACTGAACCGAGTAGTCGGGAATGCGTCGCGGCATGCCGGCAAGGCCCAGGTAGTGCTGCGGGAAGAACAGCACGTTGACCGAGATCGTCGACCACCAGAAATGAATCTTGCCCAGGCGCTCGTCGTACATGTGCCCGGTCCACTTGGGCATCCAGTAGTAAGCCGCGGCCATGATCGCGAAGACCGCGCCGGTGACCAGCACGTAGTGGAAGTGGGCCACCACGAAGTAGGTGTCGTGGTACTGGAAGTCGGCCGGCACGATGGCGAGCATGACGCCGGACAGGCCGCCGATGGTGAACAGGATGACGAACGCGATCGCGAACAGCATCGGCGTCTCGAACGTCATCGATCCGCGCCACATGGTCGAGACCCAGTTGAAGATCTTGATGCCGGTGGGCACCGCGATGACCATGGTCGCGTACATGAAGAACAGCGACGCACCCAGCGGCATGCCGACGGTGAACATGTGGTGGGCCCAGACGATGAACGACAGGAACGCGATGGATGCGGTGGCGTAAACCATCGAGGTGTAGCCGAACAGGCGCTTGCGCGAGAACGTCGGGATGATCTCGGAGATGATGCCGAACGCCGGCAGAATCATGATGTAGACCTCGGGATGGCCGAAGAACCAGAAGATATGCTGGTACATCACCGGGTCGCCGCCGCCGGCGGCGTTGAAGAAGCTGGTGTCGAAGAAGCGATCGGTCAGCAGCATGGTGACCGCCCCGGCGAGCACCGGCATCACCGCGATCAGCAGGAACGCCGTGATCAGCCAGGTCCAGACGAACAGCGGCATGCGCAGCAGGGTCATGCCCGGTGCGCGCATGTTCAGGATAGTGGCGATGATGTTGATCGCGCCCATGATCGACGAGATGCCCATGAGGTGAATCGCGAAGATCACGAAGGCGAAGCTGTTGCCGCCCTGCAGCGAAAGCGGCGGATAAAGCGTCCAGCCCGAGGCCGGGGCGCCGGACGGCATGAACAGTGTCGAGAGCAGGATCAGGAATGCGAACGGCAGGATCCAGAACGACCAGTTGTTCATCCTGGGAAGCGCCATGTCCGGTGCGCCGACCATCATCGGAATCATCCAGTTGGCCAGGCCCACGAACGCGGGCATCACCGCGCCGAAGATCATCACCAGTGCATGCATGGTGGTCATCTGGTTGAAGAACTCGGGATTGACCAGCTGCAGACCCGGCTGGAACAGTTCCGCGCGGATCACCATGGCCATCGCGCCGCCGACGATGAACATCGCCAGCGAGAAGACCAGGTACAGCGTCCCGATTTCCTTGTGGTTGGTCGTGAACAGCCACCGGGCCAGGCCCTTGGGCTGGGCGTGATGATCGTCGATGTGAGCGGTTGTGTCAGTCATTGCGATTCCTTGCAAGATGGATCTGCGAAATTTCGCGGGATCCGGTTTCCGTCAATTTCCAGATATTCGGCATTCGTTTCGGCACTGCAACCGATCAGTTCGCGGCACGATCCGCCGACACGAGGCGTTCATCGAGCTGCGCGTCGATCAGCGGCACGACGTCGGCCGGTTGCACCAGGTCGCCGGTCTCGTTGCCGAAGGCGTTGCGCGTATAAGTCAGCGCCGCGGCGATGTCGCGAGCCTCGAGACGCTGGCCGAATGCGGCCATGGCCGTGCCGGGGCGCCCGTTGACCACGACGTCGATGTGCTGCGAAACGTCGCCGGTGACCACGGCATTGCCGGCCAGTGCGGGGAACGCCGGTTGCATGCCGGAGCCGTCTTCGCGGTGGCAGGCCGCGCAGTGAGCGTCGTAGATATCTTCGCCGTGCGCCATCAGGGTGTCGCGGTCCATTTCATCCAGGGGCTGCCCGACTTCGGCCGTCTGCTGGCCGCCTGTCTGCTCGGCCACCCAGGCGCGATAGTCCTCGGGCGATACCGCCTCGACCACCACGGGCATGAAACCGTGATCCTTCCCGCACAGTTCCGCGCACTGGCCGCGGTAGACACCCGGCTCCTCGATGAGGGTCCACGCTTCATTGACCATGCCCGGAATCGCGTCGCGCTTCCAGCCCAGGTCGGGCACCCACCAGGAATGGATGACGTCGCCTGAGGTCAATAGCACTCGAATTCGGGTATTGGTCGGCACCACCATGCGCTTGTCGACTTCGAGCAGGTAGTTGTCGACCTCGCGCGGCGAGATATCGGAGCCGATCTGGCGCGCGGCGTTGCTGTCGCGGTCGAGTGCGGAGTAGAACGATATGCCGTCTTCCAGGTACTCGTACTGCCACAGCCACTGGTAGCCGGTGACCTTGATGTTCATTTCCGCCCCGGAGGTGTCTTCCATGTCGATCAGCACGCGCGTGGCCGGGATCGCCATGGCCACGAGGATGAGGATGGGGATGACCGTCCAGATGATCTCGGCCCTGGTCGAATGGGTGAACTTGGCCGCCTCGGCGCCGCGCGACTTGCGGTGCAGATAGATCGACGTGAACATCGCGGCAAACACGAGAATGCCGATGACGGTGACGATGCCGAGCACGATCATGTGCAGCTGGTAGACATCGCGGCTGAAAGGTGTGACGCCGGCGGTCATGTTGTCGCCTACTGCGAACACACCCCAGGTGATGACCGTGATTACAGCCACCATCGCCAATCCGACAATCATTTCATTGGTTCTTTTCATCCTGGACTCGCTGTTTCCTTGATTCCCTTGAGCTTCCACGCCGAATGCGGTTCGAGCGCCCGAGTGATGTGCCTGGCCGCCTCGATCCGCTCGTCGGCGGGAACGAAACTTCCGATTTCTATCCGCTTGCCGTGCAACACCAGGTAGACCCTGGGCTCACCGCGCGCGGTACGCTGTTCGACCCGAACCCAGTCGGTCGGCAGTTCCTGCCGCTCGACGCCACGGGCCGTGCGGAAATCGACCCGGACCCGGTCGGCGTCGACCCTGATGTCCTGGCGGGCCCAGTGTCCGCGCCAGGCGATCCGCAAACACCAGCCGACGATGGCCAGGTGCACGATCGCGATCGCCATGATGGGCCAGTAGCCCATGAGTGTCGGCAGAAGCGCGACCGTCAGGGTTACGGCACTCAACACCAGGAAAAAGCCTGCCAGTCTGTCCAGCGTGAGCGACAGGTTGGCGAGCACTTCTATCCGGGTCACCGAATTGTTTCGATCCGAATTGTCCGTATCTGCAACGCTGAGGCGGATCATCGAAATCGGCGGATTTCCAAAGCGCGTATTGTAGCCGATGCTCATGAGACGCGGAATCGCAATCTTCACTTCCGCGCATGTTCGCTTCACGCGGTCCGAAGCACGGGAGCCGGGCAAGGGTTGCGTTAAACTCGCGGCAACACCGGTTGCATGGCGATCCAGAACCGCCGCCACGCGCCCGGAGCGTCCAGAATCCCAGCCGGAGCAAGGCCGAAATGAGCCACGACATGCCATTTGTAACCCGCACCGAATTCCCGGCAGACCCGACGCGCCAGGCGCTCGAGCTTGCCTGGACCGTCCCGGAGTCGGATCACGTCCCGCATCTGCTGGAACACGTCGGGCTGGATCGCGCCGACCGGGAGCAGATCGAAACGCTGGCCGTCGAACTGGTCGAGCGCGTGCGCAAGCGCAGCGAGCACCACGGCGCGATGGAGGCTTTCATGCGCGAATACGACCTTTCTTCGGAAGAGGGCGTGGTGCTCATGTGCCTGGCCGAGGCATTGCTGCGGATTCCGGACAACGAAACGGCCGAAAAGCTCATTTCGGACAAGCTGGCCGAAGCCAACTGGGAGTCGCACCTGGGCAAGAGCGAGTCGCTGTTCGTCAATGCCTCGACCTGGGGCCTGATGCTGACCGGCCGGATGGTCAAGGTCGGGCAGTCCGCAAAGCGTGACGTGCGCTCCGTGCTGGCCAGGCTGGCCAACAAGTCCGGCGAACCGGTGGTGCGGCTGGCGATCCGGCAGGCCATGCGCATCATGGGTCACCAGTACGTCATGGGCCGCGACATCAAGTCGGCCATGGAGCGCTCGCGCAACAAGGCCAACAAGCGCTATCGCTATTCGTTCGACATGCTGGGCGAGGCGGCGCTGACGGCGACCGACGCGCGACGCTATCGCGATGCCTACGCCGCTGCCATCGACGCGATCGGCCAGGCCGCCGACGGCAGCGACATCTTCGACGCGCCCAGCATTTCGGTGAAGCTCTCGGCGCTGCACCCGCGCTACGAGACCGCCCAGCGCGAACGCGTGATGACGGAACTGGTCCCGGTGCTGCGCGATCTTGCCGTGCGCGCCCGCAACGCTGGCATCGCGCTGACCGTCGACGCCGAGGAGGCTGCGCGCCTGATGCTGCAGCTCGACGTCTTCGCGAAAGTGCTGGGCGACGAGCAGCTCGAAGGCTGGGACGGCTTCGGCCTGGCGCTGCAGGTCTATCTCAGGCGCGGCTGGGCGGCGATCGACTGGTTGGCCGAACTGGCCCGCAACACCGGCCACCGGATCCCGGTACGGCTGGTCAAGGGCGCTTACTGGGATACCGAGATCAAGCTGGCCCAGCTCGAGGGTCACGAAGACTATCCGGTGTTCACGCGCAAGCCGAATACCGATGTGTCCTACCTGGCGTGCGCCGCGCGCGTGCTCGGCCTCAGGGACGAGTTCTACCCGCAGTTCGCCACCCACAATGCCCACACCATCTGCGCCATCAACCAGCTGGCCGGCGACAGGGAGGATTTCGAGTACCAGCGCCTGCACGGGATGGGGCGCGATCTTTACGAGGAGGTTCTCGACAGCGGTGACTTCAACGGCCACTGCCGGGTCTATGCGCCGGTCGGCGATCACCGGGACCTGCTGCCCTACCTGGTCCGCCGGCTGCTGGAAAACGGCGCAAACAGCTCCTTCGTCAACCGGATCGTCGACGAAAAGCTTCCTGCAAGGGAGGTGGTTTCGGACCCGGTGGAAGTCGTCCAGCGCTTCGAGCAGTACGCCCACCCGAAGATTCCGCTGCCGGCCGACATCTTCGCCGGCCAGCGGCGAAATTCGCGCGGCATCAATTTCGCCGCCGAGTCGCAGCAAAAGGAACTGGCCGCGCGCATGTCGGCTTATCGCGACTGTCGCTGGAAGGCGGCCCCCGCCGGTGCCGACGGCCTGGCGACGGGCGAGACGGTGGAGGCGCGTTCGCCGGCCGATCGCGACGACGTGGTCGGATCGGTGACGGTTGCCGATCCTGCGGCGGCCGCAACCGCGGTCGAAAATGCCCGACGCGCCCAGCCCGGCTGGGACGCGACGCCGGCCGGCGAGCGCGCCGAGTGCCTGGAGCGCATGGCCGACCTGCTCGAGGACAATCGCGCCGAACTGATGGCGCTGTGCGTGCGCGAGGCCGGCAAGACGCTGATCGACGGCATCAACGAAGTGCGCGAAGCCGCCGATTTCTGTCGCTATTACGCCCAGATGGCGCGCCGTCACTTCGGCCAGGCCGAAGTGCTGGCGGGCCCGACCGGCGAGCACAACGAGATCTCGCTGCACGGCAAGGGCGTGTTCGTGTGCATCAGCCCGTGGAATTTTCCGGTGGCGATCTTCACCGGCCAGGTCGCCGCCGCGCTGGCTTCGGGCAACGCGGCGATCGCCAAGCCGGCCGAGCAGACGCCGCTTGTGGCCGCGCGCACGATCGAACTGTTCTACCAGGCCGGCATTCCCAGGGGCGTGCTGCAGATGCTGCCCGGCGACGGTCGCGTGGGCGCCGCGCTGACGGCCGATCCGCGAATCGCAGGGGTGGCCTTTACCGGCTCGACAGAAACCGCGCGGACGATCAACCGCAAGCTCGCCGAGCGCGACGGCCCGATCGCCACCCTGATCGCCGAGACCGGCGGCCAGAACGCGATGGTGGTCGATTCCTCGGCGCTGGCCGAACAGGTGGTGCGCGACGTGATCAACTCGTCGTTCCTGTCGGCCGGCCAGCGCTGCTCCGCGCTTCGCGTTCTTTATATACAGCGCGACGTCGCCGACCACGTGCTGGAGATGCTGGCCGGGGCCATGCAGGAACTGAGGGTCGGGTGGCCGGGCCGCCTGTCCACAGACATCGGACCGGTCATCGACCAGGCCCAGTTCGAGATGCTTCAGCGTCATGGCGAGCGCATGGAGCGCGAGGCGCGGCCGATCGCACGGGTGCCGGACCCGATCGACGCCGGCGACGGTTTCTGGTTCGCCCCGCGCGCGTTCGAGCTCGAATCCATCGACCAGCTCGACGGCGAGGTGTTCGGTCCGATACTGCACGTGGTTCGCTACAGGGCCCGCGATCTCGACCGGGTGATCGACGAAATCAACGGCACGGGCTACGGACTGACTGTGGGTTGCCACAGCCGCATCGACAAGGTTCAGCAGCACGTGATTCGCAACGTTCATGCCGGCAACGCCTACGTCAACCGCAACATGACAGGCGCCGTGGTCGGCGTGCAGCCGTTCGGCGGCGAAGGCCTTTCCGGAACCGGCCCCAAGGCAGGAGGTCCCAACTACCTGCAGCGTTTCGCAGTGGAGCGCACCCGCACGATCAATACCGCGGCGGTGGGCGGCAACGCTTCACTGATGGTGCTGTCGGACTGAATGCGTTCGAATCGCGGCTCGGATACGAGTAATATTCACGGGCCGCCTCGTCGCGGCAATCGATTCGCCGGCGGTGCCTGTGCATGACGGGTCCCGCCCAAACCGAGGCAGTATGTACGAGCAATTCTACGGACTGGAAGAGCGGCCTTTTTCGATTACGCCGGACCCGCGCTTCGTTTTCCTGAGCCAGCGGCACCAGGATGCGCTGGCGCACCTGTTGTACGGCGTCGGGCGCGGCGGAAGCGGCGGGTTCGTTCAGCTGACCGGCGAGGTCGGCACCGGCAAGACCACGTTGTGTCGACTGATGCTCGAGCAGGTGCCGGAGCATACGCGCATCGCGCTGATTCTCAACCCGATGCTCGAACCGCGCGAGCTGCTGCGCGCGATCTGCCGCGAGCTCGAGGTCGAGCCGCCCGACGGCGAGACCGGCCTCGAAGCCCTGGGCCAGTGCCTGAACCAGCGCCTGCTGGAAATCCATGCGGCCGGCGAGCGCGCGGTGCTGATCATCGACGAAGCCCAGAACATGTCGCGCGAGACGCTGGAGCAGGTCCGCCTGCTGACCAACCTGGAGACCGCCACCGACAAGCTGCTGCAGATCATCCTGCTGGGCCAGCCGGAGCTGCGCGAACTGCTGAGCCGGCCTTCTCTGCGCCAGCTCGCCCAGCGAATCACGGCGCGCTATCACCTGGCTCCGCTGGGTCAGCAGGAAACGGCCGAGTACGTGCGGCACCGAATCCAGATTGCCGGCGGCGCACGCTGCCCGTTTTCATCTTCGGCGCTGCGCACGCTGCATCACGTCTCGGGCGGGGTGCCCAGGCTGATCAACATCATCGCCGACCGCGCACTGATGGCCGGCTACGCGCGCGAGGCCGACCGGATCACCCCGGCGATGATTCGCAAGGCGGCCGGCGAGGTCGTGGTCGGAGACGAAGCCGGCAGCGGCCGGGGTTTCGGTGCGGTGCTGTCGGTGCTGGCCATCGTGGTCGTCCTGGCGGTCGCCGGCGGCATGATCTGGTCGCTGAATTCGTTGCCGGAGCAGGCCGAAGAGGTGGGGCAGCCGCTATGGCGCCAGATGCTCGCCGAATCCAGCGATCGGCTGGCCTGGCGAGAGGCGGCGGCGCTTTACCCGGCGGCCGATCCGGAGATGATTGCCGAGGCCTGCACCGAAGGCCAGTTCGAGGGGTTCGCCTGCCATCGCCTGCGCGGCAGCTGGGCGCTGCTGCGCAAGCTGGGACGGCCCGTGGTGCTGAGACTGGATGAGCCCAGGGGCGGTCATGTGCTTGCCGTCGAGGTCGGGCTTGACAGCGTGCTGGCACGCCAGTCCGGGCAGGATTTCCAGGTGCCTATCGCGCAGCTGGACGCGCGCTGGCTGGGCGATTTCTACGCCGTCTGGCCGGACCTGGGGAGCGTATGGCAGACCGGCGACGACGATGCGGCCATCAGCGAGCTCAAGCGTCTCGCGGCGCAGGACCCGGATCGGCCGTGGTCCGGCGCCATGGACACGCGCTACGGCCCCGATTTCCAGCGCTGGATACGCGATTTCCAGCTGCGCAACGGGCTGCGCCAGGACGGCATGGCCGGTCCGGTCACCCGGCTGTTTCTTTCAACGCTAGGCGCGCGCTCGGCAAGCGCCGAAGCCACTACTGACCCGTCGGACTGAAATGTCGCTTTTGCTCGATGCACTGAAAAAATCTGAAGCCCAGCGTCGGCGCGGAACGTCGCCGACGATCGACCTCACCAGAACGCCGCCGTCCGGAAGCCGGCGTCGGCCCGGTTTGCGGTGGATGCCGCTCTTGCTGGTCGTAGTGTTGCTGGCCGCCGCCGCGCCGTGGCTGTGGCCGAAGGTGTCGGGCTGGATGGAGCAACGCCGGGGTGATACCGGCGATTCCGCTGCGCTGGCCGAGGCTGACACGGCCGCGCCGCCGGACGGGGGTTCGGAAACGGTCGCCGCGCCGAGTGCCGGGGATGAAGCCGGCGCCGCGGTTCCCGCGCTGCAGTCTGCACCTGCGCCGGTGGCCGGCGCCTCCAGCCCGCGGCGCGTCGCCGCCGTCGACACGATGCCGGGCGACGGGGCAGGGCAGGATCCGGCGCGAGCCGGGGACGATTCCGCCCAGCGTTCCGGCGATGCGGCCGGCGCTTCCGATTCCGTCGAGTCGAACACCGGCGATGCGGCGGCCGAGGCCTCGGAGTCGAACCCCGGGCCTTCGATGGAGGAGATGCGACGGATGGTGCAGGCTCGCCAGCAGCAACAGCAGCCGCAGGTCGACGCGCAGAAGCCCCCGGAGCCGGCGGCTCCGCCCGCGGGCCCGGCGGACAATTTCATTCGCCCATGGGAACTGCCCCAGGCGCAGCGGGCCGAGTTTCCCGAGCTCAGGCTGACCGTTCATTTTTACGCTGAACGCGCCGCCGACCGATTCGTGCTGATCAACGGCGAACGCTACCGGGAAGGCCAGCGCGTCGGACCGGGGACCACGCTGGCCGAGATCAGACAGCGTGGCGCGGTGGTCGAGTTCGGCAGCTACCGGGTGCTGATCGAGTGAACTGGGTGGTTCGAACCGGGCCTGCCAGGTCCGGCGCGGCCAATCCATGGATGGTTATCGTGATCAGCGCGCTGGCGCTTGCCGTCATGACCAGCACGCTTCTGGTGCCCGAAGCGATGGGTGGCGGCTGGATCGAATTCTGGGGTTTCAAGCCATCGCGAATTTCCGAGTTGCTGTCGGGCGATCCGAGCCTGCGCGACAGCGTCGGGCTGGCCGGGCTGGTCGGCGCGCTTTTCGCCCATTCCACCTGGCTGCACCTGGCGGGCAACATTGCCTATCTGTGGGTGTTCGGCATTCCGGTCGAGCGCGCGCTGGGGCACCTGAGGTTCATTGGCCTGTTCCTGCTGTTGGGCGCGCTGGCCAACCTGTTCGTGGCGCTGCACATTCCCGAGCTCGACCGCACCATCATTGGCGCAAGCGGTGGCGTTTCGGCCATCATCGGTGTCTACCTCGGGCTTTTTCCGGCGCGCCGGATCGGGCTGTGGCTGCCGCTGGGCCTGTTCCTGCAGTTCGCGCGCATTCCCGCGCTGCTGGTCATCGGGTCCTGGTTCACGCTGCAGGTGCTCTACACCGTGTTCGGCCCCATGTCCGACGCGGTGGCCTGGCGAACCCACGTGGCCGGGTTCGTGGCCGGCGTGCTGGTTGCGTTGGCGATTCGCCTTTTCTCGGGCAGCGTCGCCTACGCCGGCAGCGGCGACTGATAGTTAAAAACCCTGATCGTGTCAGTGCATAATGAGGCGCTGAATTCGAGCCTGTCGAGGCATCGCTTGTACAAGGTGATCTTTTTCAACCAGGGCAAGGTCTACGAGCTTTTTGCCGAGCGCGTGGATTCGAGTCACCTGTACGGCTTCGTCGAAGCGGCGGGGCTGATTTTCGATACCGATTCGAAGGTGGTCGTCGACCCGACCGAGGAACGGCTGCGCGCGGAATTCGCCGATACCGAGAAGCTGCTGCTTCCGCTGCAGTCGGTGATCCGGATAGAACAGGTCAAGAAGCGCGGCAAATGCGTGATTCGTGATCGCGGCACCGGCGAGAAGGTCACGCAGCTGCCGCTGGACGGGCCGGGCCGCAAGTCCTGACGGCGCGAAAATCGACAAGAAACAGAATAACCAGGGAGATTCAATCTTGAGCGAACAACCCATACCCGAACCGACCGCCGGCCGACGCTGGCTTTACCGCGGCCTGGACGTCATCGAGCGGGTGGGCAACCGTCTGCCCGACCCGGCGGTGCTTTTCTTCCTGCTGATGCTGGTGGTCTGGGCGCTTTCGGCGGTGCTGGCACCGATCCAGTTCAGCGCGTTGCATCCCCAGACCGGCGAGCCGATCCAGGTGGTCAACCAGCTGGCCGGCAGCGAGCTTGCGCGTTTCCTCAGCCAGATGGTGACCGTGTTCACCAGCTTCGCCCCGCTGGGCATCGTGCTGGTGGCGATGCTGGGCGTGGGCGTGGCCGAGCACACCGGCTTCATCAATGCCGCGCTGCGCAAGATGCTCGGGGTCACCTCGCCGCGGCTGCTAACGCCTATGCTCATCCTCGTGGCGATCGTTTCGCACACCGCGGCCGACGCGGGGTACGTGGTCGTCATTCCGCTGGGCGCGGTGATCTTCTACGCCGCCGGTCGCCATCCGCTGGCCGGGATTGCCGCCGCGTTCGCCGGTGTCTCCGGTGGCTTCTCGGCCAACTTCATCCCGTCGGCGATCGACCCGATGCTGGCCGGTATTACCGAAGAGGCCGCGCGCGTGCTCGATCCTTCGGTGGCGATCAACCCGCTGGTCAACTGGTTCTTCATGGGCGCTTCCAGCCTGCTGGTCATCGGTATCGGCTGGTGGCTGACCGACAAGGTGGTCGAGCCCAGGCTGGCGCGCGAAACGCCGGTCGACGGCGACATGTCGGACATGCCCAAACTCGAGCCGCTGGCCGACAACGAGCGCCGCGGCCTGAACTGGGCGCTGGGAAGCATCTTGCTGGCCATCGCGCTGCTCGCGATAGGGGTCCTGTTGCCGGACTCGCCGCTGCGCGATCCGAACCCTGCGCTGGCTTTCCATGAAAGCATCACCTCGTTCGGCGCCCCGCTGATGCGGTCCATCGTGCCGTTGATCTTCATCCTGTTCCTGATTCCCGGCGCGGTCTACGGCTACGCGGCCGGCACCATCGAAGGCCACCGGGACCTGATCACCGGCATGAGCAAGTCGATGGAGTCCATGGGCTACTACATCGTCATGGCGTTCTTCGCCGCGCAGTTCATCGCCGCTTTCTCCAGCTCCAACCTGGGCATCCTGATCGCGGTCAACGGGGCGGCCTGGCTGTCGCAATTCGACATGCCGCCGCAGCTCACCATCGTCGGCATCATCGGCCTGACTGCCTTCGTCAACCTGTTCGTCGGCTCGGCGTCGGCCAAGTGGCTGATCATCGCGCCGATCTTCGTGCCCATGCTGATGGAACTGGGCATCGGGCCGGGATTGACCCAGGCAGCCTACCGCGTCGGCGATTCCAGTTCGAATATCGTTACGCCGCTGCTGCCGTATTTCCCGCTGATCGTGGTGTTCTGCAAGCGTTACTTCAAGGGTGCGGGAATCGGGACACTGATCTCGATGATGCTGCCTTATGCGGTTGCGCTGGCGGTGGGATGGACCATCTTCCTGCTGCTGTACTGGATGATCGGTCTGCCGCTGGGCCTTCAGTCGAGTTACGTATACCCATAAGTCGAACAGGCGCGGCGGGCCGGCTTCGGGTCCGAGAGATCGGCAACGGCGGCGCGGCTGACCGCCGGCTCAGCGGTCGACCCAGCCGGCCGGGTCGACCGGCTGACCCTCGTGCCGGATCTGGAAGTACAGGCCGGGAGCGCTGTTGCCCCCGGTGTTGCCGGCCAGCGCGACGACGTCGCCCGGGGCGACCCAGTCTCCGACCTCGGCGATCAGGCTCTGATTCTGGCCATAAAGCGTCATGAAGCCGTCGCCGTGGTCGACGATCAGCATCATGCCGTAGCCGCGTAGCCAGTCGGCATAGGCAACGCGCCCATAGGCGACGGCCTGCACCGGCGCGCCGACCTCGGTTTCGATCAGCCAGCCCTGCCAGGTCACGTTGCCGCTGCGAATGTCGGAAAAGGCCGCGCGCACCGGGGCTTTCACCGGCATGGGCAGGCGTCCGCGAAGCTCGGCGAACGGCGCGATCGCGGTTTCCGGAGGAATGTCGGCCAGCGCACTGGCCAGTTCGCCCAGCAGCGTTTCCAGCTCCGCGGCCGCCTCCTGCATCTCGGCCAGGCGCTCGGCCTGGTCGCGGATACTGTCATCCAGCGCCTCCAGCGCCGCCTGTCTTCTTGCCAGCGCCTCGTCCTGGCCGGCCTTGGCGGCGGCTTGCCGCTGGGCAAGCGACTGGAGCCTCGAGGCCACCTGCTGCTGTTCGGCCCGAACCGCCTCGAGCCGCTGCAGCTCTTCGCCCAGCGCCGCGATCGCGTCGAGTCGGGCCCGTCCGAGATAGCCGTGCAGGGCGAGCACGCGGCTGATCTCGGCCGGGTCTTGCTGGTTCAGTAGCGCCTTGAGCCGTGATCGGCGGCCGACCCGGTAGGCGATCTGCAGCTGCTCGGCAAGCGCCTGGCGTCGAGCCTCGACGGCCGTTTCGAGTTCTTCCGCCCGGTCCTGCAGCTCGCGCTCGCGCGCGCGGGCCTGTTGGAGCTCGGCCCGGGTGCTGCGCAGTTCCAGCGCGATAGTTGCCAGTTCCTGCTCGGTCCTGGCCAGTGCGGCCTGTTCGCTCTTGCGCCGGGCGCGCTCGGATTCCAGCCGCAGACTGATGCTTTCGATGTTCTGCTTGAGCGCGTCGAGTTCGGCCTGTACGTCCTCGGAAGTCGGGGTCTGGGCATAAGGCTCGGAAGCGACGAGCAGCAGGATCCCGAACAGGAGAACAGCAGCCGAAAAGGCGCCCGGGGCAGCACTCCGGTGCCGAAGGCGATGTCGGCCGGAACCGTCCAGGTCGTCAGCCGACCGCATTTTCGGTCGCGGCACCGCTCCGACGACGGTTCGACCCATCCCGGGATTCGAGGTGAACCAGAGGCCGCCCGGTCATCTCGCCGGGAATCTCGATTCCCAGCAGGTCGAGCATGGTCGGGGCGATGTCGCGCAGACTGCCTTCGTCTTCCATTCGCGCCGAACGGCCGACGAACACCAGCGGGACGGGATTGGTCGTGTGCGCTGTGTGCGGCTGACCGGTTTCCGGGTCCGACATCTGTTCGACGTTGCCGTGATCGGCTGTGACCAGCATTTCGCCGCCGGCCTCGGCTACCGCTTTCCGGACTTCTCCCAGCAGCCGGTCGACCGCCTCGACCGCCTCGACCGCGGCGTCGAAGATGCCGGAGTGGCCCACCATATCGGGGTTGGCGACGTTGCAAACGATGACGGGCCACTTGCCGGCGCCGATCGCCGCGACGAGTTCGCGGGTCAGGGCGGGCGCGCTCATCTCGGGCTGCAGGTCGTATGTGGCGACGTCCGGCGAGGGGATGAGCTTGCGGTCCTCGCCTTCGAAGACCTGCTCGCGACCACCGTTGAAGAAATAGGTGACGTGCGCGTACTTCTCGGTTTCGGCGATGCGGAGCTGGGCCAGGCCGGCGTCGGCGAGCACTTCGCCGAACAGGTGTTCCATTCGGGTCGGCGGAAAAGCCACCCGGGCGTCGAGATCGGACTCGTATTGGGTCATCGTCGCGAAAGCCGCGAGCTTCGGGCGCTGGCGCTCGAAATGGTCGAATTCGGGATCGACGAGGGCGCGGCTGAGCTGGCGTGCCCGGTCGGCGCGAAAGTTGATGAAGATGGCGCTGTCGCCGTCTTCCATCTTCTTGCCGTCGGCGATCACCGTGGGCTGGACGAATTCGTCGTTTTCGCCACGGGCGTAGGCGGCGTCCAGCGCTGCAATCGCATCATCCGCTGCGAACTCGGCACGGGCGTGGACGATAGCGTTCCAGGCGCGTTCGATCCGGTCCCATCGCTGGTCGCGGTCCATGGCCCAGTAGCGTCCGCTGACCGAGGCGACGCGCACGCCGTCCAGTTCGTCGACCCGCCGCTGAAGCCGCGCCAGGGAGTCGCGCGCACTCCGGGGTGGCGTATCGCGCCCGTCGAGGAAGACGTGCACGGCAACGCTGCCTTCGTGTCGGCGCGCCGCCAGCGCAATTGTTGCGAGAAAGTGGTCCTCGTGGCTGTGCACGCCGCCGTCGGAGAGCAGCCCCATGACGTGAACCGTCCCGTCGCCGGCCCCGTCGATGGCATCGGTGAGCGCAGGGTTGGCGTCGAATTCGCCTTCCTCTATCGCCCGGGTGATCCTGGTCAGCTCCTGGTAGACGATCCTGCCGGCGCCGATGTTCATGTGGCCGACCTCGGAATTGCCCATCTGGCCGGCCGGCAGGCCGACCGCTTCACCCGAGGTCTGAAGCAGGCTGTGCGGGCATTCTCGCCACAGTCGGTCCCAGTTCGGTGTGTTGCCGGCGGCAATGGCGTTGTCCGGCGCGGCTTCGCGCACGCCCCAGCCGTCCAGGATGAGCAGCAAAAGCGGAGTTCGGCGTTCCATCGGCTATTCCGTTCGAAGCGAATCGCCATTATCCCATACCCGGCCTTTTTCACCGCCCTTCCGTTGCAAGGGGCTGGCGGCGCCGCGGCAGCAAGGGTGGTGAATGAGGCGGGATACGCCACTCCGGATTGGTCGGGCAAGGCCGCGACGGTGTAGCAGGGCGAGTCAGAATGCGGGATAATGCGCGTTTTGCCGCAATCCGGATCGAATACGCACCATGGAACAGTTGCTCACGTTCATCGCCAACCACCCGATACTGGTCGGGGCGTTCGCCGTGGTGCTGGCCGCCCTGATCGCGACCGAGTTCGCGCGCATGACGCGGCGCTGGAAAGAGCTGGATACGACGCAGGCCATCCTGCTGATCAATCGGCGAGACCCGCTGATTCTCGATGTTTCCAACAGTACCGACTATGCCAACGGGCATATTCTCAACGCCGAGCACATGCCGCCTTCGCGTATAGAGTCCGGAAACAGCCAGTTGCTGAAAAAGTCGGATCGTCCGGTGCTCGTGTATTGCAAGAACGGCCAGGTTTCGCCGCAGATGGCCACTCGCCTGACCAAGCTCGGGTTCGAGGACGTCAACCTGCTCAGAGGCGGGTTGGCGCAGTGGATCAGCGATCAGCAGCCTGTCGCCCGCGGCAAGCAGGGCAAGCCCAAGGGTTCGGGTGGCAAGGGATCAGGCGGCAAGGGCTCCGGCGGCAAGCGCGGCAAGCAGGGCAGGAAATCCGAAACCGATGCCTCGTCCGAATCGCAGCCGGTCGAGGGCAGCGCCAGGGGCGAGGGCGAAGCGCGGCAGGAATGATGGCTGCCGGGCCTGCCTGCAATGGCTCCACCAAAGGCTCCACATGCGGCGGCGTGAGGGTGAAAAGCACCCCGGGCGTCGCCATATTCATCAACCACTGAACACGAAAGCAGGTATAGACATGGCTGAAGAACAGCTTGATGCAGCAGCAAACGGACAGGACACCCAGCAACCCTCGATGACCCTTCAGCACGTATTTCTGAAGGACTGTTCATTCGAAGCGCCGGGTGCACTCGGGCTGGACCAGTCCGAAGGCCAGCCGGACATGAACATGAACCTCTCCCAGCGGGTCAACCAGCACGGCGAGGGTCGCTACGAAGTCGTGCTGACCGTTACCGTTACGGCCAAGCAGGGCGAGACCACGGCATTCATCGCAGAAGTCCACTACGGCGGCATTTTCCTGCTGCAGGGCTTCAGCGAGCAGCAGCTGCCCTACGTGATCAACGTGCACTGCCCGAACGTGCTTTACCCGTACGCGCGGTCGCAGATTGCCAATCTGATCGCGGCCGGCGGCTTCTTCACCCCGCCGCTGCAGCCGATCAACTTCGAAGCCATCTTCGCCCAGCGCGTCGCTGAACAGCAGCAGCAGGCCGGCGCTGCGCCGGACGGTGCCGCGGGCGAACCGACCGCGCAATAAGCCGAGCCGGAGGCAATGAGCAGCCGCATAGCCGTTCTGGGCGCGGGTTCCTGGGGAACCGCGCTCGCCATGCAGCTGGCGCGGGTCGGGCATTCCGTGGCGCTTTGGGCGCGCGATGCCTCGCACGTCGAGGCGATGAAGGCGTCCGGGGAAAATGCACGCTATCTGCCCGGTCGCCCGCTGGGCGATGCCATCGAACCGACCTCGGAGCTCGCGCTTGCGCTGCAAGGCGCTGATCGAATCCTCCTGGCGGTGCCCAGCTCGGCTTTTGTCGACGTGCTGGACGAAATCGGCGACCGGCTGGACGCCGGGCGTGGGCTGGCCTGGGCCACCAAGGGATTCGAGCCCGGCACCGGTCGTCTGTTGTCGGAGTGCGCCCGCGAGCGGCTAGGGAGCTCGATGCCGCTTGCCGCGGTGACTGGTCCTTCGTTTGCCGGCGAAGTCGCGCTGGGGCTGCCGACCGCGGTGACGGTGGGGGCTTCCGACCCGGATTTCGGCCGCGCCTGGGCGGCACTTCTGCACGGCAGCAGTTTCCGCGCCTACTACACCGCCGACCTGGTCGGCGCCCAGCTCGGCGGAGCGGTCAAGAACGTGCTGGCGATCGCCTGCGGGATGGCCGACGGGCTGGGCCTGGGCAACAACACCCGCGCCGCCCTGATTACCCGCGGCCTTGCCGAGTTGATGCGGCTGGGAGAGGCGATGGGCGCCGAGGGTCGCACGCTGATGGGGCTGGCCGGCCTCGGCGACCTGGTGCTGACATGCACCGGCGACGCCTCTCGCAACCGTCAGTTCGGCCTGGCGCTGGGTCGCGGTGAAACGCCCGACGAGGCCATGAAGACCATCGGCCAGGTGGTCGAGGGTTATCACGCAGCAGAAGAAGTGATGCGAGCGGCCGACCGCGCCGGCGTCGAAATGCCGATATCCGAGCAGGTGCACGGCATTCTCTACCGCGGCTGGAGCGCGGCCAAGGGCGTCAAGGTGCTGATGGAACGAGAGCCCAAAGCGGAAAACGAATAATGGAATTGCTCGATTACACTGGACTCGCCGTACCCGGCGTGCGCGAACTCAAGCCTTATACGCCGGGCAAGCCGATCGACGAACTCGAGCGCGAATACGGCGTCAGAGACTCGATCAAGCTGGCATCGAACGAGAATCCGCTGGGCGCCAGTCCGGATGCGCTTGCCGCAGTGCGCGCCGCGCTCGAAGATGTCTGGCTGTACCCCGACGCCAACGGTTTTCACCTGAAGTCGGCGCTGGCCGAGCGCCATGGCGTTTCCACCGACTGCATCACGCTGGGCAACGGGTCCAACGACGTGCTGGTGTTCCTGGCCCAGGTATTCCTGCAGCCGGGCCTGCAATCGCTGTTTTCCCAGTATTGCTTCGCCGTCTACCCGATCGCCACGCAGATGGTCGGCGCCGAAGCGGTCGTGGCGCCGGCCCTGCCCGAGGATCATCCGGCGATGCCGCTGGGTCACGATCTGAGGGCGCTTTACGAGCGTATCGGGCCGGATACCCGGATGGTCTGGATCGCCAACCCGAACAACCCGACCGGCACCTGGCTGGACGGCAAGCGGGTTCAGGATTTTCTGGCGTCCCTGCCGGGACACGTGATCTGCGTGGTCGACGAGGCCTATACCGAATACGCCGAGTCGGACAAGCTGGGCGACGCCTCGCAGTGGCTGGAGCGCTTCCCCAACCTGGTCGTGACCCGGACGTTTTCCAAGGCCTACGGGCTGGCCGGACTGCGGGTGGGTTATGCGCTTTCCAACCCCGGCATCGCCGACCTGCTCAACCGCGTTCGTCCGGCGTTCAACGTCAACTCTCTGGCCCTGGTGGCGGCGCGCGCCGCGCTGGCGGACCAGGACTTCATCCGCCGCTCGCGCGAAATGAACAGCGCCGGGTTGGTGCAGCTTCGCGAGGGACTGGCCGAACTCGGGGCCGCGGTCATTCCGTCGGCGGCAAATTTCGTCCTGGCCCGATTCGACCGTGCAGGCGCAGACCTGAACGAGGAGTTGCTGCGGCTGGGGGTGATCGTGCGTCCGGTCGGCAATTACGGCCTGGACAACTACCTGCGGATCACGGTCGGTACCGCGGCGCAGAACCGCCGGCTGCTGAAGGCGCTGGCCGAGATCCTCGGAAAGTGAAGCTGACGGTTCATCCCGCCGCTTCGCCGTTGACCGGTCGGGTCACGCCGCCCGGCGACAAGTCGGTGTCCCATCGCGCGGCGATCTTCGGCGGCCTGGCCGAGGGCACGACACACATCGAGGGATTCCTGGAAGCGGAGGATACGCTGGCCACGCTGGCTGCCATGTCGTCCCTGGGCGCCCGCGTGACGCGCGATGGCGGTCGGGTGCGGATCGACGGCGGCCGGCTGGGCGCGCCGTCGAAGCCGCTGGACATGGGCAACTCCGGCACCGGCATGCGTCTGCTCACCGGGGCACTGTGCGGACATCCGGACCTGTTCGGCGCGCGGGTGGAGGTGATCGGCGACGCTTCGCTTTCGCGCCGCCCGATGCAGCGAATCATCGAGCCCCTGGGCGCGATGGGCGCGCGCATCGAAAGCAGCGACGGACACGCACCGCTGGTTGTCGAGCCGCGACAGCTGAAGCCGCTGGACCGCGAACTGAAGGTGGCCAGCGCCCAGGTCAAGTCGGCCATCCTGCTGGCCGGACTCAACGCCGCCGGCGAGACCCGAGTCGTCGAACCCGGGGTGTCGCGGGACCATACCGAACGACTTTTGCCGGCCTTCGGCGTGGCCGTGGACCGGGCCGAAGGCGAGGCGCGGCTGCGCGGCCCGGTGCGCCTGAAGGCCGCCCGAATAAAGGTTCCGGGCGATCTGTCGTCGGCGGCGTTCATGATCGCGGCGGCGGCGCTTGTGCCGGGCTCGAAGATCAGCATAGGTCCGGTGGGGGTCAATCCGACCCGGGACGGTTTTCTGCGAATTCTCGAGCGGATGGCGCCTGGCGCCGTCGAGCGGCGCGCGACCGAAGATGCGAGCGCCGGCGCAGAGCCGGTCGCGATCCTCGATGTCACCTGCCCGGCGCAGCTGGTCGGATCGCCGATACCGGCCGAATGGGTGCCGCTGGCGATCGACGAGTTTCCGCTGGTCATGGCATTGGCCGCGGCCGGGCAGGGCGAGACCGTGATTTCCGGGGCCGCGGAATTGAGGGTCAAGGAATCCGATCGCCTGGCGGTGATGAGCCGTCAGCTCAGGCGGCTTGGCGTCGACGTCGAAGAACGGCCGGACGGTGCGACGGTGCGGGGCGGGCGTGTTTCAGGCGGCCGGGTCGAATCCGAAGGCGACCACCGGATCGCGATGAGCCTGGCGGTGCTGGCGCTGGTGGCCGACGGCCCGGTGGAAATCGATGGCGCCGAATGGATTCGCACCAGCTACCCGGCCTTCGCACAGGATCTCGAATCATTGGGAGCGCGACTGCAATGGCGCTGACGAAGAATGAATCCAGGCCGCCGGTGCTGACCATAGACGGCCCATCGGGCGCCGGAAAGGGCGCGGTCTCGGCGGCGGTGGCGCGACGCCTGGGCTGGAATGCGCTGGACTCCGGCGCGGTATATCGTTCGGTGGCGCTGGCCGCGCTCGAGCGCGGCGTTGCCGCGGATGACGAGCAGGCCCTTGTCGAACTGACGCGCAACGTTGATCTGACCTTCCGGGCTGGCAGTGATGGTATCGGCGTTTTCCTGGGAGATCGCGAAGTCGGAGGTTCGTTGCGTACCGAGGAGGTCAGCGTGATGGCTTCCCGGGTCGCCGCGATTCCGGCCGTCCGAGCCGCATTGCTGGAGCTTCAGCGGGCCTATCGGGTCATGCCGGGCCTGGTGGCCGACGGACGGGACATGGGGACCATCGTGTTCCCCGACGCCGAATTGAAGGTCTTTCTTGAGGCCAGCGTCGAGGAGCGCGCGAAAAGACGGTATAACCAGTTGAAGGAAAAAGGAGAAAGTGTTATTCTTTCCCGTCTTTTTCGGGATATGCAGGCCCGCGACAGGCGCGACCGGGAACGATCGGTCGCTCCCACGGTGCCTGCCGCCGATGCGGCAGTGGTCGATTCGACTCACCTGTCGCTGGACGAGGTCATCGGACATGTGGTCGGGCTTGCCCGCGAGCGGTTCGGCGATCAGGTGCCGAAAGACGAAAATCAGTAACGCACAATCGTTCACCGTAAGGCCCGGATCCAACAGGGCGGCGGTGTATTTCATTAACGAGCGTCCGCCTTGCGGATGCAGATGACAGAAACCCACGGGACACCAATTTTGAGTACAGCAGCTTCCCCAGCCGTGCAGGAATCAAGCACTTCGATGACCGAATCATTTGCCGAACTGTTTGAACAGAGTCTAGATGAATCCAAACTCCGCCCAGGTGCGATCGTCACCGGGCGAGTCGTCGAAATCCGCGAAGACGTCGTTGTCGTCAATGCCGGACTGAAGTCGGAGGGCATTGTTCCCATCCACCAGTTCCAGAATGACGACGGCGAGCTCGAAGTGGAAGTCGGCGACGAGGTCGAAGTCTCGCTCGACGCGGTCGAGGACGGCTTCGGAGAGACCCGCCTTTCTCGCGAAAAGGCCAAGCGCGCCCGCATCTGGGACAAGCTGGAAACCGCCAGCGAGGCCGAGGAAAACGTGATCGGCCAGATTTCCGGCAAGGTCAAGGGTGGTTTTACCGTCAGCATCGACGGCATCCGCGCGTTCCTTCCCGGTTCGCTGGTCGACGTTCGGCCGGTTCGCGATCCGAGCTATCTCGAAGGCAAGGACCTCGAATTCAAGATCATCAAGCTCGATCGGCGCCGCAACAACCTGGTGGTTTCGCGCCGCGCGGTCGTGGAACACGAATTCGCTGCCGAGCGCGAAGACCTGATCGACCGCCTCGAGGAAGGCGCAGTGGTCAAGGGTGTGGTCAAGAACCTCACCGACTACGGTGCGTTCCTTGATCTGGGCGGCATCGACGGCCTGCTGCATATCACCGACATGGCCTGGAAGCGCGTTCGCCATCCGTCGGAAGTCGTCGAAGTCGGCGACGAACTCGAAGTGCGCGTGCTGCGCTTCGACCGCGAGCGCATGCGCGTCTCGCTGGGTCTCAAGCAGCTCGGCGAAGATCCGTGGGACAACATCGACCGTCGCTATCCGCCGGGCTCGCGCCTGTTCGGCCGGGTGACCAACATCACTGACTACGGCTGTTTCGTCGAGATCGAGGATGGCGTCGAAGGTCTTGTGCACGTATCCGAAATGGACTGGACCAACAAGAACGTCAACCCGAACAAGGTCGTTCACATCGGCGAGGAAGTCGAAGTCATGGTCCTGGACGTCGATGGCGAACGCCGTCGAATCTCCATGGGCATGAAGCAGGTTCGGCCGAATCCGTGGGAAGCCTTCGCAGCCCTGCACAACAAGGGCGACAAGGTCTCCGGCACGATCAAGTCGATTACCGATTTCGGAATCTTCATCGGCCTGGAAGGCGACATCGACGGCCTGGTTCACCTGTCCGACATCTCCTGGATGACGCCGGGCGAAGAAGCCATTCGCAACTTCCGCAAGGGCGAGGAAGTCGAGGCGGTCGTGCTGGCCGTGGATCCCGAGCGCGAGCGCATTTCGCTTGGCATCAAGCAGCTCGACCAGGATCCGTTCGCGACCTACATGGCCGAGCATCCCCGCGGTTCCATCGTGAACGGCAAGGTCCGGGAAATCGATGCCAAGGGCGCGGTCGTTGAACTCGCCGACGGCGTTGACGGCTACCTCAAGGCCAACGACATGGCCAAGGAGCGTGTCGACGACGCGACCAGGATATTCAGCGTCGGCGACGAAGTCGAAGCCAAGTTCGTTGCATTGGATCGCAAGACGCGCAACCTGACGCTTTCGATCCGGGCCAAGGACGATGACGAGCTCGCCGATGCTGTTGATCAGTACCAGCAGCCCAAGTCCGGCGGCACCAAGCTCGGCGAATTGCTGCGTGAGCAGCTTGGCAAGGACTGATCCGATTGTGATCAACGCGGCGGACCCCGGGTCCGCCGCACAGTCACGGAGTGACGGCATGACCAAGTCCGAGCTGATCGAAAAGCTGGCCGACCAGCAACAACATCTCAGTCAGACCGACGTCGATCTCGCGGTTCGCTCGATCATCGAGCAGATGAGCGCGGCGCTGGCCAGTGGAGACCGCATCGAAATCCGTGGATTCGGCAGCTTTTGCCTGCACTTCCGGCCGCCCCGAATCGGCCGCAACCCCAAGACCGGCGAATCGGTCGCACTTCCCGGCAAGCACGTGCCGCATTTCAAACCCGGAAAGGAACTCCGCGAGCGCGTGAACCAGGCCGCGGGAGACTGATCCCATGTGGCGCTGGTTGCTCGGCCTTGCGGTGATCATGGGCGCCGTGATCGGCATTTTCCTGGGTGCGCTCAACCCGGAACCCGTTACCCTCGAACTCGTCTTCTTCCAGTGGACCGCTTCGCTGGGCGCGGTCGTTGCGCTGTCGGCAAGCGCCGGCCTGGCACTCGGCTTTGCGTTTGCCGCCATGCTCATGCTGTTCCGCCGTCGTTCGCGGCAGACGGCGCCCGCCAGAACGCCGGAGGCAAGCAAGAGCCTGACCGATGCCTGAGCCTTCATGGCTTGTGCTGGTACTTCTGCCGGTAGCCGCATGGTCGGGATGGTGGGCGGCGTCGCGCGCCTATCGCCGCGATGAGCGACGTCAGCAGCATGCCATCTCGTCGAACTACTTCAAGGGCCTCAATTACCTCCTCAACGAGCAGCCCGACAAGGCCATCGAGGTATTTCTTAAACTTGCCGAGATCAATACCGAGACGGCGGAGACCCACCTGGCGCTCGGCAACCTGTTTCGCCGCAGGGGCGAAGTCGACAAGGCCATCCGCTTTCACCGCCATATCATCAGCCGCTCGAACCTGAGCGAGCAGCACCGCACGCAGGCGCTGCTGGAACTCGGCGAGGATTACATGCGCGCGGGTCTGCTGGACCGGGCCGAGAAGCTGTTCAGCGAGCTCGCCGAGGACGGGCGGTATTCTGAGGTCGCGATCCGCAGCCTTCTTTCCATCTATCAGCAGGAAAAGGACTGGAAGAACGCGATCATCCAGGCCCGCCAACTCGAGCATGTCAGCGATGGCGATTCCTCGTCGCTGATCGCTCAGTTCCACTGCGAACTTGCCGCCGAAGCCGAACAGGGCGGGGACCGCGAAAACGCGCGCCGTCACCTGGCGACGGCGCGCAACCATCATCCCGAGTGCACCCGCGCGTATCTGCTTGAAGCTGACCTGGACGTCGCGCAGGGCAAGTGGGCGGACGCGGCCGGGAAATACCAGCAGGCCTGCCAACTGGATCCCGACATCTCCGTGCTGGTGGTCGAAAGCCTGTCGCGCTGCTTTTCTGAACTCGGGCGGGAGCCCGAATTGCTTGACTGGCTGGAGCAGCTGGTCAATCGTGGCGCAACGCTTGCCCCGGTACTGGCGTTTGCCGCGATCCGGGCCGAAAGCGACCCGGGCAGTGCCATCGATTTCCTGCTCGAACAGCTGCAGCGGCGACCGACCGCGCGTGGGCTTTACCAGTTGCTGGAGCTGATGCACCGGCACGGTCACCGGATCGACGAGATCGATCCGGCGCTGCTGCGTAACCTCATGCACCGGCTGCTCGACGACCAGCCGCGCTTCAGGTGCCGACAGTGCGGCTTCAGCGGCCAGACCTGGCATTGGCAATGCCCCAGCTGCCGTGAATGGGAGACGACCCGGCCGGTCATCGGCGTACTCGGCGAATGAGCCCCGATGCCTGGCAAGCCGCCGGAATCGCGCTGATCCTGGCATGCGCCCTGACCCCCGTGATGCGCCGCTATTCGCATGCTCGCGGCCTGATCGACCAACCGGGCGCCCGACGCAGTCATGCGTCGCCTGTCGCCCGTGGCGGTGGACTGGCGATCGGCATTTCGCTGGTGGCGACCGCGGTCGCGTTCGCACCGAACGGCGCACTGGTAGCGCCCTTGGTCGGCGGTGCCGCCGTCGTGTCGCTGCTGGGCTGGGTCGATGATCACGCGCCGTTGAGCGTTGGCTGGCGCCTGGGCATCCAGCTTCTCGCTGCCGTCGGAATCGTTGCCTGGCTTGGCCCGGTCGAATCGATAAGCATCGGCGACCGCGAGGTTTCGGCCGGGTGGCTGTGGACCCCCATGGCGGTCGTGGCGATCATCTGGCTGATCAATCTGTTCAATTTCATGGATGGATCGGACGGCCTGGCTTCGTCGCAGGCGGCCATCAGCTTTGCCTTGTTCGCGGCAGCATTCGGGCTGGCCGGGGATGCTACGGGCGCCTGGCTCGCCGCGGTGGCGGCGGGCGCGTCGTTGGGGTTCCTTTTGTGGAATCGCCCGACCGCCAGCATCTTCCTCGGCGATTCGGGTTCATTGCTTCTTGGATGGTGCGCGGGAGGGCTCGCGCTGGCCGGTACGCTGGCCGACAGTTTTTCCGTTTGGGTTTCGTTCATCATCGTTTCGCCATTCGTGACCGATGCGACGCTCACGCTTTGCTGGAGGTTGATCCGGGGGGAGCGGTGGTATACTCCCCACGCGGATCATGCATACCAGTACCTGATCCGGCTTGGCTGGGGCCATGGCAGAGTGCTCCTGGCCTGGATTGCGCTCAACGGCCTGCTGGTCGTGCCGGCCACGGCCGTGGCGCTTTGGAAACCGCAGGCGGATCTGGGGGTGGCCGCGGTGTTGACAGTCATCCTTGCGGGAGCCTGGTACCTTGTTCATTTCGTTGTTGCCAAGGAGCGCGTGACGACATGAATTTCCGTGTCCTGAAGCGCGCGCCGCGATACCAGAACATCCGCACTCTCGTCGTGATTCACGACCTGCTCGTCGCCGGGATTGCATGGCTGCTGGCGCGCTGGTGCGCGCAGGCCCTGTTCGGCGCGTCGTGGCCGCCGCCGCTGAGCCTGTTCATCGAGGGCCTGCTGCTGATGGCCATCCAGGGCTTCGTCTACTGGCGCATAGGTCTCTATCGGGGCTTGTGGCGCTTTGCCAGCTTGCCCGACCTTGGCAATCTCGTTCGTGCTTCGCTGCTCGGCTCCGTGGCCATAGGCGCGGTGCTGCTGATCATGGAGCATGGCGTCGAGATCGTCGCCCCCATGCTCTGGCTGTATCCCTTGATCCTGTTGTTGTCGCTGGGGCTTCCGCGGCTCGCATTTCGCACGTTCAGGGACATGCGCACCGAGGTGCGGTGGCGGCGCACCAGCCAGCGAACCCTGATCATCGGGGCCGGCCGCTCCGGACGCCTGCTGTTGCCCGAGCTGCGCCGCCGCGGCGGATTCGAACTGGTCGGATTCCTGGACGACAGCACCAGGCTCAAGGGCACCGAGATCGACGGCGTGCCGGTGCTGGGGAATATTCAGAGACTTCCCAGGATCGTGCGCGAGGCGGCGATCGACCTGGCGGTCATCGCGATTCCTTCGGCGACCAACAACCAGATGCAGCGCGTCGTGGCGCTGTGCGAGGAATCCGGCGTGGAGTTCAAGACCCTGCCGACGCTGAAGGAACTCGGGGCCAGCATCACAAGGTTCGAGGACCTGAAGCCGGTGGCGATCGACGACCTGCTGGGACGGGATCCGGTTTCGCTGGACTGGAATGCGATTCGCTCCGGACTGACCGGGAAGCGAGTGCTGGTCACCGGCGGGGGCGGTTCCATAGGCGCCGAACTCTGCCGCCAGATTGCGCGCCTGGATCCGGCCGGGCTGGTGGTCCTGGACAGCTCGGAGTACAACCTCTACCGCATCGATTACGACCTTCGCGGAGAGTTCCACGACCTGATCATGGATTCGGTGCTCGGCGATGTCTGCGACCCGGCGACAGTGGAGACCGTGGTTGCACGTCATCGCCCGGACGTCATCTTCCACGCGGCCGCCTACAAGCACCTGCCGATGTTGCAGAACCAGGTTCGCGAAGCGTTCCGGAACAACGTCGTCGGCACCATGCGGATGGCCGAAGCCGCGGCGCGCCATGCGGTCAGCACCTTTGTGCTGATCTCCACCGACAAGGCGGTCAATCCATGCAACGTCATGGGGGCGACCAA
Source organism: Lysobacterales bacterium (assembly GCA_002722315.1). Lineage (GTDB taxonomy): Bacteria > Pseudomonadota > Gammaproteobacteria > Xanthomonadales > Wenzhouxiangellaceae. The sequence continues at coordinate 131,683 of PBLG01000002.1, read as the reverse complement.
GCGAATCGCCGAACTCTATTGCCAGCAGGTCGATTCGCGCGCCGATACGCGGTTCATTACCGTGCGCTTCGGCAACGTCCTGAATTCCACCGGTTCTGTGGTGCCGCTGTTCAACGAGCAGATTCGCAAGGGCGGGCCGGTCACCGTCACGCATCCCGAGATTTCGCGCTATTTCATGACCATTGCAGAGGCGGGACAATTGATCCTGCAGGCAGCGGTGCTTGGCCGGGGCGGCGAGGTTTTCGTACTCGACATGGGTCAGCCGGTGCGGATCAGCTACCTGGCCGAACAGTTGATCCGGCTGGCCGGCAAGGAGCCGGGTCGCGACATCGAGATCGTCTACACGGGTCTTCGACCGGGTGAAAAGCTGTTCGAGGAGCTGTTCCACGCGCACGAGTCCTATGCCAGCACCGGCCACCAGAAAATCCTGCTGGCACGCAACGGTGTCGGCGTCGTCAAGGACCTGGAGGCCACCATTCAGCGCGCAGAACGTGCCGTTCAGCGATACGACTCCGCCGAGCTGCGCGAGATCCTGACGCGCCTGGTGCCCGAAATGGGCCGCGTGCCGCCGAAGGAGCGCAAGGTCGTTCCCCTCAAGCAGGCATGAGAGATTATCCAGGCACCGGTCCCTTGCGCCCACCCCGGCCCGAGGCGCGCGGCGTCGTCGAGTCGTTCGCGTTCGACTCCGCATTACTGGCGCAAGCCAATCCGCTCGGCGACCAGACCTGCCGTGACGTACTGGTATACCTGCCACCCGGCTATGAGCGCGAACGCGAGCGCAGCTACCCGGTGCTCTGGAGCCTGCCGGCCTACACCAGTTCCGGCCCGGCGCAGGTGGCATGGCGCAACCACGGCGAGAATCTCCCGCAGCGGCTGGATCGCTTGATTTCTTCCGAATCGATGGCCCCGTCAATCGTGGTGATGCCCGACAGTTTTACCTCGCTGGGCGGCAACCAGTTCGTCGATTCTCCGGCGCTGGGCTACTACGCCCGGCATATCGTCGAGGAACTTGTCCCGGAAGTCGATCGCCGATTTCGAACCATCGCGCGTCCGGAAGCGCGCGGGGCTTTCGGCAAGTCGTCGGGCGGCTTCGGCGGGCTGCACCTGGCGGTTCGGTTCCCGGGCGTGTTCGGTGGCGTGGCCAGCCATGCGGGCGACTGTGGATTCGACCGTGTATACCAGCGCGATTTCGTGGCCTGTTGCGACGAATTGGCGGCATGGGACGGCGACTGCGAGGCATTCGTCTCGGCATTCTGGCGCGCCCGCAAGCCGTCGGGCCGCGCATTTCATGCGTTGATGGTGCTTTGCCTGGCGGCCAGCTATTCGCCGGCACCGGGTCGGCCGCTGAATCTCGAATTGCCGTTCGATCCGTTTACTGCGAGGGTCGACGATGCGGTATGGCAGCGCTGGCTGGATTTCGACCCCGTTCAATACTCGAGCGAGGCGTTCGATGCGCTGAAGCAGCTGCGCGGGCTCTGGGTGGACGCGGGCAACCGCGACCAGTACTTCATTCACTACGGAACCCGCGAGTTTGCCGCTCGCCTGTCGGCTGCCGGCGTGGACCATCATTACGTCGAGTTCGACGGCAACCACAGCGGCATGGACTGGCGCCTGGATCATTCGCTGCCGTGGTTGCTTGCGCGACTTGAGACCGGCTGATCGCGGTCAGGTCCGCGGGTGTAGGCGCAGAGTCGCTCCTGGCGGTCGCGACTTGAAACAGGACCGATTCAGTGCGATATACTTTCGTAACTGATTCCACCGATGGTAATGGGCATGCTCACAGTTACGCCGACCGCACGCGACTATTTCGCAAAACTCCTCGAAGACCAGCCTGAAGGCACGCAGCTTCGCTTGTCCACGCGCCAGGCGGGGACGCCGGCCGCCGACGTAAGCCTGAACTTCTGCCCGCCCGGCGAGGACCAGGCCGACGACCAGGCGGTGGACTGCGGGGTCTTCACGCTGTTCGTCTCGCGGGACAGCAAGGACGCCCTCGACGGCGCGATGATCGATTTCGAGACCTCTGCCACCGGCGGCGAGCTGAGCATCAGGGCGCCGGGATTGAGGGGGCAGGCGCCGGGCGAGGACGCCTCGATGCACGAGCGCGTCTCCTGGGTACTCGAATCACGCATCAATCCGATGGTCGCCTCGCACGGCGGCGTGGTATCGCTGGTCGACGTGACCGATGAAAACGACGTCATTCTCCGCTTCGGCGGCGGTTGCCACGGCTGTGGCATGGTCGACGTGACGCTGCGCCAGGGTATCGAGACGCAGTTGCGCGAACTGGTGCCCGAAATCCGCAACGTCACCGACGGTACCAATCACGATACCGGCAAGAATCCTTACTACGAGTAGAGAGCGATCGTCAGCGAAGGCCGCACGGCGGGGCCGAGCGGCCAGGGCAATCGCTTATTCGACGTCCAGGTCCTGCAATCCTTCCTGACGCGAATACCAGGCGGCGAGGTCGGCGATGTCCTGGTCGCTGAGATTGCCGGCGAAGCCGGCCATCACCGCGTTCTGCCGACTGCCGTCGCGATAGCTTTTGAGCGCGTGCACCAGGTAGTCCTCGTGCTGGCCGGCCAGCCTGGGATAGCTGGGCTGCAGGCTTTCGTTGCCGGTCCGCCCGTGGCACGACTGGCAAACCTGCGATTTTTCCAGGCCACGGCGGTAGTCGCCGCCGGCAGCATGCGCAAGGCTGCTCGTGGCCATGATGGCCGTCAGGATTACGAGAATCGAAAATGCAAGGCGATTCATGACCCGTTCTCCCCAATGCTCACGAAATAGGCTGTCACGTCGAGGATGTCCTGGTCGGAAAGCGTCGCGGCCTGCGCCTGCATTGTGGCGTGGCGACGCGTGCCCTCCCGATAGGCCTTGAGTGCCGAAACCAGGTATTCCTGGTTCTGGCCGCCGAGCTTGGGCACGCTGTAGGTCGGGTAGACGTTCTTGTAGAACGGAATGCCGTGACATCCGGTGCAGGTATAGGCGATGACCTTGCCGCGCTCGGGATCTCCCTGAGCCGACGAAGCGAGCGGCGCCAGGGCGATCATTACGGCCACAATCCATGTATGACGCATAAATATACGATCCAGGTAAATCCAGCCCGGTATTATAGCGATCCTTGAGCCCTCGATGAGCCCGCGCTGGTACAATCCGGCGCAATCGTCCCATGCCGTTGGGACCGCGCCCGGAATGCCCGGCCGGCCAGGGGTCCGGGAGCGTCGAGTTGCCTTCTCGCGATGCGCACTGCGCCGGGTTAGCCTGCAGCCAATATTCTTTTCACAGTCGAGACTCAGGATTCCATGTCAAAACTCGATCCGCTTGATCTTTACAACATTTCCGACGAGCTCAGCGACGAAGAGCGCATGATTCGCGAATCGGTCGCCCGCTTCGTCGACGAACGCGCGCTGCCGCTCATTCCGGAGTGCTTCGACGCCGGTCGTTTTCCCGAAGAACTCATTCCGGAGATCGCGGATCTCGGGTTGCTGGGCTCCAGCCTCGAGGGCTATGGCTGCGCCGGCCTGAATTCGGTCAGCTACGGTCTGATCTGCCAGGAACTGGAGCGCGCCGATTCCGGCCTCCGAAGCTTCGTCTCGGTGCAGTCTTCGCTTTGCATGTACCCGATTCACGCCTTCGGCTCGGAGGCCCAGCGCGAGGCCTGGCTTCCCGGGATGGCCGCCGGCGAGATCATCGGCTGTTTCGGCCTGACCGAGCCGCACGGCGGGTCGGATCCGGCCAACATGAAGACCCACGCCAGGCGCGACGGTGACGACTGGATTCTCAACGGTGCCAAGATGTGGATCACCAACGGCACTATCGCGAAGATCGCTATCGTCTGGGCGAGAACCGAAGACGGCATCCAGGGATTCATCGTCGAAACAGACTCGAAGGGATTCGAGGCGCGCGACATCAAGGCCAAGATGTCGCTCAGGGCGTCGGTGACCTCGGAACTCTACTTCGACAACGTCAGGGTGCCCGATGCCAACCGCCTGCCGGGCGCCAAGGGTCTCAAGGGTCCGCTTTCGTGCCTGACCCAGGCCCGCTACGGGATCACCTGGGGGCCGATAGGGGCGGCGATCGCCTGCCTGTCGGAGACGCTGGACTATACGGCCGACCGGGAGCTGTTCAAGCGCCCGCTGGCGGCCAACCAGGCGGTGCAGCTCAAGCTGGCCGACATGGGTCGGCGGATCACGCTGGCCCAGCTGATGGCGTTGCACCTCGGCCGGCTCAAGGATGCCGGCAAGATGCATCCCACCCAGGTCAGCCTGGCCAAGTGGAACAACGTGCGCATGGCGCTGGACATCGCGCGCGAGTGCCGCGACGTGCTGGGCGGATCCGGTATCACCCTGGAGTACGTGCCGATCCGGCACATGCTCAACCTGGAATCGGTGATTACCTACGAGGGCACGGAAACCATCCACCAGCTGGTGGTCGGCCGCGAACTGACCGGAATCAACGCGTTCTGACGACGGGCGGTCCTGCGCGGCGCTTGCCGTGCGGAACTTCTAAGGATATGGTCGGCGAGCTTCTGCGATGGTGCGATGGTGCCGAGGAGAGGACTCGAACCTCCACGGGAATTCCCACCAGGACCTAAACCTGGCGCGTCTACCAGTTCCGCCACCTCGGCATGCGTTCACATTCTAACCTGCGCGCCTGTTCGCGCAGGTTTTGATGTTCTTGCGGTTTCTTGCAGTACTTGGCCCGGAACGATTCAGCTATTCCGGTGGTTTCGGCCAGGTTGCCTGATCGAACTTTAAGATGGTGCCGAGGAGAGGACTCGAACCTCCACGTCCTAACGGACACTGGCACCTGAAGCCAGCGCGTCTACCAATTCCGCCACCTCGGCATAAAAGAAGTGGCCGAGGCAAGGGGGGAACCTCGGCCACAATCCGGAACGGGGAAGGGGGGAACCCCAGACCGGAAATGCAAGTTTAGCGTACTGTGGGCCCGTGTCAAGAGAACCGGTTCACAAACTGCTGAAATGGCTGTTCTTCCAGCGCCGGCCAAATGAAAATTCGCGCCCGGGTGATATACTCGCCGTTCATTGATTCTTGCGCTTTCGTCACTGCCGGGACTCACTTCGGCCCGGCCGTCGTGGCCGTTTTTCAAACCTTTTTTTGAGGAAACGTTTCTTCATGAATTTCAATTTGACCGAAGAGCAGCAGATGATCCAGGCAGCCGCCCGCGATTTCGCCCGGGAGCGGATCGCGCCGGTAGCGGCGGATTTCGACCAGTCCGGTGAGTTTCCGCTCGAGAATATTCGGGCCATGGGCGAACTGGGCCTGATGGGCATCGAGGTGCCCGAAGCCTATGGCGGCGCCGGCCTGGACACCATCGGCTACGTGCTGGCGATGATCGAGATTTGCGCCGCGGATGCCGCCCACGGCACCATCATGAGTGTCAATAATTCGCTGTTCTGCAACGGCATCCTCAAGCACGGTACGGAAGCACAGAAGGAAAAGTACGTCCGTGCCATCGCCACGGGGGCCGAAATCGGCGCCTACGCGCTGACCGAACCACAGTCCGGGTCAGATGCTTCCAACATGAAGTCGCGTGCCGTGAAGTCCGACGACGGGAGTCACTACGTCATCAACGCCCGCAAGTCCTGGATCACTTCCGGGCCTTACGCGCGCTATATCGTGTTGTTCGCGATGACCGATCCGGATGCCGGCGCGAAGGGCGTATCGGCCTTCATCATCGATACCGAAGTCGAAGGCTTCAGCCGCGGCAAGACCGAGCCCAAGCTCGGCATCCGCGCCTCGGCCACCTGCGAGATCGAACTCGACGACTACAAGTGCCCCGCGGACTGCCTGCTCGGTGCCGAAGGCGAGGGCTTCAAGATCGCGATGGGTGTGCTCGACGCGGGACGCATCGGCATCGCCGCGCAGGCCGTGGGCATCGCCCAGGCGGCCTACGAGGCCAGCGTCGCCTACGCGCGCGAGCGCAAGGCATTCGGTCGGGAGATCGGAAGCTTCCAGATGATCCAGGCCAAGATCGCCGACATGAAGTCGCGTCTCGAGGCCGCCCGACTGCTCACGCTGCGAGCGGCCTGGGTCAAGCAACAGTCCCAGGCCAGCGGGGCGCGCTTCACCGTCGACGGCTCCATGGCCAAGCTGGTGGCTTCCGAGTCGGCAATGTGGATCACACACCAGGCCGTCCAGATTCACGGCGGCATGGGCTACAGCAAGGAATTGCCGGTGGAACGGTATTTTCGCGACGCCAAGATCACCGAAATCTACGAAGGCACCAGCGAAATTCAGCGGATGGTGATTGGCCGGCTGGAAACGGGACTGCGCTGACGAACGGTCCCGTCGGCACCGGGCGTCGAGGCTCGGTGCCGACGGGAGTAACAGGCGACTGCTCGGGGTAGCTGTATGAACAACAAGAAGAAGATCGACGAAGTGCTCGAAGGATTCGGGCCCCAGACGCCCGAACCGGAAAAGGCATTTGCACGCCAGTTCCTGCGCCATTATCCGGCGATCGAGGAAGACGAGGATTCGGCGGTGCAGCAGGCACGCATGATTTCCGGGTTTTTCGATTTCCTTCGACAGCGTCGCCCCGGTGAGCTGCTGATCAGGGTTTACAACCCGACCGCGCAAGCCAACGGCTGGTCGTCGAGCCACACCGTCGTCGAGATGGTCAACGACGATATGCCGTTCCTGGTCGATTCGGTCGTTCTCGCGTTGTCCCGTCTCGACATCGGCGTACACCTGATCATCCACCCCGTGGTTCGGCTGAAGCGCGACCAGGGCGGGCATTTCCTCGCAATGGCGGGAGACGACGAGGCCGAACAGGCAGCCGCAGAGTCGTTGATCCATATTCGCATCGATCGCCAGACGTCGCCGGATGCGCTGGCGCGAATCGAGCGCCGCATCCGCTCGGCGCTGGCCGACGTGCGCGTTGCCGTCCGCGACTGGCAGAAAATGACCCGCAAGGCGCTGGAAATCGCCGACGAACTCGCCGAGAGCAAGTCGGGACTGGATGCCGATGAACTGGCCGAAGCGCGTGAGTTCTTCAAGTGGCTGGCCGATGACCATTTCACCTTTCTGGGCTACCGCGAATACCTGATCTCGGAGAGCGGCGAGGGACGCGTGCTGGAGCCCGTCGACGAGAGCGGTCTGGGCCTGATGCGCGACAGCCACCGCAAGTCGCCGTCGCGCCTCATAAGCGATCTTTCGGGTGACTCGCGCGGCATCAGCGGCGAAATCCATCCCATCATCATCACCAAGACGAATGGTCGGGCCACCGTTCACCGCGACGGCTACATGGATTACATCTCGGTCCTCCGGTTCGACGATTCCGGACGGGTGAGCGGGGAGAAGCGCATCATCGGCCTGTTCACCTCCGGGGCCTATATCCGCCGTTGCCACGACACCCCGCTTGTGAGAATCAAGGTCGACCGGGTGCTCGCGCAATCCGGCCTGCGACCTGGATCGCACGCCGGCAAGGCGCTGATGCACAGACTCGAGACGCTGCCGCGCGACGAACTCTTCCAGGCCGGCATAGACGACCTGCTGGAACTCAGCGTCGGCATTCTCGACCTGCAGGAGCGCGCCCAGACCCGCCTGTTCATTCGCCGCGAGCGCTTCGGCCGGTTCTACTCGTGCATGGTGTTCATTCCCAGGGACCGCTTCAACACCGAGAACCGGCAGAAGGTTCAGGCGATACTCAAGCGGGCGCTCAAGGGTGAAAGGCTCGATTTTTCGGTTCAGGTCGGCGAGTCCAAACTGGCCCGCATGCATCTCATCATTCGTCCGCGGGCCGATCGAGAGATCGATTTCAACGTCTCCGACATCGAGTCGCGCATCAAGGAAGCGATCCGGAGCTGGGATGATGAACTCGGCGAGATCCTGATTCGCAAGTGCGGGGAAGAAAAGGGGCTGGAACTGCTCAGGCGTTTTGGCAATGCCTTCCCCCTGAGCTACCAGGGCGACGTGGCGCCGCACGTGGCCAGCTTCGACGTATTGACCGCGGCAAGCCTTCGCAACGTCGAAGACCTGCAGATGAGCCTCTACAAGCCCAAGCGCCGGGTACAGGGCATTCTCCGCTTCAAGCTGTTCAAGTACAACGAGCCGATTCCGCTTTCCGACGTGCTCCCCATGCTCGAAAACCTCGGCATGCGGATCGTTTCCGAGCGTCCCTACGAGTTGAAGCTTTCCGACGGCAACTGCATCTGGATCCAGGATTTCGACATGCAGCCGCCGGTCTCCGACGGGCTCGACCTGGACCTCATTCGCAGCCATTTCCAGGAAGCCTTCGAGCAGACCTGGCGCGGCCACAACGAAAACGACGGTTTCAATCGATTGATACTCCTGGCCCGGCTGGATTGGCGCCAGGCATGCATGTTGCGCGCCTGTGCCAAGTTCCTGCAGCAGACCGGGTCGCCTTTCTCGCAGAATTACATGGAGCAGACCCTGGCGGCCTGGCCGCTGGCGGCGCGCCTGCTGGTCGAGTATTTCGAAGCGCGTTTCGATCCCGAGCGAAGCGAAGAAAAGCGCGCCCGACGCGTCGCGGCGCGCAAGCACCTGCGCCACCAGTGCGTTGAGCTTGCCGAGGGCATCAACGATGCCGTGCTGCACGAGTTTCTCGAGGACGTCTACCTCGCGCGCGAGACCGAGGGCCGGGACGACGACGCGACTGCGGTGCGCAAGGCCTTGTTGCGCATTCTCGACTCGGTGGCCAGCGCCGACCAGGACCGGATTCTCAGGGCCTTCAGCGACACGATCCGGGCGATGCTGAGAACCAGTTTCTTCCAGCGTGATGCGCGCGGCCAGCATCACGAGTACATGAGCTTCAAATTCGATTCAAGGGCTCTGCCGGATCTGCCCAAGCCTCGGCCTTTCCGCGAGGTCTGGGTCTATTCGCCGCGGGTCGAGGGCGTCCATCTCAGGGGCGGCAAAGTCGCCCGCGGCGGTCTTCGCTGGTCGGATCGTCGGGAGGATTTCCGCACCGAGGTGCTCGGGCTGATGAAAGCCCAGACCGTCAAGAACACCATGATCGTGCCGGTCGGCGCCAAGGGCGGGTTCTTCGTCAAGAACCTGCCCGAAACCGAAGACCGCGACGAGATCATGGCGGAGGTGGTCTACTGCTATCGCTCGTTCATCAACGGGCTTCTCGACATCACCGACAACCTCGACGGCGACTCGATTCGAGTCCCGAAGGACGTCGTCCGGCACGACGACGACGATCCCTACCTCGTGGTCGCGGCGGACAAGGGGACGGCAACGTTCTCCGATATCGCCAACGCGATCTCGGTAGAGCACGGTTTCTGGCTCGGCGACGCTTTCGCTTCCGGCGGGTCCAACGGCTATGACCACAAAAAGATGGGCATTACCGCCAAGGGCGCCTGGGAATCGGTCAAGCGTCACTTCCGCGAACTGGGGCTGGATACCCAGAGCGAGACTTTCGACGTCGTCGGCATAGGCGACATGTCCGGGGACGTGTTCGGCAACGGCATGCTTCTGTCGCGCCATATTCGCCTGAAGGCCGCGTTCAACCACATGCACATCTTCATCGACCCGGAGCCGGATCCGGAGGCCGGCTTTGCCGAGCGCCAGCGCTTGTTCGGGCTCGGTCGATCAAGCTGGTCGGATTACGATCAGAGCCTCATTTCAGAAGGTGGCGGCGTATTCTCGCGCCAATCCAAGTCGATCAAGATCCAGCCGAATGTACGCGAATGGCTGGGGACGGAAGAAGATGAGCTTTCGCCGCAGGCGCTGATCAGGGCCATTCTCCGGGCCGAGTACGATCTGCTCTGGAACGGCGGTATCGGCACTTACGTCAAGGCCTCCGGCGAGACCCATTCCGACGTCGGCGACCTGGCCAACAACCCGGTCAGGGTCGACGGGCGCGAATTGCAGTGTCGCGTCGTGGGCGAGGGCGGCAACCTCGGTCTGACCCAGAAGGGCAGGATCGAGTATGCGATGAACGGCGGCCGGATCAACACCGATTTCATCGACAACTCGGCCGGGGTCGACTGCTCCGACCATGAGGTCAACATCAAGATCCTGCTGGACCAGGCCGTGGATTCCGGGCGTATAGACCGGGCCCACCGCAACCGGCTGCTCGGCGAAATGAGCGACGAGGTCGAGCACCTCGTGCTGCGCAGCAACTACCTTCAGACCCAGGCGCTGAGCATGATGGAATCGCTCACTTCCACCCGGCTGGGGGCCGAGGCGCATTTCATTACCATGCTCGAGCACCAGGGTCTCATCGACCGCGACCTAGAGGATCTGCCGGACGAAGAACAACTGCGGGATCGGGTGGCGCGCGGGCTCGGGCTCATGCGGCCGGAGCTCGCCGTGCTGTTCTCGTTCAGCAAGATCACGCTATACCAGGACCTGGTGGCCTCCGAAGTGCCCGAGGATCCCTACCTGTCGCGCGAGCTGGAGGACTATTTCCCCAAGCCGCTGCGCGAAGAGTTCGCCGACCTGATGCCGGAGCACAAGCTCAAGCGCGAGATCATCGCGACCCGGGTGACCAACAACCTGGTCAATCGCATGGGCGCGTACTTCGCCATGCGCATCAAGGAAGACACCGGCGCCAGCTCGGCCACCGTGGCCAAGGCCTACACGGTGGCCAGGGAGATCTTCGAGGCGCGCTGCTACTGGCATGAACTGGAGCGTTACGACGCCACCGTTCCGGCCGACCTGCAGAACCGTATGTACCTGGAAATCTGGAACCTGATGCGCCAGAGTACCCGGCGCCTGATCACGCTTCCGGGTGGTTTCTCCATCGATATTTCCAGCAAGGTCAACCGGTTCGGGCCGGGCATGAAGGATTTTCGCGAGGCCTTGCCGAATATTCTTACCGATGTCGAGCGCGAGGCGCTTCAGGAACGACGCCGCGAACTCGAAGAGGCCGGATTCGATTCGGATTTTGCCAGGCGCCTTGCGGCGCTCGGCTGGATGTATTCGGCACTGGACATCGTGGACGAGGCGCGCGGGCTGGACCTGGAAGTGGTCGAAGTCGGCCGCGTGTATTTCGGACTCCTGGATCGCCTCTGCCTTCGCTGGCTGCGCGAGACCGTCGAAAGCCTGTCTGTCGAAAAGCAATGGCACGCGCACGCCAGGGGCAACCTTCGCGATGAGCTGTTCAGTCATCACCGGATACTGGTGCGCCGGATTCTTACCGAGCACCGGGACCGCGAGGACCCCGTTGAGGCCTGGTTCGACAAGCACGCCGGTGCGGTTTCCCGCACCCGGGCGATGCTCGAGGAGATGCGCGCGACGTCCACGGTGGATTTCGCCACCATGCAGGTCGCGATTCACGGGCTGGGCCAGCTCATGAGCGCGACCGGGTAGCCGCGGATGCCCGAGTCGCCGCGCATCGCCTTCACCGCCAGCCAGCATCCGCGGGCGCGCGAAGCGCTGGCCCGGCTCACCGAACGCTATGGCGACGTATCGCGCAACGAGGCCGACGTCCTGGTACCGCTGGGCGGAGACGGCTTCATGCTGCATACGCTGCACGAGAACAGCGACCGGAACCTGCCGGTGTTCGGCATGCACCTGGGCGAAGTGGGCTTTTTGATGAACCGTTACAGCGAGGACGAGCTGCAGCAGCGAATCGCCGACGCGTCGAGTTTCAGCCTGGCCCCGCTCAGGATGCACGCCGAAACCATCCACGGCGAAACGCGCAAAGGACTCGCGATCAACGAGGTCGCGCTTCTGCGTCAGACCAACCAGGCCGCGCATATCAGGATCCTGGTCAACGGTACCGAGCGGGTGGAGCGGCTGGTGGCCGACGGTGTGCTGCTGGCGACCGCGGCCGGCTCGACCGCCTACAACCTATCGGCGCACGGCCCCATCCTGCCGCTGGGGACCGAAGCCGTCGTGCTGACCCCGATCAGCCCGTTTCGTCCGCGCCGCTGGAACGGTGCGGTGCTGCCGGCGGCGGTCGAGGTCGAATTCCAGGTACTCAATGCCGAGCGCCGGCCGGTCAGTGCCACGGCCGACTACGACGAGGTCAGGGACGTGTGCCGGGTGGTCGTTCGCCAGGCTCGCAGCGTGCGACACAAGCTTCTGTTCGATCCCGAGCATTCGCTGGACGAACGTATCCTCAACGAGCAGTTTTTATAGGACCTTCCTGATCGGTCACCCGCTCTACTGCGGCGTTTTGCTCGGTCGCGCATCCTCGACGTAGCTTTGGCTACGCCTGCGGTGCGCTCGGTCGCAAAACGCCGCATTCACGGCACCTGGAAACGCCTCGCGACGAGGGGGCGGCCGATCAGGAAGGTAGCGATCATGGGCTGGCGCTACTGCGGCGGCCCCGGACGCCGCGCTTTCGGCGCTTTGCTCTGTCGCGAATCCTCGACGTAGCTTTGGCTACGCCTGCGGGTCGCTCGGTCCCAAATCGCCGAAATCACGCCATCCGGAACCGCCTCGCGACGCGCCAGCCCCCGATCGGAGCGCTTGGTCTTCCCTGGACTATGGACGACGACTGTCGTGCATGCGTTTTCTATTGAAACGCCTCGCGACGAGCGGGCGGCCGATCAGGAAGGTGGCGATCGGGGGCTGGCGCTACTGCGGTGGCCCCGGACGCCGCGCTTGCGTCAACCGTAAAGCGTCAAACCGTAAACCTCAGCTTTTGCTTTTGAAAGGATTGAGCAACAGCGCCGTGAGGGTTTGGTCGTTGTCGCTGCGATACTGGTCCAGGCCGATCGGCATGGTCTTTTCCGGGCGCTCCGGATTCTCTGTATAGCTGGCGAACAGCCGGTCCCAGAGCGAAAGGTGGAAGCCGTAGTTGGAATCGGTTTCATGCCTCAAGGTCGAATGGTGAATCCGGTGCATCGACGGCGTGACGACCAGCCAGCGAAGGCGCCGGTCGATTCTTGACGGCAGTGCAAGGTCGGTGTGCGTCCAGAGCGAGCCCAGGTTGAGCACGATTTCGAACACCAGGACTGCGGCCGGGTGGGCGCCGATCAGCCAGATGACGCCGAACTTGATCAGCATCGAAAGCGCGATCTCGACCGGGTGGAAGCGAACCCCCGTGGTCAGGTCGAAAGCCCGGTCTGCGTGGTGCACGCGGTGGAACCGCCAGAACAACGGGATCTTGTGGAACAGCCGGTGCTGCCAGTAGATCGCCAGGTCAAGGACCAGCACCGCAAGCGTGAACTCGAGCCAGAACGGCGCGTCGGCGGCACCGAGCAGTCCCGTGCCCGACCCATGCACGGAGGCCGCGAAGGCCACCGCCAGTACCGGGAAGGCGAGGCGCAGGACCAGCGTATCGATGATCACCATTGCGATGTTGGTCAGTTGGCGCCGGGCGGGGCGGCCGTCACCGCGCAGGCCGAAGCGCCACTGCAGCATGCCCAGCAGGACCAGCGCGGCGCCGAAGCCTCCCAGCCGGATGGACGCCTCGTGCTCGAGCAGGAAATTCATCCGGCCTGCTCGATCCGAAGGCCTGGCCGGCGCTGCAGGCCGACCGGCGCGATCGAACTCATGCCCGGGACAAGGCCATCGAGAATCATCGGCCCGCTACGAAGGATCGACGACACACTCGGTGGACGCGTCCGGAGATTCCGCGTCCACCGATTCCCCGGGCCGAAAGATCGTGACGTTGGCCTGTGCGGTCGCGCCGAACGGGTCCGAAATGGTGTACCGGAAGTCGTTTCGCCCGTGGCACCATCCGCTGACCTCGAAAGTGATGGTTCCATCGCCGTTCACCGTTGCCTGTGCAGGCCTGCCGTACCACTGGACAACATCCACGATTTCGATCGGATCCCCGTCGGGATCGAAGTCGTTGGCCAGCACGTCGACGGTCACGGGTTCGCCGGCGGCGGTCGTGGCGCCGTCGGGGTTGGCCACCGGCGAACGGTTCACGAATTCGACATCGACCACGACGGAGCCGGTCGCTTCGCCGCCGCGCCCGTCACTGATCGTGAATGTGAAGCTGTCGCTGCCGACGAACTCGTTGGAGGGTTGATAACGCAAGGCGTTGCCGGTCTGCGTCACCGTGCCGTTGCCCGGCTGGGTGAACGAGGCGATGCTCAATTCGTCGCCGTCGGGATCGCTGGCGCCTGCGAGTACATCGATCTCCACGGGCTGATTGCGAAGCGTCTCGGCGCTCAGGTCGCCGACCACCGGCGCCCCGTTGTCCGACTGCACCGTGACGGTTACGCTGGCGCTGGCTTCGCCGCCGCGGCCGTCGGCGACCGTGAAGGTGAAATTGTCGCTGCCGACGAACTGTTCATCGGGCTGGTAGCGCAGCAGATTCCCCGCCTGCGTCACCGTGCCGTTGCCCGGCTGGGTGAACGAGGCGATGTTCAGCGGGTCGCCGTCGGGATCGCTGGCACCGGCCAGCACATCGATCTCCACGGGCTGATTGCGAAGCGTCTCGGCGTCCAGATCGCCGACGATCGGCGGCTCGTTGGTCGACTGCACGGTGACCGTCACGGTGGCGGTATCCTGGCCTTCGAAGCCGTCCTCGACTGCGTAGGTGAAACTGTCGGTACCCGTGAAGCCCGGTTCAGGCGTGTAGATCACGCTGCTACCGCTGACCGATGCCTGGCCGTTCGCCGGTTCGCCGACGCCGGTGATCGTCAGTGAGTCGCCGTCGGCATCGGTGTCGTTGGCCAGAACATCCAGCGTATTGTCGGCCGAATCGGCATCGACCGAGAACTGGTCGTCCGCGGCCTGCGGCGCGTCGTTGACGAATTCGATTTCGCCCTCGGTCACGTTGGCGGTGCTTTGCTGGTAGCGGTAGTAATCGACGATTCGCTTGTGGCGGACCGGATTGCGAAGCGCGCGGCGAATCCATGGCGCTTCCACCGGAATCTGGACCCGGCGGATTTCGGTGGCCGGCTCATCCGAACCGACGGTCACCGTCTTCATGCTGGTTCGCTCGGTGACGAAAGTGATTTCCACGCGGCGATTTCGGCTGCGATTCTGGTCACCGTCATTGGGAAAGCGCGGCTCTGTCTCGCCTTCGCCGCGCCAGTCGATCTGAGCGGCGTCGATCCCCTGCGCAGTCAGATACTGGACCACCGAGCGGGCTCGTCGCTCGCTAAGGTCCTGGTTATAGGCTTCCGTGCCGAGGTCGCAGGTGTGGCCGACGACCTGAATATCGCCGACCAGGCCGCCGTCCTCGATCACGGCCAAAAGTTCGTCCAGCGTGCTTTCGGCTGCCGGCTTGAGGGTGGAGCTGTCCAGACCGAAAGTCGTGTGATCGGCCAGCGTGACTCTGCTGGCCACCGCCCGCTCCTCGGTCTTGGGTTCACCGGGGACTTCGACCTCGACTTCCCGGTACTGGCGGCCCTGGCGGAAGGCGTTGCCCGCGGCGCCGAAGCTGAAGCTGTAGATCACGCTACCGCGAAGGTCGTTCTCGTCAGTCACGAAATCGCCGTCCTTGCGCGCATAGCTGGTGCGGAAGCTCAGGCCGTGCGGCGAATCGTAAAAGCGTTTGTCCAGCGACAGAGAAGCGGTCACCTGGGAGGAACTGAAATCGCCCTCCTCGTAGTCGAGTCCGCCGCGCAGGCGAATGAGCGGATTGTCGAAGAAGCGCTCGGCGCGCAGGCCCAGGCCCCAGTCGTAGGGCTCTTCGAAAAGGTCGGTGATGGTTTCGATCGTATCGACGCGCGTAAAGGCGCGGCCGTCGATCACGCCGGTAATCAGCATCTCCTCGATGGAGCGCGTCCGGTCGACCAGCCGCTCGTCGGACAGGGCCGACATGCCATAACCGGAAAATGCCCAGTTGCGGCCTTCCCAGCCGCCGCCGAAGGTCAGCTTGCGGTCGTCGAACTGGTTCTGGTCGGCGGCGACGAAAAGCTTGGCGACGCTGCCGTCCGTGTAGACCGGGCCGTCGGGGCCGTCTTCGGCGGTTTCGTTGACCAGCCAGTGATAGTTGAGCTTGACGCCGCCGGCGCCCTCGCGGCCCAGCCAGCCGTCGCCGACGAAGCTGGAGCGCTGCGATTCGTAGAGGGATGCCTCGATCTCGCCGACGACGTCGAACTCGCTGTCCAGCCCGATGCCGATGCGGTAGCGGTCGCCGATGAAATGGAAGGTTGGCGTGCCGGCCCGACTTGCAGGCGTTCCCTCGTCGTCGACCTGGCCCATGGCCATGGTGGGCAGGCACTGGGCCAGTGCGAGCAGAAGAGTCAATCTGAGAAGCATTGCCAAGCCCCTTTCAAAGTGTGATGGAATCCCGCAATTCTACGCGTTCGATGCCAGCAAGGTCATGCAGAAAAGACCGGTTGAAAACGTCGATTCGGCTACGGCCGCCACTCGAGGCGTTGTCGCGGAGCAGCAGGATTCACGCGTCCGGTTCGATCTGGGTCTCGATCCATCGCGCCAGCGCCCGCTGCTCGGCCGATGGTTTCCGGAGCGAATCGAGCTCATCGAGTACGGCTTGCAGGTCGCTGGCCCGATCGAGATCGGTCATGATCTGGAGAAATTCCCAGCTGGATGCACCCACCGCGTCGATGAAGCGACGCGCCGTGTCGTCGCGGCTGTACGTTACCGATTCCCAAGTGGACGTGGGCAGTGCACGGTTGGCGCCGAACAGCCAGAAACCGCCGTCCCGGGCCGGGCCCAGCACGTGCCTTGCATCCGGGGAATCCAGCCAGGTTGCTGCCGCCTCGAGATGCCGCGTCTCGATCTGCGGCAGGTCGGCGCCGACCAGGATGCCGGCACCGTGCCGCTGCACGATTTCGGTATGCATACGGGCCATCCGGGCGCCCAGGCCGCCTTCGCCCTGGCCGATGCGCGGCAGTCCCTGCCAAAGCGGGTGCTGCATGCCGTCGGCCTCGGCTACCGCCCAGTAGACTGGCAGGTTGGTGGCGCAGGCGCTGATGGCGACACACGCGGCGGCGCGGCGATGCCATTCCTCGGCGATTCGCCGGCCGACGCTGCTTCCCAGGCGGGTCTTGATCGGCGACAGTCCGGGGGTCTTGACGAAAATTGCGATGGCCGGCGTCAATTCGACGTCTCCCGGAGCTTTCGGCCGGATTTGTTCCACAGCCGCAGCGTAAGCCACAGGTGTGCAAGCGTCGTGCGCAGCCAGCCGCGCTCGCGGTACCTGCGCGCCGAGGTCGCGATCAACGCATCCTGGCGGCAGAGCCGGATGCCACTGCGCCGGGCGCGGTGAATGAAATCCAGGTCTTCCCCGAGGCCGAACTGCTCGTCGAAGCCCCCGAGCGATTCGAACGTGTCGCGCCGCAACAGCCAGCCCTGGTCGCCGAACGGAAGCTTCAGGATCCGCGAGCGCAGGTTGGCGCCGAAAGCATTCAGCGCCGCAAGCGGCGGGCCGCCGGGTGCAAACGACAGCGGAAACCAGCCCAGCACACCGGGCGCGTCGGGGTCGTGCAGGGTTGCCGCAAACGCCGCTGCGCGGTCCATGGCGGCGGGCCCGGGAAGACTGTCGGCGTGGAGTAGCCACAGGCAGCGTCCCGAGGCGGCGGCAACGCCGCGGTTGAGCTGAGCGGCTCGCCCGGCCGGACCTGTGATCCGGGTGCAATCGATCTCCTGGGGCGGTACGGCAGGCGACTGGGGAGATTCGCAGCCGCTGAGGACGATCTCGCAGGTCGTCCCGGATCGGATTGCGGGAAACTCGGCCAGGCGTTGCAGAAGCTGCAGATGCTCGGTCTCGCCGGGACCGACGGGAATGACGATACTCAGCGACGGTTGGATCTCCACGGATGCAAGTGTATCCGTCAGCGCATGGCGGCTGGTTGCTCGCCCGCCGCAATTTCCGGGAAGACGGATCGACTGATTGGCGTAAGCTTCGTGCAGGCAAGAATCGAGATGGAACCGTCGATGAGTGACTCCGGCGCAACCGACCGGGAGATGGCGCAGTTGGCCGAATGGATAGAGGCGAACGCGGATGAACCGATGACCCTGGAGCAGCTGGGGCGACGGGTGGGTTTGAGTCGCTACGCGCTGCAGCGACGCTTCCGTGCCGCGCTCGGCGTCACGCCCAGTCAGTACCAGCGCGCAGCGCGCGTGCGCAGGGTCAAGCGGGAACTCCGGGCCGGTCGCGACGTGGCGGGCGCCGTTTTCGAGGCCGGTTTCGGTGCCCTGAGCCGTTTTTACGATCTTTCGCCCAGTGCTCTTGGCATGACGCCGCTGAAATACCGACGGTTCGGCGAGGGCGAGCAGATAAGGTTCGCCAGCCGCCGCACCGGGCTGGGCTGGCTGACCATGGCTGCGACCTCCAGGGGTGTGTGCTACGCGCAGTTCGGCGACCAGCGGGCCCTGGCCGAATCGGCCCTTTTCGAGGAATTCGGCCGGGCCGATATCCGGCGCTCGCCGGCCGAGCGAAGCCCGGCACTGGACGGCTGGATGGATGCCCTGGAGGCGACCATCGATAACGGCGCGCCCGGACCGGACATCCCGTTGCACGTGTTCGGCACCGCGCTGCAGATACGGACCTGGCGGTTCCTGTCCGGCCTGGAGCGGGGCGTGACGGCGAGCTACAGCGAGGTCGCGGCCGGGGTAGGGCGGCCCACGGCGGTCCGCGCCGTGGCCGGGGCGTGCGCCGCCAACCGGATTGCGCTGCTGATTCCCTGCCACCGCGTACTGAGAAGCGACGGCCAGCTGGGCGGCTATCGCTGGGGCCTTGAGCGGAAGCGTCGGCTGCTGGCCGACGAGCGCTGAGGCGCGCCGAACGGCGGGCGGCTCGAGGGTTGCAAAACGCGGAACTACGCTCGGTGGTGTAGACTTCCATTGCGTCCAACCGAAGCGGATCGGCGCCTCGCGTTGCACTGCGCGGCGCTCGACGGTAAAAGGATTTAATTTGAGTTATCAAGTACTTGCGCGAAAATGGAGGCCCCGGGACTTCTCCGGCCTGGTCGGGCAGGAGCATGTCGTCCGGGCGCTGACCAACGGCCTCAACGAAGGCCGGCTGCACCATGCATTCCTGTTTACCGGCACGCGCGGCGTCGGCAAGACGACGATCGCCCGGATCCTGGCCAAGTCACTGAATTGCGAGGCCGGCGTTTCGGCCAGTCCCTGTGGCCAGTGCGCGCATTGCAAGGCGATCGACGAAGGCCGGTTCGTCGACCTGCTCGAGATCGATGCCGCCTCGCGCACCAAGGTAGACGATACCCGGGAAATTCTCGACAACGTGCAGTATGCACCGGCGCGCGGCCGTTTCAAGGTGTACCTGATCGACGAGGTACACATGCTCTCCACCCACAGCTTCAACGCGCTGCTGAAGACGCTGGAAGAGCCGCCCGAGCACGTCAAGTTCGTGCTGGCCACCACCGATCCGCAGAAGATCCCGGTGACCATCCTGTCGCGCTGCATGCAGTTCAATCTGCGACGCTTGAGCGTCGAGGAAATCTCGGGCCAGATCGAGTTCATCCTGAGCCGGGAGCAGCTCGAATACGAGCATGCCGCGCTGGCACTGCTGGCCAGGGCCGCTGACGGCAGCATGCGCGACGGGCTCAGCCTCCTCGACCAGGCGCTCGCAGCCGGCAGTGGAAAGCTTGAATACGCGGCGGTAGAGGACATGCTGGGCACGGTCGAGCAGCGCCACCTGAATACCATCGTCGAGGCGCTGATAGAAAGAAATCCCGCCGCGGCGCTGGCCGCGGTGGCCGAAGTCTTCGGACTGGCCCGCGACCTGTCGCGGCTGCTGGCGGACCTGGCCGAGATGCTGCACCGCATAGCGCTTATCCAGCAGGTGCCGGACTACCGTGACGACAGCCGCACCGACTGGGAAAACCTGGTCGATTATGCCGGCCGCATGGACCCGGAAGACGTTCAGTTGCATTACCAGATCGCGGTCACCGGCCGGCGCGACCTCGGACTGGCGCCGTCCGACCGCAGCGGCTGCGAGATGACCATTCTGAGAATGTTCGCGTTCCAGCCCGCCACGGCGTCCGATCCGGCACCGCCGCCGAATTCGGGTGCCGTCGCGTCGGTTGAAACGCCAACCGCCGCCTCAGCATCGGGCGCCGAAGCCGCGCCCGCCGCGGCCGTCCGGGAGACGCCGCCAGAACGGCCGAGCACGGTGAAGCCGTCGCAGGCGGCGGCGACCGACGGCACACCTGCGCCCGAAAAAGCGGAGGCGCTCAGCGCCGAGTCGTGGCCGCGCGTGCTCGGGGCGCTGGCACTCAATGGTTCGGTCAAGGCGGTCGCAGGGATGCTTGCGGTTGGCGATGTCGACGACCAGCGGGTTGAATTCCGGCTCGGTCGGGACGATCTGATGCTGGTGACCGATCGATTCAAGGCGAGCCTTGCCAGGGCGCTGCAGGATTATTCGGGACTCGACCGCAAGCTGGATTTCAAACCGGTCAGCGAGGATGCCGATTTGCTGACGCCTGCCAGGCTGGACAACGACGCTCGTGCCCGCGCTCAGGCCGATGCCGAAGCTGCGGTGGCCGAGGACCCGGTCGTCAAAAGGATGCAGGAAAAATTCGACGCCGAAATCGTGCCCGGCTCGGTTCGGCCCGCCGATTCACCGAGTGACCCCAATTCCCGGAGTAAACAATGAAAGGCAATATCGCGCAACTGATGCAGCAGGCGCAGAAGATGCAGGAAGGCCTCAAGCAGGCCCAGGCCGAACTGGCCAACCTGGAAGTGACCGGCCAGTCCGGCGGCGGCATGGTGGAGGTCACCTTGAGCGGTCGCCACGAGGTGCGCAGGATTCACATCGACCCGAGCGTCGGCGACGACATGGAAATGCTCGAGGACCTGATCGCGGCCGCGTTCAACGATGCCGTCAACCGGGTCCAGCAGGTCAGCCAGGAGAAGATGTCCGGCCTGACCGGCGGCATGCCGATGCCGCCGGGTTTCACGCTGCCTTGAACGAGCCCGGGAAGGCCTCGGGAACGGCGCCGTGAACGACCCGCTCATCGACGAATTGCTGCAAGCGCTGCGATGCCTGCCCGGCGTCGGCTCGCGAACGGCGCAGCGCATGGCGCTGCACCTGCTTGAGCGGGACCGGCGAGGCGGGCAGCGGCTGGCCGACGTGCTCGGCACGGCGATGCGCGATATCCGGCGCTGCGATCGCTGCCGCAACTTCACTTCGGCGGAAATTTGCGAAATATGCGCCAGTAGCCGACGTTCGGATCACACCCTGTGCGTGGTCGAAACGCCGGGCGACGTGCTTGCAATAGAGCAGGCCACCGGCTTCGACGGGCGTTACTTCGTGCTGCTGGGCAGACTGTCCCCTCTGGACGGCGTCGGGCCGGAGGACATAGGGCTTGACCAGCTCGAGCGCCGTTTCGCCGACGAGCCGATCGAAGAGGTGATCGTGGCGACCAATTCGACCGTCGAAGGTGAAGCCACCGCGCATTACATCGCCGGACTGGCCGGTCGCCACGGAATTCGCCTTTCGCGCCTGGCGCAGGGCGTGCCCCTGGGGGGAGAGCTGGAGCACACCGACCAGGGCACGCTGGCCCACGCCTTCGCCTCGAGGCTTCCGGTTCCGGACTGAATCCGTCGCCTTGTCGCGAGCGTCGGGAACGGGTGCGGCTTTCCAAACTGCTTCTCAGGTTTTGAGAAATCCCCGTGGTTCAATCACCCTGAACCGAATCACAGGATCTCCAGGATGGCAACCACCAAGACCCGCTCCAGCCGCGCAGTTCGAAATGAAATCGTCGGAAAATGCATCAGCGGCGTCATTGCCCGCCCCGGTCGCAACGGCGAACCGCCCATGGTGATGATGCTCCAGTTCGACGACGGCAGCGTCATCGAGTTCGTCTCGCCACGCAGCGATCGCGTGCTCAAGAACGCCATCGACCAGACCCGGCGCCAGGGGCGCGGCGGGTCGGCTCAGTGTCCCGATCAGCTGGCCCTGGCCGTCATGTGATGCGCGGCGTCGCCCTCGATCCGGTCCGAGAGAGCGCTGTGGGAGGCGTCCAACTCGCTTATCCACAGTTGCTGTGGAAAACTCTGTGTGCAACCTGGCGCGCGGCCCATCGCGGTCTGGGCGTCACAGGAATGAACAATAATTGATCAAATTACAAATAACTATAATAAACAATGGCCTAGGCGAATTTTTTTGTGTGCCCGTGGAAAAATTCGGTGTAAAGAAAGTGTCAATCGACAAATCAATGGATTGTGCATAACACTCGGATGTAGATTCTTGGAAAGCGCTTCAAGTCATTGATTTTCTGTTTTGGCTATAGACCGTCGATTCCGATATGCGCAGGCCATGCGGCGAGTTCGTCAAGCAATCCGGCACAATCCGGACGTTCGGCCCTGAGCTGCTCGATTCGTGCCAGGTATCCGGGCAACTGCACGCTTGCAAGCTCCGGGTCGTCGATGAGCCTGCGTCGCCGGTAGGCGCGCCAGGCCTCCCGCTGCGGACCCTCCAGGCTGGAGGTCGCGTGGCGGCCTGCGTAGTGCAGAAGAAGCTCGGCCATGCGTTCGTCCGAAAACGGGCCAGGCGAGGCGGACAGGAGGGCGGCGGCCTGTTCCGGCGGCTGGTTTCGAATTCGTTCAGCGACCCGTCTATCGCTGTCCGGCACGAACCCGTCGTAGAGCGCCGTATCGGCGTCGAAGGACTCGGCCGCACGGGGGCTTGTAAAGATTTCCAGAAGGGCGGCGACGAATGCAGAGTCATCGGCCAGCTTCAATGCGTGTGCGTCTGCCTGGTCGAGATCGATCTGCGTCCGCTCGGCGGCGGCGGCATCGAGCACGCCGGTCGGCGACAGCATGGGGCTGCGGTTTGTCCGAATCCATTTGACCGGCAGGCGTTTCAACCCCTCGGGCAGGTCGGCATTCGGGGTCCAGTACAGGTCGGCCAGCATTTCGGCGTCGAACTCGGTAAACGGCGCCGGATCTTCGCGCAGGTTCCAGACCAGCCACTGGCTCTTGATGGCGGGATGCCGGAAAAGCGGCAGCACCGGCGCGATGCAGGCCTGGGACGCGGGAAACCGGCTGGAGGCGTGCAGCAGCACTTCGCGCTTTTCAACCAGCTGCTCGACCGCGTGCCTGGCCCGCAGGCCCAGCCCCCAGTTCCAGAGCCTCGGCTGGTGCTGACGGACCCGGCGCGCCATGCCCAGGGTGTTTTCGACGTCGGCCAGGGCGTCGTGCGCGTTTTCGGTCGAAAAACCGTTGGCTCGGGCCAGGTCTTCGAGCCGAAAGCTCGGGCTGCCGTCCTCGCGCTCGGGCCAGTGGATTCCCTCGGGTCGCAGCGCGGCGGTCATGCGGAGCAGGTCGATCAGGTCGAAGCGGCTGTTGCCGTTTCTGAATTCTCTGGCGTAAGGGTCGATGAAATTGCGCCAGAACATGAAGCGCGAGACCTCGTCGTCGAACCTGAAGTTGTTGTAGCCCACGGCGCAGGTTCCGGGCTCGCTCATCACTTCGAAGATGCGGTTGGCAAACTCCGGTTCGGGCACGCCAAGCCGATCGGCTGTCTGCGGGGTTATGCCCGTGATCAGGCAGGCGTCGGGCGAGGGCAGCATGTCGTCGGTCGGCTTGCAGTACCAGACGACCGGCTCGCCGACGACGTTCAGCTCTGCATCGGTCCTGAGCGCCGCGAACTGGCAGGGTCGGTCGCGCCGGGGATCGGCGCCGAAGGTCTCGTAGTCGTGCCAAAGAAAGGTTTCGGAAGTCATCGTTGCATTGTCGCGCGCATCGGGCACGAATTCCAGTCGAGCATCGCTTCACGGCCAAGGCGTATATTGCAGAGAGTATTCAGGCAACCGGACGACCTGAAAATCGCAAATTCCGCTTCAACCCGTTCAGAAAGGAGCCATGTCGATGAGCCAAAAGACTGCAACCTTTGCCGCCGGATGCTTCTGGGGTCCGGAGGCGCGGTTCCGCGCGCTGGACGGCGTGCTCGATGCCGAAGTCGGCTACACCGGCGGCAGCGTCGAAAACCCGGACTATCGCTCGGTATGCCGCGGCGACACCGGGCACGCCGAAGCCGTTCGCGTGACCTATGACCCGGCGACGATCAGCTTCGATGACCTGCTGAACGCCTTCTGGGACATGCACGATCCGACCCAGCGCAATCGTCAGGGCGTGGACGTCGGGTCACAGTACCGCAGCGCAATCTTCACTCACGATGACGAGCAGCTGGCCGCGGCCAGGCGCTCGCGCGACGAACTGCAGGCGTCAGGCCGGGTCAGCGGTCCGATTGCGACCGAGATCGGGCCCGCGGAGACATTCTGGCGCGCCGAGGAATATCATCAGCGCTATCTCGAAAAGCACGGTCGGGTATGTTCGGCGTGATCGACGAAGGGATGGATCCGCCGATCCGGTAGATGCCTGCTCAGGTCGCGCCATGCGCGATGATGCCCCCGATCACTTCCAGCGCCCGTGCGATCTGATCCTCGGGTGTGTAGAAGTTGGGCGACAGCCGTACCGACCGCCCCCGCCGGGCGGCGAAGATCGAGCGCGACGCCAGTTGTTTCAGCACCGCGTCGGGATCCAGGCCGGCAGGAACGAAGCAGACGATGCCCGCCCGCCGGCCGCGTTCGACGGGCGTGACGATGTCAACGCCAGGCATTCGCTCGAGGCCGTCGATAAGCCACCCCGTGCGATCGAGCAACTGTCCGGCTCGCGTCTCCGGATCGATTCCCTGCAGAAGCTCGAGCGAGGCTTCAAGTCCGTGAATGCCGGCCATGTTGAGTGTGCCGGGCTCGAAACGACGAGCGCTTTCGGGCCGCGTCCAGTCGGACCGCTCGAAATTGAACATGTCCGGCCACATCCGCCAGCCGGTCTGCATGGTGCGCAACCGGTTTCGCGCCGAGGGCCGGGACCAGAACAGCGCGAGGCCCTCCGGGGCCAGCAGCCACTTGTGACTGCCGCCGACCACGAAATCCACCGGCGCGGTGGCGACGTCCAGCGGCAATGCGCCGAGGTGCTGAATCGCGTCCACCACCACCAGCGCGCCGATCTCGTGCGCGGCCCGGCCAAGCCGGTCCAGATCCAGTCGCACACCGGAGTCGTAGCGCACCGAGCTTACGGCGAGCAACCGGACGTCGTCGCTCAACGAGTCGATCAGGCCGGTCTCGGGATCCCGATCGTCGAACGGGACTTCGCGGACATCGACGAAATCCGGGACCAGCTGGTGCCACGGCATCAGGTTGCTGGGGAAATCGCCGGAACAGCAGACCAGCGCATCACCGGGTTGCCAGTCCAGTCCGGCGGCGATCAGGCTCAGGCCCTCTGATGTATTCTTGACCAGCGCAAGATCATCTTCGGCGGCGCCGAGAAGATCGGCCCCGCGCTTTCGGAGGCGCTGTTCCGTGTCCAGCCACTTTGGATAGCCCAGCGGGCCATGCGCGACATTCTGTTCCACGAATCCCCGCATCGCGGCGCCGACTGCGGCCGGCCAGGGCGAAATCGCGGCGTGGTTCAACCAGGTGTGACGATCGATGACGGGAAACGTTTCGCGGTAATTCATGAGCCAGGGTTCCGATTCCGTTTCAGTCCGGCGCGTCGTCTTTCACTGCGACATGGACGCCTTTTTTGCCAGCGTCGAACAGCGTGATCGCCCGGAACTGCGTGGTAAAGCGGTCATTGTAGGCGGCGACGGACGCCGCGGGGTGGTGGCCGCGGCAAGCTACGAGGCACGTCTTTACGGGGTGCGCTCGGCGATGCCGGCCGGGCGGGCCAGGCGCCTGTGCCCGCACGCGGTGTTCGTGCGCCCCCGCCACGCGCTTTACCGCGAGGTCTCCGGCCGGATATTCGAGATCTTCGCCGACTTCTCGCCCCTGGTCGAAGGATTGAGCCTGGACGAGGCCTTCATCGACATGAGCGAAGCGGCGCGCGACGAGGACGTGCTGGTCCTGGCGCGCCGGTTGAAGCGGCGAATCTCGGTCGAAGTGGGCCTGACCGCGTCGATCGGGATAGGCAACAGCAAGCTGGTGGCCAAGCTGGCCTCGGCCTACGACAAGCCGGATGGACTGACCTGGATCCGGCCCGACCAGGTCCGGCAGTTTCTGGATCCGCAGCCGGTGCGACGGTTGCCCGGCGTGGGCCCAAGTACTGCGGCACGCCTGCAGGATGCGGGGATTCTCACCATCGGTCAGCTGCGACGCGCGCCGCTGGACTGGCTTGCGCCGGTGCTCGGACGCCAGGCGTCAGGCTTCCGCCAGCGCGCGGCCGGCATCGACGAACGTGCAGTGAGCGTCGAGCGCACGCGGCGCTCGATCAGCCAGGAATCGACCTTCGAGCGTGATCTGCACGACATGGACGAGATCGAGGAGGTCATCAGGCAGCAGGCTTCGAGGTGCGCACAGCGCCTTTCGGACCGCGGGCTTTACGCGCGCTCCGTGCATCTGAAGCTGAGGTCCGGCGGTTTTTCGACCCTGACCCGCAGCCGCACGCTGTCTGGGTATACGCGCTCGCCGGCCAGAATCGCCGACGCCGCCGTCGAACTGGCGAACGAGTGGGCGCGCTATCAGTCACGGGTGGGGGTCAGGCTGATCGGCGTCGGCGTGGCGGCGCTGGCGTCGCGGCCGGATCCCGGACAGCTGCTGTCCGGGTGAGCGTTCAACTGCTATTGTCAGCTACTTCTGGGCTCGCCGTACTGGTCGCGTAGTTCGCGCCGCAGGATCTTGCCGACATTTGTCTTCGGCAGTTCATCGACGAACTCGATGTAGCGGGGCACCTTGTAGCCGGTCAGTTCCTTCTTGCAGTGCTCTCGCAGTTCCTCGACAGTCAGCGAATCGTCCTTGCGAACCACCACGGCCTTGACCAGTTCGCCGGACTTTTCGTCCTCGACGCCAATGGCCCCGACTTCCAGTACCTTGGGGTGCCCGGCGATGACGTCCTCGATCTCGTTGGGGTAGACGTTGAAGCCCGACACCAGGATCATGTCCTTCTTGCGATCGACGATGAAGAAATAGCCCTTTTCGTCGCGGCAGGCCATGTCGCCGGTCTTCAGCCAGCCCTCGCCGTCGAGAACCTTTGCGGTTTCTTCGGGACGGTTCCAGTACCCCTTCATCACCTGCGGACCGCGTATGCACAATTCGCCTGGTTCGCCGGTCGATACCTCGTTGCCCTCGGCATCGATGACCTTGCATTCGGTCGACGGAATGGGCAGCCCGATGGCACCGTTGTAGTCCTCCAGGTCCATCGGGTTGATGCACGCGGCCGGCGAGGTTTCGGTGAGGCCGTAGGCTTCGATCAAAGGTACGCCGGTGGCAGCTTTCCAGCGCTCGGCCACCGCGCGCTGCACCGCCATGCCGCCGCCGAGGGTCAGGCGAAGCGGGCTGAAATCGAGGTTTTCGAACGACGGCGTGTTGAGCAGTCCGTTGAACAAGGTGTTGACGCCGGTGATCGCGGTGAATTTCTCCTTGCCCAGCTCCTTGATGAAGCCGTTCATGTCGCGCGGGTTGGTGATGAGCAGGTTTCTCCCGCCGAACTTGATGAACACCAGGCAGTTGGCCGTAAGCGCGAAGATGTGATAGAGCGGCAACGCCGTGACGATGATTTCGCGTCCGTACTCGATCAGCTGATTCATCCAGGCCGAGGACTGCTGAACGTTGGCCACGATGTTGCCGTGGGTCAGCATGGCGCCTTTCGAAACCCCGGTCGTGCCGCCGGTGTACTGCAGAAACGCCAGGTCGTCGTGGCCGAGTTTCGGCCGCTCCAGTTTGCCGGGATCGCCGGCCTTGAGCGCGTCATTGAAGCGCACCGCGCCCGGCAGGTCATAGGCCGGGACTTCCTTCTTGATGTAGCGAAGCGCGAAGTTGATGAACGTGCCCTTCGGAAAGCCTAGAAGGTCGCCGACGCCGGTTACGAAGACGTGTTCGATCGGGCAGTCGTCGATGACGCTGGCCAGCGTATGGGCGAAATTTTCCAGTACCAGGATGGCTTTCGCCCCGGAGTCGTTGAGCTGGTGCTTGAGTTCGCGCGCCGTGTAGAGCGGGTTGGTATTGACCACCACCATGCCGGCCCTGAGAATCCCGAACAGCGCTATCGGGTATTGCAGCAGGTTCGGGAGCATTATGGCCACCCGGTCCCCGCGCTTGAGCCCCAGCGCCTGCAGTCGAGCGCCGAACGCACGGCTTTGCTTGTCCAGTTCGGCGTAGCTCAGCTCGCGCCCGAAATTGACGAACGCGGTCTGGTCGGCATACTGTTCGCAACTCTGTTCGAGGATGTCGACCACCGAATCGAACTCGGACATGTCGATTTCGGCCGGAACCCCCTTGGAATATTCGTTCAGCCAGGTTTTTTCAGTCATTGTGGATTGTTTCTCTTGATTTGATCTACCCTGTGCGTAGATTCTCACAGGTCATGAGCACATACAAGTGTGTTTGCCGCCACCGGCCGTGGCGTATATCATCCGGACACGGGTCGGGCTTGCTGCATCGCGCAGCCGAGCGCGCCCGGTCGATCCATTCATTCGGGAATCGCCATGGGTGAGCAGAACGTAGAGCAGAACAGCGACGAGGCCACACGCCGCGCGTTCATGAAGGCGCTGCTTAATGAAGTCCGGGCGATGGAGGAAATGCTGGACGCCGGGATGTTCGAGCGCGACATCAGGCGAATCGGCGCCGAGCAGGAGATGTTCCTGGTCGACCGTGCGTATCGGCCGGCAATGACAGCCATGCAGATGCTGGAGGGGATGGACGATCCGCGCTTCACGCACGAGCTGGGGCTGTTCAATCTCGAGGCCAATCTCTCGCCCCTGGAGCTGGGCGGCGACTGCCTGAGTCGGCTGGAGGCCGAGACCGACGAGGTGCTGAAGATTGCGCGCGAACGCGCCGACAAGGTGGGCTCCCAGGTCGCGCTGGTGGGCATCCTGCCCACGCTCACGCGCGATCACCTCAGCCTGAACGCGATGGTGCCGACGGCGAGGTATTTCGCGCTCAACGAAGCGCTGCGGCGTTTGCGGGGATCGGACTTCCAGTTCGCGATCAAGGGCATCGACCAGCTCAACTTCCAGCACGACAACCTGATGCTGGAGGCCTGCAACACCAGCTACCAGGTGCATTTCCAGGTCGGCGCCGAAGAGTTCGCGTCGCTCTACAACGTCGCCCAGGCCGTTACCGGCCCGTTGCTGGCGGCGTGCGTGAACTCTCCCATACTGCTGGGCAAGCGCCTTTGGCACGAGAGCCGCATCGCGGTCTTCGAGAACTCCATCGACGCCCGCTCGGAGGCCCTGGCCGCCCGCGGTCTTCAACCGCGCGTGCATTTCGGCGACCACTGGATCGACAAGTCGGTGATCGAGATCTTCAAGGAAGACATCGCGCGTTTCCGGGTCATCCTGACCACCGAGTTCGAGGACGATCCGCTTGGCATGGTCGGGCGCGGCGAGATTCCGAAGCTCAATGCGCTGCGACTGCACAACGGCACCGTCTATCGCTGGAACCGGGCCTGCTACGGCATCTCCGACAACGGCAAGCCGCATCTGAGGATCGAGAACCGGGTGATCCCTTCGGGTCCCACGGTGCTCGACGAGATCGCCAACGCCGCGTTCTTCTTCGGCATGATGTCGCGACTGTCTCACAGCATCGAGGACATCCGAGAGCATTTCAACTTCTCCGACATCAAGAGCAATTTCATGTCGGCCGCGCGAGACGGTCTGCGCGCCCAGCAGGTCTGGTTCGACGAACGCCAGATGCCGGCCCAGGAACTCATCCTCAAGGAACTCCTGCCGCTGGCCGAGCAGGGACTGCGCGAGGCATCGATCGACTCGGCCGACATCGAGCGGTACCTGGGCGTGATCGAAAAGCGCGTCGAATCCCGGCGTACCGGCGCGCGCTGGCAGCTCGATTCGCTGGAACACATGAAATCCACCGGCAGCCTTCACGAGCGGCTGCGCGCACTGACTGCAAGCATGGTGCAGCAACAGCAGACCGGCAAGCCCGTGGCCGAGTGGTCGCTGGCCGAATTCTGCGGCAGCCAGGACTGGCGCGAGAGCTACCGGACGGTGGGGCAGTTCATGGCGACCGACCTGTTCACGGTCCGGCCCGACGACATCGTCGACTTTGCCGCCAGCCTGATGGAGTGGCGCTACGTCCGGCACGTGCCGGTGGAGGACGATGCCGGCCGGCTGCTGGGGCTGATCAGCCACCGTCAGCTGTTGCGCCTGATCGCGCGCGGCCTGGACAAGGAAACGGGCCCGGTCATGGTGCGCGACATCATGCGCCCGGACCCGAAGTCCATTGGACCCGAAACGACGACCGTGGAGGCGATTCGCCTGATGCGCGAGAACAAGCTCAGCTGCCTGCCGGTGACCGAGAACGGAAAGCTTGTCGGGCTGGTCACCGAGTACGACCTCATCGTGGTCGCCTCCCGGCTGCTCGAATCCGTGCTCGATGTCGAGTGACGCGTTCCGACTGGCGAGCGCCTGCTGCCTGGTCCTGATTCTTGCGGCATGCGGGCCCGAACTCGACGACCGGGCGCGCATCGAGCGGACCATCGAAGAGATGACGCTGGCGCTGGAGACGGGCGACGTTTCCGATTTCATGGCGCCGGTGGCAGAAGATTTCGTCGCGGTCAACGGGCGCCTGGACCGGCGCGCGCTCGGGCTGCTCGTCCGCCGCGAACGGCTGGCGCGCGATGCCATCGGCATTCAGCGCCTGGATACCCGGGTCCGGATCATCGGAGATGCCCGGGCGGTCGTGTCTTTCCGTGCCCTGGCGACCGGCGGGACGGGGCTTCTGCCCGACGAGGGGCGGTTCTGGAAGGTCGAAACGGGGTGGCGCCGGGACGGCGACGAATGGATGCTGATTTCTGCCGAATGGCAGTAGCGGTGCCCGCGGAATCGCACTGAAAACCTGCACTGGCGTGGCCGACGGGATACAATTGCCGGCTTGCCCGAACCGTATGGGCCGTCGCGGTCCCTGGCGGTTCGGGCGGTCGTTTCGAATGCCGCCGATTTCCAGGCAAGAATTTCACGAATTTTCGATTTCAGGAGTGATTTCCAATGCAGCGAACCCTTTCCATCATCAAGCCCGATGCCGTGGCCAAGAACGTCATCGGAGAAATCTTTACGCGTTTCGAGCGCGCCGGTCTCAAGATCGTCGCCGCGCGGATGATGCATCTTTCACGCGAGCAGGCCGAAGGCTTCTATGCGGTGCATAGCGAGCGGCCCTTCTTCAAGGACCTGGTCGAGTTCATGATGTCGGGCCCGGTGATGATCCAGGTGCTCGAAGGCGAGGATGCAATCGCGAGGAACCGCGAGCTGATGGGCGCCACGGACCCGCGCCAGGCAGCGCCCGGAACCATTCGGGCCGATTTTGCCTCCAGCATCGACGCCAACGCCGTTCACGGATCGGACGGTGAAGACACGGCCGCCCAGGAAATCGGCTTTTTCTTCGGTGACGATGAGATATACTCGCGCTGATTCAAAGGCTTGATGTCCATGGCTGAAGTTGCCCCAAAGACGAACCTGCTCGGCATGAGCCGTGAAGGTCTGGAGCGGTATTTTTCCTCGTTGGGGGAAAAGCCGTTCCGTGCGCGGCAGCTTCTGCAGTGGATCTACCAGCGCGGGGTGACCGACTTCGCGCTGATGACCGACCTGAGCCAGAAACTGCGCGAGCGCCTGGTCGAGGCCGCCGAGATACGGCCGCCCGAGATTCTCAGCGAGCAGAAGTCGGCCGATGGCACGATCAAGTGGCTGCTTTCGCTGCCCGGCGGGAACGCGGTCGAAACGGTCTTCATCCCCGAACCCGACCGCGCCACGCTGTGCATTTCGTCGCAGGTCGGCTGCATGCTCAACTGCACCTTCTGCTCGACCGCGATGCAGGGATTCAGTCGCAATCTTTCGGCCGCCGAGATCATCGGCCAGGTCTGGCTCGCCGACCGCAGGACCGGTGATCGGAGAATCAGCAACGTGGTACTGATGGGCATGGGCGAACCCTTGCTCAATCTCGACCAGGTGGGGCCGGCACTGGAGCTTCTGCGCGAGGATCTCGCATACGGATTGGCGGCCAGGCGGGTCACGGTGTCCACCGCCGGCGTCGTCCCTGGCATCGATGCGTTGCACGAGTTTCCACCGATCGCCCTGGCCGTTTCGCTGCATGCCCCGAACGACGCGCTGCGCAGTCGGCTTGTTCCGCTCAATCGCAAGTATCCGATCGCGGAACTCATGGCCGCCTGCAAACGTTACCTGAAGGGCTGCAACAGCAAGCAGTCGATCACGTTCGAATACACCATGATCGACGGGGTCAACGACAGCCCCGAAGCGGCCCGGCAGCTCCGCAGGCTGCTTTCGGATTTGCCGGCCAAGGTCAACCTGATCCCGTTCAATCCGTATCCCGGCACACCGTTCCATTGCAGCAGCAACGAGAACATGTTGAAATTCCAGGAAATCCTTCGCGCCGGCGGTTTGATCGCGACGGTCAGGCGCACGCGGGGAGACGACATCGACGCCGCCTGCGGCCAGCTTGTCGGCAAGGTGCTTTCGACCAGCCAGCGGCGGATGCTGGTGCAGCAGCAACTGGCCCGGCAGGCGCTGGCATGAATCTGCGCGGTGCCGCCACGATTGTCTCGACACTTGTCTCGACACTCGTCCTGGCGGCCGCGCTGGCCGGCTGCGCCACCACGAATTCCTCCGAAACAGATCCCAGGCGCAGCGGTTCGGCGGTTGATCGCGTCAGCCCCGTCAGGGCCGCGGAAATCAACACGCGGCTGGGCGTGGGTTACCTGGAACGCGGAGATCTGCAGGTGGCCATGGAAAAGCTCGAGCTTGCGGTGCATCAGGATCCCAAGCACGTTCCGGCCCATCTCGCGCTGGGCATCGTGTACCAGTCGATCAACCGCAACGAGCAAGCCCTGGGGCATCTAAAAACCGCCGTCGAGCTTGCGCCGGAAGACGGGGGAGCGCACAATAGCTATGCTGCGTTGCTGTGCGAGGTTGGTCGTTATGCCGAGGCCGACAAGCATTTCCGTGCGGCGCTGAACGATCCGTTTTACTCGACGCCCGGCGTGGCGCTGGCCAACGCCGGCTCGTGCGCCCGCCGCGACGGCCGCGACGAAGAGGCGGAGCGCTACTTGAGAGAGGCGCTGGAGTACGATCCGCAAAGCCGGACCGCCTTGTTCAACCTCGCCGGCCTGTCGTTCGAGCGGGGTGAGGGCCTGCGAGCTCGCGCCTTCCTGCAGCGGCTGGAAGCCGTGGGCGGGCTTGGCGCGCGAGCACTGCTGCTCGCCGTGCAGGTCGAGCGATCCCTCGGCAGCGAAGCGATTGCCCAGGAGTACGCAAGGACCTTGATCGAACGGTACCCAGATTCACCCCAAGCCTCCCAGGTGAGGCCATAAGACCACAAACGAAATGACAGAAGCCGAAACCCCCGAAAAATCAGACTCGCACCTGTCTCCCGGCGCCGTGCTTTCCCGCGCGCGCCAGGCTCGCCAGCTGACTGTGGCCGAGGCCGCCAGCCAGCTGAAACTGCAGCGAAAGACGATCGAGCACATCGAGGCCGATCAGTTCGATCGCATAGCGCCGATCTACCGGCGCGGCTATATCGTCAACTATGCGCGCCTGGTCGACCTCGATCCCCAGCCATTGCTGGAGCACATGGGCGAACTGGAGCCGGAGCCGCTGCGCGCGGTGCTGCCGATTTCTTCCAAGCCGCAGCGCTTCGACAGATTTCTGAAGTTCGCCACTTATGCGCTCGTGACGACGATGATCGTGCCGCCGCTGGTGTATTTCTTCGTATTGGGCGGAGCGCGCCTTTTCGAATCGGAAGTGGTTTCACGTTCTACCGACGGCAGTGACCTGGTATCCCCGGATACGCAAAAGCCCGGGTATAGAGAGCGATTCGCCGATGCGCTGGCGGTTCAGCCACCCGAGGCCACCCGCAACGACGCGTCGCATCTCTCCGCTTCGGCATTGCCAATGAACCCGATTCGCACCGCGCCGCAGCTGGAACCGGTCACCGAGCCGGACAGTGGCACGCCGGTCGTGGATCAATCACCGGAAGTGGATTCGACTGCGCGGCTGGAGCTGGCGCTGAGCGACGACAGCTGGATCGAGATCGAAAGCGCCGACGGCCAGCGGCTGGAATTCGACCTGATTCGTTCCGGAGAAGCCAGGCAGTACACCGGGCTGGCCCCGTTCAGGCTCCTGCTGGGACGCGCAAGCGCCGTGTCGCTGAGCCTGGACGGACAACCGGTGGCCTTCGAGGGTCAGGACCAGGCCGGTGTTGCCGAACTGGTGATCGGTGAACCTGCGGCGGGACCCGCTGACGACCGGCCGTCAACCGAGTAATTGTCCCCGCGGCATCGAGCCGTCGGCGGGCACTGCGTTTCGAGGCCGGGTCGCGCACAGCGCGATGCCGGCCGTTTTCTGTTCTGGAGATTCAAGATATGAAATCCCTGCAATCGGTCCGGGGAATGCACGACATTCTTCCTTCCGACGTGGCCGCCTGGCAGTGGCTGGAGGAGCGGGTAGCGACGCTGATGGATCGTTACGGCTTCGCCGAAATCCGTATTCCGCTGGTCGAGAAGACCGAGTTGTTCACGCGCGCAATCGGGCAGGGCACCGACGTGGTCGAGAAGGAAATGTACGCCTTCGACGATCGCAACGGCGATAGCTTGTGTCTGCGACCCGAAGGCACGGCTGGCGTTGTGCGGGCGGTGCTTCAGCACGGCCTGCTGAACCCACCGGGTCTCAAGGTCTGGTACTCGGGCCCGATGTTCCGGCATGAGCGGCCTCAGAAGGGCCGCCAGCGCCAGTTTCACCAGACCGGCGCCGAAGTGTTCGGACTGGACGCGCCCGCCGTGGATGCGGAGCTCATTGCACTGGGGACTCGCCTGTGGCGCGAGCTCGGGATAGAGCGTCACGTGGAGCTGGAGCTCAACTCGCTGGGCGATCGCGACGACCGGGCCCGTTACCGCGAGGCGCTGGTCGCCTTTCTGGAGCCGGTGCGCGACCAGCTCGACGAGGACAGCCGTCGCCGGCTGGAGACCAATCCGCTTCGGATCTTCGACAGCAAGGTGCCGACGACCCAGGCCCTGCTTGAGAGCGCGCCGCGCCTGATCGACCACATCGGCGATGGCGCGCGCGAGCATTTTCGGTCGCTGACAGACATGCTGGACGCCGAAGGCATTGCTTACCGGATCAATCCGGGCCTGGTGCGCGGTCTGGATTATTACTGTCGGACCGTGTTCGAATGGACAACCACGGCGCTGGGCGCGCAGGGCACGATCTGCGCCGGCGGGCGCTACGACGACCTGGTCGAAATACAGGGCGGCAAGCCGACCCCCGGCATCGGATTCGCCATGGGCATGGAGCGGTTGCTGGAGCTGGTCAAGGCCGAAGGAAAGCAGTTCGCGAACGATCCTCACGCCTTCCTGCTGGGCACCGAGCCCGTGGCTGCGCGGCTGGGCCTGGCTGAAGCGCTCCGGGACAGCTGGCCGGGGCTGAGGCTGGTCACAGATCTGCAGGGGGGCAGCTTCAAGGCGCAGTTCAAGCGCGCCGATCGCTCCGGCGCTCGCCTGGCTCTGGTGCTCGGCGAACAGGAGCTGGAGGCCGGCACCGTCAGCGTGAAGGACCTCAAGGGCGATGCGCCCCAGGAGACCGTGGCGCGTCAGGCGCTGGGAGACTGGCTGTGCCGCTACTTCGACGGCGGGGTACACTCGCCGAGCAAGTGATTTATCATCCGCATTCATAACTTTTGCCTTTTTCGAGCAAGCGAGTGACCCGATGGCCGTAGAGCTCTACGACGAACACGAACAAAGCGAACGCGTACGCAACTGGCTGCGCGAAAACGGTGTTTCCATACTCATGGGCGTGGCCCTGGCGCTGGCCGGCATTTTCGGCTGGCGGCAGTGGCAGGACTACCAGTCCGGCCAGGCCATGCTGGCCAACGAGTATTACGCCGCGATCCAGCAGGAACTGGATGCCGGCAGCACGCAGGCCGCGGCCGAGCAGTTCGCTGCAATGCGCGAGGGCGTGGGCGAGCATGCCTACGTCGCGCTTTCGGGCATGCTGGTCGCATCCGCGTTGACCGACGAGGGCGAAGTCGATAAGGCCGGCGAGATTTATTCTTCGCTGCTCGATTCCGGCAAGTGGGCATCGCTGAAGCCGCTGATCCGGCTCAGGCTGGCGCTGATCGAAATCGCCCGGGACCGCGGCGACGCGGCGCTTGCGTTGCTGCAGGGCGAGGTGCCGGCCGGGTACCAGGGCCTGTGGCTGGAAACCCGCGGCGACATCCTTTTCGACATGGCGCGGTTCGACGAGGCCGCGGACGCCTACGCCGCTGCGGTGACCCAGCTGCGTGGCGAGGGTCGGGATTTTCGGCAGGCCGAGACCAAGCTGGATGCGGTTCAGTCGGCGATCGGACGTGCCGCGATCGACGGCCCGGAGAATTCATGATAGCCGTGTACCGTAACGTCCTGCTGGTCGCGCTGGCGGTCGTGCTGGGCGGTTGCGGCATGTTCGGCAAGAAGGATCCCGAACGGGATCCGATGGAATTGACCGATATCGACGAGCGGCTGAAGGTAAGCAAGCTTTGGAGCACCTCGACCGGAAGCGGCCTGGGCAAGAGTGCTCCGGGTCTGATGCCCTTTCACATCGATGGGGAGATCTGGACCGCCGACCACAAGGGGCGCTTGACGGTCATCGACGCCGCATCGGGCGACCGCCTGCGTCGATTCGATCTCGAAATGGACCTGTCTGCCGGTCCCACAGTGGTCGGCCAGCGCGTGCTGCTGGGCACCATGAACGGACAGATCCTTGTGCTCGACCGTAATACCGGAGCGATCGACTGGCGGGCGCAGCTTTCCTCCGAGATTCTTGCCCCACCCCTGCAGCGCGACGGCGTGATCGTCGTTCGCTGCATCGACGGCCGGGTCTTTGGCTTGAATGCGGATACCGGTCTCCGGGAATGGGTCTACGACCGCAGCGTGCCGCTGTTGACGCTGCGAGGCAACTCGGCCCCCGTGATTCGCGGCGGCCAGGTCTTCGTAGGCCATGACGACGGTGCCCTGACGGCGCTCAGTCTTGCCGACGGCCAGCTGTTGTGGGAGCAGCGCGTGGGCACCCCGGAAGGGCGGACCCAGCTCGATCGACTGGCCGACATCGACGGCCACATGGAGATCGTCGGCCTGGACATCTACGCCATCAGCGAGCACGATCGCATGGCGTCCGTCGCGCTTGACTCCGGGCGCCTGCTCTGGGTCAAGGAAGTCGGATCGAATTCCGGGCTGACCGTCGCCCGAACGCAGATGGTATTGGCCGATTCCGAGGACAGGATCTGGATGCTCGACCGGCGCAGCGGTTCAACCGGGTGGAGCAACGAGCAGCTTCTTCGTCGCGGCTTGAGTCGTCCCGTGCTTCAGGGCGGATTCGTTGCCGTGGCCGACAAGGAGGGCTACGTGCACTGGCTGGACGCCGATACCGGCGAATTCGTCGCGCGCGAGCGAGCGTCCAAGGATGCACCGGCCGGCGCGCCGCTGGTTGTCGGCAATGTTCTGTTTGTGCTGGATGTGGACGGCAAGCTTTCGGCCTGGCGCGTAGGCGCCTCCTCGTAATCCAGTGCCCGCCGCGATGAATCGTTCGGCACTGCCAATCGTGGTGATTGCCGGGCGCCCGAATGTCGGCAAGTCGACGCTGTTCAACGCGCTGACCCGAACGCGCGACGCGCTGGTGGCCGACCAGCCGGGCGTGACCCGAGATCGCATCTACGGCCGCGCCGTGATCGACGGCACCGAGGTGGTGCTGGTCGATACAGGTGGCCTGGATCCTGATCCGGACTCGCTGGTGCGCGGCGTCGGCCGGCAGACCCAGTTCGCGCTGGAGGAAGCCGACGTGATTGCATTCGTCGTCGACGGCCGCGGTGCGGTGACGTCGGAAGATTTCGAAATCGCCGCCCGACTTCGCCAGCTGGGAAAATCGGTGGTTCTTGTGGTCAACAAGACCGACGGCATCGACGTCGATACCGCAACCTCGGAATTCGCGGTACTGGGCCTCTCCGAGCCGGTACCCATCGCCGCCGCGCACAGGCGTGGCCTGGACCATCTTGGCGCGGTGATTGCCGCCGAACTCCCCGGGCAGGCGGACGATGTCGAAACCCGCGATACCCAGGACACCATTCGACTGGCGCTGATCGGCAGACCCAACGTAGGCAAGTCCACCTTGCTCAACCGCCTGACCGGCGACGAGCGGGCCGTCACGGCCGACATGCCGGGAACCACGCGCGATCCGATCGCCGCCGAGATCGACCGCGACGGACGTCACTATCGGCTGGTCGATACCGCCGGCATCCGCCGCAAGCGCCACAGGCACGAAGAAGTCGAGTCGCTGAGTACGCTCAAGGCGATGCAGGCCATGCAGCAGGCCGACGTGGTTTGCCTGTTGCTCGACGCCGGCGAGGGCATTACCGACCAGGACGCCCGGCTTGCCGGGCACGCGGCTGACGCCGGCAGGGCGCTCATCATCGTGTTCAACAAGTGGGACGGGATCGACGAACGGCAGCGAAAAACCTGTCTTCAGGATGCCGGCGAGAAGCTGAAATTCGTCGCCTGGGCGCCGGTCGTGATCCTGTCGGCGTTGCACGGCAGCGGCCTGGCCGAACTGTTCGACGCGATAGAAACCGTTTACGACGCGGCTTGTCTCAAGCTGTCCTCCGGCCGACTCAGCCGCGTGCTCACCAAGGCCGTCGAAGCGCATTCGCCGCCGGTCGTGAACAGGTTCGCGGCCAAGCTGCGTTATGCGCATCCGGGCGGCAACTTTCCGACCCGTGTCGTGATCCACGGCAACCGGACCGAGCACGTACCACCGGCGTACCAGCGGTTCCTGATCAATCGATTTCGCAGCGAGTTCGACCTGGTGGGCGTGCCCATCCAGCTGATCTTCCGTGACTCGGAAAACCCCTACGCCGGCAGGCGAAACAAGCTGACGCCGCGGCAGGTCAAGCGGCGCCAACGCATCCGCAAGCGATAACGGGGGAGTTCGCGGCCCCCGGTCCGTCATCCCGACGAGCAGAATTTCGGTTCTGCGACTTGAAAACTCGTCAACTGTCCCTAGATCAAGTTTCGAGGCCGCCTGATACATGAAGCGGGGCCTCCGGTTCTGGCCATAAGGCAGGGCTGTTCAACTCAATCTATTGCTCAATTCTGGAGGATAGTGTTATGACCACGTTCGATCTTTCACCCCTGTACCGCACCGCAATCGGTTTCGATCGGCTGGCCGACATGCTTTCCAACGCATCGCGCGTGGACGGCAACGGTTATCCGCCCTACAACATCGAGGCCCGCGGTGAAGATCAATATCGCATTTCGATGGCCGTCGCCGGCTTTTCGGAATCCGAGCTCGATATCGTGACCGAGCAGAACACGCTCACCGTTTCCGGTCAGAAGGCCGGTGACGAGCAGCGCGAAGACCGCGAGTTCCTCTACAGGGGCATCGCGACCCGCTCGTTCGAGCGCCGCTTCCAGCTCGCCGATCACGTGCGGGTTGTCTCGGCCAAGCTCGAAAACGGCCTGCTTCATATCGAACTGCAGCGCGAACTGCCGGAAAAGATGAAGCCGCGTCGCATCGAGATCGGCGAAGGGCGCTCCGCGATCGACTCGACAACCGAGTCGAATCGTTCAACGCAGATCGAAAGCGACGAAAGCAAGGCGGCCTGATCGTCGCTTGACGGCTGACAGCCGCGACAGGCAATCATCAGCCAGGGGGAGCATCGAGCGATCGGTGCTCCCTTTTTTACGCCCAGGGAAGCTCTGGCTGCCTCTGCGCAGGTGCAGCACCGCTGAAAGGATCCCGGATTCAGCGAACGCCGAAGATGAATTCCTGCATGCCGTTGTTGAGCAGCATGGTCCGTTCCACGCGAAGTTCCGGCATGGCCTTCTCCAGCGCCTTGGGGCTGTATCTCGGCGTTTTTGCCGAAGGCGCGTCGGCCGGTACGACGGTCAGTTGGCCATCGTCATTCATGCCGTATCGTCCCGGCGTCTCGCTCATCGAGGTGCCCGAGTACTGAATCAATGCGTGAATGCAGGCTCCTGCGCGGGCCCGGCGTGAAATCCGACTCGACAGATCGCCGAGTTGCTCGGGGTGCATGTAGTTGAGCAGATCCCAGCACAGGAAACAATCGATCGGCTCGGCCCAGAATTTCTCGTCGAGCACCTTGTCAGGGCGATGCCAGTTCGCGTCGCCGCCTTCAAGCGCGCCCGGCAGGTCGGCCACGATCAGGCGATTGTGGCCGCCGGTGAGTCGTTGCACCAGTCCGGATTGCGCGCTGCCGAGGTCGGCCCATACGCGGCGACGGTCGCCGACTTCGCGGGACAGAAGCTCGACGAGCAGCGGAACCTTGACCCGCTCGGCCGTGTGGCCGGGGTCTTGCCCGGCCAGGCTTGCTGCGGCATTCGACATGAGATCGGTGCTGTCGCGTCAGGCGGCCGACGACCCGGTATTGCCTGTCTGTTGCGTTGCCGTGTTGTTGCCTCCGCCGGAAGACGATTGAGACCCCTGTGGCGGCTTTTCCTTCTGGCTGTCGACGGCACTCGGCGCCGATGCCGGCTTGCCGGCAGGGCTCGATGCAGCCGACGCCTTGCCGCCGAACGCCTTGCGGAAGGCTTCGGAATCGGCATCCATGTCGATCGAACCACGGAACTTGGCGCCGTCTTCGAGGCTGATTCTCGGGGCGAGAATGTTGCCCCGGATTCTAGCGCTCTTGCGGATGCTGATGCGCTCTGAGGCATACAGGTCGCCGTTGACGGTACCCTCGACAAAAATGGTGTGCGCGAAGACTTCGGCATCCAGCGTTCCCTGGGTGCCCACCGTGAGCGTGTTGTTCTTCAATTCCACCGTCCCCTTGATGCGGCCCTCGACGACCAGGTCTTCTTCCCCCTTGAGCTGACCGTCGATCGAAATGGAAGGGCCGATGGTCGCGGCCCCGCCGGTGGCACTGGTGCTTCTGGCCGGCGCCGGGCTGGCCGTGGCTGACTGCTGATCGGATCCGGAACGACCGGCGGATTCTGATTCGTTGCTTTCGCGTTTGTTGAACATCGGGATATCTCGGTTTGGGGGAAGGGGAACCATCCAAATTACAACCATGCCCGAGCAACGTCAAGCAGCGATTGTGTGAGCTCAATCAAGCTTCGCGTCATTGCCGTGTCGGGTGATCGAAGCGCGCTCGCAAGATCACCGCATGCATAGGCTAGAATTCCGGCTGTAGCGGGCGTCTTGCACCACCTAAACCGGAATGCCGAATGTCTGAATCGAATCGCAGATTGCTGCTCGTGCGCCACGCCCAGGGTTCGCTGGGTACCGATGATTACGACCGGCTTTCGAAGATCG
The DNA here is from genome assembly GCA_002722315.1 of Lysobacterales bacterium. Classification (GTDB taxonomy): domain Bacteria; phylum Pseudomonadota; class Gammaproteobacteria; order Xanthomonadales; family Wenzhouxiangellaceae. The sequence continues at coordinate 90,592 of PBLG01000002.1, read as the reverse complement.
GCTTCAGGCAGGCCGAGCACGTCGGTCGGCACCTCGAGGCGGAGATCGAAACCGCAGCAATGGTCCGGGGCGAACTGAAGCGTCACCGCCAGACTGCCGATTACCTTGGCGCCCTGGGCGCATGCAGAACGGACCCCGACCTGAACGAATACCGTGTCGATGGCCTGCTCGAGGCGGCGTTTCTGCGGGCCGACGAGTTGGCGCTGGATGCCCCCGGGCCAGCGGCGCTTGCCGATCCGGTCGCTTACCTGGAAACCTTCCTGGCGCTTTTTCCGCGCGTTCTCGAGGCGTGGCAGACGGAGAGACTGGACTGCTCGGTGAACGGGCGCTGGAGCGCCTTCAGCCAGCGCGTCGACGCGGCTGGGCGCCGGATGTCGCTGATGTTCGACGAGGCCGGCACGGTGGTTGCAGTGACTTCGGCCGGCGTCATCAGCACGCTGGCCGCAAGTCTGCTGGGACACGACCTGGCCTGGCAGCGTCAGTTGAATGTGACGTTGTACAATGCGTCGATAACGGAATTGAGGGTGGATGGTCATCCGACTGATTCGGGCCGCTGGTCGGTATCGCGACTGAACTGCGTCGCGCACCTGCCGCCCGGAGAACTTCATACGCTGGCCTGAGGCCGGCCCGGTACGCAACAGGGAACTTCGATTTCATGGCCGATAACATGGCGAACAATCCAGTCACCATCATCACCGGCTCCAGCCGCGGCATCGGACGCGCCGCCGCCGAATTGCTGGCCGGGCGCGGCCACCGCGTCGTCATATCCAGCCGCAACCAGGACAGCTGCGAGGCGGTGGCCGCCGAAATCCGCGAGACCGGCGGAGATGCCGTGGCAATCGCCTGCCACGTCGGCAAGGACGAACAGCTGGAGGCCCTGATCGCCGGTACCGTGGAGCGGTTCGGACGCCTGGACAACCTGGTGCTCAACGCCGCCAGCAATCCAGTCTACGGGCCATCCGACAACGTCGACCGCAAGGCCTTCGACGTCATCATGCACAACAACGTGTTCGGCTCGATGCGGCTGGGACACCTGGCCCGACCTCACATGGCCGAGGCGGGCGGCGGATCGGTGGTGCTGGTATCGTCTATCGCCGGATTGCTGGGCAACCGCGTGATAGGCGCTTACGGGCTTTCGAAAGCCGCCGAGAACCAACTGGTGCGCAACCTGGCGCTGGAATTCGGCGGCGACGGCATTCGAGTCAACGCAGTGGCGCCGGGGCTGATCCGCACCGACTTTTCCAAGGCGTTGCTCAGCGACGAGCGCATGGTCAAGCATTTCGAGCGCACCACGCCGCTGGGCCGCATCGGCGAGCCCGACGACATCGCCCGGGTCATCGCATTTCTGGTCGGGGAGGACTCCGCCTGGCTCAGCGGGCAGGTGATCACCGCCGACGGCGGCATCACGGTGACCGGAGGCTTCTAGTGCACCGCGCTTTCGTCCCTGCAATGGCGTTTCTGGCGTTGACGGCGCTGAGTTTGTCGTCCCAGGCCCAGGTATACCGCTATACCGACGAAAACGGCATTACCGTCCTGACCAACATCAAGCCTGAACCCGGGCGCTACGAAAACGTTCGCAACGTCGGCTGCTACGGCACATGCATAAAGGGCGTGGACTGGCACGCCACGCCCCTGAAAAGAGTCGAATATCGCGACGAAGTGCGCGCCGCGGCCGAAGTACACGGCGTGGACGAGGCGCTGGTACGCGCAATCATGCACGCCGAATCATGGTTCAATCCCGCAGCCGTCTCGCACGCCGGGGCGCAGGGCCTGATGCAACTCATGCCCGCCACCCAGGCGCGTTTCGGGGTCGCCGACCCGTTCGATCCGGTCGACAATATCTCGGCCGGGGTGGCCTACCTGGCTGAACTTCTCGATGAATTCGACAACGACTGGGAACTGGCCGTGGCGGCCTACAACGCCGGCGAGAACGCCGTTCGTCGCCACGCAGGCATCCCGCCGTTCTCCGAGACTCGGGAATACGTCCGGCGGATTCGTATCCTGCGGATGCGATACGGCGGATGAAGGTTTCAAGTGTCAAGTGTCAAGTGTTAAGTCTTGAACCTAAAACCTAAAACCTAAAACCTAAAACCTAAAACCTAAACCTTCTTCCCCACCATCCTGACCAGCACGACCACCGCCAGGAATCCGACCGGCAGACAGATCCACCACGGCACGCCGAAGCCGGCGGGCAGGGCGCCGAACACGATCGCGATGACGCCGGCCGAAAGCGCGTATGGCAGCTGGGTGCGAACGTGCTCGATATGGTCGCACTGGCTTGCCATGGACGAGAGAATGGTGGTGTCGGAGATCGGCGAACAGTGATCGCCCCAGACTGCGCCACCCATGACCGCGGCGACCGTGGCATAGAGGATCGGGAGGTGTTCGGCGCCGTTCATCCCCGAGGCCGCCATCAGCGCCCAGGCTAGCGGGACCATCAGCGGCAGCAGGATGCCCATCGTGCCCCAGCTGGAACCGGTCGAGAATGCGGTTGCCGCGGCTACGACGAACACCAGCGTGGGCAGCAAGCCCGGATGCAGGCGGTCACCGACAAGCGACACGAGGTAATCGGCGGTGCCCAGCACGTCGGTGACGCCGGAAAGTGCCCAGGCCAGCACCAGGATGAAGATCGCGTAGAGCATCGCGCGCGCGCCGGAGAACCAGGCCTCGACGCTTTCAGCCAGCGAAAGCGCGCGCTGGCCGATGGACATGGCGATGGCCAGCAGCGAACCGAACAGTGAGCCCCAGATCAGCGATTTGTAGGGATCCGCCGAGCCGATGATTTCTCGAATTGAAAGTTGCGCGAATGAAGTATCAGCGAGTAGCGTCTGGATCAGACTTCCTGTTTTGTCGTTTCCTGTGAAAAAAAGTAGACGGTTAGTTACTTCACCGAGGTATTCAGCTGTGGTTTGATGGTGGCCAGTCCAGAACATGCCGGCCACGACGCCGACCACCATCGTCAGGATTGGGAGCACGGCGTTGCGGGCACGGCAGGTCACGCCTTCGGCCGGCTGGACGTCGTCCATATCGTTGGCGGTCTGGTTTGCGACACGGGTGGGCGGAGCGACATGTCCGTCGTGACGTGCACGCGTTTCGGCGGCATGCATCGGGCCGAAGTCGCGTCCCAGCCCGACAACGGCGAAGACCATCGTGATCGCCAGCAACGGGTAGAAGCTGTAGGCGATCGAGTTGAGAAAAACCATGTAGGCGTTCAGGTCGAGGCCGGGAATCCCGGCGATCGCGTCGCGGATCAGCCCGACTTCATAGCCGACCCAGGTGGTGACCAGCGCAATCGTGGCCACCGGTGCCGCCGTCGAATCCACCAGGTAGGCGAGCTTCTCGCGCGAGATCTTCAGGCGGTCGGTGATGGGGCGCATCGTGTTGCCGACCACCAGAGTATTGGCGTAGTCGTCGAAGAAGATCGCAAGGCCCATGGCCACGGTGGCCGCCATCGCCCGCCCGACCGTGTTGGCGTAGACGATGATCCGGTCGACGATGCCCATCATGCCGCCGTTTTTGGAAATCACTCCGACCATGCCGCCGACAAGAACGGTGAACAAGACCACCGAGGCATGGTCGGGCTCGGCAATCGCTTCGAGGATGAACGTGTCGGCGGTCGTCATCAGCGCCTCGAGCGCCCCGAGGACCGAAAATCCGGCAATCGCCCAGGCGCCGATCCAGATGCCGGCAAACAGCGCCGGGATGACCTGTCTGAGTATCAGTGCCAGTCCGATCGCAATCAGCGGCGGCAGTATCGAAATCCATCCGTAGCCGTTCGCCGCGCTTTCCTCCTGGGCCAGCGCCGGACCACAAATGACTGCAAGAAGCAGTAAAAATGAGGAAACAAATATCTTGTATTTCATTATCCTGCCGTCATTTGCTTGAGTATCTTGTCAGCTTCCTCGAAGCGTTTCTTCAGTGATCCGGACTGGCCGATGTGATGCGGAAAACTCTCGAGCCAGCGGCGCTGGAGTTCGGCCCGCTCTGAGTCCAGATCGGCCTTCGCGGCGCCGCCGCCGAGTCGGTTGGACAGTCGACTTATCTGGTAGTCCATACGGCGCTGCCGGTCTTCTTCGGGGCTCTCCAGGCCCGACAGGCACTCCATTTCGACCACGATCTGGCGGGCCTTGTCGGTCTGTGCGTCGATCTCGCGACCGAGAGCTTCGACGTCGGTGGCCTGGGTCATCTGCTCGAGGCGCGCAAGCAAGCGCCGGGCAACCTCGTCGTCTTCCGGAATTTCCGGCAGGTCGCTGGTCGGCAGGGGCGCCTTGCCGGCCAGGATGTTCTTCCAGCTATCCTGCAGGTGAGCGCTCAGCGCGGCCAGGTGTGCGCGCTTGGCCTGGGCCTGCGCCTCGCGAGCGGACTGGACCTGATCGCGATAGCGGGCCAGCGCGCGCTCGAAGCGCTTGCGCAGGGCCGGCGGCGGGGCGTTGTGCCGGTTGAACTCGTCTTCCAGGCCCGAGACCTGTCCGGCGACCGACTCGGGATCGTCGACCGCCGCCAGTTCTTCGGCGCGCACGCAGATCTGCTTGAGCGCCTCGGCGTGTTCGTGCTCGACCTGCTTGCGCTCGTCGCGCTCCTTCTTGAGGTCCTCGAACAGCGGGTCTATGGGTTCGCGAAACTCGTTCCACAACTGGTCGTCGACCTTGCGCCTGCCGCGCCCGGCCTTTTTCCATTCGGCCTGTAGCGCCTTGGCCCGGTCGATGGCGACCGCGCGGTCCTTTTCGTGTACCAGCTTTCGCGCTTCGGCTATCAATTTGCGCTTCTCGTTTTCCGCGGCCTCGAAGTGCCGGTCCAGGGATGCCGATATCGAATCCATGAGCTCCCGTAATGCGCCGGCGGCCTTGCCCCGGAGTTTCGGCGGCAACGTGTCCAGGTTGCGTATGGCTTCGCGCGCCGCGCGCTGGTACCTGATCAGCTTGTCGTTTGGCGTGTCGGGGTCGCCGGCCACGGCCCGGGCGTCGTCGAGAAATGCCTGGAGTTCCTGGTGCGACTGCTCGCGAACTTCGCTGCGCTTTTCCAGGTAGGGGCGTGCGGCATCGAAGGCTTCCTTGCAGGCGCGCTGGAATCGGCGCCACTGGCCCTGCGGTGCGGCGAACTGGCGCTTGTCCCCGGGCAGAACTTCCTGTTCGTCGAGCTCTTTCCAGCGCTGGCGCAGTTCCTTGAGGCGCTCGGTGACTGCGTCGGGGTGCAGGTTCTCGGAATCGATTTCGCCGACCCTTTCGATCAGCCGTTCGCGGAGCTTGTTGTTCGACCAGTGTTGCCAGTCGCGCATTTCCTTGAGCTTGCCGGCCATGCGGGCAATTCGCCCGGAGGATTCCCCGGAACGACCGCGCCCCGGCAGCTTGTCGTTGAGGCTGCGGGCCTTGCGTATGGCCTCGTGAGACTGGCCGATGTCCCCGGCAGACAGCGCCTGCTCGGCCTGCTCCAGCGCGCGCTCGAGCTCCGCCACTGCCTCTGCGGGGCCGCTGTTCGGCCGCTCGTGTTCTGATGCGGCTGCCTTGACGCTGGAGGTCTGTCGCGCCTGTTCACGCGCCTGAAGCTCTGCACACAGGGCTCTGAATCGTTCGCGCATGGCCTCGTCGGCCGGGGCAGGCTTGCGCAGCGTATTCCAGTGCCTGTCGAAAGCCGATATCAGCTTGTTCAGTGTATCTGCCGTCTTGTTGCCGGCCGGACGGGCGGCCATGGCCTGGGCCTGTTCGACCATCCGGGCCAGCTCGGCGTCGCCTGTCTCGGGCGCTTCGGGCGCGGCTTCGACCGCCTGAGGTCGGGCGGGGCGGGGCTCCAGCGCGCTTTTGACGATTCGCATGGCACCGTCGAAGCGACGGGCCAGATGCGGCTCAGGGCTCGCCAGCGCCGCCCAGCGCTCGGCAAGCCTCTCGAATTCGGCCTTGCGATTGTCACCGCGATTGTCACCGCGATTGTCACCGCGACTGTCGCCAGAATTGCCGCTGAAGTCTCCCCTGGCCAGCTTTTCGGCCTGGGCGATCAGCTGGGCGGCAAGCTCGTCGCGCGCCTCATGCGCCCCGGATCCGGATTCCGATTCCAGTTCGGCCAGGCGCCGCATGACGGCCTGGTGCCTGCCCTTGTGCTTCTTGCGCAGCTTGTCGGCGATCCGCTTGAGGGTCGAGACCTGCTCCAGGCGCGCCAGCAGCTGCTCGGCAATCGCTTCGTCGGGCTCGCTGACCAGGCAGTCGCCGAGAAAGCCCTGCGAACCGATTCGGCCAAGTGCGGCCGCGCGCATTTCGGCGTCTGCGGCGTGGGCGGCCACCCGTCGAAGCGCGTCCGACGTCTCCAGCGCCGCGAGCCAGGCCAGACGACTCTGAAGCCGATCGCCGCCAGGTTGTTCGCAAACCGAACGCAGCAGAAAATGGTCGGCCGCGGCGCGAATCTGCGGGTCGGTGTCGTCGCTGCGCGCCTTGAGCCAGGCCGACTCTGCTGCCAGGCGCTTGAGCGCGGCGATCCGGACGCCGGCGTCGGGGTCCGCTGCAGCGATTTCCGAGAGCCTTTCCGAGAGTCTGGGATCGGTAGAGCCGGCGACGCTGCGCGCTCTCGCATCGGCGTCCTTGCTCTCCCACGGGGGTCCGAACAGGCGTTCCTTGAAACTCATCGTTTTATCCCGTCAAGAATGCGTTGCTGGATCAGATACGATTGTCCATGTCAATTGCCGGTGCCAATCGTCGGTGTCAATTGTGCGTCATTTTGCCCGGCGCCTGGCAGGCCCTTGCAGCCGGCTGGCGGCTGCGCTTCGAGGCGGCAGGACGGTTCACGCGAGCTGCCGGATCATGCTGAAGCCGGCCACCCAGGTGCCGATCGCCGAGCCGATATTGGACAGAAAGAACACCAGGAATACCCGGGCGACCCGGTTCCGCCACCATCCCGAAAGCTTGATCACGTCGTCGCGCAGCGATTCGAAATCGGCGATCTTGGGTTTGCGCAGCGAGGCCTCGACGGCGCCGGTGACCATGCCGGCACCGATCGTCGGGTTCAGCGACGTCAGTGGTGCGGCAAGAAGAGCCGTGATTATGGTCAGCGGGTGGGCGCGGGCGCAGGCCGCGCCCAGCGCCGACAACCCGCCATTGATCGCGACCCAGGTCAGGACCAGCGACCAGCCGAGTTCCGGGCTGCGCGAGAACCCGATGCCGAATCCCGATACCACCGCGATCAGGATCAGCCACGGAATGGCCTTCCATATTCTCGACGGTGGCGGAACGTCGTTCAACGCTTCGACCCGCGTCCTGGGGTCCTCGTTTGACGCCAGTGCCTTCGCGGTGCCCTCCAGGTGGCCGGCGCCGATGACGGCCAGCACGCGCCGGCCCGGGCGATCGCCGTTTTCCTGCCGGAGTCGCGCGGCCATGAAATGGTCGCGTTCGTTGATCAGGCTTTCGTAGAGCTGCGGCGAGGATGATGCAAATTCGCTGAACGTTTCATTGAGAATGTCGCCCTGCTTGAGCCGCTCGATATCGGCTTCCGAGAACTCGTCGCGCGAAAAAAGAGACACGATCATGCCGTTGGTCAGCAGCCAGCGTTGCCACCAGGACAGGCGACGACTGGTTCGCTTGAGCGTGACGCCGATTTCGCGATCGATCAGCTGGAGCGGGATGCCGGCGTTATCGGCCGATTCCATTGCCGCTTTCATTTCCGCGCCGGGTTCGATCCCGAACTGTTCGGCGATGCGCCGCTGGTAGGCGGACAGGGCGAGGCTGGCCATCATCATCCCGGCCTTGCCGGCCCGGATGATGGCAAAAAGATTCATGTCGCGCCAGGCGCTGGCGTCGGTCAGCGCCTTGTGGCGGGATTCGCAAAGCTCGACGGCGACGGCGTCGAATTGCCCATGTTCGATGTGGTGCCTTACCGCATCGACGCTGGCTCTGGACACATGGGCCGTCCCCAACAGCGTGTAGTGAACCCCGTCGTGTTCGACTTCCCGGACCGGTTCGTTGCCAAAGTCAAGGGCGTCATCTTCCGCGCCCGGGCCTTCGGGCCCGGCATCGGTGGATTCGGTCATTCGATTGTTTCCGGCCAAAGCGGAGAAGTCTATCAGGGAAAGGGTCCCGAACCACGGCCGCGCCTGCCGCCGCGCGTCGCCCGGCGGCAGGGCTTGCCTGGCGGAGGTCGGAATTACTGAATGATGATGTACGGATCAAGCGGCGGTCGACCCGGGTCCTCGAGATCGTGAACCATGTACTTGCAAGGACTCTGCGCCGAGCAGGCGGCGCCGTCGGTTCGCACCTGCATCGGCCGATTTCCGCGGTTGACGACGAAGTTCATGATCGGCTGACCACCCGGATTTACGAATGGTGACTGGCCTTCGAAGCGGACTCTGATTCGCGCATTGGTCGTGAACACGATTTCTGAACCCGCGACCGTCATCAGCGTTTCGGGCTGGGCGGCGGGTGGCAGTGACGGATCGTCGGGTACCTCGACTTCGATTCCGCAGGCCGGCGGACAGCTCCGCTGCTGCGCTGCGGCCGGAAAGGCGGTGACGGTCATCAGTACGACGGCGGCGAAGAAAACCGGTACCAGGTGAATGCTTCTGTTCATCGTCTAGCTCCTCGGAATTGCGGCGGGGGAAGCCGCCGGGGGCTGCACAAGCGCAGCAAATCGGGGATCGGACCAGGCCGAGTCAAGGCGCGGATCGCTGTAAAGCAGATTTCCGGGCAGCCCCTTCTCGATGGCGATCCGGAAAGCCCGGATTGCATCTTCTTCCTCGCCCAGCAGATAGTGGGCAAAACCGGTCATCGACAGCGCATTGATGTTGAGCGCCTGGTAATCGATCAGGCTTGCCAGCGCGCCGCGCGCGGCCGCATCCTCGTCCAGCGCCGCGAGATGCACGGCCAGGGCGGCGCGTGCGTCGTGATCGTTGACGTTGATGGCCAGTCGTGCGCTGGCGGTGGTGATGGTGGCCTTGTGGAACGGGCGTGCGTCATCCTCGCGGCCGGGCTGCGCGCGCACCGCCCACGCCAGGAAGCCGGTGAAGCGGAAGTCGTCCGGCGTCATTTCCACGGCGCGTCTGAACATGGCCTCGGCGCGGGGGAACTCGCCGCCGAAGAAATAGTTGGTGCCGGCGTTGGAGTAGGCGATCGCATTGGGTTCGCGCTCGATCGATTGCTCGAAGGCGTCGGCAGCCTGCATGAACCGGCCCTGTGCAAAATAGACGCCGCCCAGGGTGGAGTGGGGTCCCGGGTGGTCGGGATTGAGCCGGATCGCCTGCATCACGGCTTCGACGGCCGCGTCGAGCTTGCCAGCGTAATAATGGACAATGCCGAGATCCCACCGGAAGCGCCAGTACGCGGGATCCATCTCGATTGCGCGGGCCAGTTCCGCTGCGGCCTGGTCGAGTTTCTGTTGATCGCGCAGCGCCTGGCCCAGACCGGCGTGGGCTTCGGCGTTGTTGGGTTCCAACTCCAGCGCTTTTCGAAACGATGCCTCTGCGTCCTCGGCCTCGCCGGTACCTAGCTGCAGCGAACCCAGGGCGATTCTGGTCTCGGCCAGTTCGGGATAGCGTTCACGCGTCTTGTCGCAACGTTCGAAGGCGATTGCGGCGAGCTCCGGTTCGCGTCGGTTTTCATACCTGTCCCAACTGGCCCGGCACAGTCCGGCGGCAGCAAGGCCGAAAGCGGGATCCAGGGCCAGCGCGGCCTCGAAATTTTCGATCGCGGCGTCTACGCGAGCACCGGTCCGGTCGCGAAGGTTCGAGCGGCCCCGCAGATACTGGTCGAAGGCTTCCGGATTCCGCGTGGCCAGGTCGGCGGCCAGGTCGTTCGGAGAGTTCAGTTGAACGCGCATGACGTCCGCGATCGCCGAGGAAATCTTGTCCTGCAGTTCGAACGCGCTTTCCAGCGAGCCGTCGTAGCTGTTGCTCCAGACCTGTTTTCCGCTGCTGCCGTCGATCAGGCGGGCGCTGATTCGCAGCTGGTTCCCGGACCGCCGGACACTCCCTTCCAGGAGTGTAGAAACACCCAGTTGCGATGCAACCTGCCGGGCGTCGATATTGCCGTCGCGGAACGAAAACGACGATGTTCGAGCGCTGAGCTGGATGCCTGCAATCCGCGCCAGCTTGTCCATGATGGCCTCGGCGACCCCGTCGCCGAAATACCGGCTGTCCTGGCCGGCGCTGAGATCGGTGAACGGCAGGACAGCAATGCTGGTGCCGATTCGTGTCTCCACGGCCGACGGCCTGAGCAGTACGAAGGTCAGGATCAGCACCAGAGCGGCAATGATGAGGTAGTCGACCCATCGCCCGCCGACGGCGGCCGTGGATTCAATCGCACGGGACGTCTCCGGCGCAGCTGCGCCGGTCTTGCGCACGCCCTGTGGCGTTAGATCGTAGACCCAGGCCAGAACGGCGGCGACCGGGGCGCCGAGGACGGCTGCGCCGACCAGTGCGGTCATGACCCATTCCGGCGCCATCAGCGCGGGGAGCACGATGTCGGCTACCTGCAGCACGGCCCAGACCGTCACTGCGTAGGCACCGAGCACGCGCATGACGTGCCGGCGTTTCAATTCTCCCAGTGCTGTTCCCAGTCTGAACCCGCGGTCCGGCATAGTCTCTCTCGATAATCCCCCGGAACGCCCAACCGGCATTGTTCAGAATCGGACCTGAATTGCCTGTGCATTCTTTACCGGGCAGAGTATACCTTTACCTGAGAAGATGTGAAGGGGGTCACAAAGAAACAGGATCAACGCGCAATCGACTGGAACGCCACCACGCGCGCGCCGTCGGCGATCTCGTTGTCCGGATGAGCGATCACGGCCTGGCCCGCCTCGAGACCCGAAACGACCTGGGTATGGCGCTCGCCGCGCCGCCCGGTTTCGACGGCCCGGATCCGGGCGCGGCCGTCCCGGACGACGAACACCGCGGTGCCGTCGCCGGTTCTGAATACCGCGCCGTTGGGCACCTTGAGCGTGGCAGGCGCGCGCCAGACGATGAACCTGGCTTCCATTCGGTAGCCGTGTCCGAGCGCCGACCACTGAGTTCTCGGCGAGGTCAGGTCGATGATGACCTGGGTTCGCTGTTCCTCCACGCCCAGCGCCGAGACCTTGGTGAACGCGCTCGGCTCGATTCGCCGGACCTGGCCGAACAACGTGGCGTCGCCGCCCCAGCGCTCAAGTTCCACCGGCATGCCAGGCTTCATCCGAACCGCGTCGTCGGTCAACACCTCGGCGACGACTTCCAGCGACGCCGGATCGCCGATGCGCAGCAAGGGCTGGCCGGGCTGGACGACGCCGGCGCTCTCGTGCAGCACCGCCAGTATCCTGCCGTCGATCGGCGATTCGATCGTGAACCTGTCGACCGAATCGTCGCTCCCGCTGCCCTGGAGAAGCGCGGCCCGAGCGTAGCGCAGGCCCTGCCTGGCCACGCCGACGTTGGACTCGGCCGAGCGAAGATCGGCCAGCGTCTGGGTATGCTCGGCCCGGGCGCGATCGAGCTGGCTTTCGGAGATCGTGCCGCGCTCGAACAGCGGCACAAGCCGCTCCAGTTCACGTTCGGCAAGCCGGGCACGCGATCTTGCCGATTCCAGCGCGGCCTCGGCAGCCGATACGGCGGCCTCGGCGCGCGCCACTTCGGCTTCGGCGCCTTCGCGTGTCCGCGGATCGAGCACCGAGGACGGAAGCGGCCGCAGTTCAAGCAGCAGTTGGCCGGCCGTCACGACATCGCCGGCTTCCCATTCAAGTCTCGGCGCGAAGCCGGCAACCGGCGCCGATATGTCGAACTGATCCTGCACGCGAGTGCGCGCCAGCTCGCGAATCGAAACCGTGACCGGCCCGATACTCGCCTCGACGATGTCGACCGGAACCGGTTGGGGACGGAAACTCCACACCAGCAGGCCGGCGGCTGCCGCGGCGGCGATCGAGGTCGCGATCAATCTTGTCGATGGCATTTTCACTCCCGCGTCTTGAGTACTTCGACCAGGTCGAGTCGGTAAAGCCTGCGCCCGATGGCCAGCATGGAAACCAGCATTGCCGCCAGCACAACGACGGTGGCAAAGGCATAGCTGTCGGCGTGAATGACCGTCGGAATCCGGTAGAACTCCGATGCCATTGCGCGGCCGATCAGGCTGCAGAAGCCGTAGCCCAGCCAGAGCCCGAGCGGGATGGCGGCTGCCGTCAGCAATGCCAGTTCGCCGAGCAGAACCCAGGCGACTTCGCCGCGGCGAAACCCGAGCACGCGCAGCGAGGCCAGTTCGCGCGCACGCTCGGACAGCGCAAGGCGAGCGGTGTTGTAGATCACGCCGAATGCGACCACGCCGGCGAGCAGCGTGTTGACCAGCGAGAAGATCCTGATGTTCTCGCCCATGGTTCGATTGAAGCCGGCCACGGCATTCTCGAGCAGGCTGGTGGTGGCGATCCGCGGCCTTCGCTCGAGTTCGCCGAGCAACCGGTCGCGTTCCGACGGGTCGGCCGTCAGGTAGACCCCGGAGATGCTGTCGGATTCCCGCAGCAGACGGTTCACGGCGTCCAGCCCCATGTAGGCCGACGCGCCGACGAACTCGCGAACGACGCCGTCAACGGGAACCTCGAGTCGAGGTCGCCTTCCTTCGAGAAACTCGACCGTGACCGACTGACCCACCTCGACGGCCAGCTGATCGGCAAGCCAGTCGGTGAGCAGCAGCCCCGAGTCAGGCATCTCGATCGGCTCGAGACTGCGATCCAGCGCTCGGTGCAGGGTGGCGTCCCGACCATATGCCTGTACCGCGCTCCTGTGGCTGCGGTGGCCGTGGACGAGCTTCACCGCGACGGCGCGGAAGGGCTCGGCCTCGATCACGCCGGGAAGCGCGCGAATTTCGTGCAACGCATCGCGGCCGGTGGGCTCGATGAAGGTCACTGTCATGTCCTCGCGGGCGGCGAATCCGAACTGGACGTCGAGCATGAAACCGATCGTATCCTGCTGGAAGCGCCCGGTCACGAGGATGGCCACCGCCAGGGCGATGCCGATTACCGCGAGCAGCGCCTTGATCGGCTGGCGCTCCAGGCTGCGCACGATCATTCGGGTCGGCTGGTCCAGGCCGCGGAAAAGGGGGACGCGCTCGACCAGGCTGCGCCTGAAGCCCGTCGGCTGCTCGGGACGCATCGCCTCTGCAGGCGCGGCGCGAAAAGCGCTCCACAGCGCGCGCCAGGTGCCGGCGAGGGCCGCACCGGCGGTCGCCAGCACGGCGCTTGCAATCACCGGCGGCCCGACGCGAAAGAACAACTCGGGGAAACGAAAGAACTCTCGGTAGATGTTGGCCAGGCCGTGGCCCATCCAGCCGCCGAGCGCGAGGCCGGGCACGATGCCCAGCAGCACGATCAGCATCACCAGACCGGTAAAGTGCGTCGCGATCGTGCGGTTGGGGTACCCGAAGGCCTTGAGGATGGCGATCTGGTCGCGCTGCATGCGGACCATGCGGTGGATGACGATATTGAGCAGAAAGGCGGCAACGCCGAGGAAGATCAGCGGAACGATTCGCGCCATCGCCCTGAGCTGTTCCATTTCCTCGCGCAGGTAGCTGTGAGATGTCTGATCGTCCCGAAGCACGGCGCCGGTGCCGCCCCAGCGCTCCAGAATGCCGTCTAGTGCTTCAACCACGGCGGCCGCGTCGGCGTTTCGCTCGAGCTGCAGCACGATGTCGTTGAAGGCGCCCTCCATGCCGGCGGCTTGCGCCAGCGGGCGCTGTCGCATCCAGATCGTGGCATAGCGCTTGTGATCCGGGAACAGCGATCCGGGCCGGATCTGGTAGACGAATTCCGGCGACAGTCCAATCCCGCTGATCACGAGACGACTCGACTGGCCCCGGACGATCGCGTCGATCCCGTCGCCGACGTTGAGCCGATGCGCCTCGGCGAACGACTCGGAGACCACCACCGCCGAATCGTCGCCCGCGCGCGGCAGGCGTCCGGCCTCGAGAAACAGGCGGTTCAGCATGGCGTCATCGGCTTCCGGAATGGATGTCAAAAGCGCCTCCACCGGCTCGTCGAAGCCCTGCAAGGTGAGCGTGGCCGATGCGCGAACGCGGCCCTCTGCAGCCCGCACGCCGGGGATTTCCCGGATCCGATCCACGGTAACCAGCGGCGCGCGCTCCAGCGATGCGAAAACGTCGGCGAAGCGGTAGTTCTGATAGAACATGCGCTGCGAGTTTTCCAGCGACTCGATCGTCGACAGGGATATGACCCAGGTCGCCACGCCGCCAGCAATGACCAGCGCGATTGCGACGGCCTGGGCCCTGAGACCCCAGAGATCGCGAAACAGCTTGCGATTCAGCGCGCGCATGGGCTACCAGTGAAGCGTTTCGGGATCGGCGCGCCCGGGATTGTGCGATATGTCGCTGATGCGGCCGTCGCTGAGCCGCACGACACGGTCGGCCATGGCGGCGATGGCTTCATTGTGCGTGATGACGGCGGTGGTCGTGCCGAGTGCTCGGTTGGCGTGCTCCAGCGCCTTGAGCACCTTGATCCCGGTCCTGGAGTCCAGCGCCCCGGTCGGTTCGTCGCACAGCAGGACTGCCGGCTGCTTGGCGATGGCCCGGGCGATCGCAACGCGTTGCTGCTCCCCGCCGGAAAGCTGGCCGGGAAAGTGATCGGCTCGCGCGCCGAGATCGACCAGTGCCAGCGCATCGTCCGGCGCCATCGGATCGGTCGCGATCTCGGTGACGATGGCGACGTTTTCGCGGGCGGTCAGGCTGGGGATCAGGTTGTAGAACTGGAACACGAAGCCGACGTGTTGCCGGCGGTATTCGGTCAGCGTCGCGTCGTCGGCGCCGCAGAGTTCCAGTTCCTGGTAGCGGACCGATCCGCTGGTCGCGCTGTCCAGCCCGCCGAGGATGTTGAGCAGGGTGGACTTGCCGCTGCCCGATGCGCCGAGAAACACGACGAGTTCGCCGGCGAAAAGATCCAGGTCGATGCCCCTGAGGGCGCGAATGACGTTGTCGCCGACCTGATATTCCTTGGTGACCGCGCGCATTCGGAAGATGGCGGGCAGCGCGTCGTCGGCAGGGGGTTTCTGATGCGTGATGTTCATCGTCGAAACCCGTTGGACTCCGTTTGTCAGGTCCTGAATCGCCGGACCAGGTCGTCGTAGGCATCTATGCGACGGTCGCGGAAGAACGGCCAGAGCCGGCGCACGGTCTCGGATCGCTTGCGATCGGTGGTGCAGACGACGACCTCGCTGGAGGTGCCGGCCTCGGCCAGCACCTCGCCCTGCGGACCGCAAATGAAGCTGTGCCCCCAGAACTCCGCGTTGTAGGCGCCTCCCGATCGATCAGGTTCGAAGCCGACGCGGTTGACCGATGCCACCACCAGGCCGTTGGCGACCGCGTGGGAACGCTGGATGATGCGCCAGGCGTCGAGCTGGCGGCGCGCCTCCGATTCGTCGTCGGCCGGATCGAAGCCAATGGCGGTGGGGTAGAGCAGAATCTCGGCGCCGGCCAGCGCCATCAGGCGCGCCGCTTCCGGGTACCACTGGTCCCAGCACACCAGCACGCCGAGCCGGCCGACCGAGGTATCGACGGGCTCGAAGCCGAGATCGCCGGGCGTGAAGTAAAACTTTTCGTTGTAACCGGGATCGTCCGGAATGTGCATCTTGCGGTAGATGCCGGCCAGGCTGCCGTCGGATTCCAGCACCAGCGCCGTGTTGTGCGCAAGGCCGGGGGCGCGCTGCTCGAAGATGCTGCCGACGACCACCAGCTTGTAGTCGGCGGCAGCCTCGGCCAGCAGCCGGCGCGTGACGCCGTCCAGCGGTTCGGCCAGGTCGAACAGGGCCGGGTCCTGGTACTTGCAGAAATACTCGGTGGCGTGGAGTTCGGGCAGCACCACCAACTGTGCGCCGCGCGCCGCCGCCTCGGCGATTCCGTCCAGGGTTGCAGTGCGATTGGCGTCGATGTCGGCGCCCATTGCGTGCTGCACCAGGCCGATGACGAGTTCGTCGCGGATCATGCCAGTGCCGTCGGAATCTGCATGCTTGCGCAGTGCGGTCCACCGCCCTGGCCGACCAGCGTTCGCGCGTCCACCGATTTCGCGATCCGGTCGGGAAACAGTTCCGACAGCAGCTCGCGGGCCGGGACGTCTGCGCGACTGCCGAATGCCGGCACCAGAACTGCATCGTTGAGCAGCACGAAGTTGACGTAGCTGGCCGCCAGCCCGGGATCTATATCGTCGGCGCGGGGCAGGGCAATCAGGCGGTACGCCCGGCCCTGCGCGGTCCGCAGCAGTTCCAGCTGGCCGTTGAGCGTCCGGGTGCTCGAGGCGTCGGCCATGGTCTGGAACACGATGGTCTCGCGGTCGGTGAAGCGGGCCAGGGTGTCGATATGACCGTCGGTATCGTCACCAGGCAGCGGGGGCATGTCAATTTCGAGCAGGCGACTGGCGTTGAGCCAGGTCTTGAGCTCGTGGTCGACCTCGGAATCTTCCAGGTGAGGCGCGCGCGCGCGCATGCAGTGCCGGTTGATCAGCAATGTGCCTTCGCCGTCGCATTCTATGGCGCCGCCTTCGAGTTCGAACAGCGATTGCCTGAAATCGAAATCGGCGAACATTTCGTGGCGGGCCAGGATGGTGTTGACGCGGTTGTCCAGGCGTGCCTCGTGGCGACCGCCCCAACCGTCGAAGTAAAAGTCCAGCGCGAGTCGCTTGCCGGCATTGCACATCGTGATGGGGCCGAAATCGCGACACCAGGTGTCGTTGCAACGCACCTCGATGTAATGAAGGTCGCTGCGGTCACCCAGTCGTCTGCGTGCCTCCTGATCGTCCGGGGGGACCAGCAGCACCACTGCCTGGAACTCGAGCGCCGTCGAGATGAACTCGGCGTATTCTTCCCGGATCGATTCGATCATGTGCTGCCAGTCGCCGTCGGCAAACGGCCACACGAGCATGATCGCGCTCTGGCGCTCCCATTCGGCGGGAAGTCGATAGTCGACCGGGTGCATTTGCCGGATCAGCCGTTCGGCTGGCTGCCGGCAGACAGCACGGCGCCGTGATGCAGCACGCTCTCTATGACCAGATCGTGTTCGAAATACACGCTGTAATCGTCGTACAGCCAGCGCGAGATCGGCGGTTCGCCGACCGGCGCGCGACGCTCGTTGGGCCGGCCGTAACGCTGTTCGACTTCGCTCTTGGTCAGCCCGTTTTCGGGCAGATCGCGCTGCATTCGCTTGCGAACTTCCTCGATCAGCAGCACGTCGGCTGCGACCGTTCCGGCGGTCATCAGAAGGCCTGCTAGGGCAATCGACTTGAATGTATTGCGGAACATGTCCGACTCCTGTGCTTGATTCCGGCTGCGACCCTGTTCGGTCGAGCCCGGCGGCCCCTTGATTTCGCGCTGAAATATTAGCATACGGGCGCCGCAGGGGACGCCCGAAACAGGGCCTTCAAGACAGGTCGACGGTCGGGTCGATCGGTTTCCTAGGAATCCGTGGCCCGGCGGCGGAACCAGACCGACCCGGCCAGGAAAATCAATCCGATCGCCACGCCGATCCACATTTCCCAGGATACGAATGCGTTGGCGATGGACTTGAAGCTCATCAGCATCTCTTCTTTCGGCACGAAACTGGGCTCGCTCTCCGACGCGTGGATGATCTGCTCCCATTCGACGCTTGCAGGCAAGACGCCGCGGCCGATGCGTTCGAGGATGACCCACAGCAGGTTGAAGTCGGGCAGGCGGAAGTTGGAGAAGAAGCTCCAGAAATGCTGGAACATGCCGATCAGCACCGGCACCAGCACGGCGATCAGGATCGGCAGCCGCGGCGCCCATGACGAGCAGAACATCAGCCAGGCGTAGATCGGCAGCAGCCAGAGCGACTGCACCAGGCTGCCGAGCAGCGTCACGGTCCAGACCCTGGGCAGGTTGGCCGGCGCCCAGACCTCGGTGAAGATGTTGATGTCGGCCATCAATCCGTAGCCCGAGGCGATCAATACCAGCGCGAGTTGAATGAACGCGATACCGCCCAGGTACATGATCGGCGCGGCCACGGTTGCGGTCAGGATCTTGGAGGCCACCGTCATTTGATCGGAGACCGGCAGTGATTTCCAGAACAGGATGGAGCGGTCGCGACGGTCGTCGTACAGGCTGCCGGCCAGGTAGAACACCACGACCAGGAACATGATCTGGTGGAACAGCGAACCGGCCGAAAACATCACGCCGGCGGCCATCAGCCGCTGCTGGGCGTCGTCCATCTGGGCATACATGCGAATGCCGTCTATGGTGAAGACCTGCTCGTTGTCGACCTTCGCGCCGATGATCAGGAGCAGTATCGTGACCAGCAGGATGAATCCGGCGATGATCAGCGGCGTCCACTTGAACGCCACCGGGCTTTCCCAGATTTCACGCCGGACCAGGATCCAGAGTCGTGAGAACATGTTTGCATTCATGCCGCTTTCTCCCCGGTCTCCGACTGGTCGGCCTTCTCGCCCATCAGCGCGACAAACAGGTCGGCCACGCTGGGCTTGTGTATTTCGCCGAGCTCGCCGAGGCGCTTCTGGTCGGCGTTGTCGAACAGCATGATGTGGCGACCGAACAGCA
This sequence comes from Lysobacterales bacterium, assembly GCA_002722315.1. Classification (GTDB taxonomy): domain Bacteria; phylum Pseudomonadota; class Gammaproteobacteria; order Xanthomonadales; family Wenzhouxiangellaceae. Next base: position 72,102 of record PBLG01000002.1, on the reverse strand, counting down.
CCCGTTCGTGTATCGGGTTCAGCGCCCGGGCCTGCTCGAGGCTTTCGGGACCGACCATCACTTCGGTGTACTGCTCGTAGATGTCGTCCATGGTGTTGTTGACGATCAGCTTGCCGTCCTTGATGAAGATCAGGTCGGTGAGGATATGCTCGACTTCCTCGACCTGGTGGGTGGTGATCAGGATGGTGCGCTGTTCGTCGAAATACTCGTTGAGCAGGCTGGTGTAGAACTGCTTGCGGAACAGGATGTCCAGGCCCAGCGTGGGCTCGTCGAGGATCAGGAGCTTGGCGTCGATGGACATCACCAGCGCCAGGTGCAGCTGCACTACCATGCCTTTGGAAAGCGCCCGAACCTTGGAATTCTGCTTGATCTTGGTCCGGGCCAGGTACTTCATGCACTGCTCGCGCGAAAAGCGCGGGTGCAGCTTTTCGGTCAGGTCGATGATCTGCCAGACCCGCGCCCAGCGCGGCAGCACCGCCACGTCGGCGATAAAGCAGACATCCTCCATGAGGTCATCGCGGTCCTTCGACGGATCCAGACCCAGCACTTCGAGTTCGCCGTTGAATTTGCTCAGGCCCAGGATCGCTTTCAGTGCGGTGGTCTTGCCGGCCCCGTTCGGCCCGATCAGGCCGACGATTCGCCCGGCCGGCACGTCGAGATCGACGCTGTCCAGCGCGATCGTGCTGCCGTAGCGTCGACTGAGACCCTGCGCGTGAATGATGCTTGACTCCATGCGTTCTACTCCCGTTTTTTCAATCTTCAATCGATTTGATCAGCTCGACCGGATCGAGTCCGAGCTTGCTTATCCGCTGCGCGATTCGAGGCCACTCTTCGGCCAGGAAATGCTCCCGTTCGCTCTGCATCAGGCGTCGCCTGGCGCCGTCGACGACGAACATGCCGACGCCGCGCCGCTTCTCCACAAGTTCGTCGTCGACCAGCGACTGATACGCCTTCGAGACGGTGAGCGGATTGATCTGGAAATCGATCGCGACCTGTCGAACCGACGGCAGCGGCTCGCCCTCCTTGAGCGTGCCGTCGAGAATGGCCGAGACCGTCTGCTCGCGCAGCTGCCAGTAGATCGGCTGGTTATCGTCCCAGTGCTGAGCCATCAATAGCCGGAGATGCTGGGCAGAACCAGCGGCAGCAGGCCGGAGAACGTGCCGGGTTCGGCATCGGAGGCGCCGGAACGGGGTTGTGCAGGCTTTTCACCCGGCGCCTCCGGCTCCTGCGCTGAAATCGAAGCGACATGATCGAGCGCGACGCCTGCGGCGTCGGGCCTGGTAGCTTCGTTGCCGGATACGTCCCAGCTCAGTGCGGCAATCAGCCCGATGATCGCCGCCGCCGTGGCGATGCTGTGCGGAATGTGGACTGCTCTCTGGTTCGTGATCGGCAACATCGGGTGCTCCTTGCGATCTGATCGCGTGCTGTCATGTACTGGTGTTTTACTATACTAGCACACCACGACACTGTCAACCGCCCCGGCAAACTTTCGGCGAATGTCCGAATCGTCTCGTCCAAGGCGACGCCTGCTGGTATCATTTCGCAAAAGTCAAGTGAACGGGAGCCGGCCGCTGCGGTCAACTCCCGAGCAGATTGTCTGTCTGCATTGAAGCAGCGCCTGGAAAAGCTGCCTTCCATTCATTCAAAAGACCATTCGGAGTCACTCAAAATGAATCGCAATCTCGTCATCATCGCGGCCACGGCTGCGCTCGCGAGCAGTTTCGCGCTCGCCCAGACCGAGCAACTGGAAACGCCGGAAGAAAGACTCAGCTACACCATTGGCATGGATATCGGACAATCGCTGGCCGGACAGGACATGCCGCTGGATATCGATATCCTGATGCAGGGTCTGCGCGCGAGCTATCTCGGGGAGGAAACTCTGCTGACCCAGGAAGAAGCGCTGGCCGAACGCGAGCAGTTCATCCAGCGGCGGCAGCAGCAGCTGGCCGAGGAACGCGGTGAGGAAGCGCGCATCAACGCCGAGGAGGGCGAGGCCTTTCTCGCCGCCAACGCCGACAAGGAAGGCGTCATGGTGACCGATTCCGGCCTCCAGTACCGCGTCATCACGGAGGGCGAGGGCGCCAGCCCCGACGCCGACGATCGCGTGACCGTTCACTACCGCGGCAAGCTGATCAACGGTGTCGAGTTCGACAGTTCCTATGCGCGCGGCGAGCCGGCGACCTTCGGCCTCAACCAGGTGATTCCAGGCTGGACCGAGGGCGTTCAGCTGATGAAGGAAGGCGCCAAGTACGAATTCTTCGTGCCTTCCGAGCTCGCCTACGGTGAACAGGGCCGCCCGGGGCCGATCGGGCCCAACGCCACGCTGATTTTCGAAGTCGAGCTGCTCGAGGTTGTCGCGAACCCGGCTGCCGATTCGTCGGACTGACCCGGTCGCCAGTAAAAATTTCGCCGTGGCCGGGCCTTCCCGGTCGCGGCAAACCGACTCCAAGAGAATACCGGTATGGGATCGCTTCAGGATGCTTTACTGAAAACCGGACTGGCCGAAGAGCGCCGGAAACCGGAGAAAAAGGGTGGCGGAACCGCCCCCGGCGGCAACAGGAAAGCGCCGCGAAATCAGCAGGGAAAGAAGAAGCCCGGCAGGCGCCCGGACGCCGGCAAGCCGCAGGCGTCGGATCTGGAACGTGCCTGGCGGGCCAGGCGCAAGGCGGAAAAGGAAGAGGCCGAGCGGGTCAAGCAGGCCCGCGTCGCCGACCAGGAAGCCCGGCGCAAGCGAAATCTCGAACTCGATGCGATCGTGGAGGGCAGGGCGCTCAACGTCGATGAGGGCGAGTTGCCGCGCTATTTCGAGCACCTCGGGCGTATCCGGCGCGTGCTCTGCACCCCCGAGCAGCGCGAGGCGATCAACAGCGGGAATCTCGGCATCGTGAACCTGCGCGGACGCTACCTGATCGTCGAGCCCGATGTGCTGGCGCGCTACAAGGCGCTGGCCGCCGACCTGGTGCCCGACCTCACCGGCACCGAGCCTGAAAGCCGTGAAGACGAGCATGACTATCCGCCGGTGCCGGACGACCTGACCTGGTAGCGCCGCCCTGTCCGTCGATGACGCGTCGGCCGGCGTGCCGTATCGGCAATTTGCTACGATTGATCAATTGACCCAACAGTCCACAAGAGAATGCACATGATGTCCTACCGAGTTCTTACGATGAGCGTGCTGGCGCTGGCGCTGGCCGCCTGCAGCGATACCGAGCATGCGCCGCCCGAAGCAGTCGAACAGGCCCTGGAGGAAGTCGAGGAAACCGTGACCGAAGTTGCGGCGCAGGCAGACGAGAACCCGTTCTTCGAGATTTCCACGCTGCCCAACCAGATGCCGCCGTTCGATCGCATCGCCGACGAGCATTTCGTTCCGGCAATGGAACGCGGGATGGAAGAACATCTCGCGGAAATCGAGACGATCGCCGGCAATCCGGAACCGCCGACTTTCGAAAACACCGTCGTCGCGATGGAGCGCAGCGGTCGGCTGCTGGACCGCGTCACCTCGGTGTTCTTCGCCCTGGTCAGCGCCGACACAAACGATACCCGCCAGGAAATCCAGCGCGAAATGACGCCGCGGCTTACCGCGCACAGTGATGCGATCCAGCTGAACCCGGACCTGTTCGCGCGCATAGAGGCGCTCTACCAGGGCCGTGAAGCGCTCGAACTCGACGCCGAGCAGATGCGTTTGCTCGAGGAATATCGCCGCGACTTCGTTCGCGCCGGCGCCCGGCTTTCGGAGGAACAGAAGGTACGATTGCGCGAAATCAACGCGGAGCTGGCGCGGCTGGGCACGGCGTTTTCGCAGAACGTGCTCAAGGAAGTCAACGATTCGGCGATCGTGGTCGACACGGCGCTGGAACTCCAGGGGCTGAGCGACGCGCAGATCGACGCTGCCGCCAGCGAGGCCGCCGACCGCGGCCACGACGGCAAATACGTGCTGACGCTGATGAACTTCTCCAGCCAGCCGCAGCTGACTTCGCTGGAAAACCGTCAGACCCGCCAGCGCCTGATGGAGGCCTCGCTCCAGCGCGGCAGCCGCGGCGGCGAGTTCGACAACCGCGAGATCGTCTCCCGGGTGCTTGAACTGAGAGCGGAAAAGGCAAACATGCTCGGCTACGACACGCATGCCGATTTCGTGCTCGAGGAACGCACCGCCGGCACGGTCGCTGCCGTCGACGGGATGCTGGGCACGCTCGCGCCGGTTTCGGTCGCCAACGCACGCAAGGAAGGCGAAGCGCTGCAGGCGATGATCGACGAGACGGCCGACGAACCGTTCGAGCTGCAGTCATGGGACTGGCCGTTTTACGCAGAGAAAGTGCGCCAGCAGAAGTACGACTTCGACGAAAGCCAGATCAAGCCGTACTTCGAGCTGGACAGTGTGCTGATCAACGGCGTCTTCCATGCCGCCGAGCAGGTCTACGGCATCACGTTCGAGGAGCGTCCCGATCTGCCGGTCTACCACCCGGACGTTCGGGCGTTCGAGGTGTTCGACGCCGACGGCGAGCGTCTGGCCATCTTCCTGGGCGACTTCTACGCCCGTCCCTCCAAGCGCGGCGGTGCCTGGATGAACGCCTACGTTTCCCAGTCCGGACTGCTGGGCACCGAGCCGGTGGTGGCAAACCACCAGAACATTCCCAAGCCGCCCGAAGGGCAGCCCACGCTGATGACGCTGGACGAGGTCACGACGATGTTCCACGAGTTCGGCCACGCGCTGCACGGGATGTTTTCCGACGTGGAGTACCCGAGCTTTGCCGGCACCTCGGTGCCGCGCGACTTTGTCGAGTATCCGTCGCAGGTCAACGAGATGTGGGCGACCTGGCCCACCATTCTCGAGAACTATGCGCTGCATTACGAAACCGGCGAGCGGATTCCGCAGGAACTGCTCGATCGCGTGATCGAGGCCGAGACCTTCAACGAGGGTTACCGCACGACCGAGTACCTGGCGGCCTCGATTCTCGACATGTGCTATCACACGCTGCCGGCCGACAAGATCCCGGCCAGCGAAGACATCCTGCAGTTCGAGGCTGATTGTCTCGAGCAGGCCGGCATCGCCTACGATCCGGTGCCCCCGCGCTACCGCACGACCTATTTCTCGCACATCATGGGTGGCTACTCGGCCGGATATTACTCCTACATCTGGAGCGAGGTGCTGGACGCGGACAGCGTCAAGTGGTTCAAGGAAAACGGCGGCCTGACCCGTGAGAACGGCGACCATTTCCGCAAGGCGCTGCTGTCGCAGGGTGGCAGCAAGGACGCCATGCAGCTGTTCCGCGACTTCGCCGGCCGCGACCCCGATATCCAGCCGCTGCTCGAGCGCCGCGGACTGGCGCCGGTCGAAGGCACGGGCGAAACCACCGGTCCCATGTGATCAACCGGGCAATGCCCGCCGATAAAGACCGCGCGGCTGCCGCGACACGATCCCGCGCGGCCTCGATCCAGGCCTGGACGAACTGGCTGACCACCGACCTCGGTGGCGGCCCCAGGCCGTTCAGCTTCAACCAGGTGATCGATTTCCAGAAAGCCGGCACCCCGGTATTCCTGCTGTGCCTTATGTGGTACTACGACGCCTGGGGCACGCGCGAATGGGTCTATTTCGCGCTGCATGGCGGATACGGAATCGTCTGGCTGGTCAAGGACCTCGCGTTCCCCGACCCGGCCTGGCAGCGCAGGATCACGATCGGCGGGGCTGCTGCCGCGTTTGTCGGCGTGCTCGGCTGGTACTGGGTTTTCGGCTGGTTACTGGTTTCAGGCGCTGCCGATACGGCATATCCGGCGCCCGAGGCGGCCTGGTACGGCCTGTGCATATCGCTGTGTCTGCTGGGCTGCACGATCATGACCTCGGCCGACGCCCAGAAGTACTTCACGCTGCGCGAGCGCCCGGGATTGATCACCGACGGCATGTTCCGCTACATCAGGCACCCGAATTACCTCGGCGAGATGATGATCTATGCCAGCTTCGCGCTGATGGTCTGGCACTGGCTGCCCTGGCTGGTGCTGGCGTGGGTCTGGCTGGGCGTATTCGCGGTCAACATGCGCGTCAAGGAGCAGCGCATGGCGCGCCATCCCGAGTGGGCGGCGTATCGTCGCCGAAGCTGGTGGCTGGTACCCGGCGTTTTCTGACCCGCCGGGCGACGCTCTCCAGCACTTCTCTCCAAGCAAGCCGGAGTTGACAGACTTGTCCCGCAATACATTCGCAACCATTACGCCATCCGCGCTTCGCCACAACCTGCAGCGCGTTCGCGCGCTGAGCGACGGTGCCCGGGTCATGGCGGTGGTCAAGGCCGACGCCTACGGTCACGGCCTCAAGCGATGCCTGCCGGCGCTGGTCGATGTCGACATGCTGGCCGTCGCGACGATGGATGAAGCGCGCGCCATCCGGGCGCTTGAGCCGCGAGTGCCGGTACTGCTGCTCGAGGGCGTCATGGCCCCGGCCGAGCTGGAGGCGGTGGCGCGGTTGGGGCTGGAGATGGTCGTACATCATCCGAGCCAGCTTGACTGGATCGAGGCCTCGGCACGCGCGCCGGGGCCGCGGATATGGCTCAAGCTCGATTCGGGCATGCACAGGCTCGGCTTTCCGCCGGGCCGGGCGCGCGAGATTCATGCACGGCTGCTGGCCCTCGAAGGCGTCGAACAGGTCGTGCTGATGACCCACTTCGCGTGCGCCGACCGGCCGGAGCACCCCCTTAACCGGCGCCAGATCGCGGCATTCGACCATGCCGTTCAGGGCTTGTCGGGCCCGCAGTGCCTGGCCAATTCGGCGGCGCTGCTGAACCTGCCCGAAACCCGGCGCGACTGGGTTCGCGCCGGGCTGCTGCTTTACGGCGTCTCGCCGGTCGCCGGGCGCCATGGGCCGGCGCTGGGGCTGGAACCGGTGATGACCTTCGAAACCCGGCTGATCGCGGTCAACGAGGTCCCCGCCGGTGACACCATCGGCTACGGCGCTCGGTTCGTCGCGTCGCGCGACATGCGGGTGGGGGTGGCGGCGATCGGCTACGGCGACGGCTATCCGCGCAACATGCCCGATGGCGCACCGGTGCTGGTCAACGGCCGCGAGCAGCGGCTTGCCGGACGCGTGTCGATGGACATGATCACGATCGACCTGCAGGGCCAGCCCGATGCCCGCGTCGGCGACCCGGTCGTGCTCTGGGGCCAGGGGTTGCCGGTGGAGCGGGTCGCCGAGACGGTCGGCACGATTCCCTACGAACTGCTTTGCCGCGTGACCCGTCGGGTGGCTTACCGCGAACGTTGAGGCCGAACGCCGCGGGCGTAGCGTCTTGCGGATTCATGCCTTTTTTACAGCGAGTGCTTGCGCAGAATGCCCCGGATCTGGTCGTAGCTCAGGCCGAGCCGCCTGGCGGCCTGCTTCCGGTTGCCGTCGGCTTCGGCGAGCGCGCGCTCGACGACGGCGCGTTCCTGGGCGTCCAGCCAGCCGCGCAGGTCGTCGGGAAGGGTTTTCGGGCCCGTTTCGGCGTCCTTGTCGTTGACGGCCGGACGCCAGGGAGACTCGAACGGATCGAGCTGCAGTGCGCGAATCGGCTTGTCCGGCGCGTCGTGCCGGTAGACCGCCCGTTCGACCGCGTTCTTGAGCTCGCGCACGTTGCCCGGCCATCCATGGGCGTGCATCTGCCGGATGGCGCTATCCGAAAACCCGGCGAACAGCTCGCGGCCCAGCTCGCGCGACATCCGCATGGCGAAATGCTCGGCCAGCGGCAGCACATCCTCGCGCCTTTCGCGTAACGGCGGGAGCGTGATCACGTCGAACGACAGCCGATCGAGCAGGTCGGCGCGGAATCGGCCGGCCGCGGCCAGCGACGGCAGGTCCTCGTTGGTCGCGCCGACCACGCGAACATCCACCGAAACCGTCTTCGACGATCCCAGCCGCTCGAATTCGCCGTACTCCACGATGCGCAGGATCTTTTCCTGGACCGCGTCGGACGTCGTGGCCAGTTCGTCCAGGAACAGCGTGCCGTCGTCGGCCTGTTCGAAGCGGCCGATACGGAGGCTCCCGGCGTCGGTGAAGGCGCCCGCCTCGTGGCCGAACAGCTCGGACTCGAGCAGCGACGGGCTGATCGCCGCGCAGTTGAGCTTGACCAGCGGCTGGTCCCAGCGCGACGAGAGAAAGTGAAGCCGCTCGGCGATCAGCTCCTTGCCGGTGCCGCGTTCGCCGACGACCAGCACCGGACGATTCAGGTCGGCGGCGCGCGAAACCTGCTCCAGCGTTTCCAGGAACGCGCCGGATTCTCCGATCAGCGGCTGTTCTTCGCGCTTCATGCTTTCAAGGGTCCCATATTCGCAGGCAATCGATTGCGCCTGGACGGATTATCCCGCATGCCGGCCCGAAAGGACACCGGCGTCGAAGTCGTGGCCTCCAACCGCAGGGGTTCTGCCAGAATAGCGCGATGGCGAAAGCAAAAACCCTTTATGTCTGCGGCGAGTGCGGCGCCAGCCAGCCCAAGTGGTCGGGCCAGTGCCCGGACTGCGGCGCCTGGAACTCGTTGTCCGAGTCGGTGGCCGAGGCCGCTGCAGCCGGCTCCAGGCGCGGCGGCTGGACCGGCCAGGGCTCGGCGGAAGTGGTTCGACTCGATTCGGTGCGCGCCGGCGATACCCCGCGCTTCAGTTCCGGCCTGAGCGAACTCGACCGGGTGCTGGGCGGTGGCCTGGTGCCCGGATCGGTAGTGCTGATCGGCGGCGATCCGGGTATCGGCAAGTCCACGCTTTTATTGCAGTCCCAGGCCGCGGTCGCCGCCGAGCGCAAGGCGCTTTACGTGACCGGCGAGGAGTCGGCCGCCCAGGTGGCGATGCGTGCGAGACGTCTCGGCCTCGATCCCGAGATGCTCGAGTGCCTGACCGAGACCAGCCTGGAGACCGTGCTGGCCACGGCCGCAGCCAACCGGCCGGGCTTCATGGTCATCGATTCCATCCAGACGCTGTGGAGTGAATCCTTGCAGTCGGCGCCAGGTGCGGTGGCCCAGGTGCGCGAATGCGCCTCCAGGCTCGTTCAGTACGCCAAGCGAACCGGCTGCACCGTGGTGCTGGTCGGCCACGTCACCAAGGAGGGTGCGCTCGCCGGCCCGAGGGTGCTCGAGCACATGGTCGACGGCGTGCTCTATTTCGAGTCCGATTCCGGCAGCAGGTTTCGCCTGATACGCTCGGTCAAGAACCGCTTCGGCGCAGCCAACGAGCTCGGTGTGTTCGCGATGACCGACGGCGGACTCAAGGCGGTATCCAATCCGTCGGCGATCTTCCTGTCCACCGACGAGGCGCCCGCGGCCGGCTCGTGCGTGCTGGTCACGCGCGAGGGCACCCGTCCGATGCTGGTCGAGGTCCAGGCGCTGGTCGCGCCCAGCAGCCTTTCGCAACCGCGGCGCATCGCGGTCGGCGTCGACCCGGGGCGGCTGGCGATGCTGCTGGCGGTGATGAATCGACATTGCGGCATCCAGGTCAACGACCAGGACGTGTTCGTCAACGTCACCGGCGGCATTCGGGTCAGCGAGACCGCATCGGACCTGGCGGTCGCGCTTGCAATCCAGTCGTCACTTCGCGAGGTGCCGCTGCCGCGCCATCTGGCGGCCTTCGGCGAAGTCGGACTGGCGGGCGAACTGCGGCCGGTCTACAACGGCGAAGAGCGCCTGCGCGAGGCAGCCGGGCAGGGCTTCACGACCGCGCTGGTGCCGCACGCAAACGTCAAGGGCGTCAAGGCCCGGTTGACGATTCGGGGCTGCCGCCGGTTGTCCGACGCGCTGGACGCTGCACGGGAAGTCGACAGTTGACCACCCCCTGTCGGCATGAAAGAATCGTGCGGCCCGGCCGAACAGAACAAGAAACCAAGGAATCCACACCGTGACCGATCCGCATCGCCAGCCCATCGCCAAGGTCGATACCGCCTGGCTGCGAATGGAACAGCCGACCAACCTGATGATGATCACCGGCGTGATCGTGCTGCGGGAGTCGGTGGACTTCGAAACGCTCAAGGAAGTTGTGGCGTCGAGGTTTCTCGCGTTTCCGAGGTTCCGCCACAAGGCGGTCCAGACCGCGCGCGGGTGCTGGTGGGAAGAAGACGAGGATTTCGAGCTGACCTCGCATATCAGGCGCATCGCGCTGCCGGGCGACGCGGGCAAGGAAGAGCTGGAGGAATTCGTCTCCGAACTGGCCTCGACCCCGCTGGACAAGTACCGGCCGCTGTGGCAGTTCCACTTCATCGAGAACTACGCCGAGGGGCCCGCGCTGGTCACCCGTATTCATCATTGCTACGCCGACGGCATGGCGCTGGTGCAGGTGATGCTCTCGCTGACCGATGCGAATCGCGAAAAGTCGACCGCGCTGGTCGAGCCGGAGCAGTGGAAGCGCCGTCGGGTTCGCGAGTCGAACGTGTTCAAGCGGCTGATGGAGCCGGCGCGCGAAGGCATAGACGCGGTGCAGCATTTCGGCTACAAACTGGTCGAAGAGGCCGCGCACCTGATTCGCGAGCCGTCGCAGGCCACCGCTTACGCCGACAGCGCCTCGGAGATCCTGTCGGAACTGGCGACCATGCTGCTGCTGTCGGACGATCCCCCGTCGCGCTTCAAGGGCAAGCTGGGCGTTCGCAAGAAGGTCGCCTGGACGAAGCCGCTGCCGCTGCTGGAAGTCAAGGCGATCAGCCAGGCACTGGGCTGCACCGTCAACGATGCGCTGATAGGCATCATGACCGGCGCCATGCACCGCTACCTGCTCGAATACGGCGAAGATCCTTCCGAACTCGAGATCCGGGCCACGATTCCGGTCAACCTGAGGCCGCTGGAGCACGCGCGCGACCTGGGCAACCACTTCGGCACCGTATTTCTCGACCTGCCGATCTGGGAGTCCAACCCGCTCGCGCGGGTCTATCGCGTGGCCGAAAACATGCATCAGCTGAAGAATTCGAAGCAGGCCAGCGTTTCACTGGGACTGCTTGCAACTGTGGGCATGGCCCCGGCGGCGGTTCAGCAGGCAGCGCTCGAACTGTTCGCGCGCAAGGCCACCACCGTTCTCACGAATGTGCCGGGACCGCAGAAATCCTTGTTTCTGGCGGGTTCGGAAATCGGCCAGATGATGTTCTGGGTGCCGCAAAGCGGCTCGATCGGCATGGGCATCAGCATACTCAGCTACAACGAGCAGGTCTCGTGCGGCGTAATCACCGACAACAAGCTTGTCTCGGATCCCGAGCGCCTGGTGGACAATTTCGCGATCGAGTTCGAGAACCTGTTGCACCTGGTGATGATGCTGGGTCCGGATATCAACCGCAGCCCGGAAGAGGTCGAGAACCACGTCCAGGCCTGGCTCGACAATACGGCCGACTGACCGAAACTTCTCAGGTTCCCTGGAGCCACCTGCAGCGCGGCGCAATCCCGTCTTCGGCCGTCAGGGCAGGGAATTGTGCGCGTACTCGATGTCGAGCGCCTGCATTGCGTCGATCGGCTTCATGCCGGCGGCCTTTGCATAGGCCTCGTTGGAATCGTCGAGCCGCTTGTCGCCGTACAGCAGGTAAAGCCCGTTTCCATACTCGATCCACGCGATCGGCGCGTTCGAAATCCGGATGGCTTCAGCGAAATGTTCCATCGACTTGTCGGCACTGGCGCCGTAGGTCATCGAGCCGACCAGCTTGCCTACCTTGGAGATGACTTCGGCGTGGTAGAGACCCAGCGCCGTGTGCGCCTCGGCGTGCAGCGGCTCGAGTTCGATGGCGCGGTCCAGCGATTTCTTGATCTTTCCGCCGAGTCCCTGGCTGAGCGCCTTGGCTATCGAGATGCTCTGGCTGTAGCGGCCCAGGTGGTAGGCGTGGAAATAGTGCGAATTGGGGTTGTCGGGATCGGCGTCCATGGCGGCTTCGGCGCGCGCGATGCCGGCGGTGTAGATGGCCTGCTTGACTCGGTCGTCCTCTTCCAGGTAATCGGCGTAGATACCCGATGCCTTGTTGGCCACCACGTGCGCCGAATCACCGTGTGCCAGCGCGGCATCCACGGCAGCGGCGAAGTCGCCCCCGTGAAACGAGCGCCAGGCCTCCCGGATCGGCTTTTCCTGCGGCCAGGGCTCGCGATCGCCGGCGTGCAGATCGTCCCATGCCTTTTCCAGTTTTCCGCCCGAATAGTCGAACGCCGCAGCATCGCCTGAAAATTCCGACCACTTGCTTGTATCCACGAATCAGACTCCCTCGAAATCGTCTGACCCGATTGTACATACGATTCTGCGGCCAGCCGCGCCTGACTGCGCACCCTCGACCACCACGCCAGGGAACCTCTGAACAACCCCGCACAGGCGTCGTCGCGCTCGGCGCCGGGTTATTCAGGGGTTCCCTAGTGTGACCGCTCTAATTTCAGGGCCTATATTGATCAACAACGGCCCCGGGAACGGGGCAAACCCGAACCGGAAAGAGGTGAAAAGACATGGCCAAGAAGACTGCCAAGAAGAAAGTCGCGAAGAAGAAGGTCAGCAAGAAGACCGCCCGCAAGTCGACCAGCAACGTGCAGGATAACGCACATGAAATCTGGTTGGCCGGCCTCGGCGCATTCGCGCTGGCCCAGGAAGAAGGCACCAACCTCGTCCGCCGCGGCGGCAAGCTGATCAACGAAACCACGGGCCAGGTCATCAGCGAAAGCTCGAAGCTGTTCGAACGCCTGGTCTCCGAGGGAAAAAAGCTCGAAGGCAAGGGTCGCAAGATGGCTGAAGACGCCGTCGGCGGCGTACGCAGCGATGTCGAAGGCCGCGTGGGCAAGGCACGCGAACAGGCCCGCACGAACTGGGACAAGCTCGAGAAGGTTTTCGAAGAACGCGTAGCACGCGCGCTTTCGCGCCTCGGCGTTCCGACCTCCGACGAAATCCAGGAGCTGAGCAAGCGGGTCCAGGAACTCAATACGCGCGTTCGCGAACTCGCCAAGGCGCAGAAGAGCTCGACGGCTGCCAAGACGACCAAGAAGACCACCAAGAAGACGTCGGCTTCGACCGGTTCTTCAGGCGCTTCTTCCGACTCTTCTTCCTGAGCGGCTTCGCGCCGCCCGAAAGAGGTCTACCCCGAAGCAGCCGGACTTTGCTCCAGTAGTGCTGCTTTTTTACCCGGGCCACCGTGCCCGGGTTTTTTTGTTCCGCCTTGTGGCGGACTGGTTCTACTGCGGCCGCCGTGAGCACCGCGCCTGGGCTGCTTTGCTCGGGCTCGAATCCTCGACGTAGCGCTGCTACGCCTGCGGTTCGAACCTGTCGCAAATCAGCCCAGGCACGGCACTCACGACGCCCTCGCGACGAACCAGCCCGCCACAAGGCGGAATAAGGTTCAGAAAGAGCATCCGCATTCCTGCGCTGGGTCACAAATCGCCCTGGTGGCCGCACCTGGACGTCCCTCGCTACGACACAGCGCCCCTCGAGCCGGGATTTTCCTTCGCTTCGATCACTTTTTTTGCTCGGTCGACAGTCCTCGACGTAGCGCTGCTACGCCTGCGGGTGTCTCCGGTCGTGAAACGCCACAGTCACGGCACCTGAGCGTTCCTCGCTACGAGGTGGTCGCGCATCAGGCGGGATTGTCTTGCGGTGTGTTCTTGCCTGCCTGAGACGATCGGGATGAATGCCTTTGTGCGCCAGGATCGGGTCGGGTGCGCCCACCGAGGGCCTCGCCACGCGTCGAACCGAGGCGGGCGCACCCGGCACGATCCTGGATCGAAGCCCCCCTCGGTCGAGGGCCAGACAAGACCAACGGGCAGTTTCAGCGGTAGGCTTTGGCTAGGGGTTCGAGCCGAGGCAGGGGAACCCGGTTGGCTTCGGGATCGGCGCCTGCTTAAAAAGAAAAAAGGCACGGATCAGCGGTAGGCGTTGGCGAGGTGTTCGAACTGCTCTCGTGCCGGGCCGCGCAGGTACGGGCTGACCAGGCTCATGACCTGGATTGCGGCGCGGTCCGGCCGGGGCTCGACGTCCGGTTCCATGACCTGGTCGAATGCGATCCAGTAGCTGCTGATGAGCACGATGTTGCGCACCACCGACTCGCGTTCCAGCGGCTGCGCCTCGAGCTGGCCGCTGCGCTCCATGCCCGCGAGCAGATCGGATGCGGTGCGCAGCGACAGCTTCAGGATCGCGCGGATGCGTGTGCGCAGGTCCCGGCTCCTGGCGCACAGCTCGCTCAGATCTCTGTAAATGAACCTGTAGTCGGCGATGTTTTCGAACACCAGGTGCAAAAACAGCCAGGCGTCTTCGACCTCGGCGTGCTCGATGCCGTCGCCGCCGAGCAGCTCGAGCATGCGCTGCTCGTAGCGGCCGAACAACTCGTCGATCAGGCTTTGCTTTGTCTTGAAGTGGTAGTGCAGATTGCCCGGGCTGATTTCCAGCTCATCGGCGATCCGATTGGTGGTCACGTTCGGCTCGCCGTAGCTGTTGAAAAGCTGCAGCGCCGTTTCGGCAATCCGTTCGGGGGTGCGAGAGCGTGACATGCATCGGTCGACGCGCCGGACTCAGCCGGTCAGCGAATCGACCAGCTCGATGTAGCGCTTCTTCGCGTCTTCCTGGTCGGTACCCTTGAGCTTCTCCCAGGCCTCGTACTTGGCCACGCCGACGAAATCGAAGAAACCGGGGCGTTCCCCGCTGACGTCGCCTTCCGCCCCCTGCTTGTACAAGGCATAGAGCTTCAACAGGGTATCGTTGTCCGGTCGCTGCTCGAGCTGCTTCACCCGTTCGGAGGCCTGCTCGAATTCCTGCTTCAGATCACTCACCATCGGCTCCCTTTTTTCGATTAAGAGTACAGACCCTCTTCTTAGCATGGGAGCATCTGAAGGTCAATCCGAAGGGCAGCGATTTCGCCCGTCCACATGGTTTTCGTCCACGCAGGGTCGTTCGGAGCTTCCCCGGAATTCGCATCCCGGACTGGCGCTGGGACGTCAACGCCGTTACTCTTAGCAGCTACGACTCAAGCAGAAGCCAAGGAGAATCCCCAGATGAGCTATTTCGTGACCGGCGGGACTGGATTCATCGGCCGCAACCTCATCGATCAGTTGCTCAAGCGTCGCGGCAATATCTACGTGCTGGTGCGCCGCGGCTCGAAGAAGAAATTCAACGCGCTGGTCGCTGACCGCTGGAGCGAAGCGAGCAAGCGTGTCATCGCTGTCGGCGGTGATCTCACCAAGCCGAAACTGGGGGTCTCCAGGGCCGACATGGACAAGCTCGGCGGGAAGGTCAAGCACGTTTTCCACCTGGCCGCGGTCTACGACCTGAGCGCCAGCGCCGAGTCGCAGGAAAAGGTCAATATCGAGGGAACCCAGAATGCGATGGATTTCGCCGCCACGGTCGGTGCGAAGTGCTTCCACCACACCTCGTCGATTGCCGCGGCCGGCATGTTCCAGGGTTCGTTCCGCGAGGACATGTTCGAGGAGGCGACGGGCCTGGACCATCCCTATTTTCGGACCAAGCACGAATCCGAGGGGCTGGTCAGGCGCCGATGCGAGATTCCGTGGCGAATCTATCGCCCCGGCATCGTGGTCGGACATTCGAAGACAGGCGAAATCGACAAGATCGACGGGCCGTACTATTTCTTCAAGCTGATCCAGAAGCTGCGGCGCATGCTGCCGCCCTGGGTGCCGACCCTGGGCCTCGAAGGCGGGCGGATCAACCTGGTGCCGGTGGATTTCGTTGCCAGGGCAATGTATCACATCGCCCACAAGCCGAAGCTGGACAACACCTGCTTCCACTTGACCGACCCGAACCCCAAGCGCATCGGCGAAGTCATGAACCTGTTCGCCGAGGCCGCGCATGCGCCCTTGATGTCGATGCGTATCGACGCGCGATTGTTCAACCTCATCCCGCAGCCGGTCAAGCAGGGGCTGGGCATGTTGCCGCCCGTGCGGCGGATCATCAACCAGGTGCTGGGCGATCTCGGCATTCCCAGGGACATGCTGAAATTCTTCAATTACCCCACCAGCTTCGACACCCGCGAAACCGATCGCGCGCTGAAGGGGACGGGAATCTCGGTGCCGCCGCTGGACGACTATGCATGGGTGCTGTGGGACTACTGGGAACGCCACCTGGATCCGGAACTGTTCATCGACCGTTCGCTCGGCGGCCACGTCAAGAACAAGGTGGTGCTGGTCACCGGAGGCTCGTCGGGCATCGGCAAGGCAACCGCGCTGATGATGGCCGAAGCCGGCGCGAAAGTGATCGTCGTCGCGCGCAAGGAATCGGAACTGAAGGAAACGAAGAAGGAAATCGAATCCCTGGGCGGCACGGCCTTCACCTACAGCTGCGACCTGGCCGATTATTCGGCGACCGACAAGCTTTGCGCGCAGGTGCTTGCAGATCACGGCGCGGTCGACGTGCTGATCAACAACGCCGGGCGCTCGATACGCCGCTCGATCAACCTCTCCTACGACCGGTTCCACGATTTCGAGCGCTGCATGCAGCTCAACTATTTCGGTTCGCTGAAGATGATCCTGGGCCTGTTGCCTGTGATGGAGGAGCGCCGCAGCGGACATATCATCAATATTTCGTCGATCGGCGTGTTGACCAACGCGCCCCGTTTCTCGGCCTACGTCGCGTCCAAGGCGGCGCTGGATGCGTTCTCGCGCTGTGCGGCGGCGGAGTTCAACGATACCGGTGTGGCGTTCACCACGATCAACATGCCGCTGGTGCGCACCCCGATGATCGCGCCGACCAAGATCTACGAGTCGGTGCCCACGATCACGCCCGAGGACGCAGCCGACATGGTCAAGCAGGCGGTCATCTACAGGCCGCAGCGCATCGCCACACGGCTGGGCATATTCGGCCAGGTGCTGCACGGCGTGGCGCCGAAGATCTCGGAGATCGTGATGAATTCGGCCTACCGGATGTTTCCCGATTCCGCCGCGGCACGCGGCGAAAGGCCGGAAAAAGGCGAGAGCAGGGTGACCCAGGAGCAGATGGCGTTTGCAAGCCTGATGCGCGGCATCCACTGGTAGCCGGAGCTTTCAGAGTTCGGTTCTGGCGGTTCGGCGTATCAGCGGAGAATGCGCGGCTGGTTTCCGCCTGATCGTGAAAGCAGCGTGCGTCTGCGCTCGGGTTCGTCCCGGTCCGACGCCCGCTGGCGCTGTGCTTCGATCCTCGGGTCGGCCTGCGAGCGGCGCGCGTCGCCGAATCTCGAATCGCCAAAGGGGCCGATGATCGTCCGGTATCTGATTTCTTCCCCCGGCGCACGCCGTTGCCGGTCCCGTTCGGCCTGGCGCGCGAGTCGAGCGCGTTCGCGGCGTGCCGCCAGCTTTTCCTGGCGCTGGTCGATGAAGGCCTTGTTGCTTCGGGCCACCTCGTCCAGGTCGTCGGCGGCGGCCACCACGCTGATGCCGGTCGGCATCTCCAGGAGCTCGGCGCTTTCGGAGCACGGCATGTCGGAAAACACCGTCGTATCGCCTTCTTCGCAGCGGTAGACCTGGGCCCCAGCCGTGTTGAGCAGCGCGGCGCCGAGGAGCGCCACGCCTGCAAGATCAAGTTTCGGCCGCCGTGTCATATATGATTTCGACAGTCCCGGCGCGCAGGGGTTCTCAGCCGCGCACGTTCCGCGACCGGTTTCCGGAATCGGCACTGGCGTGCGGCTCCAGCCGCGCGAGAATCTGTCGACCGACGTCTACAATTTCGTGCTTGTGGCGACCGGAGGGAATGGCGCTGGAGCCGATCCATGCGGCCAGGCCGCGCTCGACGAGTTCGCCCTGCCAGTCGGCCAGACCCCTTGGCGGCAGTACCCAGCCGCGCTCGACCAGCCGCGCGCACAGGTAGGTCAATCCCTGCTGCGGGCGTATGCTGCCGCGCTTGTTGTAACTCGGGCGGAAGGCGCGCTCGGCGACCCGGGCCGAAAACTTCTTCCAGGCGCCGCCATGCGCCAGCCACGGCACCAGATAGACGGGCCTGGGGCTGGCGAGGGCGTCCTGGAACACGCCGGGCGTACCGCCCGCGATCAGCAGCGCCCCTGCGTGTTCCAGCGCCAGGCTGTAGGGGTTCTGGTTGTCCTCGCGCTGCCACGAATAAACGTCCGCGTCATCGCCGGCGTGCTTGCTCAGCCAATCTCCGGCCGAGGCCGAATGACGGGTGGTCACGATCAGGAGCCGCGAATTGCGTCGCGCAGCCCATTCAAGGGCGTCGGCGAGCAGGGATTCGAGCTCGGGCACGCGCCAGTCGCCGCGAGGATTGCGGCCGATGATCAGCGCGGTTCGGCGCGGTCGCTGCAGCCAGGACTGCCAGCGGCCCGTGTCCACGGCCGGTTGCCAGTCGTCGCGGTGTCCGAAACCCAGGAGGCTGGTGACCCTGTTCGGATGCGGTGGCAGACCGTGGTGTTTCATGCTGACCGCCACGCCGGCATGCTCGGGTACCGTTCCGGCGTGCCGGCCGATCAGCACCAGGGCCGGCGGCTGCACGCTGCGCTTGGCGGCCCGCCGTGCGGCGCGCGTGGCAAGCGTGCCGGAGGCCACCAGGACGGACGGCGGATTGTTCTGGTCGATCAGCTTGCGTCCCGTCAACGTGCGGAAAAATGCGGCAATGCGCCCGGTCGGCATGCCGAGTCGCACCAGTTCACGCCGGGTCGCCCGCGCGAGTTCGGCACCGACCGCCTCGGCCTTGCTGCGCACCCTTGCCCCGGGACCGGCCAGGACCGCGATCGGTCCGGCCGGCAGCGGGCCGCCGCGCATCACCCGGGTCGAGGCGCCGACGCGGCGCACAAGCCGCCAGCGCGTGCCCGGATTGAGGCGTTCGGCCAGGCGGAGCTGCTCGATCCAGAAATGCAGGCTGCGACGCGGCTTGCCGCGGCGAATCCAGATCGGCTCGTGCAGTTCGATGTCTATGCTGTCGCTGAGCGAAAACAGCCTGTCCAGCACCCACGGCAGGTCGGCATCGGGAACGATCTCGAGCAGCCCCGCGATTTGGCGGTCTGCCGCCTGCTGCGCGGTGTCCGGCCGGGCGGCCAGAAGCGCGGTGATTTCGGGCCCGTCGCGCCTGGCCGAAAGCGCCAGCGCGGTGTCGGGCCATCCCGCCGAAGGCCGCATCGCGGAAACCGGCAGAAAATGGGCCTCGTCGGCTTCGCGTTCGAGGTCGAACCACAGCGAGCCGGTCGGATTGTCCTGGTAGACGAACCACTCGGGGAATGGTCGCCACGGCTGGGTATGCAGCGTAGTGAAGTGGACGCAGGCCGATTCACCGGGCACGTACTCCTTGTCTCGCGCATTGTAGCGGCCTTCCATTTCGCCCCAGAGTCCGGCGGCGCGCGCGCGGGCCTCTATCCGCTTTCGGGTCGTCTTGACCACGGCACCGCGGTTCCATACGCCGGACATCTTCAGGCAATCGATCAGCATCACCGAGGTGTCGTGGTCGTTTATGGAAAGAAAGCCGGCGTCATCCATGTCGCGGTCGAACAGCTCGGCAGGGTCGGTCAGCCAGACCTGGTCGACATCGTTGTAGATCGCCCGGCCCCGGTAATCGCAGAAATGCGGGATGGCGAAGCGGTAATTCGTGAACCCGGTGATCCAGAAGCCGCTGACGTAGCCCTTGAGCCCCTTGAGCAGGTGGATTTCATAGATGCGGCTGGGGTCGCGATGTTTTTCGATCGACCAGATGAACACGCGCTCGGCGCGGAACTGACGGCGCTCGGAACCGAGAAAGATGCGCACCGGCGGCTTGTCGCTCGGGCGATGACCCGGGCGCACGCCCAGGATGATCTTCTCGGGCCGCTGGCGCGTGGCCGGGGTCATGATCGGATCGATGAACGGGGTCAGGCCGCGGACGATTCTTTGCGCGATCAGGGGCATGGCGTCTTTTCTTGGTCGGGTTCAGGTATCGAAATGATAGCGCTTCCAGCGCCTATGGTGCCAGGCCCACAGCTCCGGGTGCCGCATGATCTGGCTCTGCATCGAGGCCAGCATTGCGTCCAGCATCGCGTCCGCGTCGTCGGCGATCAGCGGCGGGTGCACCCGAAAGCGCCACTCGGGCGCGGCGGCCTCCGCGTGAACCGGGAAGACCGGCGCGCCCGTGCGCACCGCCAGGCTGGGAATGCCGCTGGGCATGCGCAGGGACTTCCCCAGGAAGCGCCGCGGTGCGCCTTCGCCCTTGTTGGCCTGGTCCATGAGCACGTAAAGCATGCCGCCGGAAGCCAGAATCTTCAGCATCTGACGGAAACTGCGGGTGGGATTTTCGCGGTCCAGCGGGACCGGCACGCAGCCGGCCCGTTCCAGGCTTCGGCCCAGCAGCCCGGGCGGCAGGCGCCTCGGGTCGCGGAATACCACGTGGATCGGAAATCCGGCTCGCGCCAGCCTTGCCGCCATCAGGATGCCGTTGCCCATGTGCATGCCCAGCAGGATGGCGCCGCGGCCGTCGGTGGCCGCGGCTTCAAGGCGCGCCATGTTCTCGATCCGCACGGTATCGATGAGCGCCTGCGGGTCGCAGTCCGGGTGCGCCAGGGTGACGATCTCGAACACCGCGCGATCGTTGTCGCGAAAGGCCTGGCTGAGTACGACGCCCGCTTCGCGTCGGGAAATGCCGAGTACCCGGGCGATGTCGCGCCGAAGCCGTTGGTTGAATGGCCAGCTCAGCCAATAGTGCATTCGGCCGATCAGGCTGCCGATGCGCTTGATTCGGACCGGACCGCCGCGGCTGGCCAGCCCGCCGAGCGCGATGCCCAGGGTGCTGGCGACGCGTCTCCGGGCACGGCGGAGGGGGCGGGCGCTCATGACTCGATCGAGATCCGCCCGTCGGACACCCGGTAGATCCGGTCGGCCAGCTTCAGCATGCCGGGCTGGTGGGTCACCGCGAGCATCGTCAGCTCGCCCTTCAAGTGACCGATCGTGGCCAGCACGGCCTGTTCCGAGGCATGGTCAAGATTGCTGGTGGCCTCGTCGAGGATCAGCAGCCGGGGCTGATGGACCAGCGCGCGGGCGATCGCGAGTCGCTGCCGCTGTCCGCCGGACAGACGCCCGCCGCGCTCGCCCACGGCTGCATCCAGGCCGCCGTTCATCTGTTCGACGAAGCTCAGCGCGTCGGCCTTCTGCAGGGCGCGTTCGGCGTCCTGGCGGGTCAGCTCGGGCGCGCCCAGGGTGATGTTGTTGAACACCGAATCGTTGACCAGCAGCGCTTCCTGCGGCACGTAGCCGATGCTGCGGCGCCAGAGCCGGTGGTCGATCCTGTTGAGGTCGACCTGGTCGATAAGCACCTGTCCGCTGTCCGGGCGCAGCAGGCCGGCGACGAGATCGATCAACGTGGTCTTCCCGGAGCCGGACGGGCCGGTGATCACGGTCAGCCGACCGACCGGGATCTCCAGCGACTGGCTGTCGAACACCGGGTGATCGGGATGGGCGAAGCTGACCGACTCGAAGCGAATGCCATGTTCAAGATGCGGTTCGAGTTCCCCGCGCGGCGGTTCGCGTTCTTCGCGGGCCTCTTCTATAGCCTCTGCCAACGACCAGAACGCGCTTTCGGATATCGCCATCTGCTGCCAGGCGCGCTGGGCCTTGGACAGCAGCGTGACCACCCGCGCGAGCAGGAATATCAGCACCATCGCCGCCGAAAGCGTCATGGCCATCACCGCCAGCATGATCACCAGGCCGATCGCGGCCAGGATGACCAGCATGGCTTCCTGCAGCGCCTTGATCGCCTCCTTGGAGAACACCTGCTTGCGAAGTGACTTGTTCAACTGCTCGGTCTGCCCCGAGATCAGGGTGTCGAAGCGGTCTTCGCGCGCCATGGCCTTCAAAGGCTTGATCGCGGCGAGCTGGTCGGTCATGACCGACAGGATCATCTTGAGCAGGCCGGTCTGCCGGCGGCCCGCCTTTCCGGCGATGCGAACCAGTATGTTCAGGCCGCCCAGAACGATTGCGGCGAGCAGCAGCGCGCCCAGCGTGACTTTCCAGGAGATCATCAGCGCAAGCGCGGTGTATACGACAGCCGTGATCAGCTGCGCCGACATGATGGCGCCCTGCAGGTAGCCTTCCGAGGCGCGCTGGGCTTCGGTCGCCATCGCGTTGGCCAGGCTGCCGACCGACTTGGACAGGTAGTACCGCCAGCGGCTGGCGGCGACGGCCCGCACCAGGTCCAGCCTCAGGTCGGTGGCGACCTGGGCCACCGCGTAGCCGACCTGGCGGTTGGCCAGCAGTACCACCAGCGTCTTGCCGAGGACGAGAAAGATTCCCAGCGCCAGAAGCCAGGGCAGGGTGGGTTCGATGCCGACGGCGCCGAATGCGCCATTGATCAACTGTTCCGGCAGCGACGGGTCCTCGGTGTCGGAAAGAACCGCGTCGGTGTCGCCGCCGAGCTGGCTGGACAGCGAAATCATCGACAGCAGTGTCGACAGGCCCAGGCCGTCCAGAAGGCTGGCCATCAGTAGCGCCAGGAGAACGACCGCGCTGCGTGCCGGATAGCGGCGGAACAGGCTGACCAGCATGTCGGAGGTGCCGCGGTCGATGCTCGAATCGGTCTCGACGCGGCTCATCCGAGCGCTCCGCTTCGCCACATCCGGAACAGCAGCTTCCACGAGGCCAGGCGAGGATGCCGGCGCATGCGGTCGGTCACTTCCACCTTGATGCCGCTGTGGCGCTCGATCTTCCAGCTGAGATAGTCGACCCCGTTGGCGAAGGTGCCGGCCGCCTTGAGCAGTCGCAGCACGTTGAGCAGCTTGCTCCAGCCGCGACGAAGCGCCCAGCGCGTCTTTCCCGAGATTCGCCGACCGCGCGGCAATTCGATGCGTATCTTGCCGTCTTCGTCGGACGATACACCCGCCAGCGACGGCAGCAGGGTCCGGCTGAGCCCGGTCCAGAATTCCGGGTCACGACCGATCAGCGCATCGGCGGCGCCGGGCGGTTCCGGTCGAAGTTCGCAGCCGTAGGTGGCCGAGACCGCCCGCACCCAGAAGCGCGCGGGGGTGAGGCTGCCGTTTCCCAGTGCCAGCGACTGACGTGCGAAATGCGCCGCGGCATTCGCCCGGGCTTCGGCCACCCGATCCGCGGCCTGCGCGTCGGCGGCCCAGACCAGCCGGCAGGGCTGGCTGAAGCGGGCCCAGAAATAACCGTCGAGGCCGCCGGCAGTGCGGGCCTCGAAGGTGGCCTCGGAGACGATGATGTACTTGCACCGCACGCGTGCTTCCTGCGGGCCGGCCTCGAGGTAATAGACGTTTGGCGGCAGCAGCCGGTTGAACAGCGCGGCAAGGCCGGCGCCGTGCACCGATCGATAGTCGCTGACGATGGCCATCAGGTCGACCAGGCCGTCGCGGATATTGGCGTTTCGGCGCGTGGACCCGTAGAGCACTACAGCGCGAAGCGCGGGACCGCAGCGCGCCCGGATGCGTTCTACCAGTGGTGCCAGGCCGTCAGGCGCGTCTTCGGCGAGATCCCGGGCCATGTGTTCGCGCACCGGGTTCACGGGCGGAGAAACCTGAAGACGGGGCCGGACGAGATCTCCAGTGGATGGGCTCGGTCCAGGTCGAACTCCTGGCCGTCCAGCGTGATGGAGCTGATGTTGTTTATCACAATGTTTCTGCAACGACCTGATAGATAGCCATTTCTTTGGGTCATTCCCGCGCTGAATCGACCGCGCGCGACCTTCGGCAGTCGCCATGGTAGCCGTTTTGCGCCAGACCGGATGGCCGTGATGCGAAGCGGACCCTCGCCGCGCCGGGCGTAGGGGTCGACCAGGCTGCTGTCGTGATTCAGCGAGCTGAGCATCAGAAAACGGCAGTTGTCGTCGAGACTGCCCAATCCTTCGGCCTCGACCCGGAGCCTGGGCAGCTCGAACCGGTGGCGTCGCAACGCCCAGCGCAGTCCGATCGACAGTACGCCGACGGTGGATGCGGCATGTCGTCTGCGAAGCCAGTTGTCGCGCTCGGCCTGCCAGCGATGAACATGACGGATGACTTCGTCGACCATCGCCCCGGCCATGAAAAAACCGTGCTGCTCACCGATCGATGGATGCACAAGCCTCAGCGTCGGACGATCGATCGGGTGCAGCTGGCACGGACGCGTCGACAGGATCGTCTCCAGCGTCTTCATGAGGTGACGTTGCGTACCGATGTCTTCGGCCACATAGTTCGTGCGACCGGCACAAAGCAGAACAAGCTGCGGCATCGCCCTGTCGTCCCGGATATGCCGTGCCAGCCAGGAAACCACGGCCTGGAGGGTGCCGTCCCCGCCGGCAATAACCAGGCGGTCAACCGGCTGGTCGACCGCCTGTTCCAGCGCAGCCTCGATCTCGGCGAGGTTCCCGACGCGAAAAACCCTTCCGCCGTGCCGGGTAATGAGCTCGGCGGTTCCCGACGCGCGGTCGTGCAGACTCATTCGGAAGCTCAGCGGATTGACAAGCGCGGCGAGACCGGTGCGCGAATGCTCCCGCGCTTCGTCGACCGGTGATGGCGCTTGCGATGGATTCATCAAGAGGCTTGTTGTCAGCTGCGGGCTTGCCAGCGCGAAATCACGTCGCGGCGGCGGCGACTCTTCCAGGCGCCGGCCAGCAGTTCGCCGATGACGCTGAAATAACTGTCTCGGTTGCATCGATGGTAGGGGTGTTCGGACGGAAGGTGGGTCACCAATCGCCTGTGTGCCCTTCCCAGTTGATGGTATGGCAAATCCGGCAACAGGTGGTGCAGTGCATGGTAGCGCAGACCGACCGGGAACAGCCACAGCGTCAGCCACGTCTGGCCTGTAATGTTGATCGAATCCTCGACCTGGCCGGATTTCTTCATTTGATTGCCGTTGTTCGCGTAACCGTGTGCGGCGAGGTTGCGGACCCAGTTCAGACCCACGGTCAGTGTCAGCAGGGCCCAGGCCATCAGCCAATGGACCGGTTGCATGGGTCCGAACAGCGTCAGGCCCGTCAGCAGCCCTAACCAGCCGAAACAGAACCACTCCGAGCGATTCAGTTCTGGTTCCAGGTGCCTTGGAAACCGCTTGCGATAGTATGGATTGGTGATGGCTGCTGATGCCCGGGTCAGCAGCCATTCGCGCAGCGTTGGCGATAAGTGCGATATCGGGCCAAGCAGACCGAAACGGATCACCGCCAGCGGCGCCAGCAGAGGAATCTGGATCAGATATTTCAGCGTTTCACTCGGGGGAGCCGCTGCAAGCGGCAGGTATTCGCCGTCTGACGGCGTGCCGTAGTGCTCTTGCGTATGGTGCTCGATGTGATTGCGATAAATCACCCATGGCGACAGGATGGGAAACCCCAGCAGCAGGTTCCAGGCCCATTTGAATGGCAGCATTTCGCCGTGCCTGAAATGCACGATTTCATGGATGAACGTTCCTGCGCGGAACAGGCCTATGGAAGCGAGCAGCATGACTGAAAGCTGTGCCATCGACCATGGCTCGAGCGTGAAGTAGAGAGCGACCAGCGCCCACGACACGCCCACGGTGACCAGAAAATCGGTCCAGTACAGCCACCCCCGCCGGTCGAACAGGTCCGGGACAACACTGCGTGCCTGCTGCACGATGTTCGGTCCGCGTGCGGCGTGAAGATTTTCGCTTTCCATGCTTGGTCTGTGTTTACGTCAATTTCTCGATTTATCGTCATTGGCGCGCGATCTGCCGGCAATCGGTGCCGGCCACGATCCGCTATCCTGCCTGCCAGCGCCGGTCCAGCATCAGCTCCAGCACGGCCTTGCTGCCGAAGTAGGCCAGCAGCAGGATGGCCATCCCGATCAGGCAAAGCCGGACCACCCGCATGCCGCGCCAGCCATAGCGCCAGCGCCCGGCCAGCAACAGACCGAACACCAGCCAGGAGATGGCCGACAGGAAGGTCTTGTGCGCGAGATGCTGGGCGAACAGGTTGTCGACAAAGAGCAGGCCGGTGGCGAGGCTCAGCGAGAGTATCAGCCACCCGGCCAGGATCATCTTGAACAGCATGTTTTCCATCACTACCAGCGGCGGCAGAATTTCGATCAGGGCCGCGCCCTTGTGGCGGTGAAGCAGATTGTGCAATACCGCGATGAACACGGCCGTGACCGCGGCGATGCTCAGCAGGCTGTAGGACAGCAGCGATGCGGTGACGTGGATGTCGAGCATGACCGAGCCGGTTTCCAGCGCGACCGGCTCGGGCGAGATGATCAGCTTGTGCAGCATCATGAAAGCCGCGCCGGGCAGCGCAAGCGGGAAGATCTCGAGCACCGGATAGCGCAGCATGCCCAGCATCAGCACCAGCAGAATCAGCAGCGAGACCAGCGAAAGCGCGCTGAAGAAATCGGCGCTGGGTCCACCCAGCATCGAAAACTCGACCCAGAACGCCCAGGCGTGCAAAAGCACGCCGAGGACCGCCAGCGCGACGCCGCCGCGCTTCAGCGCTGCCCGATCGCGGTGAAGCCCGAAGCCAATGGCCGCTGTCGCTGCGAAGTAAAGCAGTATTGCGGCGATTTGAAGCGTATAGGTAAGATTCAACGGCTTGCCTGCTCAGTACCGGTCAGCGGGTCAGTATAATCTCGACAGGCACCAAACCCAACTATTCCATGTTCGATCAACTCAGTCAGAGGCTGGGCGATTCGCTGAATCGCCTGCGAGGCCGCAAGCTCACCGACGACAACATCGCCGAGGCGCTGCGGGACGTGCGCCGGGCGCTGCTGGAGGCGGACGTCGCCTTGCCGGCGGTCAAGACCTTCATCGACCGGGTGCGCGAAAAGGCGATCGGTCAGAACGTGCTCGCCAGCCTCAAGCCCGGCGAGGCGCTGATCAAGATCGTCCACGACGAACTGGTCCAGGTGCTCGGCGGCGATTCCGCGCCACTGGCGCTGAACCGGCAGGCTCCGGTGGTGATCCTTCTCGCCGGCCTGCAGGGCGCGGGCAAGACGACGACCACCGGCAAGCTTGCGAAGTTCATCGCCGAGCGTCACGGCAAGAAGGTGATGGTGGCTTCCGCCGACATCTACCGCCCGGCGGCCATCGACCAGCTCGAAACCGTTGCGGCGCAGGCCGGGGCGGGGTTCTACCGCCACCCCACGACCAACGATGCGGTCGAGATCGCAAACGCCGCTGTCACGGAGGCCAGGCGCAGTGTCGCCGATGTCTTGATCATCGATACCGCGGGCCGCCTGGCGATCGACGAGGCCATGATGGACGAGATCGGTCGCGTCCAGCAGGCTGTGAACCCGGCCGAAGTGCTGTTCGTGGTCGATTCGATGACCGGACAGGACGCGGCCAATACGGCGAAGGCTTTCCACCAGGCGCTGCCGCTGACCGGCGTGATCCTGACCAAGACCGACGGCGATGCGCGCGGAGGCGCGGCGCTGTCGGTCCGCGAGGTGACGGGCGTCCCGATCAAGTTCCTCGGTACCGGCGAAAAACTGGACGGCCTCGAGCAGTTTCACCCGGACCGCCTGGCGTCGCGCATCCTGGGCATGGGCGACGTGCTCAGCCTGGTCGAGGACGTGCAGCGCAAGGTCGACGAAAAGCAGGCGAAAAAGCTTGCCGGCAAGGTCGGCAAGGGCTCGCGCCGGTTCGGGCTGGACGATTTCAAGACCCAGCTCGAGCAGATGGAAAAAATGGGCGGGCTGGGATCGCTGGCAGAGAAACTGCCCGGGATGGGCAACCTGCCGGCCGCCGCGCGCGCCCAGCTGGACGACCGCCAGACCCGTCGCATGATCGCGGTGGTCAATTCGATGACGCCCAAGGAGCGGCGCTATCCCGACACCATCAACGGCTCGCGCAAGCGGCGCATCGCGCAGGGTTCCGGCACCCATATCCAGGACGTCAACAAGGTGCTCAAGCAACACAAGCAGATGCAGAAGATGATGAAGAAGGTCGGCAGCAAGGGCGCGATGCAGAAAATGCTCAAGAGGCTGCCAGGCGGCGGCATGCCGGGCGGCGGGGGCGGAATGCCGTTCTGATTCGGGACCTCGGTAGCAGCTGTGGCGAATATGGCTGGATAAACTGACCTGTCGCAAAAAAGCCGCCCCGGACTGTTCCATAATGCTGGCCGACTGTTTTCAAACATCCCGGGATGACTGCAATGAACGATTCGATAGACCTCAAGAAACTCACGGATTCCTTTCTGGGCCAGGAGCTGGACGAGCGCGAAAGCGAAACGTTGCAGGGCATCCTGGAAAGCCAGTCGCTTTCCGACGGCCAGACCCTGGTCTCCGAAGGCGACGAGGACTTCCGCCTGTTCCTGCTGGCCGAAGGGCGCCTGGAGGTGCTCAGCGCCGGTCGCGGCGAGCTCGAACACGTATACCTGATGAGTCCCGGCGAATTCGCGGGCACGCGTGCATTCGTCGACCGCGTCCCGCGCCAGGCGACGTTGCGTGCGCGCGGCGAGGCGGTGGTCTACAGCCTCGCGCCCGAGGCCCTCGAATCGCTGCTTGAAAGTGACCCCGGGCTTGTCTACAAGGTGATGCGCGCGCTGTTCCGGATCACCCACGTCAACCTGATGCGCATGAACAAGGAAGCGCAGGAGTTGGCGAACTATGTCTACAAGCGCGGCGGCCGCTACTAGAAATTCCCCTGAGGCCTACTGCGCGAACGCCTGGCGGCGTCCGGCGGTGCTCGGAATCCTCATGCACGAAAATGTGCACTGCGGTTCCTGCGCTCCGGCGGCCACCGCCAGGCGCCCGCTCGCTACGGCCTCAGGCGAATTTCTCCACGATTGAGATTTGACGCGGTTCGCTCGGTCGCGAAACGGCGCAGCTGCGCACCCCGGAACCGCCTCGCGACGCCCAGACCGGGAAGTCCCCGGTCTAAATCGTTTTATAGCTACTGCGCGAGCGGCTGGCGGCGTCCGGCGGTGCTCGGAATCCTCATGCACATTTGGGTGCACTGCGGTTCCTGCGCGCCGGCGGCCACCGCCAGCCACTCGCTCGCTACGCTCTAAAACGATTTCCTCTCCTGTCCAAGACCTGGCATGCGCGGGTCGACCTGTGGGCGTGTCATGGCGGGAGGATTCGGCGGGGATTGATCGCTGAGAGCCTCGCCACGCGTCGAACCGAAGCGATCGATGCCCGTCGAATCCGGCGTCGCAGCCCGCGGATCGAATTCCCGGGTGGCGGGAGGATCAGAAGTTGACCAGGGTGGCGAGGAGGAGGCCGGCGCACACGACGGCGGTCAGCGCCATCTGGAACTTGACGGTGCCCTTGAGGCTTTCGTTGAACGCCTCCGGCGCGGCGTTCTCGCCCAGCCGGTTCCAGATTGGAATGGCCGTCAGAAGGCCGCCCAGTCCGGCCAGGGCGCCCAGCCACGGGCCGCCCTGGAAAGCGAGCAGCACGAGACTTGCGGCGACCGCGACCAGGAACACCGCGAACAGCCGCAGCGAGCCGCGCCGGCCCAGGACAATTGCCAGCGTCTTGCGCCCGGCCGCGCGATCGGTCTCGATGTCGCGGGCGTTGTTGACGAGCAGCACCATCGAGGCCGGCAGCCCGACGACCAGGCCGACCAGCACGGTTGCCGTGGTCAGCTGGCCGGTGTGCAGCCAGGCGATGCCGCCGACCGCGACCAGGCCGAAGAAAACCAGCACGAACAGCTCGCCCAGCGGGCCGCGTGAAATCGGCCAGGGGCCGCTGGAATAGCCGTATGCCGCGATTACCGATATCACTCCGATGAGGAGTATCGGCAGCCCGCCCAGCGCCACCAGGTAACTGCCGAAGAGGAACGCCAGGGCGAAGACGACGTGCGATGCGCGGAGCATCTGCGTCGGTGTCACCCAGCCTCGCTGCGTGACGCGGACCGGGCCGACGCGCTTTTCGTCGTCGGTACCGTTGAGCGTGTCCACCGCGTCGTTGTGCAGGTTGGTGCCGATCTGGATGGCCGCCGCGGCCAGCGCGCCGGCGAGCAGGATGTCCGGACGAAAACTGCCGCTCTCGATCCAGCCAACGACGCTGCCCGCCAATACGGGAGACAGCGACAAGGGCAGGGTATGCGGGCGAGCCGCGATCAGGGCGAGTCGGACCGGACCTGGCCTGTCGTTGCGATTCGGACTGTCCGGTTCGTGCTGAATCATCGCGTAGTCGTCGTGGTCGGATTTCGAAGCGAGCGCAAGCAATCGCCTCGCGAAAAAGTCGCTGGCATTTTAGCCTGACCGGGAATCCGACCGGCAGGCCCTGAACGCGCGCGCTTCGTAGATATTCACCGGCACGTCGACATCGCGCGCCTGGGATGGCCATAATGGCGCGCATGTTGACCGCAACCATGATGTTCTACCTCGTCGCGCTGCTGGCCATCGGCATCTGGGCCCAGCGCCGGACCGCGAGCAGCTCCGACTTTCACCTGGCCGGGCGCCGGATGGGGCCGATCGTGGCCGCCCTCAGCGCGTCGGCCAGTTCGTCGTCGGCCTGGACGCTGCTGGGCGTCAGCGGCGCGGCCTATGCCTGGGGCCTGCAGGCCATGTGGCTGGTGCCGGCCGTGATTTCGGGGTTCGCGATCAACTGGTTCTTCATCGCGCCCCGGCTGCAGCCGGCCAGCCACGCCAACAACGCGCTGACGCTGGTGGAATTCCTGGGCAGCGGCATGCCCGAGCGCTCTCAGCGCCTGCTCAGAATGATCGGCGCGGCGATCATCCTGTTCTGCTTCACCTTCTACATCGCCTCCCAGTTCCAGGCCGCCGGCACCGCGATCGAAGCCGCGCTGCCGGTGACCAGCACGCTGGCGATCGTCAGTGGCGCCATTATTGTCGTGGCCTACGTGTTCATGGGCGGGTTCTGGGCCGCAAGCGTCACAGACGCGCTGCAGGGCCTGATGATGCTTTTCGTGGCGCTGGTGCTGCCGGTGTTCGCGATCGTGGCGGTGGGCGGGCCGGGCGAAATCCATGAAGGTCTCGCGGCGCTGGGCGATCCGTCGCTGGTTCGTGTCGTCGACCAACCCGGGTTCCTTCTGGCGTTGCTGTTCGTCGCCGGACTTTTCGGCATCGGCCTGGGTTATCCGGGGCAGCCGCACGTGGTCAACCGCTTCATGGCACTGGAACGTGCCGACTCGATTCCGTTCGCGCGCGCGATCGCGCTGACCTGGGCCGCGGTCATCTATGCCGGCATGGTGATTCTGGGCTGGTCGGCGCGGGTGCTGATGCCGGAACTCGGCGACGGCGAATCGGCGCTGCTGCTGCTCAGCGCCGAGCTGTTGCCGGCCGCGCTGGGCGGGCTGGTCGCCGGTGGGGTACTCGCGGCGATCATGTCGACCTCGGACAGTCAATTGCTGGTCGCCGGCTCGGCGGTCAGCCACGACCTAAGGGGCGGCAATCTGTCACTTGCCACCGATAGACTTGTCATCGTGCTGATCGGCGTCGCTGCGGTGCTGCTGGCGCTGTTCTTCCCGGCCACCATCTTCGATCGCGTGCTTTTCGCCTGGCAGGGGCTGGGCAACGCGTTCGGGCCGCTGTTGATCGTGATGCTGATCTCGGTTTCGGTCAGGCCCGGTTTCCGCCTGGCGGCCATGCTGACCGGGTTCGGACTGACCGTGGCGCTGAGCCAGGTCGCCAACGCGCCCGGTGATTCGGCCGAGCGCCTGATCCCGTTTTTCGTGGCGTTTGCGATCGCCTGGGCCGGGCGGGTCAGCGATTCGGCAAGAGCGTGAATCAACGGATGGCCTGATCGGCACTATTTCTGCAGGAGGCGGGCTGGCGACGACGCGATTCGCTAAAATAGGCGGCTTTACTCAACCAGGCCTTTCCCGATGAGCTCCGTTACCGATATTCGCGCCGCCAGGCGTCCCGAACCCGATGCATTGATCCAGCAGATCGCCGATTACGTCTGCAATACCGAGATCACCTCCGAAAGCGCGCTGCAGACTGCGCACTACTGCCTGAAGGATTCGCTGGCCTGCGGGCTGCTGGCGCTGCGCTTCCCCGAGTGCGTCAAGCTGCTGGGGCCGGTGGTGCCGGGCGCCGACCTGCCGGGGGGCTCGCGCGTGCCGGGCACGCATTTCCAGCTGGATCCGGTGCAGGGCGCGTTCAACATCGGCGTGCTGGTGCGTTACCTCGATTTCAACGACACCTGGCTGGCCGCCGAGTGGGGCCATCCTTCCGACAACCTGGGCGCGATTCTCGCGGTCGCCGACTACATCGCGCGCAGCGACGTGGCCGAAGGCCTGGAACCGCCGACCGTCTCCGACATTCTCGAGGCGATGGTCAAGGCTCACGAAATCCAGGGCGTGCTTGCGCTGAAGAACTCGTTCAACCGGGTCGGGCTGGACCACGTGCTGCTGGTACGCGTGGCCTCCACCGCGGTAGTCACCCACATGCTGGGCGGCTCGCGAGACGACGTGATCAATGCCGTCAGCCAGGCCTGGATCGACGGCGGTGCGCTGCGCACCTACCGCCACGCGCCCAATACCGGGCCGCGCAAGAGCTGGGCCGCCGGAGATGCATGCCGCCGCGCCGTTCAGCTGGCGCTGCTGACGCTCAAGGGCGAGATCGGCTACCCGTCGGCGCTGACCGCAAAGGGCTGGGGCTTCCAGGACGTGCTGTTCAAGGGCCAGGACCTGGTGCTGGAGCGCGAACTGGGTAGCTACGTGATGGAGAACGTCCTGTTCAAGATCGCGTTCCCGGCCGAGTTTCATGCCCAGACCGCGGTCGAGTGCGCGATGGCGCTGCACGAGGAAGTTCGGGATCGTCTGGGCGACATCGAGCGGATCGAGATAGAGACCCAGGAAGCCGGCTCGCGGATCATCGACAAGACCGGCCCGCTGGACAACTACGCCGATCGCGATCACTGCATCCAGTACATGGTGGCGGTGCCGCTGATCTTCGGCGAGCTGACCGCGCAATCGTATTCCGACGAGGTCGCCGCCGATCCGCGCATCGACGCCATGCGCGACAAGATGGTGGTCAAGGAAAACCCCCGGTTCACCGAGGAGTATTTCGATGCCGACAAGCGGGCCATCGGCAACTCGGTGCAGGTGTTCTTCAGCGACGGGACCAAGACCGAGAAGGTCACCATCGATTACCCGGTGGGGCACCGCCGTCGGCGCGAGGAGGGCATTCCGCTGCTCGAGGACAAGTTCGAGCGTGCCGTCAAGAGCCAGTTCGGCGCTCGCCAGGCCGGCGCCATCATCGATACCATGAGAGACGCTGAAGCGCTGGCGGAAATGGACGTCCACGAATTCAGCGGGCTCTGGTCGCTGATCTGAGTTCTGGCTCACGGTTTCCGAACGGCCGCCCGGCGGTCGTTCGGCCCCGGCCTCAATCGGCCATGTTCCGGTCGATTTTCTTCAGCGCGTAGCCCACGACCGGCAGGTTGCGGTAGAGACCGGCCGCGGAATCCCAGAAATCCTGGTGCAGCACGATCCGGCCTTCGGGGTCGAAGCGAAGATGTGTCATGCCGATCGACTCCGAATTGATTTCCCTGCCGAGAGCGCTGGACTTGAATCTCATGTTCCAGCGAACGAACACATCGCTCCCGTCGCGCAGCACCTGCTCGATTTCGACCGAGCTGTCGTCGAGCATGGCGCCGGTGGCCTTCATGTACTCGACCAGTGGCTGACGCGACTGGAAGGTCTTGAGGGAGTCGTTGAAATAGACCGGGTCGGCGTAGAGGCGGGCGACGCGGTCGGCGATGTCGGGGTGAGTGAGGTCTGCGTAGACCGCGGCGAAACTTTCGAGGCCGACGTCTATCGCGGTGTTGCTGCCAGGGTGTACCTGGAGGGCCCGTTGATAGTCGGCGGCGAAGGGTTTCGGAGCCGCCGGTCGCGTCGCGATCCATGCAAGGACCGCCACGACCAGCAACGCAAGAATGAGAAATGGCTTTGACATCGGCGCATTGTTCGCGCACGACGTCAAGCTGCGGTGAACGCCCCCGTTGGTTCAGGAGCGGGTTCACGACGGATTCACCGGCAGAGGCAATCATTGCGCCCCTGTCCCGCTGCTGCGACCGTTTATATCGTGAAAGCACTTCGCTCCATCGCGGCCTGGTTCGACTCCAGCCAGGCCGCCGCAGGCCCGGATATGTCCGGTCGGGCCCACAAGGTCGACTACACCCGGGTATTGCCCTTCATCGCGCTGCACCTGGCCTGTCTGGCGGTGCTCTGGGTCGGCGTTTCCTGGGTTGCGGTCGCGGTTTGCCTGGCCAGCTACCTGGTGAGAATGTTCGCGATTACCGCCTTCTATCATCGCTACTTCGCGCATCGCGCCTTCAGGGCGTCACGGCCCGTTCAGTTCATCTTCGCGCTCATCGGAGCCAGCGCCACGCAGCGCGGACCGCTGTGGTGGGCTGCCCACCATCGCCGCCACCACAAGCGGGCCGATCGTAGCGGCGATCCGCACACACCGCGCAAGGGACTGCTCTGGAGTCACATGGGCTGGTTTCTCAGCCGATCGCATTTCGAAACCGAGTGGTCGCAGATTCCTGATCTCGCACGCTTTCCCGAGCTGCGCTGGCTGGACCGGTTCGACGTCATCGTGCCGCTCGCCTACGCCGCAGGCATGTTCGGGCTCGGCGCGTTGCTCGAAGTGTTTGCGCCTTCCCTGGGGACTACCGGGGCGCAGATGCTCATCTGGGGATATTTCGTGTCCACGGTTGCTCTGATCCACGTGACGCTGACCATCAATTCGCTGGCCCATCGCTTCGGTACGCGCCGGTTCGACACCCCGGACCGCTCGCGAAACAACGCCTGGCTGGCG
Organism: Lysobacterales bacterium; assembly: GCA_002722315.1. Taxonomy (GTDB): domain Bacteria; phylum Pseudomonadota; class Gammaproteobacteria; order Xanthomonadales; family Wenzhouxiangellaceae. The sequence goes on along the minus strand of PBLG01000002.1, from coordinate 37,617 downwards.
CTTCTGACGCTGGGCGAGGGGTGGCACAACAACCATCATCACTTCCCGGGCTCGGCGCGTCAGGGCTTTTACTGGTGGGAGCTCGACATCAGCTACCTGGTGCTCAAGGCCATGGCCGCCGCGGGGCTGGTATACGATCTCAAGCCGGTGCCCGGCGGCTTTCTCGAATGTCGGCGGGTCAGGGGCTGATGCGCATCGCGGTCGTCGGGGGCGGGGTTGCCGGCCTTTATACGGTCTGGCACCTGGCCGGCCGCCACGAGGTGGTCCTGGTCGAGCGCGCCGGGCGAATCGGCGGACACACCGACACCCACCTGGTCGATGTCGATCCTGGCCCGCTTGATGTCGATCCCGCCCCGGTGGCCGTCGATACCGGCTTCATCGTGTTCAATCCGCCCAATTACCCGCTGTTTTCGGCATGGCTGGAGGAACTCGGAGTCCACAGCCAACCGAGCGACATGAGCTTCGGCGTGCACTGCGAGATCACCGGGCTCGAATACAACGCTACCAGTCTCAGCCGTTTGTTCTGCCAGCGTCGGAACCTGTTGAATCCTCGCTTCATCGGCATGGTCAGAGATATCCTTCGGTTCTACCGCCGCGCACCGGTACTGCTGGAGCGCCTGGACGAGCGGGTCACGCTGGGCGAGTGGCTGGAAACCAGCGGGCTGGGCGAGGCCTTCGGGCGCGACCATCTCGTTCCCATGGCCGCGGCGCTATGGTCGTCGCCCGGCCGGGCCATACGCGAATTTCCAATGAAGTACCTGATCGAGTTCATGCGTAATCACGACATGCTGCAGGCCGCCGGCAGGCCGGTCTGGCGCACCGTGGAAGGCGGCAGCCAGCGCTACGTGGAAGCAGCGCTCAAGCGCTTCGACGGACAGGTTCTCACCGGCCGCGCCGTCCACTCGATACAGCGCCTCAGCGCCGGCGGCGTGCGCCTGGTCGCCGACGGCTTCGATACGGTCGTCGACCAGGTGGTGCTTGCCTGCCACGCCGACCAGGCGCTGGCGATGATAGAAGCCCCGACCGACGCGGAGCGGTCGGTGCTGGGTGCTTTCGAATACCAGCCCAACGAAACCGTGCTGCACACCGATGCCGGGCGGATGCCGATCAACCGGAAGGCGTGGGCAAGCTGGAACGTGCGCCGCGACCGTGAGGCGCCGGAAGCGGCCGGCATCTCCTACTACATGAACAGCCTGCAGCGCATTCCCGGCAAGACGCCATACATCGTGTCGCTGAACCAGACCGACCGCATCGATCCCGAGCGAATCCTGGTCAGGCGGAACTACCGGCACCCGGTCTACACGCCGACTTCGCGAGCGGCGCAGAAGCGGATCGGCGAAATCAACGGTGTGGACCGGCTATGGTTCTGCGGCGCCAACTGGGGCTGGGGTTTCCACGAGGATGCGGTGCGCTCTGCGGCGCGAGTACTGGACGGGATCTCGGGCGAGCAGGTGCGGGATGCTGCGTGACAGCGTGGCCACCGGCAGCGTCTGGCATCGGCGGTACTCGCCCAGGCCGCACGCGTTCCGTTACCGGATGTGGCTCAGCCTGCTCGATGTAGACGAGATCGAGAAGAGATTCAGCGAATCGGCGTTCTGGTCCGTCGAGCGATTCAACCTGGTGACGCTGCGCAGGCGCGATTACATCGGTCCCGCAGATTTGATGCTGGGCGATGCCGTCAGAGCCCGCGTCGAGCAGCAGTTGGGCTTCAGGCCGTCGGGTCGTATCCGGATGCTCACGCATCTGCGTCAATGGGGCATGTGCTTCAATCCGGTTTCGTTCTACTTCTGCGAAGCTGCGAGCGGCGCCCTGCAGGCGATCGTGGCCGATGTCCACAACACGCCGTGGAACGAACGCCACGCCTACGTTCTCGACGCGCGGGGGCAATCGGGTCCGGGGTTCCGGTTCGAATTCGACAAGGCGTTCCACGTCTCGCCTTTCCTGCCGATGGACTTGCGCTACGACTGGCGCTTTCGCTACGAATCCGAGCGCATCGATGTTCACATGCGGGTCATGCGCGACCAAGCAGAATGCTTTTCAATGGGGATGCGGCTCGAGCTGGAGGAGATGACGGCGCGTCGGATGCTGTGGATGCCGCTTCGATTTCCATTCATGACGTTGCGCGTGTCGGCGGGCATCTACTACCAGGCCTTGCGTCTCTGGCTCAAGCGCATACCATTCATCAGCCATCCAGACAGCGCAGCCGCATCCGGAACAAGAGGTTCTTGACAAGAAATGTCGATTGATACACCCGAAAACACCGCTGCAGGCGACATGCCGTTATCCGGCGGCGCCCGCGCTCGGCTCGAGCGCCTCTGCCGCAAGGCCGTTCTGGCCAGGTTTTCCGGTCTTGAAACCGGACGGCTGGTGATTCGCGACGCCGACGGCGAATGGGTGCTTGATGGCGGCGGCGGCATCCGGGCCCGCGTCGACGTGCACTCTGGCACGTTCTGGCGGATGCTGGCGACCGGCGGCAGCGTCGGTGCCGGCGAAGCCTACGTGGCCGGGCTGTGGGATTCTCCCGACCTGGTCGCGGTGATTCGCCTGCTGGCGGCCAATCGCAGAATCCTTGACCGCATGGAGCAGGGTAGCGCGCGCCTTTACGGCTGGCTTCTACGCGGCCTTCACCGCCTGGCGCGCAACACCGTGCCCGGAAGCCGCCGCAATATCTCCGCGCATTACGACCTGGGCAACGAGTTCTTCGGCGCATGGCTGGACCGGCGAATGCAGTATTCGTCGGCGCTGTACCTGTCGCGGGACGATACGCTCGACCAGGCCCAGGAGAACAAGCTGGCGCGCATCGCCGAGAAGCTTGCACTGGGTCCCGACGACCACCTGCTGGAAATCGGCACCGGCTGGGGCGGGCTGGCTGTATTCATGGCCGAGCGCACGGGCTGCCGGGTCACGACTACGACGATCTCGGCCGAGCAGTACAGGCACGCCTGCGAGCGCGTCCGCACGGCCGGCCTGGAAGACCGCGTCGAGGTCCTGATGCAGGACTACCGCGAGCTGGAGGGTCGCTACGACAAGATAGTGTCCATCGAGATGATCGAGGCGGTCGGTGCCGACTTTCTCGAGACCTACCTTCGCGTCGTTCGCGAGCGGCTGGCGCCGCACGGCCTGGCCCTGATCCAGGCCATCACGATCGAGGACTACCGCTACGAGAACGCGCTCAAGAGCGTCGACTTCATCAAGCGCTATATCTTTCCGGGCAGTTTCATTCCCTCGACCTCGGCGATCCTGGCTGCGATGGGCAAGGCGACGGATCTCGGCCTGGTCGAGCTGTTCGATTTCGGCGACAGCTATGCGCGCACGCTCAGGCACTGGCGCGAACGGTTCGAATCGAGCTGGGACAAGATGGCCGATATCGGATTCGACGATGCATTCCGCAGGCGTTGGCGCTTTTACCTGGCTTATTGCGAGGGAGGATTTCTCGAGCGCGCGATCAGCGACGTGCATCTCCTGATGGCGGCGCCGGGTTACCGCAAGCCCGAACTCACTGGAAACCGCGTATGAGCGCGCGCGGTTTCTGGATCAACCAGGCGTTCTTCCAGCTCAGCTGGCCGGCGTGCGTCATCGGCGCGGCCTCTGGGCTGCTGTGGCCGGGCGCGCTGGAGGTCGGCCTGTTCGCCGCCTGGCAACTCCAGCCGTCGCGCAGGCACCGCCGCGACCCGTTCGTCGTCGGCGCGTTCGTTGCGACCGGCCTCGTCATCGATACGCTGTGGGTTCGCGCCGGTATCGTCGAATATGCGACCGCGTGGCCGGCGCCCGGTTTCATACCGGTCTGGCTCCTGTTGCTGTGGGTTGCGCTCGGTTTGACGGTCAATCACTCGCTCGGCGTGTTCCGTCGCCGCTGGCGGCTGTTCATGCTGCTGGCAACGGTTGGTTCGCCGATGTCCTATAGCGTTGCCGCGAGCCTCGGCGCGGTGACCTGGCTGGCCCCGTCGTGGCTGGTCATGTTCTGCGTCGGCCCGATATGGGGGCTGGTGGTGGGCCTGCTGTTTCGCCAGGCAGGGCAGGATGGCCGGCGGGGAAAGCTCGAGCCACAAGCCGCCGAGGCCCTGCGCGGATGAACGCTACAGACTTCGCCGAGCGTGGCCGACTGCCGGACTGGCTTGTCAGAATGGGAATCAGGCGGCTTCTGCGCAAGCGGCTTCGCGACGAGCACGTCGACGATCCGGAAAAACAGGCCGAGGTGTTTGCCGACCGTATCGACCAACTTTCCCGGTCGGAGATCGCGATCGAGACCGACGCGGCCAACGAGCAGCACTACGAGGTGCCTGCGGCCTTTTATCAACGGGTACTCGGCCGGCATCTGAAGTATTCGTCGGGCATGTGGGATGCCGGCACCGACGACCTGGACGGCGCCGAGGCGCGCATGTTGCAGGTGAGCTGCGAACGCGCAAGGCTTGCCGACGGTCAGCGGATCCTGGAGCTCGGTTGCGGCTGGGGATCCCTGACGCTGTGGATGGGCGCGAATTTCCCTCGAAGTCGCATCACTGCGGTGTCGAACTCGTCGTCGCAGCGCGAATACATCATGGGCGAGGCGGCCCGGCGCGGGCTCGTCAACATCGAAGTCCTGACCTGCGACGTCAACCGGCTGGAGGTGGAACCCGGTTTCGATCGGGTCGTATCGGTCGAAATGTTCGAGCACGTCAGAAACTACAGGCAGCTGCTCGGCAGAATTTCGAACTGGTTGACGCCCGATGGGTTACTGTTCGTGCACATTTTCTGTCATCGTACGCTGATGTACCCGTTCGAGACCCAGGGCGAAGACAACTGGATGGGCCGCCATTTCTTCACGGGCGGGCTGATGCCGGCAGCGGATACGCTGCTGTGTTTCCAGCGAGATCTCCGGTTCGGCCGGCGCTGGCTGGTCAACGGCAGCCACTACGCGAGAACGGCCCGGGCGTGGCTCGACAGGCTCGACGCCGACCGGGAGGGCGTGCTCGAGACGCTGGGCGGCGACGCGATTCAGCTGCAGCGCTGGCGAATGTTCTTCATGGCCTGCGAAGAGCTTTTCGCGTTCGAACGGGGCAACGAGTGGATGGTCGGTCACTACCTTTTTCAGAATCGTGACGGCATGGGCGGTCCGGGTCGTGATGGAAATACGGAGCCGGACGGCGAATGAGCGCGCTGGGCGGTTTCTTTCGGGGCGGCATCAAGGCCAAGCTGATCCGGGTCTTCGTGCTGCAGATCCTGGCGATCTCGGTGGCTACCGTGCTCGGCGTCTACGCCGCCGCCTTCGTCGTCGAGCAGGTTCTGGTGCGCGAAGCGCTCAACGGCGAGGCAGAGCATTTCTGGTCCCACTACGAGAAGGACCCGTCGTTTCCGCTGCCCAACACCAACAACCTGCGCGGATACTTTGCCCGGGGGGAAGGGCGAGAACTGCCCGAATGGCTGGAAGGTGTGGAACCCGGTTTCGGGCGGCAACACACGCCCGCCGGACGCGATCCGGTGGTGCACGTTTCCGAGCACGAAGGCAAGCGTCTGATCCTGGTGTTCGACGAGATGCAGGTCTCCAGCCTGGCGTTCTATTTCGGCATCGCGCCGCTGACCGGCGTGTTGTTGCTGATCTACGTGCTGACCTGGGTCGGTTACGTGCTGAGCCGGCGTGCGGTTTCCACCATCGTCCAGCTGGCCGACGCCGTGCGCAGTTTCGACTTTCAGGAAGGCAACTTCGACGCGTTCAAGCTCGGCGAGTTCGGCGATACCGCCGATCCCGAAGTGCTGGCCCTGATGAACGCTCTGGAGCAGTTCAGCAGTCGACTGGAGCGCTTCGTCGCGCGCGAGCGCAACTTCACCCGGAATGCCTCGCACGAACTCCGGACGCCGCTTGCGGTGATCAAGGGCAATCTCGAACTGCTGCAGAAATTTCCCGACCTGCCCAAGCGCGACGAGGTGATCGAGCGCATGGCGCGCACCGTTCGCGACATGGAATCGCTGGTCGAAACGCTGCTGATACTCGCGCGCGAATCGGAATCCAAGCTGGCCTGGTCATCGGTGGTGCTCAACGACCTGGTGTCCGAGCAGTTCGACCAGGTGCGGCGGGCCATGAACAAGCCCGAGATCAAGACCAGCATGACGGCCGACTGCCTGCTCGAGACCGAGGCGCCGGAGCGGGTGCTGGGTATCATTTTCCACAACCTGCTGCGCAACGCCATGACCTTCACCGAAGCAGGGGAGGTCAGCGTGCATATCGACGAGCATTCGGTGGTCATCCGCGATACCGGCTGCGGCATGAGCGAAGCCGACCTGGAACGGGCCTTCGAGCCCTTCTATCGCGCCCACGACCGGTCCAACGAGGGCTACGGGCTCGGACTGGCGATCGTCAGTCGCCTGTGCCGCCGATTCGGCTGGCCGCTGGAGGTCGACAGCGAACTCGGCGCCGGCACGGTATTCCGGGTGAATTTCCCCAAGGCCAGCAAGCAGGCGTTCCAGGGAAAGGCGAGAGAAAAGGATCAGGATTTCTGATCGGGACCGGGTCGCACGGATATCGCAGCGTACAAGCAAGTACGCGAGGATGTAGAGCACCGCCGGGCCTTGCGGAACCGGCCGATGCAAACGAAGGGAAAATCGCGTTGGAGCGTCACGAGCGGCGNGCTGCGGGTGGCCGCCGGCGCACAGACACCGCAGCGTACAAGCAAGTACGTGAGGATGTCGAGCACCGCCGGGCCTTGCGGAACCGGCCGATGCAAACGAAGGGAAAATCGCGTTGGAGCGTCACGAGCGGCGCGCTGCGGGTGGCCGCCGGCGCACAGACACCGCAGCGTACAAGCAAGTACGTGAGGATGTCGAGCACCGCCGGACGCCCGCAGCGCGCCGCGCAGTAGCTCCAACGCGATTTTCAGGCGTCGTCGGGGTGGGCGAGCTTGAACCCCATCCCCTGCACCGTATGCAGAAGCTTGGTCTCGAACGGCCGATCGATGCTCTTGCGCAGGTTGTACATATGGCTCCTGAGCGTATCGGAATCGGGCAGCATGTCGCCCCAAAGCTCATTCTCGATCTGTTCCCGGCTGACCAGGCGCGGTGACTCGCGCATCAGGATGCGCAGGATGCGGATCGAGGTCGGGGAGAGATTAAGGCGCTGGCCCTCGCGCTCGACGCGCATGGTACGGGGATCGAACACCAGGTCGCCGACCCGGATCGCGCCGTCCGAAACCTCGCCGCGCGCGCGGCGCAGCAGGGCGCTTATGCGTGCCGAAAGCTCCTCCATCTCGAACGGCTTGACCATGTAGTCGTCGGCGCCGACCTCGAAGCCTTCGAGCTTGTCGTCGAGTTGATCGCGGGCGGTCAACATCAGGATGGGCGTGGAATCGCCCCGATCGCGAAGCTTTCTGCAGACTTTCATGCCGTCGACCTTTGGCAGCATGAGGTCGAGGATGATGACGTCGTAGAGATTGTCTTCCAGAAGATTCAGCGCGATGGAGCCGTCGGCGGCATAGTCCATCGCGTAGCCGCAGCCTTCGAGGTAGGCCCCGACCGTCGCCGCGAGGTCGTCGTGGTCCTCGACGAGCAGGATGGTGGCGTTTGCAACTTCTTCGTTCATGGTTGGAGCGTCCTGGGTGGCGTGTGAATTCACATTTGTGAACCCAGTTTACGTTCCCTGCGTCGACGAAAAATCAACGCTTCTTCACGCTCTTTCGTTCGCTTCGCGGCGGTCAGGACCGGCGCCGGACGATCCGCTCTCCAAGCCAGCGAAGGCCGTCGGTGTCGCCGGGGAGGCGCGCCAATGCGGCCCAGGCGGCTTCGGTCAGATCGTCGGCGTGCCGCCGCGAGGCCTCGAGGCCGAACAAAGCCGGCCAGGTCGCCTTGTCCCTGGCCTCGTCGGAGCCGGCGGGTTTGCCGATCTCCTCGGTGGAACCCTCGATGTCCAGGAGATCGTCTACGATCTGGAATGCAAGACCAATTGCCTCGGCATACTCGCCCAGTGCCCGGTGGGACGGGTCGTCGGCGCCGCGCTCGGCCACGGGCATGACCACGGCGGCGCGGATCAGTGCGCCGGTCTTCTTTCTGAACATCGTCTCGAGCGCTTCGCGGGTCGGTTTCGTGGCCTCGAACGCCAGGTCCATCGCCTGTCCGCCGACCATCCCGCCGGAGCCTGCGGCCGCCGCCAGTTCGCCGATCGCCCGGGACGAAGCGCGATCCCGCGCCATGCCCTCGAACGCGAGCGTCAGCAGGGCGTCGCCGGCAAGAATGGCGGTCGCCTCGTCGAAGGCCTTGTGGACGGTCGGCTTGCCGCGGCGCAGGTCGTCATCATCCATCGCGGGCAGGTCATCGTGCACCAGCGAATAGCAGTGGATGAGCTCCACGGCCGCGGCCATCGCATCGACACCTTTCGGCGACAGGCCGACGGCCTCGGCTGCGGCGAAGGATAAAAGCGGTCGTATGCGCTTGCCACCGTTGAATACCGCGTATCTGAGCGCCGCGTGCAGCGCTCTAGGCTCGGTGGATTCGGCGGGCAGCCACCGGTCCAGCGTCGCCTCGACCCGTTCGATATACCCGTTTGCCCTTTCGCTGAAACCCATCTTCGAAAACCCTGACGGCGCACAAATCACGATTGTAAGCGCTTGGGAGCATCTGAAAGCATTGGAGAGGTGCCCCGGTCACTGACGACAACGTTCATAATGACGGCCGGGCCGGCTCCGGGTTTCGCGCCTGGCCCTCAAGTCGCAATACACGACGGGCGCGCCGGACCTGGCGGCGCACGTCGGAACGAATAAAATATAATCAATGCGCAAGGGAGCCCGCAGGAGAAACTCATGAACGATGTTCATAAGCTTGGCGGATCACCGCGGAAGCGGTCGGTGAGCTCGCCGCGACAAGCGTCGACACGCTCGTCCCGACGGCCGGCACTACAGCCGTCGCTGCAGTCGGCGCTGGAGTTCCAGGCGCTCAGTCTCGGCGGCGTTTCGCGCACTTTCGCCCTCACGATTCCCTCCCTTCCCGGCCCATTGCGGGTTCCGGTCACCAACGCCTACCTGCTGTGCCGGATCGCCGATACGATCGAAGACGATGCCGGGCTGTCGGTGGCTGAAAAGCGGGCCTGCGGTCGTGGATTCATCGATGTGCTCCAGGGCACTTGCTCGGCGGCCGAATTCGCGGAGAGCCTCGCGCCGCGACTCGCGCCCGAAACCCTGGCCGCGGAGCGTGATCTCGTCGCTCGCCTGGATCAGGTGGTCGAAGTGACCCGCAGCTTCGGAGAGGTTCAGCGACACGCGCTGATCCGCTGCGTTTCGCTGATGAGCGACGGCATGCACCGGTTCCAGCAGCAGGTGGGTCTGCGGGGGCTGGATTCACAGCAGCGGCTGGACGAATACTGTTACTTCGTCGCTGGCGTGGTCGGCGAAATGCTGACCGAACTTTTCTGCGACTACTCGGCGGCAATTGCACGGCGTCGGCGACAGTTGATGCGGTTGGCCCCGTCATTCGGACAGGGGCTCCAGATGACCAATATCCTCAAGGACGTCAAGGCCGACCGCGAGCGCGGCGTCTGCTGGCTGCCGCGCACCGCTTTCGGTTTGTCGCCCGACGGGCAGGGCGACCTTATCGCGGAGCTGGACGAAGACAGGCTCAGGGCCGGCATGGAGCGGCTGGCGGTGATCGCGCACGGACACCTGCGAAATGCGCTGAGCTATACCCTGCTGATTCCGCGTCGCTATCTCGGTATCCGGCGATTCTGCCTGTGGGCGCTGGGAATGGCCGTTCCGACCCTCGACAACATTTATCGCAATCCGGTGTTAGAATCGGGCGACGAGGTCAAGATTTCGCGGGTGGACGTGCGAAGAATCGTTCGACGCTATGGACTGATGGCGAGCAGCGATGCACTGTTGCGCGGTCTTTTTCGTCGCGATTCGCGACGCTTGCCCGAGTCCGACCCGGGGGTCGCCAAAGGGCTGGACGCGATTTCCCGGAATGCATCGGCCAGGGCGGAAGCCGGGCATTCCGAATACCGCGAGCACGAACTGCAGGATTCGCTGAGTGCGAACTGATCTTCAAGCGTCATCAAGGGTGGCATGAATACTTTGACCGAAACCGCTACTGCTACTGCGAAAACGACGCCGGCCGACGCGAGCGTCTCATCGCCGGCCGACGATGGTACCGCGACCTCGGTCGAGGCCGCGCTGCGCCGCGGCATCGAGCGCCTGTTGGCCGATCAGCAGACCGATGGTCACTGGATTTACGAGCTCGAGGCCGATTGCACGATTCCGGCCGAGTACATCTGCTACCTGCACTACATGGACGAGCGGGATCCGGCGCTGGAAGCGAGAATTGCGAAATTCCTGCTCGAAAGCCAGGCAGAAGACGGTTCCTGGCCGCTGTTCCACGGTGGGAACGGTGATCTTTCCTGCACGGTCAAGGCCTATTTCGCACTCAAGCTCAGCGGTCGAGACGAGAACGACGAGCCGATGCTGCGCGCCAGGCGCTGGATCCTGGATCACGGCGGCGCCGAACGGACCAACGTGTTCACCCGCATCCTGCTGGCCTGGTTCGAACAGGTGCCGTGGCGCGCGGTGCCTTACATCCCGGCCGAGATCATGTTGCTGCCGCGCCGCTTCCTGTTTTCGCTGGATCGGATTTCCTACTGGTCGAGGACCGTCATGGTGCCGCTGTTCGTGCTTTATTCGCTGAGGGCGAGGGCGGCCAATCCCACCGGCACAGGCATTCGCGAATGCTTCGTCGAGGCACCGGAGTCGGTGCGAAAGTGGTTCGAAGTCCGCTCGCCGCTCAACCGGATGTTCCTCTGGCTCGAAGCGCTGGGACGCCATACCGAATGGATGATTCCCCGCCGATTGCACCGGCATGCGCTCAAGCGCGCCGAGCAGTGGTTCATCGAACGGCTGAACGGGCTGGACGGGCTGGGCGCGATCTTTCCTGCCATGGTCAATGCCTCGATTGCGCTCAAGGAACTGGGCTATCGGGAGGATCATCCGCTGCGCATCCAGACCCGGGACGCGCTGCGCGGGTTGATCGTTGACGAGCCGGAGAGGACTTATGTCCAGCCCTGCGTATCGCCGGTCTGGGACACCGGACTCGCGGCCCTGGCGCTGGATGCATCGGGCGAATCCGAGGCGGTGCAGGCGGCGGGACGAGGTCTCGACTGGCTGGTCGAACGCCAGATCACAGATGCGCCGGGCGACTGGCGCCGAGCGCGGCCGGGGCTGGCCGGCGGCGGCTGGGCGTTCCAGTACCGGAACGATCACTACCCTGACCTGGACGACACGGCCATGGTCGCGTGGGCGATGCACGCGCACGATCCGGAACGGTACCGCACGGCGGTCGAGCGTGCGGCCGTCTGGCTGGCCGGGATGCAGAGCAGCAACGGCGGTTTCGGTGCATTCGACATCGACAACAGCGCCGAGTACCTGAACGAGATCCCGTTCGCCGATCACGGGGCCTTGCTCGACCCTCCGACCGCCGATGTCTCGGCGCGCTGCCTGACCTTGTTCGCGTTGCTGGAGGATTCTCGTTTCCAGCGCGAACGCGAGCGCGTCCGCCGCTACCTGCTGGCCGAGCAGGAGCCGGACGGTTCGTGGTTCGGCCGCTGGGGCACCAACTACATCTACGGTACCTGGTCGGCACTGGTCGCGCTGGGTGCAGACGGGGCGGAACGCAACCGGGAGGCCATGACCCGTGCGGTCGCCTTTCTCGAGGCCTGCCAGAACGCCGACGGGGGCTGGGGAGAGGGCAACCAGACGTATCACGACCCCGACCAGGCGGGTACCGGCAGCTGCTCTCGCGCGTTCCAGACCGGATGGGCACTGCTTGGGCTGATCGCGGCGGGGCGCGGTGACAGTCCCGCCGTGCACCGTGGCGCAGAGTACCTGGCGCGCACCCAGTCGGAACGAGGTGACTGGCCCGATCCATGGTTCACGGCGCCGGGTTTTCCGCGCGTGTTCTACCTCAAGTACCACGGTTATTCGCGCTACTTCCCGCTCTGGGCGCTGGCGGCGGCGCGGCGCTCGTGGCAGCGGACCTAGCCGGCCCACTCGGGATTGTTGCGGCGCTGAACTGGGAAATGGGCGCCTTCGCGGGCTGCCAGGGCGGCCAGCAGCGGCTGCTGCTGGAAACGACCGGCCCGGGCCCGGTTGCGGCGGCGGCCGGGGCCGAGCGTGCAATCGCGCGCGGCGCGGTCTGTCTTGTCAGTTGGGGAACGGCGGGCGCGCTCGGGTGCGGCGGACCGGGCGATATCGTGCTCGCCGAGCGGGTGGTGGATGAGACCGCGCGGGTGACCGCGACCGATTCATCGCTATCAGAGGCCCTGGCGCGCGCCTTCGGTTCGATCGCGCCGATTCACCGCGGAACGCTTGCGAGCGCGTCTGAGCCGGTGACCTCGGTGGCCGAAAAACGTGCGCTTGCCGAGGCCAGCGGTGCCGTCGCGGTCGACATGGAAAGCGCCGCCATCGGTCGTGTCGCATCCGCCGCAGGACTTCCGCTGGTGGTCGTCAGAGTCATCGTCGATCGTGTCGAGCTCGCCGTGCCGGCGGCGGCGATCGCCGGCATGGACGGACCGCGGACACGCCCGGGCCGGGTGCTCGCCGCCTTGCTAGAATCGCCGGGAGAAACCGGCGGCTTGGTCGCGCTCGGCCTGGCTGCGCGCCGGGCGCGCCGAACCCTTCGCGCATGCGCGCCGCTAGTGGCATCGCTGGGGGACGGCAGGCCGGCCTGATCGCAAAACCTGTATTGAACGACTATCCTTGAAAGATCACCCTTGGCGGAACTGATGAATACCCAATCCAATCCGGGCCGGGCCCAAGCCGTCGCTTTCGCGAATTTCGCCCTGATCAAGTACTGGGGCAAGCGGGACGCGCAGCTGAATCTGCCGGACGTGGGGTCGATCTCGATCACCCTGGATACGCTCTGGACCCGGACTCGAGTCGAGCTGGACCCGACGCTGGAACACGATCTCTTCGAGCTCGACGGCCAGGCCGGCGCCCCCGGTTCCGCCCGCGTCGTGGCGCTGCTTGAACGGATGCGCGAAATCGGCGGAAGCCGTGTACGGGCGCATGTCCACAGCCGCAACAACTTTCCGACCGGCGCCGGACTGGCCTCGTCGGCTTCGGGGTTTGCCGCGCTGGTGACCGCGGCCGACCGGGCCTACGGCCTGGGGCTGACGCCGACCCGGCGCTCGGAGCTGGCGCGGATCGGTTCCGGGTCGGCCGCACGCTCGATCTTCGGTGGATACGTCGAGATGCACCGGGGGAACCGTTCGGACGGCAGTGACAGCATCGCCGAGCCTCTGGCGGCAGCGGACGACTGGCCGCTGGAGGTCGTCATCGCGGTCAGCGACCGGAGCCGAAAATCGGTTGGATCGACCGAGGGCATGCAGCGGACCTCGCAGACCTCGCCGTTCTACGCCGCCTGGGTGTCGAACCAGCCAGCCGACCTGGCGCTCGCCCGCGAGGCGATCGCGGCCCGCGATTTCGACGCGCTGGCCGATGTTTCGGAGGCCAGCGCGCTGGCCATGCACGGGCTTGCCATGTCGGCCCGTCCGGGGCTGCTTTACTTCAATGCAACCACCATGGAGTGTCTGCACACGGTGCGCCAGTTGCGCGCCGACGGCGTGCCGGTGTTCTTTACCGTAGACGCCGGGCCGCAGGTCAAGGCGATATGCGCGCCGGGTTCGGCCGACGCCGTGGCGGCCGCGCTACGCGAAGTCCGCGGGGTCACGGAGATCCTGCGTGCCGGCCTGGGCGGCGGTGCGGCCTGCCTGGACAAGCAGGCACGGTCGTCGGCGTGAATCGTTCCCGCGCCCGCGCGCCGGGCAAGCTCCTGCTGATCGGGGAATATGCCGTATTGGACGGCGCGCCCGCGCTCGTCATGGCGGTCGATCGGTACGTGGACGTCCGGGTCGAATCGGCGCGCGAGGATTCCGGTCGTCTGAGCGCTCCCCAACTCGGCATCCGGAAGGCCCCGATGCGGATCGAGGCCGACCAACTGCGGTGTGAGGGGGTGGACGAGCTGGCGCTGGGTCTTACCGGCCGGCTGGTCCCCGCCATCCTGCGTGCGCTCGGGCGGGCGCTCGACGAAATCACGACTATCGACATCGAGATCGATTCGGCGGCGCTGTTCGAATCCGACGCCGGACGGCCGGTGAAATTGGGGTTGGGCTCAAGCGCCGCCGTGTGCGCGGCGCTGACGGTGGCCCTGACCGACTGGTTCGAGGCATCGGCCGGTGAGCCCCGACCGGGCGAGCGGCTGAGGCAATGGCTTCCCGTCTATCGCGAGGCGTTGGGCGCGCGGGCCAGCGGGGCGGACCTGGCGGCGGCTTTCTACGGCGGCTTCGGTCGATTTCGCTCGACCGGACGGGTTGCCGACTGCAGCCCTGTGACCTGGCCCGGAAATCTCTACTGGCGAGCCGTGTGGACCCGCCAGGCGGCTCAGACCACGGACTACGTCGGGGCGTTCGACGCATGGAAGCGACGTGATCCTGCCGGGGCGTCCGGGCTCGTTGCCCGCCTGAACGGGATTGCGGCCCGCGCATCGGCATCGGCCGAAGACGGTGTCGAGCTGTTCCGGGCCTGCCGGGCCTATGCCGATGCGTTGGCCGGGCTGGGGGAGGCCATGGGTTCAGAGATCATGACGCCACCGCATCGGCGGCTGGCCGAGCTCGGCCAGCAATGCGACGTGGTCTACAAGAGCTGCGGCGCCGGTGGCGGCGATCTCGGCATCGCATTGGCGCTGGATCCCGACAGCCTCGGGGTATTCGAGAGCGGCATCGCAGATTGCGGCGGTGTTCCGTTAAACTTGGCGATATCGGATTACGGTGCCGGGCTCGCCTCGCGCCGATTGCCCGAGGCGGGCGAAGACAACCAATAAGGATTCAGCGTGGCACGAATTCCAGAGTTCTACAAGCTGTCTGTCTCTCAGCGGGTTCGCGAAGTTCGAAAGAAGGGCCTGCTCTCGAACCAGGACTACCAGGCACTGGTCAGCGGCGATCACACGCTGTCGATCCAGTCGGCCGACAAGATGATCGAAAACGTCATCGGCGTCATGGGGCTGCCGGTGGGTCTTGGACTGAACTTCCTGATCAACGGAAAGGAATACGCCATTCCGCTCGTGGTCGAGGAGCCCTCGATCGTCGCGGCGCTGAGTTCGGCCGCCAAGATCGCGCGCGCCGGCGGCGGCTTTACGGTCGAAAGCACCGAGCCCATCCTGATCGGCCAGATTCAGATGGTTGACGTTCCGCACCCCCAGCGGGCAAAGGCGGCGCTGCTGCAGCGCAAGAGCGAGATTCTCAACCTGGCCAACAGCCTGCATCCCAACATGGTCGCGCGCGGCGGTGGCGCCAAGGACCTGGAGGTGCTTATCCATCCTTCATCGGGGCAGGGCGGCGACATGGTCGTGGCCCACCTGCTGGTCGATACCCGTGACGCCATGGGCGCCAACCTGGTCAACACCATGTGCGAAGGGGTGGCCTCGCTGGTCGAGAACATCGCCGAAGGCAAGGTATTCCTGCGCATCCTCTCGAACCTGACCGACCGTGCGATGGTCAAGGCCCGCGTTTCCATTCCGCTGGAAGCGCTTGCCGGACGCGGCTTCGACGGCGAGCAGGTGCGCGACGGCATCATCCTGGCCAACGAGTTCGCCTCCATCGACCCCTATCGTGCCGCGACCCACAACAAGGGCATCATGAACGGGATCGACGCGGTGGCGCTGGCCACCGGCAACGACTGGCGCGCGATCGAGGCCGGAGCCCATGCCTGGGCCGCCCGCGGTTCCCACTATGCGTCGCTGACCCAGTGGACCCGCGGAGAAGACGGCTCGCTGGTCGGCCAGCTGGAAATTCCGCTCAAGGTCGGTATCGTCGGCGGACCTTTGCAGTCAAACCCCACTGTCGGCATGAATCTCAGACTGCTGGGCGTGACGTCGGCCCGCGAGCTGGCCGAGGTAATGGGTGCGGTGGGACTGGCCCAGAATTTCTCCGCGATTCGCGCGCTGGTCACCGAAGGCATTCAGCAAGGGCACATGACGCTGCATGCCCGAAGCGTGGTGGCCGCCGCGGGGGCTACGCCGGAGATCTTCGAGACGGTCGTCGACAGGCTGATAGAATCCGGCGAGATCAAGGTCTGGAAAGCTCGCGAGTTGATCGAGGAAGTCGGCAAGCCCCGCGTCGAGTCGGGCGAGACGCTCGAGCAGAAAACCGAGGCCGTTTCGGAGCAGCGTAACGTCTCGGGCGGCCACGGCAAGATCATCCTGCTGGGCGAGCACGCCGTGGTTTACGGTCGCCACGCGATCGCGACGCCGGTGCCGCTGGCCATCCAGGCCCACGTTCAGCGTGGTGGCGACGGGGTGCAACTGATCATCCCGCGCTGGGGCGTTGAGCAGCGCCTGCACCGAACAGCCGAGAAGCAGCATTCGTTCGAGAAATCCCTGGCGATGATCTTCAGAACGCTGGGGCTGGAACGCGAGAGCATGCGCGTGGAAATATTCCCCAACGTCCCGCGGGCGATGGGACTCGGCGGCTCGGCGGCGATCGCGGTGGCCACGATACGCGCGCTTGATCGCTGCTTCGAACTCGGGCTGGACGACGAGCGAGTCAACGAACTGGCCTTCGAATGCGAGAAGATCGCGCACGGAACGCCGTCGGGTATCGACAACACCTTGTCGGTCTACGGCCAGACCATGCTGTTCCGTTCCGGCGAGTCGCCGCTTCGCAAGGTGATCGAAGTCGAAAAGGCGGTGCAGCTGGTCGTCGGCATCAGCGGCATAGAGAGCCTGACCGCGGCCACCGTGGCGCGCGTCCGCAAGGCGCGCGAGGCCCATCCCGAGTTGTATGAAAAAATCTTCGACCAGATCGACTCGCTGGTACTCGAGGGCGTGGATGCGTTGGTAACGCACAACCTCGAGACGCTTGGCGAGTTGATGAACGTCTGCCAGGGCTTGCTCAACGCGATGCAGGTCTCGAGTTGGGAGCTCGAGGAAATGATCCAGATCGCACGCCGTCACGGCGCCCTGGGCGCGAAGCTCACCGGCGGCGGTGGCGGTGGCTCGATCATCGCGCTGTGTCCTCCGGAGCCGGGTGCCGCCGACCGTATAGAGGCGGGCCTGCGTGAAGCCGGTTACCAGGCCATGCAGGTTACAGTGGGCGGGAAGCTCGGCAATGGGTGAGGTTGTGCGCGAAAAAGTATCCTTCGATGATGAACCCCTGATCCTGGTCGATGAAAACGACCGCGAGATCGGCTACCGGTCCAAGGTCGACTGCCACACCGGTCACGGCACCTTGCATCGGGCCTTTTCGATCTTCCTGTTCGACAATCGGGGCAGGGTGCTGCTGCAGCAGCGTGCCGCCGGCAAGCCGCTGTGGCCGCTGTACTGGTCCAACAGCTGCTGTTCCCATCCCAGGCGGGGCGAATCCATGCAGCAGGCGCTGCATCGACGCCTTTACGAGGAACTGGGGCTGGACGCCGAGCTGGAGTTCGTTTACAAGTTCGTCTACCAGGCCGATTTCGGTGACGCCGGCGCCGAGCACGAGTTGTGTCACGTTTACATCGGTGCATCGGGCGGCGGCGAGGTCCGTGTTCACCCGGACGAGATCGCCGACTGGCGCTGGGTGCCGATGGATGAAGTCACGCGCGAACTCGAAAACGATCCGGCGCGCTATACCCCCTGGTTCAAGATGGAATGGAAGTCCTTGATGGACCGTTGGCGCGATCGACTCGAACAACTGTCGGAACGTGCCGCTGACGCATGAGCAATCGGCCCGAACAAGCCGCGCTCACGCGCAATCCGGTGAAATGCGTTCCGCCATCTCCGGGTCCGGTCCATGAACAACGAGTCGGCGCATTGGCCGACTTCAATCAATAAATCGAAACGCAACCTGGAGAAACCATGGCAATTCCGATGATCCAGCAGTACAGGGTCGCCAAGTACCTGATGCAGAAGAAGCTTTCCGGTGAGAAGCGTTTTCCGCTGGTATTGATGCTGGAGCCGCTTTTCCAGTGCAATCTTGCCTGCGCCGGCTGCGGCAAGATCGATTATCCGAAGGACATCCTGCAAAAACGCATGTCGGTCGCCGATGCGCTCAAGGCAGTCGACGAATGCGGCGCGCCCATGGTCTCCATTCCTGGCGGAGAACCCCTGATCCACAAGGAAATGCCGGAGATGGTCCGGGGCATCATCGAGCGCAAGAAGTTCGTCTACCTGTGTACCAACGCGATCCTGATGAAAAAGAAGATGGACGAATACGAGCCGTCGCCTTATTTCACCTGGTCGGTGCACCTGGACGGGTTGAAGGAACGGCATGATGATTCGGTCTGCCAGGACGGTGTGTTCGAAAAGGCCGTGGACGCAATCAAGACCGCTCTGGACCGCGGTTTCCGGGTGACCACCAACTGCACGCTGTTCGACGGCGAGGTGCCCGAGCACGTGGCCGATTTCTTCGACTACGCAACGGAACTGGGTGTCGAGGGCATCACGGTGTCGCCTGGCTTCACCTACGAACATGCACCGCGCCAGGACGTGTTTCTGGGTCGCAACAAGTCCAAGAAGCTGATGCGCGATATCTTCCGCGCCGGCAAGCAGCGAAAGTCGAAGTGGCCCATGAACCACTCGTCGCTGTACCTGGACTTCATCACCGGCAACCAGACCTACCAGTGCACGCCCTGGTCCAACCCCACCTACAACATCTTCGGCTGGCAGAAGCCTTGCTACCTGCTGGTCGACGAGGGGTATGCGTCGAGCTTCAGGGAATTGATGGAAGAAACGCCGTGGGACGAATACGGGGTTGGCCGCAACCCCAAGTGCGACAACTGCATGGCGCACTGCGGTTACGAGGGCACTGCCGTTGTCGACACGTTCAACCATCCGGTCAAGGCGCTCGGCGCCTGGATGCGCGGGCCGAAGACCGAGGGTGAATACGCCCCCGATCTCCCGACCTACGAACAGGCCCAGCGCGACCGACAGATTCCGCTGCAGGTGATCCAGGACTGACGCTCGCGTGGTGACCGGCCTTGCGCTTGTCGCGGCCGCGCTGTGGCTGGTCGTGCTGCTGCTGCCGTGGCGGCCCTGGAGCACGCGCGAGCGCATCGAGCCGCTTGGTCGCGTCGGTCAACGGCCCGGCGGCGCGACGACGAGGTCGGTGACCGTCCTGATTCCGGCCCGCAACGAGGCCGCGACCATTCGGCAGACGCTGGCATCGGTTGTGGATCAGCCGGGCGTCGCCGCCGTGGTGGTGGTCGACGACCAGTCCCAGGACGACACGGCCGCGATTGTTGCCGCGATGGTCGCCTCGATGGCGACTGTCGCACCGGCAATTCGACTGATCTCCGGCCGGCCTGCGCCGGCCGGATGGTCGGGCAAGCTATGGGCCCAGCAACAGGGCCTGGACGAGATCGATTCCCCGCTGGTACTCCTGATGGACGCCGATATCAGGCTCGCGCCGGGCATGTTGCCTTCGCTGGTGGAAAAGCTCGAGCGAGACCGGTTGGACCAGGTCTCCGTCATGGCCCGCCTGCCGGCGTCGAGCTGGCCGGAGAAACTGATGCTGCCGGCCTTCGTTTTTTTCTTCAAGCAGATTTATCCATTTGCCTGGGTCAACCGAGACGATCGCCCGTTCGCGGCGGCAGCCGGCGGCTGCGTGCTGGTGCCACGCGAATTGCTGGAAAAAATCGGGGCGTTCGGGGCCTGGAAAGACGCGCTGATCGACGACTGCGAGCTTGCATCGAGAATACGCGCGGCGGGCGGGCGTATCTGGCTGGGGCTGAGCCACGGCGTGGAGAGCATGCGCCGCCACCCGGATCTGGCGTCCATCCTCGAGACGGTGCGCCGCACCGCGTATACCCAGCTGCGGCATTCGTTGCCGTTACTGCTCGCGGTGCTCTTGCTGATGCTGCTGGTGTTCGCGGTGCCGCCGCTGGCCGCCATCCTCGGCCTCGTGCGGGTCGACCCGGCGCTTGTCGTGTCGGGCCTGGCCGGCTGGCTTCTGATGTCGCTGGCGTTCCTGCCCCAGGTGCGCTTCAGCGGCCTGGGCGCGAAGTGGGCGCCGGCACTGCCGCTGTCGGCAATGCTGTTCCTGGTCGCGACCGTCGACTCCGCCGTCCGCCACCATTTCGGCGCCGGGGCCGGGTGGAAGGGGCGCAGGTACCAGCGGTAGTATTTGGTTGTGCGTTGAAAAGCTGAACCAGCTCTCGCGAAGGCGAGAGCTGTTTTTGTCTCTTTCCGCCAGAGAGAAGTGCGCCCTATACCCGCTTCAGCGTTAGTTCTACCGGCGTGGGCTTTAAACCGACGTCTTCGCGCAGGATGCGGTGGTCCTTCGCGCCGAGTTCCTCGTGCTGCCCGGGTCTGAGCTTGGCCGGCAGGAATACCGGGCCGAAGCGGACCCGCTTGAGGCGCGCGACCTGGGCGCCTACCGCTTCCCAAAGGCGTCGGACTTCGCGGTTGCGTCCCTCCATGATGGTGACCGTGTACCAGGTATGGCCCGTGGTGTGCTCGTCGGCGGTGTGTTCGCCGATCACCAGGTCGGAGAAGCTGGCCACGCCGTCCTCGAGCTCGACGCCGCGCAGCAGCCGCTGCAGGTCGGCGTCGGAGACTTCGCCGCGGATCCGGCACAGGTATTCGCGGTCGACCTGGCCGGCCGGGTGCATCATCCGGTTGGCCAGTTCGCCGTCGGTGGTCAGGACGAGCAGTCCGGCGGTGTTGATGTCGAGCCGCCCGATCGCGATCCAGCGGCCGTCGCGCACCGGCGGAAGGTTGTCGAACACGGTGCGGCGGTTTTCCGGATCGCTGCGCGTGGTCAGTTCGCCTTCGGGCTTGTGGTAGATGAGGGTCTTGTGCGTCTTGCGTTCGCCGACGACCTCGTAATTCGAGCCCTCGAACTGTATGCGGTCGCCAACCGCGGCCCGCATGCCCAGCGTCGCGACCTTGCCATTGACCTTGATGCGCCCGGCCTCGATGTGCTCCTCGATCTTTCGGCGGGCGCCAAGTCCGGCCCGCGACATCACTTTCTGCAGGCGTTCGGCCCCGGCGTCCGGCGCGGCGGCGCGCGCTTCAGCCCGTGCGCCCGCTTGCCGGCGGCCGCTCCTCGTCGGCTTCGTCCGACTGTTCCGGCTCGTCGACGCGTCCTTGCTGCTCGACCGGCCGCGCTTCGGCCCGGTTCCGGTCTTCTTCCGGGCCGTTTTCGACGGCCTCTTCGACCCGCCGATCGGGCTGTTCGTCGTCGCTGTCGTGCGGCTCGTGCTCGTCCGACTGCCCGTCGTTTTCTTCCCGCGTGCCGTCCGGCTCGCGGTTTTCGGGCTCGTCGCGGTCCGTTTGTTCGTCTTCTTCGTGCTCTTGCGAGGCTTGCTGGTCATCGTTTGCCGCCTGGGAGTGTTCGGGGTCGTTGAGCGCGAGTTCCGGCTCGATATTTTCGAGGTCCCGGATCTCGGCGAGTGTGGGCAGGTCGTCGAGACCCTTGAGCCCGAAGTAATCGAGGAAGACCCGGGTCGTCCCCAGCAGCTCGGGCTTGCCCGGAATGTCGCGGTGACCCACGACCTTGATCCATTCGCGCTCCTGAAGCGTCTTCAGGATATTCGCGCTTAGCGAGACGCCGCGAATCTGCTCGATCTCGCTTCTGGTGATCGGCTGTCGATAGGCGATGATGGCCAGCGTTTCCAGCAGCGCGCGCGAGTAGCGCGGCGGCTTTTCGGCCCACAGCCTGGAGATTACCGGCATCAGGTCCTGGCGGATCTGGAGCCGGTAGCCGCCGGCCACCTCGACCAGTTCGACCGCGCGTCCCGAGAGTTCGGCATCGAGCAGTGCCAGCGCTTCCCTGATGGCGCCGTGGCCGGGCTGACGGTCCTCGTCGAACAGGCTGTTGAGCTGGGCAAGGGTCAACGGCTGGCCGGCCGCGAGCAGCGCGCCTTCCAGCCAGATCTTGAGTTTTTCCGCTTCCATCGAATTCGAGTGCCTTGTGTTGGACTATTCCGTCGCCTGTTCTGCTCCGGGCGCGCGCAGGTAGATGCTGCCGAACAGCTCCTGCTGCACCAGGTCGACCAGGTGTTCGCGAAGCAGCTCGAGCAGCGCCAGAAACGTCACGACCACCCCGATCCTGCCTTCTTCCAGGTCGAACAGCTGCTCGAACCGGATGAATTCGGTGCCCTTGAGCGACTGAACGATGCGGCTCATGCGCTCGCGAACACTCAGCGGCTCGCTCTGGATATGGTGCTGGGCGAACAGTTCGGCGCGGGCCATCACGTCCTTGAGCGCCATCAGCACCTCGCGCAGGTCGACTTCGGGCGGCAGCTGGACCTGGCGCTGTTCGGCCACGCCCGCATTCGCTACCACGATGTCGCGTTCCAGCCGGGGGAGCCGGTCGATATCCTCGGCGGCCTGCTTGAACCGTTCGTACTCCTGCAGCCGGCGGATCAGCTCGGCGCGCGGATCGCCTTCCTCCTCCTGCTCGGGTTCGGGTCGCGGCAGCAGCATGCGCGACTTGATTTCGGCCAGGATCGCGGCCATCACGAGGTATTCGGCGGCCAGCTCCAGCCGAAGGCCATGCATCATCTCGATGTAGCCGATGTATTGGCGGGTGATCTCGGCGATCGGAATGTCGAGGATCTCGAGATTCTGCCGGCGGATCAGGTAAAGGAGCAGGTCCAGCGGCCCCTCGAACGCATCCAGGAACACTTCCAGCGCGTCGGGCGGTATGTACAGGTCGTCGGGCAGCTTAAGCAACGGTTCTCCGCGAACCGTGGCGAGCGGCATCTCGGACTGTTTCCGGATCGGTTCGGGGGTCTCGTTCATTGGCAGCGAGTTTAGCAGGCCGCATGCCGGGTCACGACGCTGCATGGGCTTCGAATCGCTGGATATACTGTGGTCTTCCTACTCTCCAACCGGACCTTTTGAATGCTCTACGCCATTAACGGTCGCGACACCCGTGATTCGCTGGCCGCGCGTGCCGGCGCCCGCGGCGAGCACGTCGGCAGAATCCAGTCGCTGGTCGATGACGGCCGGCTGGTCCTGGCCGGCCCGATGCCGGCGATCGACGCCGAAGATCCCGGGCCCGCGGGCTTTACCGGTTCGCTGATCGTGGCCGAATTCGAATCGCTCGCCGAGGCTCGCGCGTGGGCCGAGGCCGATCCGTATCTTGCCGCCGGCGCCTGGGAGTCGGTGGACGTACGGCCGTTTGTGCAGGTGTTGCCGTGAACGAGCAACGGGTCGAGCGGATCCGGGCGCTGCTCGAGGCGGCGCTGGCCCCGGAACGTCTCGAGGTGATCGATGAATCGCATCTGCACGTCGGTCACGCCGGGGCGCGTGACGGGCGGGGACATTTTCGTATCCGCATCGGCTGCTCGAGATTTTCCGGCAAGCCCCGACTCGTGCGACATCGCATGGTCTACGCGGCCCTGGGCGACATGATGGAGACGGACATACACGCGCTGGCAATTGAGGAAGAATCTTGAAATGAACGCTAATAAGCTGATAAAAATATCTTTTATGGCCTTGATGCTCGCGCTGATCGCTGGCTGCGAGCATGACGACGTCGATCCGGCGAGCAGCCTGGTCGCCGACGACGACGTGGTGCTGGTCGAGGTCGATGGCGCGCCGGTGACGCTTCCGATGCTGGAGTTCCTGATGGAAGTTCGCGGAATCGACGAGGAGGACACGGAAGGCATGCGTGAACTGCTCGATGAGTTGATCCGGATCCGCGCCGTGGCCAACCGCGCTGCCGAGGAGCAGGTTTCCAGCCGGCCGCGGGTGCGCGCCGAGCGCATGGTCAAGGACATCGAGGTGCAGTACGTGCGATATCTCGAGCATTTCCAGCGCCAGAACCCGATTGCCGACGAGGAAATTCGGGCGGTGTACGAGGCTCAGCTCGAACGGGCCGGCGATCGCCGCTACCAGATCGAGACCATAGAGTTTCCCGAACAGGCGCCGGCGCTGCGACAACTCGAAGCATTGCGAACAGGTGACGCGGCTTTCTCCGACGCCATCGCGCAGGCCAGCGAGGAGGGCCGCGTCGCCAGGCGCACCGACTGGATAGACGCCAGCCAGGTGCCCGCGGATTTCGCCGCGGTGCTGGCCGAAACGGCCTCCGGTGACGTGGTCGAGAGCCTGCTGCCGTACCAGGACAAGTGGTTGCTCGTCCGGGTGGCCGAGATCGACGCGCTGGCGCCGCCGTCGCTCGACGAGGTGCGGGAAGGCATACGTCGGACGCTGGTTCGCCAGCAGTCGCAGTCGATGATCGAGCAGACTTTCGAGCGCGCCGAGATCACGCCGATGCTGCCGCTGGAAGATGCGTCGGCCGGGCCGCCCTGAGGCGGGCGGGGCGGTTACGGCAGCTGGACCGGCGGTTCGGGTTTCCAATGCTCGGCGCGATGCTCTCCCACAACCGTGGTGTAGATGCCCCCGCGAACGTTGAATTCGGCCGTCAGGCGCATGAAGCGGGGCCGGGTCGCGGCGACGAGGTCGGCCAGGATTTCATTGGTGACTGCTTCGTGGAACGCGCCCTGGTCCCGGAACGACCAGGTGTAGAGCTTCAGGGACTTGAGTTCGACACAGAATTCGTCGGGTACGTAGGCGATCCGGAGCTCGCCGAAATCCGGCTGCCCGGTCTTCGGACACAAGCAGGTAAACTCGGGAATCCGGATGTGAATGGTATAATCGATGTCGCGTTGCGGGTTGGAAAAAACTTCCAGATCCCGGCTCGGTTGGGAAGACATAAGGCGGTTCCTGTGGATGGCGATGATCGCTCGACGAGCATTGTCGGACAATGGGACTGAATAGAATAAATCATCGTCCGTGACAAGCGCCATGACAATTGTCGTGATTAGCGATTGCAATCTTGGACTCACGACTCATCTCGCCAGTATCATCGGACACCAATAAAGCGGAGCCTCGACCCCCTCAATGCGATTGAATGCAATCAAGCTGGCCGGTTTCAAATCCTTCGTCGAACCGACTACCATCAAGCTTCCGTCCAACCTGCTGGGCGTTGTGGGTCCGAACGGCTGCGGCAAGTCGAACATCATCGATGCGGTGCGCTGGGTCATGGGCGAGAGCTCGGCGCGCCAGCTGCGCGGCGAATCGATGAGCGACGTGATATTTTCCGGTTCCAGTGTTCGCAAGCCGGTCACCACGGCGACCGTGGAACTGGTTTTCGACAACACCGACGGCCGTGCCGGCGGCGAGTACGCGAAATACAACGAAATCTCGGTCCGGCGCCAGGTCAGCCGGGACGGGCAGTCGGCGTATTTCCTGAACGGGAGCCGTTGCCGCCGAAAGGACATCACCGACCTGTTTCTCGGTACCGGGCTGGGCCCGCGCAGCTACGCGATCATCGAGCAGGGCATGATCTCGCAGATCGTCGAGGCGCGTCCCGAGGATCTGCGCGGTTTCCTCGAGGAGGCCGCCGGCGTCTCGCTGTACAAGGAGCGCAGGCGCGAGACCGAAAACCGCATCCGCCACACCCGCGAGAACCTGGAGCGCCTGGCCGACCTGCGCGAAGAGGTTACCAAGCAACTGGGCAAGCTGCAGCGACAGGCCAAGGCGGCCGAGCGCTATCGCAAGCTCAAGACACGCTACCGCGAGGAAGAAGCGCGTCTTAACGCGCTGCGCTGGCGACACGCGCGTGCCGAAATGGACGCTCAGGCCCGCGCGCTGGCAGAAACCGAAACGCGCATCGAGCAGGCCGTCTCGGTCCAGCGGGAAGCCGAGAAGTCGCTGGAATCGCTGCGTGAACAGCAGCACAAGGCCTCGGAAAAGACCTCGTCGGTACAGGCCGAGCTGTACGAGGTGGCCGGGGAGATCGCGCGCCTGGAGCAGTCTATCGAGCACCAGCAGGACCTGCTCCGGCGCCAGAAGAGCGAGTTTGCCGAGGTCGAGAGCCAGATCAACGAACTGCAGCAGCACCTGGTGCTGGATCGCGCCCAGGTCGAGGACGTTACCGGGCGGATGGCCGAGCTGGAGCCGGCGCTGGAGACGGCGCGCGCCGACGAGCAGCGAGCCCATGAGCAGTTCGAGCAGGCCGAGAAATCGCTCGCCGAACACACCGAGAAATACCAGGGCTGCCAGGGTGAAGCTTCCGGCATCAGGCAGCAGGTCGAGCTGCTCAAGCTCAGGATCGAGCACCTGGACGAGCGCATGAACCAGGGGTCGCAGCGACTGGCGCGTCTGCGCGACGACGATGGCGAGGCGCGAACCCGGCTGGACGAGGAAAGCAGCCGGACCCGAGAGGAACTGGAATCGATCGAGGGCCGGCTGGAGAAAGCGCGCGAGGATCACGCCGCGCAGCGAGAGAAGGTCGCCGGAATTCGGGCCGAAATCGACACGGAGCGCTCGGAGCTCGATAGTGCGAGCGGGCGTCAGCGCGAGGTCCGCGGCCGGCTGGAGTCGCTGTACGTGCTCAACCAGCCGCGCGAACCGGACCCGGCCATGGGCGAGTGGCTTTCGAACAAGAGCCTGGACACATGTCCCAGCCTCCTGCAATCGCTGGACGTGGAGCCGGCCTGGCAGCAGGCCACCGAGACGGTGCTGGAGAGCTGGCTCGCGGCCCGCGTGGTCGGGGCCGACCTGCCTCAGGATCTGCCCGACAGTGGCGGCATCGGCCTTGTGTCCGGTCGGGGCGTCAACGCCGCGCCGGATTCTCTGGGCGAAAAGGTCAGCGGCGCCGGCGCACTGGGCGCTCTTCTGAACACGGTCGTTTGCTGCGAGAGCCGGCGTGAGGCCTTCGAGCGCGTCGGTCGACTGGCCGAGCACCAGTCGGTAATCACGCCGGACGGCCTGTGGCTCGGGCGAGGATGGTTATGGCGCCGCGGGCGTCAGTCCGGGGAAGCCGATGGCCAGCTCGCCCGGCAGCAGCAGATTCGCGAGCTGGAGCAGGAACAGAATCAGCTCGAGACGACGATCGCCGAACGCCGCCGGGCCCTCGAGCGGCTCGACGAGACGCTCAAGGCGCAAAGCGGCCAGCTGGAACGGCACGAGGCCGAGGTGCGCAAGCTTCAGGCCCGGGCAGCCGAACTTTCGGGCATCAAGGCCGGCCAGGACAATCGTCGTGAAGCACTGGATCGGCAGCGCAAGTCGATGGAAGAGGAACAGAAGACGCTCGCCCAGCGCCAGCAACAGGACCAGGATGCAATCGGCCAGGCGCGCCGCGAGATGCAGACGGCGCTGGGCGAACTCGAGCGGGTAGACGGCGAGGAGCGAAAACTGCTCGAAGCCCGCAACCGGCAGCAGCAGGTTCGCGAGCAGTGCCGGCAGGCCTATCGCGAGGCCCGTGAACAGCGCGAGGAACACGCGCTCAAGATGGAATCGTGCCGCGCCAGCCTGGACTCGCTCAAGCAGGCGATCAAGCGCATGGATACCCAGATCGGCCAGTTGCAGGGGCGCTACGTGGAACTTTCCGAAGCGCTGGCGCAGGGCGATCGCCCGGTGCGCGAGCAGCAGGCCGAGCGCGACATGTTGCTGACCCGCAGGCTGGAGGTCGAGGAGCGCCTGAAGGCGTCGAGGTCCGAGCTGGAGACCCTGGAGCAGCAGTGGCGCGAGCATGATCGCAAGCGTCAGCAGGCGGCCTCCGAGGCCGAGCAGATCCGCCAGAAGCAGTCCGAGAACCGGGTCCACATGCGCGAGCTGGAGATCGAGACCGAACGTTTCGCCGCGCGCGTGACCGAGCTGGAAGGCGACCTGGAAGCGCTCGCCGCCGAGCTGCCCGACGATGCCGAAGCCCAGGCCTGGGTCGACGAACTCGGCCAGCTCGAAGAAAAGATCCGACGACTGGAACCGGTGAACCTGGCGGCCATCCAGGAATGCGAGCAGGAATCGGAGCGCAAGGAATACCTGGACCGCCAGCACGCCGATCTGGTCGAGGCGCTCGAAACGCTGGAGCAGGCGATCGCTCGAATCGACAGAACCACCCGAACGCGCTACAAGGACACCTTCGAGAAGGTCAACAAGAACATGGAAACGCTGTTCCCGCGGCTGTTCGGCGGCGGCCACGCGCACCTGGAGATGGTCGGCGACGACTGGCTGACCGCCGGCGCCGCGATCCTGGCGCGGCCGCCGGGCAAGCGAATCAGCCGCATCCATCTTCTATCCGGCGGCGAAAAGGCGCTCACGGCGGTGGCATTCGTGTTCTCGATCTTCAACCTGAATCCGGCGCCGTTCTGCCTGCTTGACGAGGTGGACGCGCCGCTGGATGATGCGAACGTGGGTCGATTCTCGGAACTGGTGCGCGAAATGTCGGACAAGGTCCAGTTCCTGTTCGTCACTCACAACAAGGTGACCATGGAGGTCGCGCACCAGATGCTGGGCGTTACCATGCGCGAGCCGGGTATTTCGCGCCTGGTTTCGGTGGACCTCGAGAAGGCTGTGGCCATGGCCGCGTCATGATGCAAAACTCACCGGTGAGCTAATCGAGATGGAAAACCTGCGCCTGATACTGATCCTGATCGGCCTCGGGGTGCTGGCCGCGATCTGGCTGCTGCACAGGCCCGAGGGTTCGTCGCGGAAGCCGGGCGCATCCCGACGTGAGGACAGCCGGCGAGAGCCGTTCATCGGCGGAGCCGCTTCGAATTCGACCGAAAATGCCGATCCGCCCGATTCCGCGTCGCTCGAGAGCGATGAATTCGGCGAGCCGCTGCAGACGACGCTGCCCGACCTGGGGGCGGCCGCGCATGAGCACGAACCCCAGCCGCCGCGGCGATCCACCGGGGAGGATCGGGGTGCCGCCGACGATTCCAGCGCAAGGCCGCGCGTCGACTTGCCGCCGGAGCGGGAATGGCGCGAGTCGGAGCCGGTGCGCGAAGCCGCGGGCAGAGAGGCGGTGGCCGTCGAACGTGAAAACGCGACCGTACCCAAGATCGTGACGCTGTACGTGCGCGCCCGCGACGATCGCAGCATCAGCGGGCTGAGCCTGCTGGACGCGGCGATCAAGGCCGGGCTGCGTTTCGGCGAGATGAAGATATTCCACCGACGTCACCGCGGTGCCACCCGGCCGGTGTTCAGCATGGCCAACATCACCCGTCCGGGCAGCTTCGACCCGTCGGGCTGGAACCTGTTCCAGACACCCGGGGTGACGCTTTTCATGACGCTGCCCGGACCGGTCAGCGCGCTCGATGCCTGGGACGCGATGCTGGCAACCGGCAAGCGTCTCGCGGAGTTGCTGGATGCCGACCTGATGGACGACGCGCAGTGCCTGCTCACCCGCCAGCGGATCGCGCAGATTCGCGAGGACATGCGCGATTTCGACCGCAGGAACGGGCTGAATACCTGACTTCCGGAGCCGTTAACCATTGAACAGGTCCAGTGCCGAGTCCGCCGAGCAGCGCGTGCGCGAGCTGCGCGAGGAAATCGCGGAACACAACCATCGCTATTACGTTCTGAACGATCCCAGCGTGCCCGACGCCGAGTACGACCGACTGATGCGCGAGCTCGAGTCGCTGGAGCGGTCGCACCCGGAGCTGGTGGATCCGGATTCTCCCACCCAGCGTGTCGGCGCACGGGCCGCCGAAGGCTTCGAGACCGTCGAGCACGAGGTGCCGATGCTTTCGCTGGCCAACGCGTTCGACGACGACGAGGTGCGCGAATTCGATCGTCGAATCCGCGAGACCCTGGATATCGAGACCGTTGTTTATACCGCCGAGCCCAAGCTGGACGGCCTGGCGATCAGCCTGCGCTATAAATCCGGCCGGCTGGTACGCGCGGCGACTCGAGGCGACGGCCGTGCCGGCGAGGACGTCACGGCGAACGTTCGAACCATTCGCGCGATTCCACTGCGGCTGAGGGTCGAGGATGCGCCGGATACGCTGGAGGTGCGCGGCGAGATCTACATGACGCGCAGCGGTTTTGCCGAGCTCAACAGGGGGCTGGAAGGCGAGGGCGGCAAGACCTTCGTCAACCCGCGCAATGCCGCTGCGGGCAGCCTGCGCCAGCTAGACCCCACGATCACGGCCGGTCGACCGCTGCGCTTTTTCGCCTATTCCGCCATCGTCGATGCCGAAAGCGCCGTGGCGGGACTTGGCGACGGCCAGCAGGCCGCGCTTGCGCGCCTGGCCGAGCTGGGATTTCCGGTCAGTTCCATGGCGCGGCGCGCCCGCGGCCTGGAGGCGCTGCTGGCGTTCTACCGGGAGGTCCAGGAAGCGCGCGCAGACCTGGATTTCGATATCGACGGCGTCGTCTACAAGGTCGACGACTTCGATCAGCAGCGCGAGCTTGGATACGTCAGCCGTTCGCCGCGCTGGGCCCTGGCCCACAAGTTTCCTGCCGAGGAGGAAGTAACCCGACTCGAGCGCATCGACGTGCAGGTCGGGCGCACCGGCAAGCTGACGCCGGTGGCCCGGCTGGAGCCGGTGTTCGTCGGCGGGGTCACGGTCACCAACGCGACGCTGCATAATCTCGACGAAATCCGTCGCAAGGACGTACGCGTTGGCGATTACGTGATCGTCAGGCGCGCCGGCGACGTGATCCCGGAGGTTGTCCGGCCGATCGTGGAAAAGCGCACCGAGTCGCTGCCCGAGTGGGAATTGCCGACGCACTGTCCGGTCTGTGGCTCGCACGTCGAACTGGTCGAGGGCCAGGCCGATGCGCGCTGTTCCGGCGGCCTGGTCTGCCCGGCCCAGCGCAAGCGGGCGCTCGAGCACTTCGCCGCCAGGAATGCAATGGACATCGACGGTCTCGGCACGCGGATCATCGATCAGCTGGTGGACAACGAGCGGGTCGGCGATCCTGCCGATCTGTACCGGCTCGATGCCGAAACGCTGGCCGGACTGGAGCGCATGGGCGAGAAATCGGCGGCCAACCTGGTGTCGGCGATCGACGCCAGCCGGAGAGTGTCGCTGGCACGCCTGCTGTTCGCGCTGGGCATTCGCGAGGTCGGGGAAGTCAGCGCCGGCGCGCTGGCGCGCCATTTTCGCGATCTCGATGCGCTGATGGACGCCGATGTCGAGTCGCTCGAGGCAATCCGCGACGTCGGCCCCGTGGTCGCCAGGCACATCCGGGAATTCTTCGACGAAGAGCGCAATCGTGAAGTGATCGCCAGCCTGCTCGAAAACGGCGGCGAATGGCATGTCGAGCAGGCGCCGGAGGCCGGAGAACAGCCGCTGAAGGGCAACACCTACGTGCTGACCGGCTCGCTGGAGAACCTGACCCGGTCGGAGGCGAAAGCCCGGCTCGAACGACTCGGCGCGCGGGTGACCGGCAGCGTCTCGAAGAACACCACCGCGGTGATCGCCGGCAGCGACCCGGGATCGAAGCTCGACAAGGCCGAGGCGCTTGGCGTCGACGTGCTCGACGAGGCCGGACTCGAGGCGTTGTTGAGCTCAAGCGGTGATTGACGTTGCGATTGATCCGTGTCATGAATCGGGCCCTTTCCCGGCGGTAGAATCGGAATGGGTTCAAGCGGCAACTCGAGGAGAACGCAATGTCAACAGCCAAGGAAATCCTGGTACCGGTCGACGGATCGCAGAATGCCCTGCGCGCGGTGCGTTATGCGCTCGGGCTTGCCGGCGCCCTGGGCGCCCGCATTCGTCTTTTCTACGTGTTCCCGGTTTCGTCGGTGGAGATCATCGGCATGGCCGGGATGAGCCGCGACGACATCGAGCACGCCGCCCAGGCCGCCGCCCAGCGGGTTTTCGACAAGCTCCACGCCGAGATCGGTGAAACCGACGTCAAGCTCGTCGACGAGACCTCCATCGGCGACCCGGCAGAGGAAATCATCCGCTGTACCGAGGATGACCACGAACTGCTGGTGATTCTGGGTCGGCGCGGCCTGTCGAGGATACAGAGCCTGTTGCTGGGCAGCGTGTCGGAAAAGGTCGTCAGGCACGCGCACAGCCCCGTAACGGTCATCGTCTAGCAAAACTACTGCGCGTGCGCCTGCCGGCGTCCGGCGGTGCGTACTCGCGCCGTCGTCGGGCGGGCCGAATCCCCAGGGGCCCGATGATTCAGGCGTATCGGGTGGGGTCGGGCAGTCCGGCGTCGGTGAAGCCGGCGCGACGAATCGCGCATGAATCGCAGCGTCCGCACGCTCGGCCTCGTTCGTCGGCCCGGTAGCAGGACACCGTTAGCCCATAATCGACGCCCAGATCCGTACCCAGCTGGATGATCTCGGCCTTTGTCAGGTGAATCAGGGGCGTGATGAGTTCGACTGGGCCGCCCTCGACGCTGCGCTTGGTTGCAACGCGGGCCAGGTCCTGGAACGCGGCGATGAATTGCGGGCGACAGTCCGGGTATCCCGAATAATCAACGGCGTTGACGCCGATGTGAATCTCGTCGGCATCCAGCGTCTCGGCGAGGCCGAGCGCGATCGACAGCATCACCGTATTGCGCGCCGGCACGTAGGTAACCGGAATGCCGCTGGTGCCCGCCTCGGGAACCTCGATGTCGTCGGTCAGCGCAGAGCCCCCGATCGCCCGTAGATCGATAGAGACGTTGCGGTGGGAGGACGCGCCGAGTGCGGCCGACACCGCTTCCGCGGCATCCAGCTCGGCCCGGTGACGCTGGCCGTAATCGAGTGCCAGGGTGTGGCATTTCATCCCGCGATCGACGGCGACCGCCAGGGTGGTGGCCGAGTCGAGTCCGCCGGAGAGCAGGACAACCGCGTGCGCCAGGGACCGACCGGCTTCAGCCATGAGTCGAGTCAGTCAAAGGGCCACAGTCGGCTGAGCAGCCCGGCGCGCTTGTCGTCGTCCATGAGGTCGGCGTAGCTGTGCTCGAGCACGTTGCGCGTGTCCACGGCAAGCTCCGGCATGTCCAGCTTCTCGTATGCACGCGCCATCAGCTTCAGCGCGTCGATGGTGGCCGGTGCTCCAGGGTAGTTTTCGATCACGTAGCGGGCGCGGTTCAGCGCGGCTATCCAGGCCTTGCGTCGCTCGTAGTACTCGCCCACCTGCACTTCGTATTTGGCCATGATGTTGCGCAGGAACACCATCCGCTGCCTGGCGTCGGCCACGTAGCGGCTTTCCGGATGGCGCCGGATCAGCTCCTGGAAATCCCGGAACGACTGGTGCGCGGCTTGCTGGTCCCGGTCCGAGGCCCGGCCCGGCAGCATCTTGCGCAGGAAGTTCATGGTCTCGTCATAGTTGACAAGTCCCTTCAGATACCAGGCATAGTCGACGTTCGGGTGGGTCGGATAAGTGCGCAGGAAACGGTTCAGCGATTCGATGGCCGCATCGTTGGCGCCACCCTTGTACTGCGCGAACGCCATGTCCAGCATCGCCTGTTCGGCATGACGGCCGAATGGATAGCGGATCGTCAGGTCGCGATACAGACGAATGGCCGCGGGATAATTCTGCGCATTCAGCGCTCGGCTGGCCTGGTCGTAGAGTTCCTCGGCGCTGGGCCCGTCTTCGCGCTTGTCGTTGCCGCCGCAGCCCTGGAGAGCGAGCATGAGCAGCAAAAGAATGATCGATATTATTCGCATCGCATTAGAATCCGCCTTATGAGACCCGCAATGATAAAGGTTTTGGCGTTAAAGCTGCATTCAGTCGATACCGGGAAAGTGTGCTCGTGAGTCCGAATCAACCCGTGCGCCATTCCTGGACCGTCGATCCGACCCACGCCGACCAGCGCGTGGACCAGGCGGCGGCGTCGGTCTGGCCCGATTATTCCCGAAGCCGGCTGGCCGGCTGGATCCGAGCCGGCGACCTGCGCGTGGACGGCCGGATCGTGAAGCCGAATTACCGTCTTGTCGCCGGCCAGGTCATGGATCTGGATGCAGTGCTGGAGCGTCACGACAGCAATCCGGAGCCCCAGGCGATGCGCCTGGCCATACTGTTTGAAGATGCCGACCTGCTGATCATCGACAAGCCGGCCGGGCTGGTGGTCCATCCGGGTTCCGGAAACACCGAGGGCACGCTGGTCAACGGACTGCTTCACTTCGATCCTGAACTTGCGGCGCTGCCGCGGGCGGGGCTTGTCCATCGACTGGACAAGGATACTTCCGGCTGCCTGGTCGTCGCTCGCACGGCGCGGGCGCACACCTACCTCGTCCAGGCGCTCAAGCGGCGCGATATCCAGCGGCATTACCAGGCACTGGTCTGGGGTCGCGTGACCGCCGGCGGCCACGTCGACGCGCCGCTTGGGCGCCATCCGGTCGACAGAAGACGCCAGGTCGTGCGCGACGACGGCCGGCGAGCCGTGACGCACTATCGCGTCAACCGGCATCTGGCCGGCGCGACGCTGCTCGACCTCAAGCTCGAGACAGGCAGGACCCACCAGATTCGGGTGCACATGCAGCACGCCGGTTTTCCGCTGGTCGGTGATCCCATGTATGGTCGGCGAGGCAGTCCGTCGGGTCTCACGGAGGTCCAGCGTGCCGCCTGGCGAGCCTTTCCGAGACAGGCCCTGCATGCGGCGCGGCTGGTGCTGGAGCATCCGGTCAGCGGGACTGAAGTCGACGTGGTCTCGCCGTTGCCCGACGACATGGCGGGCCTGATCGAGATTCTCGAGCCCGTGCGCGACGAAGCGTCGTGATCAACCACGAACGACAATTCATTTCGGCCCCGTTCGAGCGACCGGTGCGGGGCTTCTGCACGACACGGTTCGGTGGCGTAAGCGCAGCGCCCTTTGATTCGTTCAATCTCGGCGCCGCGAGCGGAGACGAAGCGAACCGGGTGGCCGAAAATCGACGCCTTCTGCGCAGGATGCTCCCGGCCGACCCGCGCTGGCTCAAGCAGGTGCACGGGAATCGCGTGATTCATCTGAGCGACTGGTTGCAGGGCACGGAGGCCGACGCGGCGTGGACCGACCGTCCCGGTCAGGTTGCGGCGGTGCTGACCGCGGACTGTCTGCCGTTGCTGATCGCAGACAGTGGAGGTGCATGCGTGGCGGCCATTCATGCCGGCTGGCGCGGGCTTGCTTCCGGCGTCATTGCCGAATGCATAGCCGCCTTGCCGGTCCGGCCGGCGCGCCTGCTTGCATGGATCGGGCCGGGGATCTGCCGCGAGCACTACGAGGTAGACGGCGTGGTGCATGGCGCCTTTCCCGGCGCGGAAGAGGCGTTCACGGCGAATCGGGAGGGTCACTGGCTGGCCGATCTACCCGCCATAGCCCGGAAGCAATTGAAGGATGCCGGTGTCGGACAACTGATCGACAGTGGTGCATGTACCGCGGAAGGCAACCGTTTTTTCAGCCACCGTCGCGATCGCCTCACCGGGCGCATGGCCTCGGTGATCTGGATCGAGCATGCAGGCTGACCGCCGGCCCGGGGGAGGCGCGGCGAGAGCGTTGGTAGTATGATTTCCCAACGCGATCAACCCGGGTCGGGATCGAATCGAGACTGCACCGGTTTCGAGCCGATTCCGATCACGATTCCGATCAAGCGAAGAGAGACGATTTGATTAAATGCGAAATTCAGCCGGCGGCCGGCGAGACTGTCGATCGTGACGGGTGCGCGGTCACCGTTCGTCTTGGCCGGCGACTGCCGGTGCTTGCCCTGGTCCTCGTGATGCTTGCGGCCGGCGGATGCCGATTGCTCGAGGAGCGCCAGGCCGAGCCGCCTTTGTCGCCGGAGCCACCTCCGGCACCGGCCGAGCCCGTACCCGAACCTGTCCCGCAGGCTGACCTCTCAACGGCGATGGAATACCTGGAGACCGGAAAAGGGGACGCGGCCAGGGCGGTGCTTGCGGAGTTGGCGCAGGAGGCGCCCGATTCCGGTGTTCTTGCCAGCCTGCTGCGCCAGATCGACGAGCCCGCCGAGCGACTTCTGCCTGGGCCTTATCGCGAGGTGGAAGTCGGTGCGGGAGAGTCGCTGTCGCTGATCGCGGCGCGCGAACTCGGCGACCCGCTGATGTTCTACGCACTGGCCCGGCTCAATGGAATCGACGTGCCCTCACAGGTTCCCGTCGGGGCCGTTCTGAGGGTGCCCGCGACGAGCGCGCGCGGTGCCAGCCTTGGTGACGATGGCGATGACAGGCGCGATCAACCTTCCTCCGACGCTTCGGGAGCGCCGTCAGAGGTCACCATTCCGGAGATAGAGTCGGTTGCCGAGTACCTGGCGCGTAGCGGCCAGAACGACCAGGCACGCGCCATGCTCATCGGCAGGCTGGGCGAGAGCGAAGTCGTCGGCGCCGAATCCACCCGCCAGCTTCTCGCCAGGCTGACGCTGGAGGACGCAAACCAATTGCGCGCAGAGGGCGAGTTGGCCCGTGCCGTGAACGTCATCGAGGACACGCTGGAGGTCATGGGTGCTTCGGCTCAGCGCGATGCGCTGGTCAAAGCTCGCGAAGAACTGCGCTCGGATATCCTGCGAGAAGAGGCCCTCCGCCTTCGCAACCGTGGCGAGCTGGTCGCGGCCTACCGGGTGGCGCAAAATGCCGCAAGCCTGGAATCGGATTCGGATGAGGCCGGCGCCCTGGTCGGTGATCTTCGGACCGAGCTTGTCGATTCCCTGCACAACGAAGCCCTGGTTGCATGGCGCGATCGTAATGTCGATCTTGCCATTCGAACCTGGGAGTCGCTTCTCGAGGCGGTGCCGGATTTCGAGCCCGCGCGGGTTTACCTTGAGCGCGCGCGGCGCCTCCGCGAGAGACTGGACGAACCCCGGGATTCGGGCCAGGTTCGCTAGGTGTGAAGTCTCAGCAGGTTGTCCCCGGCCAGTCCTAGACGACTGATGGGAGTTTTCCCGCCGATGCCACCGTGGCGTCGGTGCCAGTTATAGCGATGGACCCATCTGGGCAGCTCAGCTGCCCGAATCTCGCTCGTATTGTAGCTGTGGCCGTAAGCCCACTCTCTGATCGCGGTCTGGATGAAGCGCTCGGCCTTACCGTTGGTTTGCGGCGAGTAAGGCTTGGTTCGCCGATGTTTGATGCCCAGACGCCGGCAGCAGCGGGCGAACGGGTAGCTGCGGTAGCAGCTGCCGTTGTCGGTCAGGATGCGCTCGATGC
Organism: Lysobacterales bacterium; assembly: GCA_002722315.1. Classification (GTDB taxonomy): domain Bacteria; phylum Pseudomonadota; class Gammaproteobacteria; order Xanthomonadales; family Wenzhouxiangellaceae. The sequence continues at coordinate 820 of PBLG01000002.1, read as the reverse complement.
GTACGCCTAGTGACCGGAAGTAGCGCACCGTAGCGATCAGCGCCCGCCAGGCCGATGCCGAGGTCTCATCCGGCCAGATCTGGATATGGCCGACGCGGCTGTGGTCGTCGATGGCGACATGGGCACGTTCCCAGCCGATGCCCTTGGAGTCTTTGCGCGGCACTCGGGTTACTCGGTGCCCCGGCACGCGGAAGCGCGCCAGTTTCTTGATGTCGAGGTGCACCATCGCACCGGGATGCGGATGCTCATAGCGTCGCACGGGTGGTTTTGGATCAAGCTTGGAGAGGCGGTTGAGGCCATTCGCTGCCAGTATCCGCGCGACCGTTGCCTGGCTGACATTCTCCCGGCGGCCGATCTCGGCCATCGTTAACCGGTCCCTGCGGCGTAGGCGACAAATACGCCTGCTCACGGCTCTTGGTGTGCGATGCGGGCAACTGAGCGGACGGCTGGACCGGTCCTGCAAACCGCTCGGCCCCTCCGCCTTGTAACGGGCGACCCAGCGAGAAACGGTCTTCGGATCGACCTGATAGGCCACTGCTGCCGCCCGCAGACTCCAGCCGCGGTCGACCACCAATTTGACCATTTCCTCTCGACCTCGCGGCGTCAACTTGGCATTCTGGTGTACGTCCACACGGACCTCCTTGACTGATTGGTGCGCTTGGTAACCATCAGTCTGTCTTGGACGGTCCGTGTGGACAACCTACTGAGAGATCACAGCTAGGCTGAAGTTCTGATCGAAAAAACGGCTGTTTATTGGCAAACCCCTTGATCTTTCAAGGGGTTTCGTCGTTTTGAGCGGGGAGGTTGTCAATAATGTAGC